>DATHKR010000338.1:0-90308 GCA_035489015.1 Kofleriaceae bacterium | reverse complement strand
ACACGCGACGGCCGCCGACGGGTCTGGGGATCTGTGACCTGCGGCGATGTCATGGTGGTCTAGACCGTGGCTTCCAAGACCAGCCTTCATTTGCCTCATCTATGCAGGTCAAAGGCTTGTAGCCTACACGCCGCGATTGGTAGACTCATGGCATGTCGACTCACACCTGCACGGTCTGCGGCGGTCCGCTGCCGACGATGCACCGGTCGGACCGCCGACAGTGCTCGCGGTCCTGTGAGGCAAAGGCGTACCGGACTCGGCGCAGGGAACGGGCTGCCGTAGATCCGATTCCCGCCGAGATGCGCCGACGGCCCCGCTGGGTGCGCTGGGACGGTCGGAAGATCCCCCTTCGCACCGACGCCCGGTTCGCTTCGGTCACGGATCCGTCCTCGTGGTCTGACTATGCGACAGCTTCACGGAGCACGATCGGAAGCGGCGTTGGCTACGTCCTGACGGTGGCCGACGACATCGTGTGCATCGACTTGGACCACGTCATCTCAGACGAAGGCGTGCTGGCCGGCTGGGCAGCCGAATTGCTCGCTCAACTGCCGGAGACCTTCATCGAACTGAGCCAGTCCGGAACCGGCCTGCACGTCTGGGGCCGCGGCGGTCTGGCCCAGGGGCGCCGGGTGGCAATGCCTGAGGGCACGGGTCTTGAGGTGTACGGGGACCGCCGGTACATCGCGATGACCGGCCAGGTATGGCGTGATGCTCCGAGTGTTCTTGCTGATCTGTCCGGAGTGCTTCCAGCCCTGACGTAGCTGTCGTGAGGGGGTGTTGGCCATGGCAGGCCGAGGCCCTCAACCGAAAGACCCATCGCGCCGTGCGCGAGGCAATAGGGACCCGGTCGCCCAGACGGTTCTGCGCTTCGAGCAGGCGGAAGCCCCGGAGTTGCCGACCCTCCAGGTGATGAAGGACGGCGACCTCGTCGAGCACACTTGGCCGGCGCGCACGCTGGACTGGTGGGAGATGTGGAAGGCATCCCCGCAGGCTGAGCACTTCTCGTCGACTGACTGGGATTTCCTCCTCGACACGGCTGTAGTCCATGCCCGGCACTGGTCCGGCGATGGGGCGGCAGCAGGCGAGCTACGGCTACGGGTCGCGAAGTTCGGGGCTACTCCTGAGGACCGGGCTCGTCTGCGCATGCAGTTCGCGCAGGCGGATGAGGCTGACGGCAGGCGCCCTGAGGGCGGCCGGTCGGCCCGGGAGCGCCGCGGCACCTTGCACGCGCTGCCGGATCCGAAGGCGACGGACGGCTGATGCCATGGATCCCGCCTGAGCCGGGCGCCGTTCCGACGCTGGGTTACGGGGTCATCGACTGGATCTCGGAAATGCTGGCGGCCCCGGACCGCGGTGAGTACGAACCCTTCCTGCTGTATCCGGAGCAGGAGGATTTCGTCCTCCGCTACTACGAACTGAATCCGCGTACAGGCAAGCGGCGTTTCCGCCGCGGTGTCATCAGCCGGCCGCGCGGGTGGGGGAAGAGCCCGTTCCTTGCCGCGCTGGCGATCGTCGAGGCCCTTGGCCCTGTAGTGCCGGACGGTTGGGATGCCGAGGGGCAGCCGGTGGGCAAGCCTTGGTCGGAGGTGCGGACGCCGCTGGTGCAGATCGCGGCGGTGTCGGAGACGCAGACGAAGAACACCTGGACGCCGCTGCTGGAGATGCTTCAGGGGCCGGTGATCGACGAGTACCCGGGCCTGGAGCCGCTGGACACTTTCGTGAACCTGCCGCGCGGCCGTATCGAGCCGATCACGTCGTCGGCGCGGACGGTGAAAGGCAACAAGCCGGTCTTCGCGGTGCTGGACCAGACTGAGGAGTGGGTCAGGTCGAACCGGGGGAACCGGCTGGCGGAGACGATGCGGATCAACGCCGCCAAGATCGGCGGTACGACCATCGAGTCCCCGAACGCCTTCATCCCCGGCGAGGGCAGCGTCGCGGAGGAGTCCGCAGCGTTCTGGGCAAAGATCCGCGAGGGTCGCGCCCGTGACGACGGACTCTTCTACGACCACCGTGAGGCGCCCGCCGAGACGGACATGACGGACCGGCAGTCCCTGATCGCAGGTCTGACCTTCACTTACGGGGATTCGGCGGACCGCAACGGCGGCCACGTCGACCTGGACACGCTGGTGGCGACGATCTGGGATCCGAGCACGGACCCGCAGACGGCCCGCGCCGACTTCCTCAACCAGATCACGCACGCCTCCGACTCGTGGATCACGCAGCCCGAGTGGGCGAGCGTGGCCGCCGCCGACAAGGTTGTGGCCCGCGGCGAGGAGATCGTCCTCGGCTTCGACGGTTCGCGCCGCAGGAACCGCGGGGTCACGGATGCGACGGCCCTGGTGGGTTGCCGCGTCTCGGATGGCCACCTCTTCCTGGTGGGGTGCTGGGAGCAGCCTGACGGGCCCTTCGGGCGGGACTGGCAGGTGCCCACGGTTGAGGTGCTGGCCGCTGTCGAGGACGCGTTCCGTGAGTACCGGGTCGTCGGCATGTACGCCGACCCGGCCCGCTGGGAGTCCCACGTGGCGAAGTGGGAGGCGGATCACGGGAAGCGCATGAAGCTGAAGTCCTCGTTGCAGCATCCGATCGAGTGGTGGATGACCGGCGGCAGGGCGCATCAGATCGTCAGGGCGCTGGAGAAGTTCCGCTCGAGCGTGGTGGACGGGGAGCTGACGCATGACGGAACGAGCGTGATGACCCGGCACATCCTCAACGCCCGCCGGCGTGAGTCCCGCAGCGGCATCCAGATCATGAAGGAGCACCCGGACAGTTCCAAAAAGATCGACGTGGCGGTGGCTGCGGTCCTCGCCTGGCAGTGCCGTGTGGATGCGATGGCCAAGGGCCTTGGCAAGAAGAAGTCCGGACGATCGGGACGGGTGGTGGTGCTGCGATGACCGTCTCGATCCCCGAGCTCCCGCTCCTGCATCTGTCGGACGACGAGCTGGCCTTGATCAACGTTCTGCGCGGGGATCTGGTGCGCGACCGGTGGCTGCTGCAGCTGCGGGACGCATATTTCAACGGCGAGCAGCTGGTCCGCGACCTGGGCATCAGCATTCCGCCACAGCTGAGGAGCCTGCACACGGTCATCGGCTGGCCGCGCGTGGGTGTGGAGTCCCTGGAGGAGCGCCTCGACCTGGAGGCCTTCCGGTGGGCTGATGGTTCGGATTCGTCTGACCTGGCGGAGATCGCCGATGCGAACGACTTGCTGGACGAGTCGAGCCTCGCCCACCTGGATTCGCTGATCTATGGCCGCGAGTACCTGGCGGTCGGTTCAGGGGATTGCGGGACTGATGACTGCCCGCCACTGATCAGCGTCGAGTCGCCGCTGGACATGACACTGCTGTGGGACGCGCGGACCCGGATGGGTACGGCGGCGCTGCGGGAGTGCCAGACGGACAACCTCATCGAGTCCGGTATGGATGACCGGATGCTGGTCCTGTACTTGCCGGAGCAGACGGTGACGGCGGTCCCGACCACGTCGGGCGGCTGGGAGATCGTCGACCGGGACCTTCACAATCTGGGCGTCGTCCCGGTGGTGCGGCTCGCGAACCGCCAGCGCACCAGCGACCGGGTCGGTAAGTCGGAGATTACTCCGGACGTCATGTCCATCACGGACGCGGCCTGCCGGCGCCTGATGGGTATCGAAGTGGCCGCCGAATTTTTCGGCGCCCCGCAGCGCTACATCCTCGGCGCCTCCGAGTCCGCGTTCCAGGATGCGGAGGGCAACGCCAAGTCGGCGTGGGAGACGTACATCGGGCGGATGCTGGCCCTGGAACGGGATGAGGACGGCAACGTCCCGCAGGTGGGCGCATTTCCGGCCCATGACCCGTCCGGCCAGACGAAGATCGTTGACTTGTACGCGCGGATCATGTCGAGCCAGTTCGGGCTGCCGCCGCACATGCTCGGCTACACCACCGACAACCCGGCGAGCGCGGACGCGATCCGCTCGACCGAGGCCAAGCTGGTCAAGCGCTCCGAGCGGCGGATCCGCCGGTTCGGGGCGGGCTGGCAGCAGGCCATGCGCCTTGCCCTTTGGGTGCGGGACGGTGTGCCCCCGGACAAGGCGCGCCGCATCGAGACGGTGTGGCGCAACCCGGCGACGCCGACGGTGGCCGCCCAGGCGGACGCCACGGTGAAGCTGGTGCAGGCGGGCATTCTGCCTGCGGAGTCGGATGTGGTCCTGGAGATGGCGGGCCTCACCGAGGGGCAGCGGCAGCGGGTGCGGGCGGATCGTGTCCGGGCCACGGGCCGGGCGTCGAGTTCGGCCCTGATGGACCGGCTGGAAGCCCTCGGCAGCGAGCCCGCCACCCCCGCTTCCGTCGACGTAGGGACCGGCGATGGCAACGGTCTCGGATGACGGCGCAGTACCCCGTCGGCAGCGTGCCGTGCAGCGAGGACTGACGCGTCTGCTGGTGCGGGACATGCAGAAACTCCGCGCTCTGATCGTCCCATCCAGGCTGCAACAGACGATCCCGGCCTGGATTGCGGCAATGGATGCCTTGATCCGCCAGTACGGCGAGACGTCCGCGTCCCTGGCGGCGGACTTCTTCGATGCGCAGCGGGACGCGGCGGGGGTGCCTGGTTCGTTCACGGTACCGCTGCCGGATGCGCCCCCGCCTGAGCAGGTGGAGGCGTCGCTGCGCTGGGCGTCGAAGGACGTGTGGCCGCGTGACGAGGCGCGCGCCACCCAGGTCCAGTTGCGGCCGGTGGACGAGCGGGTCGCCGCAGCGCAGGCGAAGGCCGAGGAGGTCGCCCAGAAGTTGGTGGCGGACCAGGGGCGGGAAACGGTGCGGCAAGCGGTCCGCGCGGACCGGCAGGCTGTTGGCTATGCCCGCGCTGCCGCCCTCGGGGCGTGCGCCTTCTGCCGTCTGATGGCGTCTCGCGGCATGGTTTACGCCTCGGCCGGAACGGCTGGGCAGGACGCCAACGATCGCTTCCTCGGGGACGGTACAGCGAAGTACCACAACTCGTGTTCGTGCTGCGTCGTTCCCGTTTTCCGTGGCCAGCGCTTCGAGTTGTCCGCGCATGCCGCGGAGTGGGACCGGCTGTACCGGGAGTACGCGGCTCCGTTCCCGGGTGATCAGCTGCGCCGGTTCCGGCAGGCGATTGCCGAGCACGGCTGACGGCCGTGCCTACTGACTGACCCATCGCATGGTCGCCCTGGTGGCGGCCTTTCTCATTTCCACAGCCCCTGGAGGGCCGTTTCGTCATGCCTGAAGAGATCGAGAACACCGAGCTGGCCGAGGTCGACGAGTCCACCGAGGTGGAGGAGGCCGACACCGGTACGGAGGGCGACTCGGAGGAGTCGGCTGACACCGCCCAGGAGGCGGAGAAGCCGAAGCCTGAGGAGCCGTTCGACCGGAAGCGCGCCGAAGCCAAGATCGCCAAGGCCAACTCGGAGGCCAGGAACCTCCGGGAACGGCTGAAGAAGCTGGAGCCAATTGCGGCGGAACTCCAGGCGATCAAGGACGCGGACAAGTCCGAAACCGAACGCCTGGCGGACAAGCTGGCCGCGGCGGAGGAGCGCATCGCTTCGACGCGTCAGCGGCTCGCAAAGAGCACCGTTCAGGCCCTCGCGGGTGCCGCGTTCGCGGATCCCGAGGACGCAGTCGGCGCGCTGGATCTCGACTCGTACATCGACTCTGACGGCGACATCGACGAGGCGGCCATCGAGGCCGACCTCCAGACGCTCTTGGAGCGCAAGCCGCACTGGGCAAAGCCCCAGCCCCAGGAGGGCCCGCGGCGCCCGGCACCGGACCGCACTCAAGCGTCCGGCGCCAACAAGACACGGACCCTCGACCCCGCTGAAGAGTTCGCGGGGTTCCTCCATAAGCAGCTGAAGTAGCTGTCGAAAGAAGGACTCATGGTGGCTACGGCCCCCCTCAAGCTGAGTGATATCAACGCATCACTCCTGCCGCGGACCCTCGCAGGTCCCATCTTCGAGAAGAGCGTCGAGCAGTCGGCGGTGATGGCGCTCGCGCGTCCGGCGCCGCTGGCGATCGACGCGACCACGTCTATCCCGATCCCGATGGACGTGCCGGTCGCCGACTGGGTCGGCCAGGCCAGCCGGAAGCCGCTGTCGAGCGGCGGCGTCAGCATCAAGCAGATGACGGCGAAGAAGGTCGCCGTCCTGATCCCTGTGGCCGAAGAGGTCGCGATGACCAACGCTGGCGGGCTGTACACCCAGCTCCAGCGTGACCTGCCGACCGCGTTCGCGAGGGCTTTCGACCACGCGGCGATCCACGGCCTGACCATGAAGGGTGCGGCCGGGCCGTTCGACGACTACCTCGCGGAGACCACCAACTCGGTGGCGCTCGGCACGGCAGACCAGGCCCATGGCGGCGTCTGGGCGGACTTCGTGAACGGCATGGGCCTGGTCATCAACGATGACTGGGACTACACCGGTACGGTCGCCGACCACCGCCTCAAGCCGCGGCTGCTGCTCGCGACGGACACCACGGGCCGGCCGATCCTGGTCGACACCACGGTGCCGGGGACGCAAATGGCGTCTGCGGGCACGCTGATCGGTGAGCCGCTGGCGTACTCGCGGTCGGTGTCGGGCAAGCAGCGGCGTCAGTCGACTTCGGCGGACACCGGGCTGCGTGCGATCGGCGGTGACTGGTCCCAGGCTGCTTACGGCGTGGGAATGGACATCACGGTACGTATCAGCAAGGAAGCGACATATGTGGACGAGGATGGCGGCGTCCACTCGGCGTTCCAGGAGAACCTCGTCCTCATTCTCGCGGAGGCCTACTACGGCTACGTGCAGGGCGACGCGCAGGCGTTCGTGAAGTACACCGGCACGGCTGGCTCCAGCTCGTGACGGCAGCGGGCGGTGGCCGTCCGATGCAGGTCGTCGCCCGGCTGCACGCTGCTCCGCCCCGGCACAACGCCGGGGCGGAGTGGATGGCCTGGAGCATGTTCCGGGCTCTGGTCGAGCGGGGGCATGAGGTCACGGTGTGGCTGTCCCGCTACGGCGAGGATCACGAACCGTATGAGCTGGACGGCGTGAAGGTCGTGCCGCTGGAGTCGAGACTGGACTTCGCGTCTGCGGTGCGCCGCGGAAGCGTCCTGGTGTCACACCTGGAGAACGTTCCGCCGACGGCGGCCCTGTCGCGAGGCTATGGGAAGCCGTTCGTGGCGATCTGCCACAACACGTTCCTGCCGACGTTCAGGGACATGGCGTCGGGTGGAACAGCCTTGGCGGTCTACAACTCACAGTGGATGGCGAAGGAAGCCGAGCTCCACTTCGTGGATCACCCCAAGTCGGTGCGGCCCGAGGCGTCGATCATTGTGCGGCCCCCGGTGTTCGCCAAGGAGTACGCGACGAAGCCCGGCGACCGCGTGACACTGATCAACACCAACCCCGACAAGGGCGGCCTGCTGTTCCACAAGCTGGCCAAGCGGATGCCGGACACCAAGTTCCTGGTCGTGAAGGGCTCCTACGGAGAGCAGACCGACTACTCGGATCTCCCGAACGTTGAGGAAGTCCAGCACGTGTCAGGGCACGAAATGCGCGAGGCGGTGTACGCGCGAACGCGTCTGCTGCTGATGCCGTCGTTCTACGAGTCGTGGGGACGTGCCGGTGTAGAGGCTCTCGCGTCTGGCATCCCGGTCCTGGCCCACCCCACACCCGGCCTATGCGAATCCCTCGGCGAGGGCGGGATCTTCATCGAACGCCAGGACCTCGACGGCTACGAGGCGGTCATCCGCAAGCTCAAGACGCCAGCCGAGTACCGGCTGGCGTCCAAGCGGGCGAAGGCCCGCAGCGCCGAGCTGGACCCGGCATCCGATCTGGCCGCCTGGTGTGAGGCTGTCGAATCCCTGTAGGAGGCGCTGTGTTCACTGCTCCTACGGCCGAGGATCTCGGCCTCTACCTGGGTCTCGAAGAGATCAGCGGGGAACGTGCGGACCTTCTGATCGCGCAGGCTGTTTCGCTGTGCCTGTCGGTGGTGAAGCCGTTGCCGGACGAGGCGACCGCGGTGGTCCTTTCGGTTGCGGCCCGCGCGTATGTGAATCCGCAGCAGGTGTCCTACGAGACGATCGGCCCGATGTCCGTGCAGCGCCCGTCCGGCTCGGGCGGCCTGTATCTGACGAAGGCGGACAAGGCGGCCCTCAAGGCGCTGGCTGGCCGTGGTGGTGCGTTCACCGTGGATCCGACCCCGGCCACGGCGGACCCGTCGCCGACGTGGCCGATCGACGCCACTCCGGGGCCAGGTCTCGAGTGCGAGCCGGGCTGGGGGTACATCTGATGTCTGCCCCGTACCCGTTCGGGGAGACCGTGCGGATCGTCCGTACCGGCACGTCGCCGGGCCGTGATCCCCGCGGTCAGCCGCTTCCCGGTGTGGACGAGTCGTTCGATCTGCACGGCTGTGTGGTGACCCCGCGGGCGGAGACGCCCGCGGTGGGCGGCGCGCAGCAGCAGGACCGGGACACGGTGATTGTCGGCTGGACCGTGTACGCCTTTGCCGGCCACCCGTTGCGAACCACGGACGGCGCGGTCATCCGTGGGGTCCGGTGTGAGATCACCGGGGAGCCCGGCGACTGGGGTCGCAGCCCCTTCACCGGCCTCCGGGGTCCGCTGCAGTTCGCTGCGGACCGGGTCACGGGGTAGGGCGGGCCTGTTCGACGGCGGCCACGAGTTTCTCCGCGGCGTCGTTGGCGCTGCGGCGGATGGACAAGCTGTGCGGGTCGGACTGTGGCGGCCGGCCGCCGGACAGCAGGCCCTTCGATTCGGTGGCGGGTGTGCTGCCGGGCAGGACGAACTGCATGTAGCCGTGGAACAGGCGTGTGCCAGGCTTGAGCCTGGTGCCGGTCACCTCGGCGGCCCGGATGCGGAACTGCCGCTGCTGCTGGCCGACTTCCTTCTTCGTAATGGTGATCCATTCGCCGTCGAAGTTCACAGATCCCATGACGCCTTTGACGTCCATGCCGCCCCCAGGTGAGTCGAGGTGGTCATGATGCCCGCGAAGTTCAAGATGTCCAAGAAGGGCGTCGGACAGCTGCTGAAGTCCCGCATGATCCAGGCGGACATGCTGGCCCGGGCAGAGCGAATCGAGGCGGCCGCAGTGGGCCTCTCTCCGGCGGGCGGCGCGTCCGACCCCCACCCGGGGCACTACAAGGGGTCGTTCATCGTGACGACCACGGCCCGCGGGGGGCGCCGCAGAGACCGTGCGACGGCCACGGTCACGAACACCGCGTACTACGCCCGCTGGGTGGAGTACGGCACGGAGAAGGTCCCCGCGCATCACGTACTCCTGCGGGCTGCCGCTGCGGGTGGAGGGGCCTGATGGCCGCCGTCGGGTCGGTAGACGTGGAGCTGGACCTCATCGGCTGGCTGCAGGCGAAATTCGGCGGCGACGCGGTGGTCCGCGACGAGGTCGACAACAACCTCCTCAACGAACTGCCGACCGTGCAACTGCAGCGGCTCCCCGCCGGCGGCGACGACGGGTACCGCCTGGACCGCGCCCTGATCGACATCGACGTGTACGCGGCGACGCGCGGCGAAGCCATTGCGATGGCCTCTCTGATCCGGGGCTGGCTCCTCACCGAGCTGCGCGGATCCTCGACCAGCCGTGCCGTGTACGGGCTCATCAGATCCTCACCACCGCCCGCCATCCGCCCCTACGAAAATCTAGGGCTCCGACGTGTCGGGGCCACCTACGAGATCTACTGTCACCCGGTTTCCTGACCGGTTGGGCCCGCGCCGGACCCTATTCCTGACCCCGCCATGCGGGGTCTTTCCTGTTGGGAGACCTTTCATGGTCAACATCACGCGTGCTGCAGATCTGATGGAGGTCGGTGCCAACGGCGGCGGCTGGTGCGCCGACCTCGGTACGGCGTCCCCGGGCGATCCGGCGGTTCAGCCGGGGGTCCTGTGGTCGCCGATCGGCGCGATCAGCGACGACGGCCTGGTGCAGGGTTTCGACGAGGACTCCCAGACGTACACCCCGTGGGGGTTCACGTCTCCTGTCCGTACCACGATCACGAAGTCCCTGCGCACGTTCAAGATCACCGCGTGGGAGACGGGCCGCACCACCGTCCAGTCGCTCCAGTACCGCATCCCGGTCGCCGACCTGGCCCCGAGTGTCGGCGGGCTGACCGCGTTCGCTGAGACGGCGTCGCCGCAGCCGGACCGGCGTGCGTTCTGGTTCATCGTCGAGGACGGTGAGCTGCTGCGCGGATTCTTCTGCCCGGAGGCGGAGGTGTCGGACCGGTCCGACGTCACGCACAAGCAGGACGAAATGGCCGGCTTCGAGTGGACCATCACCTGCTACCCGGACGAGGCAGGCAACACCGTCTACCACGCGGACCGGGTACCGGAGACCGCCGAGTACACCGGTTCCTGACCCGCCCCCGAACTGGATGGGCGGGCTTTCTGCTGGCGCGGGCCCGGCCCGCCCATCCTGCAATTTTTCCCTTTGCCCGCGCCCTGATTGAGGAGGCCCGCGCCCATGGCTGCGAACGCCCGAACTGCCACCGCCCGAACCCGAACCGCCCGCACTGCCCGTGCTTCGGTGAAGCCCGCCCCGGTGGAGGACTTCACGGACGACGAGGTCGAGCCGCTTTCCGACGCCGAGGCCCAGGAGCTGGAGGCGACGGGACGGCATATCAGCGTGAGCCTCTGCGGGGAGCCCGTGCGCGTGGTGCCTGCCGGCGCCTGGCGGTCCTCCGCGCAGCGCAAGCTCCGCGTCGGCGACCTGGACGGGTTCATGACGTCGGTGCTGCACGAGGACGACTACGAGCTGTACGAGGAACTCGATCCCACCCAGGAGGAGTTCGTTCAGTTCGTCGCTGACGCCCAGGAGATCTCCGGGGAGTCGCGGGGAAAGCCTCGTGGGCCGCAGGGGTCGTCGAGGCGCACGCGACGGCGGTAGAGGCCGACCTGGCCGCCCGCTACCCGCGCGACGCCGATCAGATCGGCGCGTACTGGCGCGGGGAGATGACGCCCCGGCGTCTGGGGGTGCTCCTGCATCACCTTCCGCCGGAGTCGCACACGATGACTGCCCTGCGTAATGCGATGCCGGATGAGGAGATCGCGGCGCAGGCCGAGTCGGGTGAGCCGGAGAAGGGCCGCTGGTCGCAGTCCGAGCAGCTCATGGCCCTGATCGCCGACCGGGTCGCGCAGCTCGTCTATGTGACGGTCTGCGCGAACGTCGAGAAGAAATCGGACCGCCCGCCCGCTCCGGAGCCAATCCGCCGTCCGGGCGCGGCCCCTCGCAAACCCAAGCGCGCCCTGTCTGAACCGAATGCAACCCGGCTCTTCCAGTTGATCAACGGCGGCGCTGCCTGACGTGCGAGAGGAGACCCTCTCGTGGCGATCAGTGTTGGCTCCGTTGAGGTCGATGTCATCCCCAACACCCAGGGGATTCTGGCCCGGTTGCAGGCGGCTTTGGTGCCGCCTGCAACGCAGGTCGGCGACGAGGTCGGCGAGATCATCGGCAAGCGTATCGCCGCGAAGGTCGGCAGCGCTGTCCGTGACGGCATCAACGACGGGGCGCGGGCGGCGCGCCCGGCAGCTACCCGGCAGGGAGACGACACGGGCGGTGCTTTCGCCCGCGCGATGAAGGCCCGCCTGGAGGCGGCCTTCAAGTCCCTCCCGAAGATCAACATTGGGGCGGACACCTCCGAGGCGGATTCGGACCTGCAGGCGCTGCGGGCCCGCATGGAAACCCTTGCGGGCAAACGCATCGGTATCGAAATCGACGCCGCCGAAGCGCGGACCGAGATCTCCGACATCGAGGAGCAGCTCCGCCGCCTCGGAGCGTCGCACCCCAACGTCGCCGTCCGCGCCGACACAGCCGCGGCGATAGCCCAGCTCCAGGCGGTGCGCGAGGAAATCGACCGGGTCTCCGCGAACCCCGGGCACATCCGCCTGGAGACGGACGGCACCCTCGGACAGAGACTGCGGGCCGCGGTCGCCGAGGCCGAGGCGTCCCTCCCGAACATCAACATCGACGCCGACACCACACCCGCCCAGGCAGAGATCGCCTCCCTGCGCAGCCAGCTGACGGCCCTGCGGGATGTCCGGATCGGCATCGACATGGATGCGGGCGCCGCCCTGGCGCGCATCGAGGAGATCCAGGTCCGCCTCGCACGGCTGTCCGCGAGCAACGCGGATATCGCGGTACGGGTCGACGCAGGAGCTGCCTCCTCGCAGCTCCTCGCGGTGGGCGCACTGGCCAGCGCCCTGGACGCCAAGCGCGTCAACATCAACGTCAGCGCCGCTCAGGCGATGGCGGCGGTCTTCCAGCTGTCCGTGGCCATCGCAGGTCTCGCCGCGATCCCTGCCATCCCCATCCTCGCGGCGGGGATCGGATCGATCGCGGCCGCCGGTGTCGCCGCGGGCGCCGGTGTGGGCGCCCTCGCGGCGGTGGCGATTCCCGCGTTCAAGGGCATCGCCAGCACCTTGCAGGCGCAGAAGACCGCGCAGGACGCGGCGACCACGGCGTCCATCAAGGGCGGCCAGGCGGCCGGCCAGGGTGCGGCGAAAGCGCTGCAACTGGCCGGGGCGCAGCAGGCTTTGGCGTCGGCGGAGCGCAACGGCGCCCGGCAGATCGCCCAGGCCCAGCAGCAGGTTCAGCAGGCCAAGACGGCGGCTGCGGATGCGATCGTGCAGGCGGCCCAGCGCAACGCGCAGGCAGCCCGGCAGGTTCAGGACGCGGAGAAGGCTCTCGTCCAGTCGCAGAAGGACGCCAAGCAGGCGCAGCTCGACCTGACCGCGGCCCGCAAGCAGGCCGGGCAGGAGCTCGAGGACCTCGCGAACCGGTACGTCGACGCACAGCTGTCTCAGCGGGATGCGGCGCTCGGTGTTCAGGAGGCCCAGCAGCGGCTGGCGCAGGTCAATGCGGCGGGCTCGAAGGCGACTGTTCTGGAACGCCAGCAGGCGCAGCTCGCCTACGACCAGGCGTTGCAGCGGCTGCGCGAGCAGACCACCGACACGAAACGGCTGAAGGACCAGCAGGCCGAAGCCGCCAAGACCGGCGTCAAGGGCACCGACACCTACAAGCAGGCCCAGGACCAGCTCGCGAAAGCCCAGCAGAACGTCGCTGACAAGACTCAGGCCGTCGGCGACGCGCAGACGTCGGCTGCCCAGACGCAGGTGCAGTCGGCCCGGCAGATCGCGGACGCCCAGCAGCGGGTGTCTGAGGCGACGGCGAACGTCGCGGTCGCCCAGCAGTCCGCCGCTGATGCGGTGTCCAGTGCTCAGCGTCAGATAGCCTCCGCGTCGCAGTCTGCGGCCGGGGGCGTCGATCAGGCTGCCGTCGCGCAGGCCAAATATCAGGCTGAGCTGGCGAAACTCACCCCGGCCGCGCGGGGGACGTTCAACGCGTTCCTGTCGCTGAAGACGGCATTCTCCGACTGGTCGAAGGCGCTGCAGCCTGCGGTGATGCCACTCTTCACCCGGGCCCTGGTTGGCCTGAAGAACGCGCTGCCGGGGCTGACCCCGTTCGTACTCGCCGCGGCGAAAGCGATCGGCACGCTGCAGGACCGGGCGTCTGCCGGGTTCAAGTCCCCGTGGTGGAAGGGCTTCAAAAAGGATCTGGCGGGCTCTGTCGGGCCTGCGATCGTCGGGTTGGGCGTCTCCTTCGGACGCATCTTCAAAGGCATGGCCGGTGTGATCCAGGCCTTCCTGCCCCACATGAATTCGATCTCCGCGACCATGCAGCGGATCACCGGCCGGTTCGCGACCTGGGGCACCAGCCTCAAGGGCTCCCCGAAGTTCGAACGGTTCCTCGCCTACGCCGCCCAGCAGGGACCTGTGGTCGCACGGGCCATGGGCGACATCGGCGGTGGGCTCTTCGACGTCTCAAGGGCACTGTCCCCGCTGTCGGGTCCGGTGCTGCAGAGTCTGGGTGCGGTGGCGCGGGCCGTCGGGTCGATTGCCCGGGATCTGCCGTGGCTCCTCCAGCTGCTGTACCTGGCTTTCGTCGCGACGAAGCTGTGGACCCTCGCCATGGTCGCGTTCAACCTGGTGGCGGACGCCAACCCGATCACCCTGATCGTCCTCGCGATCGTCGCGCTCGTCGCCGCAGTGATCTACGCCTACAAGAACTTCGGCTGGTTCCGCGACCTGGTCAACACCGTCTGGGCGGCAATCCAGACGGCCGTGCTCTTCGCGTGGAACACGGTCCTCAAGCCCACGTTCGACGCGATCTGGGGTGCGCTTCAAACGATCGGCCGCTGGGCTACCTGGCTCTGGCAGACGGTCCTCAAGCCGGTGTTCTCGTTCATCTCCGAGGCGGCCAGGCTGCTGTTTACGGCACTCGTCGTGATCGCGATCCTGCCGATCATCCTTGCGGTCAAGCTCCTTGGGGCCCACGCGCAGTGGCTGTGGAACACCGCTTTCAAGCCCACGTTCAACGCGATCGCCGCCGGTGCGATGTGGCTGTGGAAGAACTACCTGTCGCCGATCTTCGGATGGATCGGGGACAAGGCAAAGTGGCTGTGGAATAACGCGGTCAAGCCCGCATTCGCACTCTTCAAGCAGGGCATGGTTCAGGTCGGCGACCAGGCAAAGGCGCTGTGGAAGAACGTCATCAGCCCCGTCTTCGGGTGGATCGGCGACCGGGCCAAATGGCTCTGGGCCAACGTCTTGAAACCGCAGTTCGCCCTCATCAAATCTGGGGTCGGGCTCGTCGGCGACGCCTTCAAAACGGTCGTCGGCGCCATCAAAACCCAGTGGGACAAACTGGAAGGAATCGCCAAAAAGCCCGTCGCGTTCATCGTCAACACCGTCTACAGCAAGGGCCTCAGGCCCACCTGGAACAACGTGGCCAAAGCGTTCGGGGCACCCCAGCTCCCGGCCGCGAAAGGCTTTGCCCAGGGCGGTGTCCTCCCCGGCTACACCCCGGGTAGGGACGTCCACCGGTTCACGTCCCCGACGGGCGGCGGCCTCGACCTGTCCGGCGGCGAGGCCATCATGCGCCCCGAGTTCACCCGCGGCGTGGGCTCCGGCTTCGTCTCCTACTTCAACGGGCTCGCCAAGTCGTCGGGCGCCAGCGGAGTTCGTGCTGCCCTGGCCCCGGTGCTGGGCGGGAACCCGAACACCCCCACCGACCGCAGCCTCGCCTACAAGGACGGCGGGATCTTCGGGTGGATCGGCAAGGGCGCCTCCGCGGTGGCCGGCGCCGGGTCGGCTGCCTGGAACGGCATCAAGGACGGTGCGTCCTGGCTGACCGACACCCTGGAAGGGTCCGCGCGCGCAGGGGTCAAGGCTGCTGTGAGCCCGCTGCTCGCGGGTTTCCCGGGCATGGACACGGGGTTCGGGCAGATGCTCCGCAAGGTCCCCGACCACATGATCGACGCCCTGTTCGGCTACTCGAAGGACGCCGACACGAAGGGCGCGGGCGGCATCGGCGGCCCGAAGATCCAAACCGCCCTGAACTGGGTGAAGACGCAGGCGGGCAAGCCCTATCAGTGGGGCGGAAACGGGAACCCCAGCTGGGACTGCTCGGGGCTGCAATCCGCGATCGAATCCGTCATCCGGGGCCAGAAACCGCACCGCCGGTGGGCGACCGGGGCGTTCTCCGGGAAGACGGCCCCGCCCGGGTGGGTCCTCAACGGCAACAGCCCCTTCCGCATCGGGATCACCAACGCCGGGGTGGGCCACACCGCGGGCACCCTCGGCAAAACCAACGTCGAATCGTCCGGTGGCGCAGGCGTCCACATGGGTGCGAGCGCCCGCGGCTGGAACGACCCCATGTTCACCAGCCACTACGGGTTCATGCCCGGCAAATTCGACTCCGGCGGCTACCTCCAGCCGGGAATGAACCTTGCCTACAACGGCACCGGGCGGCCCGAGCCCGTGTTCACCAGCCAGCAGGCCAACGCCCTGACACAGCAGGCCTCGGCTCCCGCCGGCGGCACCTTCGAGGGCGCCCTGGTCCTCGACTCCGGGGAGTTCCTCGGCCGGGTGCGCGGCGAAGTTCACCAGCAGATGGCTGGCCTGACGACGGTTCTGCGCGCCGGAAGGACGGGGTGACCGATGCCGATCCCGGGCAATTTCCTGAGCAGTACGACGGAGCGCGTCGACCCGAACACCAGCGGCTGGACAGCGAAACTCAACACGACGCTGTCGCTGGGTACGGGCGGGCGTAACGGTGACGGCTGCCTCAAACTCACCAGCATCGCGTCGGGAGAAATGCAGGCCCGCACGGTCGCCTCGTACCCCGTCCTGCCGTGGACGGAGTACGAGGCGTTCGCTGACGCGTCCGGGGCGACGGTTCCGGAGCGCATCGGGATACGGTGGCTGACCGCAGCGAATGCGGAGATCAGCATCGTCTGGTCGGTGACGACCGCATCGGCGAGCGCCACCTGGCACCGGATCGCGGTCGCAGCCGAGGCCCCGGCCAACGCCGCCTACGCGCAGGTCATCGTCTCGTCCATAACCCCCGCCGGGCCTGGGGTGATCAACTACTTCGAGAACGTCTACCTGGGCCTCCCGATCAGGACGGTCGGCAACCTCCTCGCCTTCAACACCGAGACGATGGAACGGGACCTCACCGACTGGCTGAACGAAAACAACTGCACCATCACCCGCACCGTCCCACCCGTGCAGTGGGCCGTCGACTACTACCTGGGCGGCGGGCAGACCCTTGCCATGTCGGTCACCGCCAACGGCGACGCCTGGACACGCACCACCGACTGGCCGGCCGCTACCCCGGGCGTGGAGTATCAGGGGTACTGCTACCTCAACCCGCCGACCTCCGGGTCCACAACGTGGGTCGAGCTCCGGTTCCACAATGCGGCGGGCACCCAACTGCAGGCCACCCGCAGCATCCTCACCGCACCGGGCACCGGCTACTACCGGCAGAAAGTCTCCGCGAAAGCCCCGGCGGGCACGGCGTCGTGCATGCTCGCGGCGGGCATCACCGGCGGCACAGCAGCGCAGGTCCTGCGGGTCGACGGGGCGGTCATCCTTCCCGTACCCGTGTTCCACGACGGCAGCGTCCTGCCGTATGCGGACTCCTCCTTCGAGCAGGGCATCGCAGGCTGGGTGACGGCCTCCGGGGTGGCTGCGGTCACCCGCTCCACCCCGTGGGGCTTGCAGGCCTGGGACGGTTCCTACTCGGGGACCATCACCTCGGCGACCGCCACCACCTCGGTGATCCGATCGGCGAAATTCCCGCTGCCCGCCGGGTCCGGCGGGCAGACATTCCGGGTCGAGACGATCGGGCAGACCACGGCGGGCGGCTGGACACTGACCCGCTCGGTGCGCTGGTACAACGCCGCGAACACCGACCTCGGCGCCACCTCGTCGACAGCAGCCACCGCCCCCACACCCAACTGGTGGCAGCTCGGCAACAGCTTCACCGCCCCGGCCACGGCCACCCAGGCGGCCGTCGAATACACGCTCACCGCGACCGCCATCAACTCGGTGTACCGCATCGACCAGATCAGCCTGTGGCAGGACCAGCCGCAGACCGAGACCGACGTCGACGACACCAACGCCCGCATCACGATCACGTTCCGGGACCTGTTCACCGACTACACGATCAGCGTGTGGCGGGTCCTGCTGGACGGCTCACGCACCCCGGTCCGCGGCGCGGACGGCCTCATCGAAAACCAGGTCATCACCTCGGACACCCTCGTCATCGAGGACTACGAGGCGCCGCTCGGGGTGGAGGTGTACTACGTCGCCGAGACCCGCGACGACCTCGGGGCGGTCGCCGAAACCCGTCGCACCGACAGCGTCACCCTCGACCCCGGCGATGTGCAGTACGCATGGCTGAAAGACCCCGGCAACCCACAACGGAACATCAAACTCATGGTGGCGAAGGGCCCGGACTGGCAGCGGCCCATCTCCCAGTCGGAGTTCCGGGTCCGCGGCCGCCGCAACTCCGTGATCCTGTCCGATGTGCGCGGCGGACTGGAGGGCGACCTCGCTGTCTACACCCAGTCCGACGACGACCGCGCCGCCCTCCACTGGATCCTCGATTCCGGGAACGTCCTGCTCTGGCAGGCAGCCCCCGGCATGGGCGTCGCCGACATGTACGCCAACGTCGGCCAGGCCACCGAAACCCGTGGCGGGGGCGTCGCACAGGACCCGTGGCGCACCTGGACGCTCCCGCTCAAAGAGGCGGACATGCCTGCCGCCGTCGGGATCGCCGGGTCCGCCGGCCGGACCTGGCAGGACGTCCTCACCGAGAACGAAACCTGGCAGGACGTGCGCGACCGGTACGCCACGTGGGAAGACGTTTTCTTCAACCGGCCGATCGGAGGCTGACCTTGTATGCGGTCTCCGACCGGTTCCTCGCCACCCTCGCCGAGGGCCACGATCCGATCACCCTGGTCCAGTTGTTCCGCACGGACGGGGTTGTCGAGACGCTCCCCATCACCGGCGGCAGCGTCCCCGTCGACCGGGGCAGCACGGTGCGCCGCACCTGCTCCGTCACCTCCGCCGACACCTCCCTGATCCCGCGCACCCCCACCGACAAACTCGCCGTCTACGGGGCGCAGTTGCGGATCAGCCGGGGCATCGCCTACTCCGACGGCACGCAGGAGATGGCGTCTCTCGGGGTGTTCCGGGTGGATGAGGTGTCCGGGGACGTCGATGACGGGCCGGTCACGATCAGCGGCAAAAGCCTGGAACAGGTGATCGCCGACGACAAATTCACCGCCCCGTACCGGGCGTCGGGCACCGCGGTCACCGCCATCACGGCGCTGATCGTGCGGTCCATCCCGGACGCCGCGGTCGTCAACCGGGCCACCGACGCGGCGATCGGGGCCCGCACCTACGACACGCGGGGCGACCCGTGGACTGCGGTCACCGAGTGCGCGGCCGCGATCGGCGCCGAGTGCTACGCGGACGCCGACGGAGTGTTCGTCATCGCCGAGCTTCCCGACCTGCTCACCGCGACCCCGGTATGGACGGTCGCTGCGGGCGAGGGCGGGGTGTACGTCTCCGCGAACCGCGGGACGTCCGCCGACGGGGTGTTCAACGGGGTGTACGCATCCGGCGAGAACACCGAGGCGAACGTGGCACCGGTGCACTCCCTGGTCGTCGACACAGACGCAGGGTCGCCCACGTACTGGTCCGGCCCGTTCGGTCACCGGCCGACGTTCTACTCCTCGGCGACGCTCATCACGACGGTGATGTGCACCAACGCCGCCACCCTGAAACTGCGCGCCGCGGTCGCCCCCAACTCCACTGCCGACATCAGCTCCCTGCCCAACCCGGCGCTGGAGCCCGGCGACGTGATCCGCGTCGTCTACGAGGACGGGTCGAAGGAACTCCACCAGGTGGCTTCGTTCACTGTCCCCCTGGACGCCGGCGGGTCCTTCGCCATGCAGACGATCAGCGCCAAGGAGGGCACGTGAGCGGCTCCTCGTCGCAGGCGGTCGCCCAGCAACTCGCCGACGCCATGCGGCAGTCCGCCGTGCAGGCAGGCGTCAGCAGCCCGGACGTGCGCGGCTCCGACTGGCAGACCGCCGTGGTCACCGCCGTCAACGGCGACGGGACCGTCAACGTCGGGGTGATCGTCGCCCGGTGTCTCGACTCCTACGCCATGCCCACTGTTGGCGACCTCATCTACCTCACCCAGTCCGGAGCCGGGAACTGGGTGGCCGTCGGCCGCACCTCCTCCGCGGCAGCGGGTGTCGGCGGGTTCGTGTTCCGCCGCAAAACCGCCGACGACGCCGTACCGAACACTCTGACGCTGACGACAGACACCCACCTCGTCGCCCCCGTCGCAGCCAACGCCGTCTACACCATCGACGGCATGCTCTTCACCCTCGGCGCCGACTTCACCTCAGACTTTCGCCTCGGCTACGCCTTCCCGGCCAGCGCAGAAGTGCACTTCGGCGGGCCCGGCCCGCACACCGCCATTGCCTCCGGTGGCGGAGGGGACGCCGAGTTCGTCGCCCGCCAATCCCCGGACGCAATCAGCAACTTCATCCCCTACGGCACGTCACAGTCCCGCCTCGGCTTCCCCCTCAAGGGGCTGCTCATCACCGGCGGGACGGCAGGCAGCCTGTCCGTGCAGTGGGCCCGCAACGTCACCGGCAGCGGCACCGTCACCGTGCGCGCCGCGTCCTGGCTCAAACTCCACCGCATGTCCTGACCCACTCCTGGAGGCCGAATGCCTACCGACCCCTACGGCCAGGGCATCGCTGTAACCGCCCTGACCGACGCCCCCGACGCCTCCGCCCTCGCCGCAGCCCTCGCAGGACTGTCCGGGCTCACCCCACGCACCGTCATGCGGTTCGCGTCCGCATCCGCCCGCTCCGCCGCCCTCACCGGGGCCACCGCACCCGTCGCGGGGATGACGACCTGGCTGACCGCCGAGAAACGCCTCGACTGCTACGACGGCAGCGCCTGGGTGTCCCAGGTCCCCGACCTCGTCACCTCGACCAGCGGCGCCACGGCCGCCTCGGGGTTCTCCCTCATCAGCTTCTCCGCCTACAAGGACGGCCGCTCCGTGCTGGTGAACCTGACGGTCGCCCGCACCGGGGCGGCGATCAACTCCGACGACCAGGGCAACATCGCCGACACCGACATCGCGACCCTGCTTGCTGCCTGGCGGCCGCCCGAGCTGATTTTCGGAAGCGTCGGCGACGGCTTCGGCCAAGGCGAATGCTCCATCTCCACCGCCGGACTCATCACTGTCCGCGCCTGGTCCAGCAACGGCCCCGGATCCAGCACCGTCGGCCTCATCGCGGGCCGCAACATCCGCCTGACGAAGTCTTTCATCCAGACCACCTGACCCAATCTGCACCCCACCACCCGCCCCTTGACCGGGGCTTTCTTCATGACTGGAGGCATCGTGGCCACACCCATGACGGCGGACGAGTTCGTCGCCGCTCTCCGCGCCGAGGGCCTGCACGTCGTAGAACACGCGGGGTGGCGCACCCACAACCGTGCTGGCCACGGGGCGTGGGGCGACATCCACGGCGCGGTCATCCACCACACGGGAGGCTCAGGGCCCGGCGACGGGGACGTCGTCTATAACGGGCGCTCCGACCTGCCTGGCCCGTGCGCCCACAGCTATCTCGCCAAGAGCGGCACGGTCACGATGACCGGAAACGGGCGCGCGAACCACGCCGGCGGCGGCTCCCCGGCCGTGCTGTCCGCGGTCATCAACGAGTCCTACGACGGCGTTCCGCCCGCTACGCACTTCCACGACGGATCATCCGGCGCCGCCGACGGCAACGCCAGCTTCTACGGCCTGGAGGTCTCCAACCTCGGCACCAAGGCCGACGCGTACCCGGCGGTGCAGTACGACGCCGCGGTCCGATGGGCTGCCGCGATCTGCCGCCACCACGCCTGGTCGGCGAAATCCACGATCGGCCACAAGGAATGGTCCGACTGGAAGCCGGACCCCATCTACTCCATGACCCAGTTCCGGGCCGACGTCGCCGCCCGACTGGCCCACCCCGCGAGCTGGAACCCCGGCTCGACCACCCCGCCCGAGGAGGACGACCCCATGGCCGGCATGACCCCCCGCCAGATCTACGACGCCGTGTGGCGCACCGACGTGATGACCCCGCCCGACGGCACTGCGACCGCCACGAACCCGACGTGGGCTGCCGAGTCCGTGCTGCGGGATGCGGCGAACCAGGCTCGCGCCTTGCGCGCCACCGTCCAGGCGCAGGGCGTCGCGATCACCCAGCTCGCCGCAGCCCTCGCCGCACACAACGGGTCCGTCGACGTCGACGCGCTGATCGAGCGCATCGAGACCGCCATCCAGGGCATCGACGTCCACCTCACCACCAGCTGACCACCAGAAACGGATCCCCTCATGTCTGATGCCATCTCCCTCCCCGACTCGGGCACGATCGTGCGCAGCGCCGGCACCTACGCCCGCGACCTCGCCGAGCGGGTCACCGCCACGTTCCTCCAGGCGTTCATCGGCGGCGTCGTCGTCACCCAGCCGTTCGACATCTCGATGTGGCAGGCGGCAGGCGTCGCCGGAATCGCCGCGGCGGCGTCCCTCGTCAAGGGCCTCATCGCCCGCTGGCGGGACGTCACCAACTCGGCGTCCCTCGCCAAGGGCATCTGACCCTGCCCAACCTGCGCGACCGGGAGGGCCCATGGACGCCGCCACGGTCACGGCGATAGCCGCACTCATCGGCTCGCTGCTGGCCGGAGGAGGCGCCGTCTACGGCCACCGGATAGCAGGACGGACCCAACGGGAGGGCGGAGTCATCGGCGGATACGACACTCTGACGGGCCGTCTTGAAGCGCGCCTAGAGAAGGCCGAAGCCAGCCAGACGGCGGCGGAGACGCGAGCGAAAGCAGCAGAGTCGGAGATCGTCCGTCTACAACGGATCGTCGTCCAGCTCGGAGGCACCCCATGACGCGCACCGAGCGCCTCTTCGCCCGACGCCGCCACCTCCTGTGGATCGCCACCGCACTCCTCGCCCTCGCCGCAGCGGTCATCCTGACCTGGCAGCGCGTCGACACCGAAGCCACCCGCGGCGACCAGCTCGCCGCCGAAGCGAACCTCCGCGGCAACGCCGTGTCCACCCTCGCCGGGGACGTCCGCCAGCTCCGATCCCAGCTCCAGGCCAACGGGCAGACACCAGCCGCGCCCGACCCGGCGCGGGCCGTATCCAACCTGCCGGCGCGCGCCGAGGTGCCCGTACCGATACCCGGGCCGCCCGGCCCACCCGGGAAGGACGGGAAGTCCGGCCAGAACGGTGCCACCGGGAGCCCCGGCTCATCCGGCACGCCCGGAGCGAATGGGGTGTCGGGTACGGACGGGCAGTCGGGTGCCACCGGACCCCAGGGCGCACCCGGCCCGGCCGGTGCGCAGGGCGAGCAAGGACCGCCCGGCGCCGACGGCAAGGACGGTTCCGACGGCGCGGACGGCCGCAGCGGTCAGACGTGCCCGGACGGGTACAGCCTCCAGGCCCCAGCATCGGACCCGGACGCCCTGGTGTGCCGCCGGGACGGGGCGCCGCAGCCGACCGCGCCCAGTGGTGGGCTGCTCGGTACGGGGCTGCTGTCGATGACCGCCGCGTACAGGAGGCTGTGATGTCCGACCGTCCCCCACGCCAGCTGCCGCCCCGACCTGATCCGGGTGCCGCTGATACCGACACTCAGGTCGACATGGGGTGGGTCGAACCCCAACCCGAACCGCCATCACCTGAGGGCCTCGACCTGCAGGCCGTCATCGAAGCCGACGGCGTCGTCGAGACCCCGTGAACCTCACCTAGCCCCGCCCCTGCTTCGGCAGGCGGCGGGGGCTTTTCGCTGCCCGGCGGCATAACGTTCCCTTGTGCGCCTGCGGGCTACCGCGCGAGCGCCTTCTTCAGCTTGGCCACCTCGGGGCCAGCGTCGCTTGGGGGCATCGTCCACCTGTACGCGGTGCCGGCGCCGTCGACATAGATGAGGGTCCCGCCTCGCTGGGCGGTGGTCAGGTCGAACGCTGCCGACCCCCACTCGTAGGTGCCAGGCTGGATCGCCCCTCCGCCCAGGAACCCGTCCGGGGTGACGTTCGTGACGTTCCCGCTGAGGGTGTCGATGGCTTGCCCGTCCGGGGCCAGCCACTTCCACCCGCCGCCGTCGATAGGTGCGGTCTCCGCGGCGGCCACCGGCTTGGTCGACTTCGCCTTGTACGCCACGACGGCAAAGATGCCGTTGGCGGGCTTCTCCCCGGTGCCGGCGGTGACGTACACGATCGACGTCGGTGTGATTTCGAGGACGCCGCCGCCGGGTCCTTCGATCGGGTTCGGTGCCCCGATGGTCTCGGCCGAGGTGCCCAACTTGTGGTCCTGGCTGGTGTCGCTGGCGCCGGCGGTTGGCGACGAGTCGACGGTCGGGCTGCTGGAGGCGGAGCGGGCCGCCTTGCCGTCACTGCCGCAGGCGGAGAGCGGCAGGCAGGCGGTCAGTAGTAGTGCAGCGATCAGGCGAGTGCGCATTCGAACCCCCGAGGCGTGATGTGGTGACGCCCATAGCTTCGGCCGGGAAGAACGCCTGGCCGTGTTGCCGCCTCGCGACACGCGGGGAGGACGTCAACAGGGGACGGCTGGACGGGCGTTCGAAGCCATCCACTCTCGATAACATGCCATATCACGGGCGAAAAAACGGTACAATTAGCCATGCCTCAAAGCCCTGCTGTCGAGCCAACCACGCCCCGAACCGAAGCCATTGCCGCCGCCGACTGGTGGGCTCAGCAACTTGAGCAAGAGCCCGTCCATGGAATCGGCTCCCCGGAACAGACGGACTTCGCGAACGCCGCCACTACCGTCGGTCGGATCCCAAAGACGCCCGAGCAGATCGAAGCCTTCCGCGTTGCACTCGCGGAAGTGATCGAACGGAAGCTGAGCGACCGCCCGGAGGACTGGCGACCTGACAATCCATCGTGGGGAAGCTACTCCCGCACCATCGCGGGTGACTACCGTCCCGCCGAGGAGTTGGAGACGGCCGCCGAGGAAGCGGGCTTCAAGCTGAAGATGTTTGACATGCCTATGAAGACGGTCATGTGGGTCAACCCCGGGGTCGTCAAGGTGGCAGTCGGGCATGGCGGCATCACCGAAGTCGTATGGCAGGTGAGTCGGTGATGTTCAAGACTGAGGAGACCCGGCGCGTCCGCCTCAAGGGCGGCACCCGCGTTCACGATGTACCCATCCCGCACGCGCAGCCGATGATGGCCACGGCCTGCGGCAAGCGCATCCTCTTGGAGGACATGCGCGGACGTGCCGTCGACCGGCCGTTGTCCGGGACGGACGACATCGCCGTCACCTGCCGCGCCTGCCTGCGGGCCACTGCAAAGGCGGAAGCGTGACCAGCCTCGTCCCGCGCCAGCCGGACGCGACCCCCGCCGTCTACGACGCTGCGACGCTCGCCGTCCTCGCCGCCATCGAGAAGGCTGCTGACGAACATCTCGACAGGATCATCCCCAACAACACCAGACGCGGATACGAGAACGACTGGAACCTCTGGAAGAAGTTCCACGCCTGGCTCGCCGAACGCACCGCCCACGAACTGCCGTTGACCGCCGTCACCAAAGGCACGCTCGTCGGATTCGTCGTCTGGCTCGACACCGTCGAACTCGCCGCACCCAGCAGCATCGACCGCAGGATCACCGGAGTCACCGTCACCGCGCGCGGACTCGGAGTCGAAGTCCCCAAGGAAGCCACCGTCGCCGCACGCAAAGCCCTCAAGCCACTGAAGGCCGACGAAGACCGCATCGCACGCGGACGAGGTGCCGCGAAAGCCGCCACCCCCGACCAACTCCGACAAATGGCCGCCGCCATACCCGACAACCTCACCGGCATCCGCGACCGCGCCCTCTGGCTCATGGCGTTCTTCATCGCAGGCCGCTCCGCCGAAGTCGCCGCCCTCCGCACCGACGGCATCAACCTCCACAGCGAAGGCCTCAAAGTCCGCGTCCCCGGCGTCAAAGGCAGACCCGCCCGCGAAGTCGTCGTCATGTACGGCAAAAACCCCGACACCTGCCCCGTCCGCGCCTGGTCCACCTGGCAAGCCGCCAGCGGCATCACCACCGGAGCCGCCTTCCGCGCCATCGACACCTGGGGCAACATCGCCGACCGGCACCTCACCGCCGAATCCATCCGCGACATCATCGCCCGCAACGCCGAACGCGCAGGCGTAGCCGTCCGCCTGACCGGCCACAGCATGCGCGCCGGATTCATCACCACGTCACGGCGGGCAGGGAAGCGCGAGGAGAAGATCCGCGAACAGTCCGGTCACGCTCAGAACTCGCCAGCGTTCTGGGGGTACATTCGCGAAGCCGACAAATGGACCGACGCCGCCAGCGACGACATCGGGCTGTGAATCACTTCTTCGTGTGAAGCAACTGGTCGAGGCCGCTCCACGCTCCGCAGCACAACTCCCCAGACCCCTTCGTCACAACCGGACGGAGCTCGTCTACCCCTTGCTGCCTGGCGGTGGCGCGCACCTCATGCGCATCGAACATCCACTTGGCCGCGTGCTGTCCCTCCAGGGTCATCGGGAGCGCGGCAGACCCGGGCAGTGGGTGCAGGGCGACAATCTTCATGCCAGTCCGCGTAGCGAAGAAGGCTTGCGTGATCTGGCACGCCCCCCGGCCTTTATTGCGGGCCTCGATGAAGACCAGGATCTGCGGCGGGGCTCCGCCACCGAAGGCGGCGCCAGGGGACGCCGACACCTTCGGCCTCGATCCGCTCCACTTCCAGATCATGGTCTGCCACGCAAACGAGACCAGGGTGGCCGCCAGCGCGGATGCCGCCACAGCAACACCCACCACTGCTGTCCAGGGGATGTCCGAGGCCACGGCCGTCACCTACTTACTTGCGCCGCATGTACATACCTCCAGGGTGCGCCTCTCACTCGTTCAGGGCATCCCGAGCTCAGCCTCCGGCGTGCACACGTCGCACGCTTCGATGACCGCGCCGGCGAGCCCCTCCCGCGCGCTGTCGGCGTCGATGGCGAGCGTCCCGATCCCGTCGTCGCGTACCCAGCAGTCGGGCCCGTGGAGGATGGGCGGCCGGCCGTGGCGGGTCTGGGTGACGTAAGGCGGCCGGGGCAGCGGGGCGCGCGTTGGTTCCGGCGGGGGCTTGGGTTTCTGCTGGTCGGCAAGTTGCTGTTCGGCTTGGGCGATCCACCGGTCGGTGCGGGCGAGGTCATCAACCTGGACGCGGCGCAGGAGACGGAGCGCGGTGAGTCGCTCCTCGGCGGATGGTTCGATCATGTGTTCGAGTCTACGGTCACGGCGATCCACCACCATCCGAGCCCGCACACCCCCGCCCGCCTGCCACACTGGCCGGACACCCCAGGAGGACGCCGTGCCGTACCGCCCGTACCCCAACGCCGACCGTGCGCTCCGGCAGATCGACCGCCACTACCCGCCGCAGCCGGTGCAGGTCTCCGAGGCCACGCTCAAGCTGGCCGAGCAGGCGAACCTCGCACTCGCGAGGGCGGCTGAGGTCGTGCGGCCGATAGCGGAGGCCGCCGCGCGCATGATGGTCGCGCCGCCTCGGATCCAGTTCGGCGACGCGCTGGCCAAGATTCGCCGCACCGCCTGACCCGCCGCACCGCCGTTGTCGTCCCCGCCTCTACTCTGGAGGCATCAACAACCCCTAGCCAGAGTGGGGGTTGCTCGCTGGCTGCGAGGTCGCCCCGTCACCGGTTCAGCGCCCGGGGGCGGGGCGCTCAGGCATCATGGGCGCATGCCGCCGTTCCTCTGGTTCATCCTGCCCGCCGAGCTGATCTACTGCGCTGCGTGCGTCTATTTCGGTGCGCGGTATGGTGCGCCGCTCTGGTTGCGATGGCCGCACCTTCTGTGGGCTCGCATGCTGGGCACCGTCCCGCCTGAGGTTGGTCGCGTGCGGCCCGACTACCCGAAGATCCGGCGGCTTGAGCGGGAGCTCGGCATCAGCGATGAACGCCCGGCGCTGTGACCACCGTTCCGGCATCATGAACCCATGACGACACAGACCCTTCGCGGAGCCCGCCAGCGTGTCCCGCTGACCGAGATCGATGTCCGTGGCGCTGTCGCGGCCCGGCAGCTCGGCCGGATCCTCCCCGCGTCCACGGGCCGTTCTCTGCGGGTGTCGACGTTCAACTCGGCGCTGTAGATGGACCGGTACGAATTCTGGGAGCGCGCGCACCGGCTCAAGGCAGCCGCCCACCGTGCTGCCGCCGCGCGTGAGGACATGGCGGCTGAAATGGTCAAGGCGACGAAGCCCATGCGGAACTTCGCTGCGATCATGCAGGGAGGTTTCGACCGTGATCTCGGCATGCACCCCGACCTGGCCGAACTGAACGTCCAGCTCGACGGCTACTACGGTGGGCGGCCGTAGCTCACGTCTCCCGCGCCGCTTTCTTCGCCGCCATCTCCAGCTCGGTGTTCCCAGCGCTCCGTAGGAACGCCTCGGCCGCCTCCAGCCACGGCGCCCAACCCTCCCGCGAGTACGGCTCGGACAGGGCTTTCACCCGCGCCGCCTCGGCCTCGCGCGCCAGCTTCATCACATGATCAGGGATCTCAATAGTCACAGCCGGGGATCATAAACGGGGGCACTGACACCGGGGCAGAGGCTCAGGCGACGGGCCCGTTGGCGGCCTTCTTCAGCAGCCTGAGCTGCTCGCGCGTCCATCCGGTGATGCGCGCGACGTCAGGCAACGAGCTGCAGGTGTGGGCCGTGCCGTCGCCACAGGGCCGCCCAAGTTGTTTTCGCCAGAGTGCGATCATGCGCGTTGAATCGCACCCACCTCTCGCCCTGTCGGCGCCAGACCCTACCTTGACGCGTCCGAACCTCGACCCCCTCGGAAGGTTCGGGCATGCGATCCCAGGTTGGGCCGTGGCCGCAGAGCATTACCTTGTACCAGGGTTCGGACAGGTAGCGCTTCACGGCCCCCTGTTCCAGAACGTGGACGTGCGAGTCGAGCATCGTGTTGCAGCGAGAGCACAGCAGTCCGCGAACCGCCCAGTCGCCGGCTGTCGCGTCGTGGTCAATCACGAGAAATCCGTGCGGTGTCTCGGTGCCCGGGGTGCCGCAGATTTCGCAGCACCGTTGTGCACGCACTTGTAGAGCCTCGTAGTCGGCGCAGCTGAGCTGGTACTTCTTGTGTTGGCAGCGGGCGTGACGGTTCACCGGTCCGCTTCTCCGCTGGCCTCCATCTCGGGTCGATGAGGCAGCTTCGCGCCGGGGCGTCGCAGGTACCAGGCGACGAGTTCCTTGATGGCCGCCGACCGGTCGCCGCCGGGTGCACGCTCGGCCAGCTCCTTCCAGTCCTCGTCGGAGATCCGGACGGATCGGTGCTGAGTGCGCGGGGCGTTTGGCATGCGTCGATGCTAACCGGGTGTACGTACAAAAAGCTAGCCCAAAGGGGTTGTGGTGTACGTACGCCCCGGGTTACGGTGTACGTACACCAAGCGGCGAGCAGGGGAGACGGAAATGACGCAGACCATGACCAACCTGGGGACCGTCACCTACAACGGTGAGCCGCTTGCCCTGGTCGAGTCCAGCTGGAACTCCTGGACCGCCGACGGCATCACCCTCCACATCCTCCCGACCGGCCTGTGGGGAGCCAGCCGCACGGGCAGCTACCCCACCGGTGCCGACACCCCGCAGGAAGCCCTCGACAACCTCGTCGACCAGGAGCGCAAGGCAGCCCGCGCCGCGACCATCCGGGCCGGGCTCACCGACGGGCAGAGGTTCGCCCGAGACATGCGCCGCTACCTCGCCATCGGCGCCACCACCCGCCGCTACCGCAAAGGCGCCGACCTCCACGCAGAGATCCTGCGCCTTGGAATGGAACTGGTCACCAGCGGAACCGAGTACGGATACAGCGAGGACCTGATCAACGCCATCCGTCCGGCCTTCGGCGCGCTGCGGTCCTACGACTCGCACATCACGACCGGACGGCTCGGCGGGCTCATCTGCCAGTACATCAACGCGATGTCCCCGTGGCAGCTGCTGGATCTGCTCGCGGAGATGACCGACGCCGGAATCACCCACACTGGTGGCGGCGAGCGGTGGCTCCAGGACCTGGCCAAGACCCTCGTCGTCGCCGACGTCAACGCCCTTACCGGACGTCAGACCATCCGCCGCGCCGCTTAATCCGAGCCACCTCAGAGGCGGAGGCTCACGCCGCGCGCCCGACCTCGGCCTTCCACGCCTCCGTGTACCCGTGCCGCAACCGCTCGTACTCCACCCGCTCCACCGACGACAGCGACCGCCCGTGCCGGGACCGCAGGAACACGCGGATCGCCTCATTCCACACGGACGACGGCCGTGAAGGGCCAGACGAGGTGGGGGTGGGGGGCATGGATCAAGAATACGACGGCGGGCCGCAGATCAGGGCGTCGCAGACGAGACGGCATATGCCGGGTTGGGGCTTTCGTCAGGCCCGCGGCGGGTGGTCAACCACGAACGTCCCGATGCCGCTCTCGCCACGCAGCCACCCCTCCGCACGCAGATGCGCCAAGGCTTTCTGGCTGGTGGAACTGGCGATCCCCAGCTCGGTGGCCAGACCAAGCGTCGACGGGACACGGCTCCCCGGCGGATAGGTGCCGTCCTCGATCCGTGCAATGACGATCGCGACGACCTGCCGCCACATCGCCCGCGTCCGGTCCAACTCTCCGCTCATGATCCAGACCGTGCCATCCCGCACCCTGCCGCGCGACCGCAGCAACCATCGCCATGGCGCGGTATGCCGCAGTAAGGTTGCGGGACGAATTGCCCCCGCGACCGATGACGCGGCCCGGGGGTACGGACGACACCGGAGGAGCGCCGCCATGAAGCAGACTACCCACCGCCCCGCGCACGCGGCAGAGCCCGCCACCGGGTGGTGCCACTGGCACAAAGGCGCATCCGAGACCGCGGTCCTGGTCCAGATCATCGAGCAGGCGTCGGCGTCCGGGGCCCGCCTGTACGCGTGCACCCCGTGCAGGGAACAGCACCACTTGGTCCCGGAGGCGTCATGACCGAGGGCTACAAGATCGGCGACTGGGTGTTCAGTGAGGACTACGGGCGCGGCGCCGGCGAGGTCATCATGGACCTCGGCGACGGACTGCTGCGCGCCGTGTTCGCGCGCGCCGAGGCCACGGTCCGCACCTACGCTGTACGCCGGGCGACCGATGAGGAGATCGCGGCGGCCCGTCAGGTACGCCAGGCCCGTGAGGCCTCCCGGTGAGCGCCCCCACCGGGTACCGCAGCCCCGAATGCCGGGCCGCGGGCACCGACTGGCCGGACGGACACCGCCTCTGCCACGGACCCTGCGCCACCCCTGCGCCCGGTGGCGGGATACCCGTTCAGGTCCTGCACTGCGCCTGCCCCTGCCATCGCAGGCCGCGCCCCTGAACTCCCCGCCCGCGCGTCCGACGGCGGTCCCGCGGGCGGGGTCAACCGCTTCACCGGTGGCCTAGACCTCTGCTGTTGATGAAGGCTCTGGCCAGCGGTTTATACGGTGCGCGATCAGTTCACACCCCCTGAGTGCCGTGTGCATATATCTGCATGTAGGCGCCCTTGCGCTTACCGTCACAACAAGGAATGGTCAAGGCAAAGAAGCTGACTCCCCAGTCAGCTCATGCACCCCGGACCCCGGTGCGCGCGTCCATGCATGTCAGCTCAGGAGGTCCTTCACGTGCACCCGCAGCGCACGCGCGATCCGCAACAAGTGGCTGGTCTTCGACTCCCCGCCGTACTCGATGCGCTGAATCGTGCTGCGGTCCAACTCCGACAGCTCGGCAAGCCGCTCCTGGGTCATGTCGAGGTACAGCCGGCGCACGCGCACGCGGTCGCCGATGGCCCGTCGGGCATCGAGGATCCACTGCGGCTGGTCGGCTGGCATCAGACAAACGCTCGACCGCAGATGATCTTATGTCAGCAGCAGATTTGCGGCATCTTTCGATCATGAAGAGCTGACCGGGCGCCCCAGACCCCGCCGCCCGGTCTCACCACCCATACCGCTCCAGCCCTGCGGCGCTCTGGCATATGCCGCAGGGCTGGGGCTAGTGTCCATAAATCGAACGTGCGTTCACTCGAAAGGATGAACAACCACGTGGGAACCGCATCCGTTGGACAGGGAAATTTGGTAGCGCTCTGGCTCAGGCCGGCGCGCCCACACGGGACCGCCGCTCCTGCCGCGGCGGTCCACGCCGACGGAGAGACACCGATGACCCCCGACGCAATCCTCGCCCTCTACCCCTGGACGACCGGGTCGTGCTTCCGCTGCAGCGAGGACGACGTGTTCGTCACGCACATCGACGACATCGTCACCCCCTCCGGCGACGTCTACCGGCTGAGCGCCTGCGGCAGCTGCGTCATCATCCTCGAGACCGAGCGCTGGCGGCACGCCCTCCGCAAGGGAGAGGTGTACGAGCCGGGCCTACTCGGCGCATCGTAGAGACACCCCGCCCATCACGCCGCCCCGCAGACCGCGAGGCGGCTTTCCGCTGGAGACACCCTGGCGGAGGGCCCGTTTCTGGGGAGCGCCTGGGGAGAATCTGGGGGTGGGCGGCACCTGGGGAGAGGTGGATCGGAACCCAACGACCCACCATCGGAACTCAACGCAACGCATCGGAACAGTCAAAAGGGCAGTTCAGCACCATCCCGCAAAACGATTGAGGGGAACCCGCAGGCCCAGGATGCACGGCTAACAAAACCCGGCGTACAGGCCGACTCGTCCGCTGTCTGAACCTCTGACCTGGGAACTCTTGCCGAGTTCCTAGATCAACTGGGGTGCTGGGGAGAATCTGGGGAGATCCATTTCTAAATGGAGTCCTCGGGCGCCTCATCCGCTCCACCGGCGTCATCCGAGCCGACGTCGGGGGTGAGCCACCGGCCGAGCGCCGTCAGCCCCATTGTCCCAGACGTCGGCAAGAAGTGGGCGTAGGTCCGCAACGTGAACGCCGGATCTCCATGGCCGAGCCACGACGCCAGCTGAGTGATCGTCTCACCGGCCGCCAGCACGATCGACGAGAACGTATGGCGGGTGACGTGAAACCCGTCCTCCCGCGGCATGGCCCACTTCTTGCGCAGCGCGCGCTTGCCCTTCGCCGTCACGCTCTCCACGACCGTCGGCTCGGGCAGCACACCCGCCCGGCCGAGCGCCGGCTTCCACTGCTTCTCATCGAAGGTCGACCGGTTGATCGCGCCCCCGGCGCCGCCGTTGATCCTGGAGGTGACCACAAGAAGACGTACTGTCCGCATCGGCCGGCTCGTCCACGCGATGTTCGGCCGGTCGGGGTCAACCCAGCGCAGCGTCACCTCGACCGTGGGGTACGAGTTCGCGTACTCCTTCACCGCCGCGGCGAGCTCTACAGGGCACGGTGCGTCACGCAGCTTCCCCCGCTTCGGCGGGGCGAACGCCAGCTTCCCCCCGACCTTCACGATCTGCCGACGGACATGGATGATCTCACCGTCGATGTCGTCGGGGGAGAAGCCGAAGCATTCGCCCTGACGGAGGCCGGCCGCCACGCCCAGGTCCAGCAGGATCCGGTAACGCGCATCGAGCCCAGCTCGCACAGCGGCCACAGTCTCTGGCGACCAGGCCTTTGCCGTCGACGGTGGTGACGCAGGCGGCGACAAGTCCTCGTCGCGGAAAGGGTTCTCCGCAATCCGCTTCGCCTTGTGCGCGGCCTGGAGAATCGACGAGAAGTACCGCCACGTGGTGCGCACCGTGTTGACGTCGACATCCTCCTCGACCCGGATCAACCAACCCTTGATCTCGTCCGAGCCGATGCGGTTCAGAGGCATGCTGCCCATGTGCGGCAGGATGTGCTTGAACACTCGCGGGCGCATCGACTCCTTGGTCGTCGGAGGCACCCGCAGGTTCGGCCACCACGTTTTGCGCACGTACTCGTCGAGGGTGATGTTGCCGTCCCGCGGGTCGTAGAACGTGCCGCGGGTCGAGTCGGTGGCGGACGCCTTCAACCAGGCCTTGGCCGGGACTTCCTTGGTGAACGAACGGTCGCGCACTCCGGGGATCCCGGCGACCCGCCAGCGTTTGCCCTTGCCGTGCCGGTCCGTGGGAACCCGGGTCGGCTTGCCCGTCTCAGGGTCTGCGGGGCCCTTCTTGTACCAGCGGTCCTCGATATACCCGGCCATGACGCGCCCCCTTGAACGCCGGTGAGCGCGCCGTTATGACCTCGCCACGCCACAGTTGGAACCACTGTCCCCCGGCGAGGAGCTGCGTGACGGCCGAATTGAGAGCCGCTACCCCTTCCGGGAGGAACAGTCCGCCGGCGAGCTCGTAGTTCACCCACCCCCGGCCTTCCTTGATACGGACGGGCGCGTCCTCGGAAAGGCTGGCCGACAACTCGAAGTTGATATTGAGCACGATCTACCCCCTCTGGGGCAATCAGGGAGGTGGGGGACCCCTGTGGTGAAAGTGTCCGGACCCGGAAACATAACCCGACTTGGGTCGGTCTTCAACGGTCTGTTATGGATCCAGTTCAGGCATCAAGTAGAACCGCAGGCCAGCGACTTGTATGACTATTCGGCGTCCCGTTTTGCGCGCTCGTCGGCCTCGATCATCGCCTTCCAGCGGCGGATCTCACCCTTCTCCATGCCCGCGAGGTGGGCGACGATGACGCGCACGTCCTCGTCGTAGCCGGCGAGCTCAGTGGCCTTGTAGTTCAGAAACTGGATCGCGGCGGCGCGCTGCACCACGGTGAGCGGCCTCTGGAGGCCGAAGGAGATGGCTTCCAGTCGCTCAGGAGTGGGGGCGGTGGCAATGGAGTTCGTGGCCATCTTCTGGAAATACGGCTTGGACAGCGGGACGCCGGCTGCTGCCGAGCGGTCGGCCATCTGCCGGTAGGAGACGCCGCGCCCGTCGTCGTTGATCTCGCGGATCATCTGGCTCAGGGCGTCGCGGTCCATGTCCCTGACAAGGTTGTCGGGAAGACCGGACGTGGTGTCGTCGCGGGTGGGGGTGGGGGCAGGTGCCTCCATGCCGCTGTCTCCTCGGGTCTCATTCACACCGACTGTCTCTCGTGTAGTCCGCGCTGACTCTACAAATGGCAGGCCAGGCCGTACAACCATCGACGCACAAAGACGAATCGTCTACAGGTTGATGGTAACTAAGCGGTCGGTTCAGGGAAACTTCACTTCCGGCCGTTCGGATCTGTAGACGCAGCGGGTTTGATCTGATTCACTGTTCCCATCGAGAGCCGCACCGTTCCGATGGAGATCCTTTGAACGTCCGCTATAACCTCCGCGCCCCACACATCCTGAGATGGGTGATGGATCACCCCGGGAGAGGGGTGCCCTACAGCACGCGAGAGCTCGCCAAGGAGATCGGACTCAGCTACCACAGCCTGATCGGACACCTCCTCACCGGCAAGCTCACCGACTGCCCCATCGAAGTCGCCCACCGCATCGCGGAGGTCACCGGCGTCGCCGTACTGGTGCTTTTCGCGCCCCCAGCGTCTCCAGAACAGAACGAATCGGATCAAGACCGCAGTCGAAAGTCAGATGCGCTGCCCCCGCCCCCACCCCCAGGAGTACCCCAGTGACGAAGACCAGGAAGTTGGCCCAGCAGAAGCCCCCGCCCGGGGTTGTCTGGATCTACGACTACACGGACCCCGAGACCGGTGAAGTACTCCTCCCCGGAATCGCGACCCGTCTGGGCATCTCCCCGAACACCTTCCGGAAGTGGCGGATGGCCGACAAAGGGCCGAAGTCGTTCCTTCTCGGCAAGCCCGTCGCCGCGTTCATCGAGGACATAGACGCCTGGATCGCAGAGCAGGGCGGCCGGGAGTACGCGGCGGCAGTAGAGGCCCGCGCCGAGGGCCGGCCGCCGGAGCCCCGCCGCTCCACCGCCAAGCCGCTCGTACCTGCCGCCTGACGCGGCAAACAGCCCCAACCACCGGTGGTCAGAGACCGGCAGCCGGGGCCTAGAGGACTCCCTCACCTGCAACTACCTGCAAGCGAAAGAAGACCGTCGTGTCTCCATCCAACCAGAACCCTGACCCTGCCGCCTTCTTCGGCCTGGTCGAAGACATCCCTGAGCTGTCCGTGTGGGAGGCGTCGTTCGATGCCGCCGAGGACTTTCTGACGGAGACCCGTCCGGAGGGCTTCCAGGTCGAGGACATCGGCCGCCACGCCTGGGACCGCCTGCCCGAGAGGGACCGTCCGGCCGCGCTGAACGCCCTGTTCTACACGTACTGGTCGGCGATGGTGAGTGACCGCGAGGAGTTGGCCCGGTTCGAGCGGGACAACGACATGCGGGTCCTCCTCCGGGGCCGCCTGGATGAGTACGAGGACCTGGCCGCGGTCTCGATCCCCGCGCCTGCCGCCCTCGTCGCGGACATCGCAGCACTGGCCCGCCAGCTCGTCGGAGGTGCGGCATGAACGCCGTGAAGTGCAGCTGCATGTTCGGCCCGCGCACGGTCGACGGCGAAGTTGTCCACGAGGATGGCTGCCGGGTGACCCACCCGGTCCGTCACGCCTCCTGGCAGTCCATCCTCACGCTGGTCGCCGACCTGCCGGAGGGGACGGGTGGCACGTCCCGGAGCATCGGGGAGTTCACCGAGGACGGCTTGGGCGGCAGTGCGATGCACGCCGCTTACACAGTGGGTCAGCCGGACGGTTCCGACACGGTCTACACGATCACCGTGGCTGTCGAGCGGTCTGTCGACCATAACGACTCGTTCTGGGGTCCGGGCGGCACCCGTGACGGCGACGACCCGACGAAGCGGGTTGTGGTCGACGGGACGCACTACATCCTCGGTGACGACCGCCCCGGCGACACCTTCAAGGGATTCAGTGGGCACCGCTTCGACATCGAGTTCTTCGACGGCCGCACAGTTGCCACTCGGGATCTCTGGTACCAGGGCGTGATCCCGCCGAAGTGGCGCGAGCGCTACCCCGACAACGCTCGCTTCATCCCCGCATCGGCGGTGACGTCATGAGCGCCCGCAAGGCCTTGTATGCCGCGCTGATGGTGGGCGGCCCGCACTCTCCGGAGCGATCCGACCGGGCGAGCGCACGGATCGATGCCTACCGCGCCGAGATCGTGGCCGCCACTCTCGCCGAGGTCGACCGCCTGCGCGCCGAGCTGGCCCGCCGGACTCCGGACACCTACCTGGCTGCTGCTGCTCTGATCGAGGACCGGGCGTGCGACGCCGATTTCACCCACACCCCGCAGCACATTGCCGGGCTGCGTGAGGCCGTCGAGCTGCTGACCCGACGGGCCGGTGAAGTCCGATGAGCGCCCGAGCTGACAACCTGCGCCGCCAGACCGAGGAGGCGACCTCATGAGTGTGCGAACTGTCCGCTTCCTGGACTGCGAGGGGCACGCCCTCCGCAACGACATCTCACTGTGCGGCGAGACGGAGCAGGGATTCCCCTGGGAGGCCGCCGTCGAACTGCGCCGCCGGGCTCGCTCTGAGGGGTGGCGGCGGATCGACGGGCGCGACATTGGCCCCGAGTGTGCCGAGGTCCTCACCCAAGCGACGGAGGCGTCCCGATGACTGCCGCCGACATCGCCCGCCTGGACGTACCGCAGGCCTCGCTGGAGCAGCAGATCGCGGAGCTGCGGGCGCACGCCGAGCAGCACCTCGCCGAGCGCGGAGAGTCCCCGTCGTCCTATCTCCTCGTCGACTGGCACGACTTCCTCGACATCGACCCCGACCTGCGGGGCCGCAACTACACGCCACCGGAGGCGTCCGATGAGCACTGAACCGAATCTCCCCGACGTCCCGTCAGGGCCGGTGGAGTCCTCACCGGGGCCGTGGCTGGACGGCAACGGCAACACGGCGGTCCTGCACCACGTGCTGGCGCAAGCCGGAGTCGAGCTGGGCGCCTATGACCTGTCGACGCTCGCCTGGCTCGCCGGGTGGGAGTCCTCGACGGTCCTCACCATCGCCTCCTGGGTACACCGCGCATCGGCTGGAGGCCCGGCATGACCGACTACCCCGAGGCGGCTGCCCGCTTCGCCCGCGAGACCCGTGGCCACGAGATGACCGTCCTGCACGACGACGGCCTGTACCGGCACCTCGTGTTCGCCGACCCTGACGGCGGCTTCTACCGCTTCGACCTGATCACCTGGCCGCACAACGCGTTCCTGCGCGGCGACGGCTTCAGCTTCGGCTTCTCGATCTACCCGACCAAGGACATCTTCGACGTGTTCCGGGGTTCGAGCAGCGGCGGCATCAACCCCGGCTACTGGCAGGAGAAGGTGACTGCCGGGAAGGTTCAGGACTGGTCGGAGGACCTCTTCCGCACCTGGGTGATCGGCGAGGCCGCAAAGGGCGAGAGTCGCCATCCGGGTCTGGTCGAAGCGGTCGGCAAGCAGATCCTGCACTCGGACGAGCACAGCCTGGAGTACCGGGGCACCGCCGAGTACGCGGTTGCCTCGTTCCGCCACGGCGACTACCGGCTGCGCTTCCCGAACGACTGGGAGAAGGACTTCGAGGACTTCTCGTGGGAGTACCTGTTCGCCTGCCACGCCATCCTGTTCGGCATCCGCCAGTACGACGCCGCACGTCAGGCGGTGGCCGCATGACCGCCACCTTCCGGCTCCGCGTCGGCACGGACATCCGCATCGAGCACGACGACTACACCAACGCAGCCCCGGCACTCACCTTCCTGAACCCGGGCCACCAGATCGCTGTGACCCTCCTCGCCGCGTTCGATGACGAGGACGCAGTAGCCGGAGCTGATCGGCTGGTTGCGGCCGTCAGCGAGTGGCGCGACGGAGTACGAGCAGCCGTCGCCAAGCAGGCCGCAGCAGTGAAGGCGGCGGCGTGATGGTCACCCTCACGAAGCTCCCCGCCGCTGACCTCGAAGTTTTCCAACTCGCCCAGGCCGACCACCGGTTCCTCGCCGAGCACGGCCGGGAGGCGGGCTGGCAGCCCTGCGAGCGCGAGCACTACGAGGCGCTCATGGACGTCATCCACAACCAGCGCAGGCGGAGGGCGGCATGACGATCCTCCGCCCCGAGACGACCATCCTGGCCGCCGCCCTATGCGACCTCCCCGACGCCGACCCGGCCGTTCAGCAGCGGCTAGGCGCCGGGCTGGTCCGGGCGCTCCACGTCACCAACCGCGACCCCGACTTCGAGGACAGCTACAACTCCGGCCACGTCGAGACCGACCTCGACGCCTGGGCGGCCCGCGTCGACACGAAAAACCACCGGCACAAGCCGCCCGCCCCGACACTCCGCCGCACCGGGGGGACCGCATGAGCATCCGCCGCACCCACGGCATCGGCCCGGAGATCGTCGCCACGGAAGCCACGCTCATCGGCACCAGCGAGCTGGAGGCCCGCGACATGGCCGCCGCAGCCCGCACCGTCCGCGCCCACGCCCGTGATGAAGACGACCGCGCCATGTTGCTCGCCGTCCTCGGGCTCACCGCATACGACCGCACCAGGGGGAACCGATCATGAGCACTGAGACCTGCACCTGCGGCGAGATCGCTGAGGCTGTCGAGATCGCCCGGATCCGTGAGGCTCAGACGCTGCGCCTCGACGCAGAGGTTGCCCGGCTGGCTAAGGAGCTCGCGGACACCACAGAATCCCGCGACTTCTACGCCCGCTCCGCCCGGCACATCGCGGCGAAACGGAACCTGGCCGAGGTCGTCATCTGCCTGTGGGACTCGGGCGATCTGCCCGCCGACACGGCGCTGCGAATGATCCGGTCCGCGCTCGATGTCGGGGACGTCCAGACGTTCGACGCGCTGACGGCGGCAACCACCTGCGCCAACTCCCGTACCCAGCAGGACCAGCGGAAGGCGGCGGAACTGTGAGCACCGTAGACACCGTGAAGGCCGTCGCCCGGCACCGGAAGCTGTCGTGGTTGGGCCTCGCCGCACTCGCCGGCGTGCAGGGCAAGGAGCTGAACACACTCCGGCCGCGGGTCGCCGAACTGGAGGCGGCGCTGGACAACGCGGCGTTCCGCCTCGACGGGGCCCTGCTCCTCGCCGGGGGGCTCCGCCTGCAGCTCGACGAAGCCCACGACATCCGCGACGACATCAACGCCAAGGCCGTCCGCTACGACGAAGCCGAACACCGTGCCACCGCAGCCGAGCAGCAGCTCGCCGCTAAGGACGAAGAACTGATCGCGCTCCGCCAGTTCAAGGCCAACGTCCAGTCCGTCGACGTCACCCAGCTCGGCCACCGCGACATCGACCCCGGCGACGCGGTCACCGTGCCCGTCCCGATCGTCAAGACGCTCGCCGAGGCGTTCGGCCAGGGCCGCGCCAGCACCGACCCCGCACGCACCACCTGGGGCCGCCGCAACGAGCAGGCAGGGGTGGCGTAGTGGACGCCTACTGGGAGGACACGGACGCCGGGATCACCCTGTACCTCGGCGACTGCCTCACCGTGCTGCCCACCCTGGCCGACGCGTCCGTGGACTCCATCGTCACCGACCCGCCCTACGGGTTGACCGAGTTGGCAGCCGCGACGGTTCTGTCAGCGATAGCCGCATGGATGGCAGGCGACCGGACGCACGTGCCGGATGGGCGCGGGTTCATGGGCCGCGAGTGGGATCGTTTCGTGCCACCGCCTGGTGTGTGGGACGAGTGCCTACGGGTCCTGAAGCCGGGCGGTCACGTGCTGGCGTTCGCTGGTGCCCGCACCGTGGACCTGATGACGCTGTCGATCCGCATCGCCGGGTTCGAGATCCGCGACAGCATCGACTGGATCTACGGCAGTGGCTTCCCGAAATCACACGATGTTTCCAAGGCCATCGACAAGGCGGCCGGGGCGCAGCGCGAGGTAGTAGGGGCAAGCGCGCATAGCGCTAACCGGTCGGCCGGTTCCTGGCAGGCGGACGGCCGGGCCCCTACGAGAATGGCGAAAGGCAACGAGGGGGAACGCCAGATCACCGCCCCGGCCACCGCCGATGCGGCCCGCTGGGACGGGTGGGGCACGGCACTCAAGCCCGCCCACGAGCCCATCGTTCTCGCCCGTAGGCCGCTCTCCGGGACCGTCGTCGTGAACGTCCTTCAGCACGGCACCGGGGCCCTCAACATCGACGACTGTCGGACCGTCGCCGGGCAGGACTACCGGCAGAAGTGCGCGTCCGTGGTGGGCATCGACAGTCCCCGCAACGGCGACACCGGCGGCGAACGGACCGGGGCCCGGGAGGACTCCGCGCACGTTGCGGGCCGTTGGCCGACGAACGTGATCCTCACCCACCCGCCGCTCCTCGATGACGACGGGCAGGTCGTGGGAGACGCGTGCGCAGACGGGTGCGTACCCGGCTGCCCCGTCGCGGAGATGGACGCGCAGAGCGGGGGCAGCACCAGCGCAGCAAAGGGCAAGGCCGGGGGCGCCTTCAAGTCCACGAGCCTGTACGCGCAGGACGCGACCTCGCGCGGCATGGCCCGGACCGAACGCCCGACACACGGCGACAAGGGCGGCGCATCCCGCTTCTTCACCGTCTTCCGCTACGAGGCGAAGGCCCCGGCCTCAGAGCGTCCCCGGCTGGCGGACGGCACCGCGCACACCACGGTCAAACCGCTCGCCCTGATGCGGTGGCTGATCCGGCTCGTCACCCCGCCCGGCGGAGCCGTCCTCGATCCGTTCGTCGGCTCCGGCACCACGCTGGAAGCGGCCCTCATCGAAGGGTTCCCCGCCATCGGTATCGAGCGCGAAGCCGACCACGCCGAACTGTGCGTGACCCGGCTCGCCAAGCCCATCACGTCGACCCTCTTCGGCGCCACCCCCTGACCGGGCGCGCTGTCGCGGATGTCACCGACCCCCACAGCGCGCCCTCACCACGTACCGCACCCGCCGAGGACAAGTCGGCGGGCGCCCACCCAGCACCCCAACAAGGAGATCACCGTGTTCCGTAAGACCCCCAGCGCCCCGCTCCCCACCCCGACCAGCACCGGTCCGGCGATCAGCTTCGACAAGGTGCCCGCCGGCCTCGTCAACCTGACCAAGACCGCCGCCGTCAGCCTGGAGAAGTCCGGGCTCACCGGGCAGCGCGCCGCCGTATACCTGGTCCTCGACCACTCCGGGAGCATGACCAGCTTCTACCGCGACGGGTCAGTGCAGCGCCTCGCCGAGCAGGCGCTCGGCCTGTCCGCGAACCTCGACGACGACGGCACCGTCCCCATCGGCTACTTCGGATCGACCGCCGAGCCCATGCTCGACGCCCGCCTCGACAACTACGCGGGGATCGTCGACCGCACCCACCCCGCGGTCCGCTGGGGGTCCACCAACTACGTGGCCGCCATGCAGGCCGTCATCGACGAGCACCAGCGGTCCGGTGCCACAGACCCCGCGTTCGTGATCTTCCAGACGGACGGGTCCCCCGACGACCGTGGCGCAGCCGAGCGGATGCTCCGTGACGCCTCCCGGCTGCCGATCTTCTGGGCGTTCGTCGGGTTCGGAAACAACATCCACTTCCTGGAGAAGCTCGACGACCTTCGCGGCAGGGCTGTCGACAACGCGTCGTTCTTCCACGCCGCGAACCCGCACCAGGTGACGGACGCCGACCTGTACGACGGCATCACGCACGAGTACGCGGGCTGGCTCGCCGCAGCGACGGCCGCCGGAATCGTCGCCTGACAGCCCCCTGACCGCTGTGGTGCAGCGCCCCCCTTCGCGCGCCACGGCACCCAGGCCCGCCGAGCCCGAACCCCCCGCCCGGGCTCGGCGGGTCCCCATCACTGCACCCGAAAGGCACGGCACATGAGCACCACAGAGCAGGCGAGCTTCTCGCCGCCACTCACTTACCCGACCGGGGCGACGGTCATCCTCGAGCCCGGAGCACCCAGAGAGGACTGGCACGCCGCCCGCCAAGGGGGCATCGGAGGCTCCGACATGGCCGCCATCTGCGGCCTCAACCCCTACACCAGCCCGCTCGAGATCTGGTTCCAGAAGACCGGCCGGCCTGTCCCTCGCCGCGACAACCCGGTCCTCGACGAGGCCGCCATCTACGGCCACCTCCTCGAGCCCGTCGTCGCCACCCGCTTCCTCGCCATCACCGGCCTGTACGCAGCCGAAGGGCCCGGCACTCTGGGGCGCCCCGATAAGCCGTGGATCGCCAACCTCGACCGCGTCACCCACGAAGACGGCCAGCCCGGCGTTGTCGAGATCAAGACCCGCTCGAGCTACGCCCTCAAGGACTGGCTCGACGAAGTGCCCGTCGCCGTCCAGATCCAGACCCAGTGGTATCTCGCCGTCACCGGCTGGCAGTTCGCCTACAGCGCCTGCTCCATCGGCGGCCAGCGCACGGTCATCCACCGCCTCGAGCGCGACGACCAGATGATCGCAGACCTGGAGAAGATCGCAGACGAGTTCTGGGACCAGGTGCAGACCGGCACCCAGCCCGCCATCGACGGATCCGCGGCCACCGGCGACCTCCTCGACCGGCTTCACGCGAACCCTCTCGAGTCCGTGGTCGTCGCCGACGCGCTCGAGGTCGAGGGCTGGCTCAAGCAGCGCGCCCACGCCAAAGAACAGATGGCCGCTGCGGACCTCGCCCTCACCGACGCCGAGAACCACCTCAAGGCCATCGCCGGGGACGCCACCGACGTCCACATCCGCGGCGAACTCGCCTACTCCTGGCGCCGCCGCAAAGGCCAGGTCTCGTGGAAGGCCGCAGCGCTCGAGGCCGACCCCGACATCAACCCCGAGGACTACCGGGGCGAACCCACCCGCGTCTTCAACATCCACCTGGAGAACCTGTGACCGACGCCCGCAACGCCGTCGCCCGCCGCGCCGAGAACGTCGGCGCCGTCCAGCAGAACGGCGAGCAGCAGCAGCCGACCATGGCGCAGCAGATCGAGAAGATGAAGCCGGAGCTGGCCCGCGCGCTGCCCAAGCACATGGACGCCGACCGGATCGCCCGCATCGCCCTGACGTTGATCCGCAAGAACCCCGACCTGGCCACCTGCAGCACTGCATCGTTCCTCGGCGCGCTGATGACCTGCTCGCAGCTGGGCTTCGAGCCGGGCTCGCCCACGCAGGAGGCATTCATCGTCCCCTACAAGGGGGAGGCCTCGTTCCAGCTCGGTTACCAGGGCATGGTGACGCTCTTCTACCAGCACCCGATGGCCTCGTCGGTGAAGGTCGAGACCGTCCGCGAGAACGACTACTTCGAGCACGAAGAGGGCCTCGAGGAGACGCTCGTCCACCGGCCGTTCGCCGGCGGGCCGCGGGGCCGCGCAGTCGCCTACTACTCCGTCGCCCGCCTCATCAACGGTGGCCGGACCTTCAAGGTCATGTACCCGTCGGAGATTGAGGAGCGGCGCCTGAAGATGCCCTCCAAGAACAGCCCTGCCTGGCGGAACAGTTACGACGAGATGGCCAAGAAGACCGTCCTGCGTAACCACTTCAAGGCCCTGCCGAAGAGCGCATCCCTGGCCCGCGCCATGGCCCACGACGGGACCGTGCGCACCGACATCCAGGCCGACGCCATTGACGTCGCGCCCCAGCACGACGGGCCGCCCGAGCTCACCGCCGGGGCCTCGAGCGACCAGCAGCAGTAACCGCCCCGTTGGGGCCCCCTGCCCGTCCGAAGCAGGCAGGGGGCCCCGGAACCCCATCGCACCACACCCGGAAGGAAACCGGCATGACCGATCCCACCGCCACCCGCATGTACGACGCCGTTGAGTACGGGCTCTGGCAAGACCTCGCCGACGCACTCAACCGCATCGAGGAGTACGGCCTCGACCCCATCGCTCAACTCTGTGAGCAGCTCAACGCCAAGCCTGTTCAGGCCATCGACGCAGGTGACGTCATCCACGGGAGTGGTGTCCGCAAGCCCGGCGGCTACCTCCTGCGCCACCGGTCCAGCCGGTTCGGCTGGACCGTCCAGGACCGCGCCAAGGCCCCGGAGGTCACGTCATGACGACCCCCCTGTACGTCCTCGACATCCGCGAGGACGACGACGGCATCGAACAGCCCAACGAAGCCCTCTTCACCCCCACCCCGGAGAACGCCGCCGAGTACGGCTTCATGACCCGCGACGGCATCCACCTCACCGGAGTCGGCGAGGAGGACGAGCCGCCCACCGAGTTCGTTGCCCTCGGCCACAACCACACCTGGACGGCGCTCGCGCTCCTCGCCGACGCATGGATGCGGAAGAACCACCCCGACGCCGACCTCCCCGTACACACCCGGCCGCCCGTCCGGAAGCACGCCGTGTTCATCACCCACCCCCACCCCGACCACCCGTGCGGCTGCGCATGGGACGGCCAGTGGCGGCTCGTCTACGCCCCCGCCACCGAACCCGGGGCTGTTGCGGTCACCGTCATCCCCGCAGGGAGGACGACATGAGGGCCCTGACGATCAAGCAGCCGTGGGCGGGTGCCATCGCCCACCAGACGAAGCGCGTCGAAAACCGCACCTGGAAACTCCCCGCCAAGCACCACGGGGCCCGCATCCTCATCCACGCCGGCGCGGAACGAGACCGGTGGGCAGTCGTCCACGGCGACCACCTCGACGTGTACAGCGCGATCGTCGCCGTCGCCACGCTCACCGGCTGCCACTGGGCCGAGAGCGACCGCCTGTGCAGCCCCTGGAGCCAGGACGACGCCTACCACTGGACGCTCGACGACGTCATTGCCCTTCCGCAGCCCGTGCCCGCGAAGGGGCGGCTGGGTCTCTGGGCACCCGACGCCGAACTGATCACCGCCGTCGAGCAGCAGCTGCAGGCGGTGACCCGATGAACCGCTGGTACGTGGGTCAGCCCACGAAGCGTGGCGGCGTCCACCCTCCCCGCACGAAGACCAACCGGTACGGCGAGCACTCGTCCGCCATGCGGCGCCAGGAGCAGCGCATCCACGACAAGGAGTTCCTCGCCAACTACGTGCAGCTCAAGCCCGGCATCCTCGTCGTCTGGGACGGGCAGCCGTACCGCGTCGTCGAGCTTGCCGAACGACCCCTCGACCTGTGGGGCGACAAGCATGAGGAGCGCTTCAAGGAAGCCCTCACCTACTGGGAGCGCTACCCGCGCGGCGACCGCCCCGAGAAGCTGACGTGGACCGGACGCCCCTACGCGTTCATCCTCGCCCCCGACGGCAGGCCGCAGGAGAAGCCCCTCCACCTGATCGGCCCCGCAGACCACTCCTGGGACGTGCTGCCCGAGCACTACGCGATCTGTTCCGCGTGCGGTGAACTCCCGCCCTGCCACGACGAACTCGCCGAACGTGAAGGCGACCGGCAGGCCGCCCGCGCCGACGTCCTCATGGACATCGCACCCGGCCACTGCCTCGGCTGCGGCGAGTACGTCAACGCCCGCCAGAAGGCCGCCCGCTTCCCCGGCCCGAACCTGTGGCGGCCGGACCTCCCGGAGAACTCGGCGGTGTTCCACGCCCGGCAGGAGTGCTCCGACGAAGTCGACCGCTACCGCACCCAGTGGGAAGCGCGCGGCAACAACAACCCGCAGAGCAGCCTCTTCGCCGACGAGGAGAACACGTCATGACCATCACCTCCGCCGAGGCCCGCGACCTGGCGAACGCCGCGCTGGCCCGCCTGTACGGCAACGTCACCCAGTACGACCGGCTCCTCCTGGAGCAGGCCATCGACTCCATCGCCGGAGACGGCAGCCGGTTCAGCATGAACGAACTGCGCGCCGTGCTCCCCGAGATCGGCTACAAGGCCGCCGGCCTGTTCTTCCACGGCCTCGTCGCACCGCACAAGGTGCCGCTCGTCGAGATCGTCGACGAAGTCACCTCGGTCAACAAGAAAGCCCACGGGAAGACCGTCAAGGTCTACGTCCTCACCCCGCACGGCCGCGTCGCGTTCAGCAAGCGGCGGCGCGAGCGGGCAGCCCTCCGGGACCAGAACGCGAGGGCCGCCGCATGAGCAACCTCGCCTGGATCATCCCCGCGCTCATCATCGCCGGGGCCCTCATCGCCGCAGCCGGAGCCTGGTTCAGGGGGCGGCGATGAGCTTCGAGACCTACGTCAACACCTTCTTCATCATCGCGTTCGCCGGCGCCCTCATCGTCACCGCCACCAAATGGCTGTTCGTCGCGACCGTCACCTTCTGGCTGCTGTACGGCCTCTGGTACGCCGCGATCCGCCTCGACACCTGGAGGCGGACGTGAAGCTCCCCTGGTGGCTCCGACGGTCCTGGCAGCAAGCACAACGGACCGTGCACGAAGCCGAGATGAGCGTCGCCGCGTACCGGTTCCTCACCGCCATCGAAGCCGAAGCCGCATGCCTCGACCAGCTCGCCGACGGCGTACCCGCCGCACCCGACAACCGGCCCGGCATCAACCTCGCCGCACACGACACCTGCGAACTCATCTACGGCATGCCCGCCGACGACCACGACACCGAACGGGGGAAGCGATGACCACCGCAACCAACGAACCGCCCGCACACGGGACCTACGCCCGCGGCAACGGCGCCCCCGGCTACCGACCGCCGTGCGACTGCCCGCCCTGCCGCAAAGCCCGGCTGCGGACCAAGAAGCACAACAAGGCCATGCGAGACCTCGGCAAGGGCGCCCGCGTACCGGCAGACCAGGCCCGCACCCGACTCCAAGCCCTCTGCCAGACCATGACGTGGGACCAGATCGCCGCGGCCACCGGCTGCGAACCCGGCAACCTCCGCCTGATCAGCTCGGGCAGGCGGGCCGCGATCAACCGCAGCACCCAGAACAAGATCCTCGCCGTGGCACCGCAGCCCCCCAGCGCGCGCGGCAAATACGTCGACGCCACCGGAAGCCGCCGCCGACTCCAAGCCCTCCGCGCACTCGGCTACTCCGCCCGCCACATCGCCGACATCGGCGGGTTCGCCACCAGCGAGAGCCGCGTACACACCATCTGCGCCACCCGCCAGCCCACCGTCCGCCACCACCTGGCCGCGAAGATCACCGCCGCCTACACCGTCCTCGCCGGAACACTCCCGCCGCCCAGCGCCGGAACCACCATCGCCCGCAACTACGCCGCGAAACAGGGCTGGGCACCGCCCGGGGCCTGGGACAACATCGACGACCCGGCCGCCGTCCCCGACTCAACAGGGCACTGCGGCACCGACCGAGGCTGGTGGACCCACCGCAATACACACCTCCCCGTCTGCCAGCGGTGCGAGGCCGCCCACCAGGAGTGGAAGCGGGACCACCAGCACCTGGCCAGGACCGAGTTCATGAAGGCCCTCACGGCCGCCCGCTCCGCCGCCTCCCACCGCGGCGCCGACATTGCCGACGACGGCCGCGAACTCATCCGCCACGGCTGCGACTACGACACCGCCGCCGCCCGCATCGGCGTCACCCGCCAACACCTCCAACAAGAACTCCAACGCCACCCCGAAGGAGCCGCAGCATGAGCTACCGCAACGACGACGACGCGCTCACCGTCATGGACTGGTTCTGCGGGGCCGGCGGGTCTTCCCAGGGCATGCACTCGGTGCCCGGGGTGCGGGTGGAGCGGGCCGCGAACCACTGGGCCAAGGCCATCGAGTCGCACGCAGCGAACTTCCCCCTCGTCGACCACTACCGCGGCGACATCCGCGAGGCCCCGGTCGAGCGGTGGCCCGTCACCGACATCTTCTGGGCCAGCCCCGAGTGCCCGCAGTGGTCGAACGCCCGCGGCAAGAAGCGGGACTTCGCGAACACCCTGCAGGGCGACCTGTTCGGCGACGGCGCCCCCTCCGAAGAGGTCGAACGCTCCCGCGCCCTCATGGAGGAAGTCCCCATGTACCTGCGCGGGGTGCAGCAGCGCGGCGGACTCGTCAAGGCGGGCGTCGTCGAGAACGTCGTCGACGTCCGGGCCTGGGACCAGTGGGACCGGTGGATCGGCGAGATCAAGAAGCTCGGGTACGAGACCCGCACCATCGCCCTGAACTCCATGCACGCCGACCCGCGCACCGTCCACCAAGCACCCCAGTCCCGCGACCGCCTGTACGTCGCCTACTGGCACCAGTCCCTGGGCCGCACCCCCGACTGGAACAAGTGGCTCCGCCCGCGCGCCTGGTGCACCGGCTGCCAGGAATGGGTGCGCGCCGTCCAGGTCTTCAAGGACCCCACCCGCGACATGGGCCGCTACCGCCAGCAGTACGTCTACCGCTGCCCTGAGGTGAAGTGCCGCAACCAGATCGTCGAACCCTCCACCCTGCCCGCCGCCGTCGCCATCGACTGGAACCTCCCCGGCCAGCGCATCGGGGACAGGGCCAAACCGCTCGCCGACAAGACCCTCGCCCGCATCCAGGCCGGCCTCGACAAGTTCGCCCGCCCCATGGTCGTCCCCGCTGGAGGGACCTGGCGCAACGACCCGGTGCCGCTCGACCAGCCCATGCCGACCCGCACCACCCGGGAGAACGACGGCCTCGCCATACCGCCCTTGCTCATCCCTGTTGAAGGACGGGACGGGAAGGAGCCCGCCTCCGCGAACAACCCGCTCCGCACGCAGACCGCCCGCAACGAAACCGGCCTGGCCTGGCTGCCATTCATGGTCACCATGCGCGGCGGCGGCGACCAGCTCCGCGGTAAGTCCATCGGTGAGGCGCTCGGCACGGTCTCCGCGAACGGCAACCACCACGGGCTCGTCGCCCCGAACGTTCCCGCCATGGTCATGCGGAACAACGGCTCCAAAGGCGACGGCGGCGAACACTGCACCAGCGCCGCCGACTACCTCCGCACCATGACGACAGCCGGCCACCAGTCCCTCATCACCTGGGAGCACCTCCTCGTCCCCTACTACGGCACCGGAACCGCGCGCCCCGTCGCCGACCCGATCGGCACCCTGTCCACCCGCGACCGGTACGCCCTCGTCAAGGGCGACGTCGACATCAACGACGTGCTCTTCCGGATGCTGGAGCCCCACGAGATCGGCCGGGCCATGAGCTTCGCCGACGAGTACGTGGTCCTCGGCAACAAGCGGGAGAAAGTCCGCCAGTACGGCAACGCCGTCACCCCGCCCGCCGCCGAAGTCATCGTCGCCGCCCTCGTCGAAGCCATCACCGGCGAAGAGATGTCCCGGCACGCGGCGCCCGAGCTGGCAGCCGCCGCATGACCGCCGCCGGGCCCTGACCGGCCGGCCACCACCGCACCTCCTATCCGCACCGTACTTTCGAGAGAAGCTGCACATGCCTTGGGCCAAGTTCGACGACCGGTTCCCGATGAACCGCAAGGTGCGTCCGCTCTCCGACCGCGCCTTCCGCCTGTACGTCTCCGCGATCTGCTGGTCCGCCGAGAACCTCACGGACGGCTTCGTCGCCGAGACCGAACTGCGCCTCGTCGCCGACATCCGGGGAGCCAAAGGTGCGGCCGCGGAGCTCGTTGACGTCGGCCTGTGGGTGCCGTCGACGCGCGTTCGTGCCGCGTTCGTGCCGCCGTCGCGTCAAGTTCGTGCCGCCGTCGTGTCGAAGTCGCGTCAAAGTCGCGTCGAAGTTCGTGCCGCGAACAACGACACGAAAGTACGCGGTTGGGAGATCCACGACTACCACGAGTACAACCCCACCGCCGAGCAGGTTCGCGCCGAGCGTGAGGCCAAGTCTGCACGTCAGCAGCGGTGGCGGAAGAAGTCCCGGGGCAACGGACCTGAGCCGGAACCGCCTGCCGACGACCAGGATGTAGACGCATCTACAGATGCGTCTCAAGACGCGTCGCGAGACGGTGCCGGAGACGCTGCCCCGCGCACGCGCGTTCCCGACCCGACCCGTACCCGTACCCCTTCTATGGCTGATGTAGGTGGGGAGGGTGCAGGTAGTAGTGCGCGCGAGTCCGCGCCGCCCGGCGAAGCCCCCATCGACGACGCAGGCTTCGCCGTCACCGACACGATGCGCCGCTGGGCGAACCTCACCTTCGGGGCGGCCGTCGACATCGAGCACTCCACGCAGCAGTTCGTCAGCCACTACCGATCCACCGGCGTCGACCGCCGCTCCTGGCCCGACGCCTGGCAGAAGTGGATCAGGGATGACGCGAAGAAGACCGCCGACCGACAGCAGCGTTCCCATCTCCGCGCCGTCGCCGGCCAGAGCCCCGAAGAACGAGGGATCTTCTGATGACCACCGACCTCGAACCCACCGACGACCTCGACACCCCGCGCACCCCACCCCAGGACATCTCCGCCGAGATCACCGCGCTGGGCTCCAGCCTCTTCAGCCGCCCCGCCCTGCGCGCCGTCCTCGACCGCCTCGACCCCGCCGCCTGCTACCAGCCCGCCCACACGCTGATCCTCACCGCCATGGGCGAGATGGCCGCGGCCGGCAAGGCAGTCGACCCGATCACCCTGTCCAAGCACCTTGGCGACACCGGACGCCTCACCCGGGCCGGCGGGCCCTCGTACATCCACCAGCTGGCCAGCTGGACATTTACCGCGACCAGCCCCGCGAACGCCGCCGAGTACGCGGACATCGTCATGGACCGTGCGCAGCGCCGGGCCGTCATCAGTCTCGCCACCGACCTCAGCGAAACCGCCTACGGCACGACCACTGCAACGCCCGAGCTCGTCGAGCGGGCCGTCACCCAGATCCGCGAACTCCGCGACCAGGGCGCCGCAGCCGAAGAACTGCCCACCGAGGACATTCTCGACTTCGTCAACCACGAGGACACCTACGACTGGGTCGTCCCCGGCCTCCTCGAACACCAGGACCGGCTGATCCTCACCGCGTCCGAAGGCGGCGGGAAGTCCACCCTGCTGCGCCAGATCTCCGTCACCCTCGCCGCGGGCCTCCACCCGTTCCGGACCGGGGAGACCATCGAGCCCGTCCGCGTCCTGACCCTCGACTGCGAGAACGGGGCGCCCGCCTCCCGCCGCAAGTTCCGGCCCATGCTCGCCGCTGCCGAGTCCGTCGAACGGCCCGTCAAGCGCGGCCAGTTCCACATCGAGTGCCGCCCCCAGGGCCTCGACCTGACCCGCCCCGCAGACCGGGCGTGGCTGATGCGCCGCATCGAGAAGATCAAACCCCAGGTGCTGATCATCGGCCCCGTCTACCGGCTGCACGCCGGGAACCCCAACGACGAAGAGCTCGCCCGCAAGGTGTCCGTCGTGATCGACGAGGCCCGCGCCACCGCCGGATGCGCCGTCCTCATGGAAGCCCACGCCCCCCACGGCAACGGCATCGGACCCCGCAGCCTGCGCCCCCTCGGCAGCTCGCTGTGGATGCGCTGGCCCGAGTTCGGGTTCGGCCTGCGACCCGTCGACGACGAGAAGTCCGCACAGAACCACGAAGGCGCCCGTGGCCGGGCCGTCGTCCCCTGGCGCGGTATGCGCGACGAACGCGACTGGCCCAAGTTCATCAAGCAGGGCATCGCCTGGCCGTGGACCTCCTACCAGCCCATCGACGCCGACCCGTACACGGGCTACTCCCCGACAGGAGCGATCTGGTGAGCCAACGCAACGCCTTCGAAGCCTTCCTCGACCGCATCGAATCAAGGCATGCCCGACAGGAGAACCCGGCCGGCAGCCCCGGCGCCCTCGCCGGCGGCATGACCATCGAGGCCCTGCCCACCGTCTACCGCGGCACGACGTTCCGCTCAGCCCTGGAGGCGTCGTGGGCGTGCACCCTCGATGAGCTCAACGTCGCCTGGGAGTACGAACCGCAGACGATCGACCTCCCCTCGGGAGCCCGGTACATACCCGACTTCTGGCTCCCGCTGACAGGCACTTGGATCGAGGTCAAAGGGCCAGGCGTCCCGAGGATCGAGAAGGCCTACGAGCTTGGATCAACCAGGGCGTGCGATTGCCACGGCCTCACCTGCGACTGCCCGTTCCCCGGCGGTGAACTGGTCCTCATAGGCCACCCGCCCAAGTCGCTGGACACCACGGCCGGCGGCCCGTTCAACCACTGGCCGCTGCACTCCCTGGCCAGACTTCGCCGCCGCCACGGTGGCCACCCCACCTGGACATCCACGCGCCGCAGCAACGCCTGGCTGACCCGATGCCCCGACTGCGCCCAGGTCACCTGGTTCGACTCGCCGTGCTGCCGGGCCTGCCGCGGCCCGCTCGCGGGCGCACACGGGGCCAGCTCCGGCGACCCCGACTTCACGTTCCACCGCGTCACCGGACCTCGCGCCGACACCGACGACCCAGAGGAGATGTCCGCATGACCACCATCTGCGCCCGCTGCAAGGGCACGAAGATCGACCCGGTGTTCGCCGCCATGGAGGACCACGGCAACGGTGATGTCCGGGAGGTCCCGGAGCCGTGCGCGGACTGCCAGGTCCCCGCCCCGGCGCCTGAGTTCGGCACTGACGGCTGTACGTGTGTCCCGTGGACCCGGCAGGGCGGCGAGCCCCGGCTGTGCGGGCCGAACGACACCGTCGACATGATCGGCGGCTGGCATTTCGGGAGCGACTGCCCGCACCACGCGCCGCGCAAGCCGTCGGACTCCGATCACCGCCTGGCCCTGTCGGAGGCGTTGGGTCTCGGGACGGGTGCGCCGTGGGATGCGATCGAGGAGCGGGCGGCGGAGTTGACGGCGGCCGCCCTCACCGCACCCGCCGACCGGGCGCACCGCAGAGCGTGCCCGTCCCGTGAGCCGCTGCTCGACGTCCAGTGCGCGAAGGAGGCCGGGCACGAGACGCACTCGGACCGGCCGGGGCGGATCTGGTATCCCGCACCCGCCGAACGGGCGGCCGTCAAGATGGGGGCCACCATCACGCGGCTGCGGGCTGAACGCGCCGAGCTCAACCGCCAGCTGGCCTGCATTCGTGGGGACATGCGGGACATGGAGGCCCACCTGCGCGAGCAGGACGCCGAGTTCGAGCGCCTCCGCGGGGGCCGGGCGGCTGTGCTGGCGGATGCCGAGGAACTGGCCGAACTCGACCGCGAGGGCGCGGAACTGGTCTGCGTGGACACGTGCGGCAGCTGCGACGCCTGCGGGATGGAGCCCTTCGGCACCCCCGCAGAGGGCTGGCGCGAGGCGGCCCGCTTCCTGCGCCGCACGGACCGCGACTCGCCGGACTTCCTCGGCGCGATCCGGGGGGCCCGCCTCATCGAGACCGAGCTCCGCCGCCGGGCCGACGAGGCACAGCAGACCAAGCCCGACGCGGATGATCTGACCGCCGAGGAGAACCGCGATCTCGCCGACGACCTTGGCCTCCAGCTGTACCGCGCGCAGGACGCCCTGGCGTTCGTCGCCGAATGCTGCGACATCGCCGACCGGGAACAGCGGCCTGTCACCACGGGCGTCGTGCGGGAGTGGTTGAAGGGCGCGCGCTGCGGACGGGAGTTGCGGGCCGACGAGGCGCAGCAGGGCGAGGCGGAGCGACCTGTCCAGCACGCTCCCGGGATCGCGATCCGGTGCCCTGCCTGCCGCTCCAAGGGCTACTCGGTCTGCCTGGCCGAGGGGGCGCAGCGATGAGCGAGCAGCCGCCCTACTACCAGGACGAGCAAGTGACGCTCCTCCTCGGCGACGCGCTGGAGCAGCTGCGTACCCTCCCCGACGGGTCCGTGGACTGCATCGTCACCAGCCCGCCCTACTACGGGCTCCGCTCATACGGCATCGACGGGCAGTACGGGCTGGAGGCAACGCTTCCGGAGTATGTCGCCACCATGCGTGCCGTATTCACCGAAGCGCGCCGGGTGTTGACCGATGACGGAACGCTGTGGTTGAACCTCGGCGACTCCTACAGCGCTGGCGGGCAAGGCGGCAACCGCGGCGGCAGGCTCATAGGCGGCGCACACCTGGATCGCGTCCCCGGTCGAACCCGGGTCCCAGGCTTCGCCCCGAAAAACCTGCTCATGATTCCGGCGCGGGTAGCCATGGCGCTCCAGGACGACGGATGGGTCCTCCGTAACGAGATCGCCTGGCACAAGATCAACGCCAAGCCTGAGCCGGTCCGTGACCGCATGTCCAGCAGGCACGAGAAGCTCTATCTGCTGACCAAGAGCCAGCGGTATGCGTTCAACCTTGACGCGGTCCGGGAGCCCTACACCTGCCCCAACGACTCGCGGCTGAATCCGGAGCAGGTGGCTCGGGGCCGTAATCCCGGCGACGTGTGGGCCATCCCTACGGGTTCTTATCCGGGAGCCCATGAGGCTGTGTTCCCCATCGACCTGCCGCTGCGCTGCATTCGGGCTGGTTGCCGTCCTGGCGGAACCGTGCTGGATCTGTTCTCCGGGTCTGGGACGACGGGCGCTGCAGCCGTACAGCTCGGATGCCAGTACGTCGGTATCGACCTCAACGCGGCGTACCACGACCTCGCCAGAGAGCGGTTCACGCAGGGCGTTCTCGCGTTCGACACCCCGTGACCCCACCCCACACTGCCCCGGCTGCCGACCGGGGCGGCGCCCACCCAGCATCCCAACCCGACCCGAAGGAGAACCCCATGCCCGAGAACATCACCGCCCTCGCGTACTTCATCCAGTCCCGCCCCGCCCCGGGTCAGCCGTGGCAGCAGGCGTCAGGGGTCCACTTCACCTGGAGGTCCAAGCCCCAGGCCCTGGCGAAGCTCGCCGCCCGCCGCGAGCAGCAGCCGAGTTGGGAGCACCGGCTGATGGAGCGGATCACCACCGTCACTGAGCGGCCCGCCGCGGAAGAGGGCCAGTGACCGACCGAACCCCGGCCCGCCGTCCGCAGGCCCGCAGCCTCCTGACCTCCCAGTCGGAGGCCATCCTCACGACCCTGTACCCGGGGCAGGTGCGGGCTGTCGTCATCGAGCGGGCGCTGCAGTGTCTGGCCGCCGCCGACCGGAAGCGGGCACGGCGGGCGGCACGTGAAGGGGCGGGGTCGTGAGCGGGCCGACGATCGCCGAGCTCCTGCATCTCGTCGACCGGGCGGAGCGGGGCACGTTGCTCGCCGGGGAGGCGGTTCAGCTCCGGGCGGGGATACGGGCGCTGGGGGCGGCTCGGGTCGCATCCGAGGATCCGGTCGGACCGCAGGAGGCCCGGGAGTGTGGCTGTGCGCCCGCCTCCCGGCCTCAGGACCAGAAAACGCAAAGCTCTAGCGGTCAACGAACTACAGGCCCCTCAGGGGCCCCTGAGGGGATTCGGCAGTGGAAGTAGATCGGCACCTGAAGCACTGGACCGACACTCAGCGATGGATCATCGCCGCGGAAACGGGTTTCGCCTGCGCCTACTGCCAGATCATCTTCGGGTCGGTCGTCAGCAGGCCCGGCCATGAACCGCGCGTCCTTCGGATGCAGGTCGACCACTTCATCCCCGTCTCCTGGACCGGCCGGGAGGGCGACAGAGCGAACTGCGTCGCGGCCTGCCAGATATGCAACGCCCTCAAGCAAGACGCGATCTTCGACTCTGTGGTCAACGCGCGCCGGCAACTTGACCGGCTGTGGGTCAAAGGCGGGTACCGGGTCGAGTTCATACCCGCGCGGTCCAACTTCGAGGACCCCGACGGATGGGCTCGTGACTACGCGCGATACCTGCGGACCGTCGGCGTCCGGATGGATGCCGAGTAGCGCCAGCCACCACCAACTCGACCTGAATGGAACCGATATGACCGACCCCACGATCACCGACCTCCGCCGCGAACTGGAGAAAGCGCAGATCGCCCTGATCGCCGCGCTGAAACATCTCGGCGCGCACGCCGAAATGAACGCCGCCCTCCACTGCGCGGACCGCGTCATGTATTCACCACTCCACGCCAAGATCGAAAGCACCATCGACGGCATCGACCACGCCCTCGCCCGCACCGAACAGACCGAACCCTCCACGCTGTTCGCGCGGTCTCTCGCGGACACCGCCGGACTCGTCAAGATCCTCACGGACCTCGACCGGTGCCAGCACGGCCGCCACCAAGGCGACGACTGCGGGCCCGCCGACGCCTGCACCGGCACCTCCGCAGGCAACCCGCACATGCAGCCGGGCGACGTCATCGGCTACGGCCTGCGTCGCGACACCATCGTCATGCCCGACCGCGACCACAAACACGACCCGAAGGCGTGGCGCGGCACGGACATCGAGGAGCCGAAGTGATCACACCGCCGCTCGGCCGGGAGATGGACACCAGCCGCCAGCCCTGCGGGTACTCGCCCGGCGACACCGACGCCGACACCTGCATGCGGCCCGCCACCTGGCACATCGCCTGGGACGTCGCGATGGAGAACGGGCTCGCCTGCGACGAACACATGGCATCCGCCAAGAAGTTCGCCTACGTCGACCGGCACCCCGTCGGCGCCGACTGCTCCATGCCCGGCAGTGCCTGGTTCTTCGAGGAACAGCGCTGCGGATACCCCGATGAGGCTCCGGTTCTGCAACTGGCCGAAGCCCTCACAGTGCCCACCAAGGAGCCGAAGTGACCGACCCCCGCCAGCCTGCGTCCTTCACCTGTCCGACCTGCACCGAGACGTATCAGCCGCACTGGCGTGACCCAGGCTCCGACCTGTGCCGCTCGTGCGGCCAAAGCCGCGACGGGTTCTGCAAGTGGGCCGACGAACACCCCCAGCACCTCGACCAGCATCCGTGCAGCGGCAGCAGTGAGGAACCCGGTAGTCCGTGCCGGTACTGCGCGGCCCCGGTACCGCTCAACGGTGATCCATGCCCGCACTGTTGGCAGACCTTCGACGGCATGAGCATCGCCGACGTCAAGGCCGTGTTCGCGGCCGACGCGGAGGCCATGGAGGGAGAGCCCGTCTTCAACATCACGCCCATCCTCGACGCGCCCACCGAGGAGACCCGATGACCGACCAGCCGACCTCCGACCCGATCACCGCCCTCCTCGCCCACCTGGAGGCGGAGCAGGCGAAAGCCCAACGCACCGCCGACGAGGCGGGTCGGCGCCCTGCGGATGACCTCACCGCCGTCGAGGCCCTGTACGCGGCCGGCGGGATGGCGTGCGGGTTCCGGCAGGCCGCGGTCCTCGCCGTCCACCACCTGCGCGGGCCGGAAGCCCGGGACGCGTACATCGCCGCGACCGAGGGGCAGCAGGCGGTGGGGACCGACGCCACCCCCGTCGGCCGATGCGTGTCCAGCCACTGCGTCGAAGGCGATCACATCTTCATGAGCCCCGAAGAGACGCCCGCGACCAGCACGGACACGCCGGACACCTGCTGCTCCTGCGGCGGCACCCCGGTCGTCTACCGGAACTACCGCGACCTGTCGTTCTGCGCCCACTGCGCGAACTGTGCGTGCGGGGAACGGCCGTGCGTGCGGGCGACCGACATAGCTGGCGACGACAGCGAGCTGGCCCAGCTGCGTGCCGAGCTGGCCCGGATGCAGGAGGCGGGCGACCACCACCTCGGCGGCGCCGAACGGGAACGCGCCGACGTCCAGCGGGACCGCGACCAGCACGCCGCCGTACTCACCGACGTACTGGGCCGGTTCTCACGCGACGCCAACGAGGAGGGCGCCGCCGGGTACCAGTGCCTCCTGACCGTTCCGGGCCCGATCTTCGAGCGCTGGCGCAGCATGGTCGCGCCGACCGTCGAGCGCCCGTGGTGGGAACAGGTCAGGCAGTACGAGCAGGCGGCCGTCGACGCCACACGCCACGTGCTGGAGCTGAAGGCCATCATCAACGCCGTCCGCGCCGCCCTCGACGGAGACCCGAAGTGATCGCCGACCTGGCGGGCCGTCTCGCCATCCACCTCACCCGGTACGCACACCGCCACGGGGTGCACCGGTACCTGGCCACGTCGTGTTTGCACGGTGATCACGCGTACTGCGCCGGGGAGACCGGCCGGGTCGGGGCGAAGGCGCCGGCGCGGTGCAAGTTCTGCCCGGACGGTGCGGGCAGCTGCGTCTGCCCGTGCCACCGGATCGGGGTGGCCGACCATGCCTGACCCGATCGCGTTGATGCCGCCGGGGGTCGACCTCTGGCTGAACGCCGGCGAGAGGTGGATCCACATCCCCGCGCCGCCCACCCCCGCCGAGAAGGCGTTGGCCATCCTGCGCCCGCACCTCGCCTGGCAGCCCCGGTACCGCCCCACCCCCTGACCCACCAGGAGACCCACCGTGACCAAACCGGCAGCAACCGACCCGCTGGCCAAGTCCAACGAGTCCTGCCCCTTCTGCCTGATCAACCTCGGCCGCGCGCCCGCCACGTTCGTGGGCGAGTGGGCCGACGCCTTCGCGATCGTCCCGCGCCAACCGGTGGTCGAGGGGCACATCCTCGTCATCCCGAAGAGCCACGTCGTCGATTTCGCGGACGACCCCGACGTGACCGGGGCGACCGCGCGGCGGGCGGCGCAGCTCTGCCGCGACCTGGACCTGGTGCACGCCAACCTGATCACCAGCCGAGGCGTACACGCCACGCAGTCCGTTTCCCACCTTCACCTGCACCTGATTCCCCGGACGGAGAACGACGGACTGGCCCTGCCCTGGCACTCCGGCCGCACCCGGCGCACCTCGGGAGACGCGCCATGAAGCGGCAACCGCCCCCGTGCCCGTCGGGGAAGTGGCGCTACCGCGACCGCATCGCCGCCATGTTCGCGCTCGCGGGTATCGACCGCACTGGATCGAAGCGGCGCGAGCAGCGCGCGTACCGGTGTTCCGCCTGCCGCGGCTGGCACCTCACCAGCCGACCTGCCTGACCCACCGCGCCTGCGTAGGAACCCCTACGCAGGCCACGGCCCGCACCCTCATCACCCAGGCGCAACAACCGAACCCATTCACCCCAACAGCCCGCAAGCCGCCACCACAACCTGATGCACTCCCACATTCAACAGAAAGCCCGGGGGAACCCATGTCAGACCACGGCCAACTCGCACACACCGGAATCGGCACCGTCGTCATCGGCGGCACCGCCTACTACATCGGCGGCTGGATGATCCTCGCCGCGCTCCTCCTCGTCGCCACCGGAACCCTCCTCATCCGCCTCCGCTTCCGCCGCGGACGCACCGTCGGTGAGAAGTGACCGGACGCCGCCGCCGGACCCCGGTACTGGCCGCCCACCAGCACCGCTCCGGCACCATCCTCATCGGCATCGTCGTCCTCGGATGCGCCGCCGCCTGGGCCGCACAACACGCCCTCGCCGCCTCCGATTACGCCCACACAAGCAGCCGCCTCAGCCTCGTCTGGGTGGCCCTGTTCTTCGCGTTCATGACGCAGACGCTCATGTACCACCTGGAGCGCCCCAGGAAGGTCAGCGCCCGGCAGCAGCGGTATCTCGACAGCCTCCACATATCGATCCTCGTGCCCGTCTACAACGAGGACCCCGGATACCTGCGCCTCGGTCTGGAATCGTTCCTCCGCCAGACCCGCATGCCGGACTCCGTGCACATCGTCGACGACGGCAGCACCAGCTCCGACTACACCCACATCCGCACCTGGTGGCAGCAGGCAGCCCGTAACGCCGGACTTCACACCACCTGGCAGCGCATCCCCAACGCGGGGAAACGGCACGCCCAGGCCAACGCCGTCGACCGCAGCGGCGACGCGGACATTTACATCACGTGCGACTCCGACAGCTGCTTTGCCCCCAACGCTGTTGCCGAAGCCCTCGCCCCGTTCGCCCGGCCGCGCGTGCAGTCGGTCGCCGGGATCGTCATCGCCACGAACAACCACGCCAGTCTCCTGGCCCGTGTCACTGACCTGTGGTTCACCACCACCCAGCTCGTCGACCGGTCCGGGCAGTCCGCGGTCGGCGCCGTCATGGTGAACTCCGGTCCCCTCGCCGCGTACCGGGCGGGCATCATCCGCGACAACCTCGGCAGCTATTTGAACGAAACGTTCATGGGCCGCCCGGTGATGTTCTCCGACGACAGCCTCCTCACCCTGTACGCGCAGGAGCGCGGCCTGACCGTTCAGCAGCCGTCCGCGGTGGTGTTCACGGCGATGCCGGAGAGCTGGGGGCATTTCTCCCGCATGTACCTGCGGTGGATGCGCGGCTCCACGATCCGGTCGGTGTGGCGGATGCGGTACCTGTCGGTGGCGCGGCCTGCGTTCTGGCTGCACCTGCTGCGCTGGTTCCAGGTGTTCCTCGTCCAGATGGTCACCGTGTGGCTGGTGCTCGTCGAGCCGATCGCGTACACGAATCTGCCGCCGTTGAGCATGCTGTGGGTGCCGTTCCTCATCGGCTGGGCGCAGGGGTTGCGCTACCTGAGTGTGATCCGCAGCGATGAGCGGATCCGGTCGCGGGCGGTGACGTGGCTCCTGATGCCCCTGGCGATCGTCCTGGCGTGGACGGCGCTGCGGTGGTTGCGCTGGTACGGCATCGCGACGTGCGCCCGCACCGGCTGGGGGACCCGCCAGAACGGCGCCGAAGTGTCCCTCGCCACCGCGGTCGGCCCGCAGCCCCTGGCGGCGGCGATGCTCGCAGACTTCCCGACGGCGCGAGTGCGGGCCGTCAAGCTCCTCGATGTGGACACCGAGACCACCCTGCAAACCGCCCTGCCCCGCCGGTAGGCCCCATGCGATTGCGGCCCCCGACCCGTGTGGGCCGGGGGCCGCAGACGTGTACGGACGGTGAGGGTCGCCGCTACTCCGACGGCAGCCGGCCCGCGATCTGCCCGGCCAGGATGTGCGCGTCCGTGGCGTGCTCGCCGGATCCGCCGGCCAGCACCTGCAGCAGCCGGACCGCCTCCCGCGCCTCGTCCAATGTGATCAGCGGGAGGCGGGTGGGCTCGGGGAAGTCGCCGGTGACCGGGGGTGCGATGCCGTCCATGACCAGGGCAACGGGGCGGGGGAGGGTCCGGTTACGGCACGTCGACGATCCTCACGTAGCCCGCCGCGTCCAGCTCGGCCAGCAGCTCGTCGATGTCCTCCGGTGGCAGCCCCGTGGCGCGCCGCTCCAGCTCAGCAGCCCGCGCGTCCTCGATGCTCCAGTCGCCAGCTGCCGCGAGGAGCTCGCTGAGGAGACCGACCGCACCGAGGCTCAACGGGGCGTTCTGGATCAAGTCGTTGGGGATGTACGTCACCGGCCTCTCCGGATCACGGAGCACGCTGTCGAGGATGTGCGGCTGTACGTGGACTTCCTTCGTCACGGTCGTTCGCCCCTTCGTTGCCAGCCTGCAATCGATCAAGCCTCGCGCGCACGCACTAAGGCCGAAGGGCCACCACGGGCGTGTTGGCAAGCCGGATATTGATGCCTTCTCCGTATTGGGTAACCCGTCTTGGTAGTGAAGACCCCGGACCGCCGAACCCCTCGCCCGTGACACCTTCGCCGAAGGCGTCGTCACCGAAGGTGTCGCCAGTGGCGACCTCTAAATGTCCGGTTTCGTGGAGCGGTTGTAGACCGTCAACGTCGTCACGAAGCCGCCCCCACCCGGCTGTCCCGCAGGAACCTTCGATCGCACACGGGTCAGGTAGCCGTACTCCTCCAGCTCGGCGAACGCCATACGGAAAGCCCTCTTGCTCTCCGCCCGATCACCCCGATGCCGGTGGGCCTTCTCCCACATCTTCTGGGCGTTCGTCTGCCATCCCGGCGGCCGCGCCAGGATCTCGACCAGCACCATGCGGGACAGCATCCCGAGCCGCTCGTCGAACACCATCTCGTTCGGGGGCTGGGAGAAGCCCTTCTTGATCTCGGACCGTTGGACTATCAGCACCTTTCGGCCTCCGTCTGGCAGGCGGAGGCCGGGGCGGCTATCGTCATGAGAGGTGCCTTACTTCGAGGTGGGACACTGACGAGGCGGGCTGGTAACCCGCTCCATACGCACAGCGGCCGGACGGAGAACCCCCGTCCGGCCGCTGCCGTTTTGCTGACATTCTACGTGGCGCATGTGACCCAAGTGGCATATTCACGCGGGCAGTTACGCCTGATCCGCACCGCTCTACAGCTCGGTGATCTCGAACGGTTCTGGCAGTGGCAGCAACGGCACGCCCAGCGCCGTCCCGATCAGTGCGCGGGCCAGAATGTCGTGCTCGACCGGGTCGCGGCCAGGCGGCATCAGCACGCAGAACGACCCGTCCGCGCGGACCGCGACACCACCGCAGAACGTCCGGTCGGTGATCGAGGACGTCACCAGGGCCACACCCAGCTCGGCCAGCAGGTCCGGCAGCGGGGCGTTGAGGAGGTGGGCGGGGGTCGGCCGAGGTCCCACAGGGGTGCGGGTTGTAGACGGCGTTGCTAAGGTTGCAGACACGAGTGCTCCTTCTTCGCGGTAGGAACTCACTGATCAGCAGGTGGCAACCCGCTGGTTGGGCTGGCCGGACGTTCGCAGCGTCCGGCCTTTCACGTCCCCCCCAATTCAACGACGTGGGCGGGGATGCGTCTCGGTGTCAGTGCGGGAGTACGCCATCGAGGTACTCCTGCACCGGTCCGAACAGCCCGTAGGGCACGTACTCCGCGATCTCCGAGTGCGCGATCCAGGCGACCGCGTCCAACTCCTCGTCGTCAGCGACCCGGGCCTCACCGCCGACGGGGCGGACCGCGACGTAGTGCATCGGCACCTTCGACTTCGGGTGGACTCGATCACCGAGCACCTTGATCACTTCCACCTTCAGGCCGGTCTCCTCGTCGACCTCGCGGACCGCCGCCTCCTCCGGGGACTCGCCGGCCTCGATCGCGCCCCCCGGGAAGACCCAGGAGATCTCACCCTCAGAGGCGCGGCGGCGGGCCATGAGGACCTTCCCGCCATCGGTGATGATCGCCACCGACACGGGGGGCTTCTCGGCAGTCGTCTCGGTCGTCATACGGTGGCCTCCAGGGCGTCCAGGATCGGCGGGTAGATGCGGTCGGCGGGGATGTAGCGGGAGAGCTCCGCTATGGGAGCCCATGCCACGTCGGCGTTTTCGGAAGCGTCCCCATTGACCGCTTCGCCGCGCACGAAATCGCAGAGATAGTAGTTGCAGTAGGCGCGGGTTACGGGATGAAGTCGTTCACCGAGGTGCTCACGGACCATGCAGTGGATGCCTGTTTCGTCGAGCGTTTCGCGGACCGCGACCTTGGTGGCGGATCCGCCCGGCTTGACGATTCCGGCAGGGAACTGCCAGGTGATGTCCGTGCCGTCCTGCCTGCAGACGAGGAGCACCTCACCCCCGCGGCGCACCACGGCGATGGCTACACGCAAGGCCTGTGCCTGCATCTGCTGGGGCTGGGCGCGCGTGTAGTGGATGAACCGCCGACGCACCGCATCACCTGCCTTCTCCGTGTAGGCCGTATTCAGAATCCGGCGGGTTTCCAACTTCGGGACCATGTCCGGCGACTTGTGCCATGACGCGACACTCCGGACGGAGACCCCGAGGCGCGCAGCGAATTCCTCCTGCGAGTCCTCGAATGCGTCCTGGAGACAGCACGCGTGTCGTCCGGTCCACTGGGTGACATCCACTATCGGCTCCTTGGCCGCGCCTGTGGGGGCTGTTGCGGCGAAGCTGCAGGGTGCCTGCATGTCCGCTGCATGATCACTGCATGTTGCTGCAGGGTGACTTCATGGTCCAGGGACGCGCACGCGCGTTGACTCGATCCCATGAAGCCACCGTCACTCTCCCTTGCCGTACTGGAAGGCGCGTTGGTACGTGACGCCTCCCATGATCTTGCCGATCTGCTTCCAGGTCGTCGTGGGGGTCTTGAGCCCCTGGGCGATCTCTTGGCGTTGGCGTCTGCGGAACAGTTCGAGTTCCTCTTCGAGGTGCTTGGCGAGGTTGACGAATGCGGCCCAGCGCTCGGGGAGGTCTTCGATCGCGCGCAGCTCGTCGTCGTAGCGCGTGTAGGGAGCGTCGGAAGAGATGGCCATGACGTGAGAGTACGGGCGATCCGACGCTCACTCAAGACTCAGCTAGAGAAAGTGAGTTGGGTGCTTGACTCCCCGTCGTGCGACCTCTACGGTCGAGACATCGAAGCCTCAAGCTGCGATTTGAGAATGATCGTCGTCCACTCCTACCGGACCCAGTCCGCGGACGATGAACAACCAAACAAAGCGGGCCGGCCGCGACTCCTACATCGCAGGCCGACCCTGACCAACAGGCTCTAACGAGGAGACCCTGATGGGTAAGCCGTACTCTAACGCGCCGCTCAAGGGCGCCGATCATGTGGCGTCCCGCCCCGGCCGCACGCCGCAATCCCACTATGCGGCGGCGCGGTCTGCCGAGGATGTTGCTCGCGGTCTGTCGCTTCGCTTCACGGTCCGTAGCTTCACGGGCAGGTTCGCCGACGACGTCGACGCGGTCGCCGTCGAGCGGGCGGAGTTGAAGGCGGCGCGCGACAGCTACAGCCTGCTGGCCGCGGCGCACCGGTCGGCGGCTCGCCGGATGGAGCGCGTTCAGCGCCTGCGGTCGCTGGTTCGCCGGGCGGTGGCCTGATGCCCTCCACCGACAAGCGCAAGGTCCTGAAGGAGTTCCCTGCCGGCGACCCGCGCGGCTCCTGGCCGGCGGAGCGGTATGCCGACAAGCAGCGTGCGAACGGACGGCGGGTCGAGGTCGTCTTGGACCTGGCCAGCGACAAGTTCGTGGTCTTCATCCCGGCCGGGGCGGTGTCGTCGTGATGCACCCGCCGAACTTTTCGCTCCCGTTGACGCAGGTGGATGTCAAGACCGCCCCGGTTCCGGTTGTCTCGCTCGCCGAGCTGTGGGACGGCATGACGGCGTCGGTGGCTGCGACGGTCACCACCGTGGATCGGCGGGCGACCGGATATGGCAGCCCGTGGGCGGTCGTGACCCTGGAGGACGACTCGGGTTCGGTCAAGTGCGCGGTGTTCCCAGCCACGTACCGGGTTGTCGCCGAGTCCCTCACTGTCGGCGCCCGTCTGGTCGTCCGTGGCCGGGTTGACGCCCGTGAGGCCGAGGTCCGGCTCATCGCGATGACCGTGACTAAGGCGGAGATGGCTGCTGCGGAGCGGTGGCGCTGCCCGGGCTGCGACACGTGGAACACGGCCAAGCGCGATCCGAAGCGCTGTCACGTGTGCGGCGAGAAGCGCAACTAACCCCCGATCCAGCCGCGGGCGAATCACCCCCCGCTTCCGCCCGCGGCTTCCACCCCACCCCACCGTCCCGAGAGGATCCGTGATTCCCCATGTCTCCATCCGTTCTGTCCGACGCCGATCTGGCTGCCACGACCGCGCTGGGTGCCCGTCGCAGGGCTGCTGTGTCGGTGGCTGAGGCGCACGACGAGCACGTCGCGGAGTTGCTCACCGACTTCGCTGTGGCGCGTGCCGCTGGCCGTTTCGACGTGATGCAGCTGATCCGTGACCACGCGGCTGCGATCGATCCCGGGCTCGTCGCCGAGCTCGACGGGTTCGACTACCTCGCGGCTGCGTGACTGCCATGGACACCGTCTACCGGTACGCCGCGGTCCTGGCCGCGATCTGCACGCTGCTCGTCGCGGACGCTGCGCTCGGCGCACACACCTGGTGGTGCCGACTGCGCGGTGCGCACGACGAGACCCCGATGTTCTTGCGGCTCAACCGGGCCGTGGGGTGGGCCGATCGCGACCCGAACCTCCCTGACCGGTGGCGCGACCCCCGCGACGTCGCCGCAGCCCGGCAGGGCAGTGACGCCTACAACGCCCTGGAGGGCTGACCCATGCCGATCACGTTCCGTAAGTCCTTCCAGGTCTTCCCCGGCATCCGCCTCAACATCAACGCGAAGTCGATCTCCCGGACGTTCGGGCTCAAGGGCGGCCCGCACCACACCCGCAGCAGCACCGGGCGCCACACCACGTCGATGAATCTTCCCGGCCCGTTCGGATACCGCTCGACCAGCACCCGCAGCCGTCGCCGGCGGGGGGAGTGATCGGCATGAAGCTGACCACCCACCGTCTCAGCCGGAAGCACCAGCCCGTCGTGGACCGCGTGACGTTGATCCTCGATGAGGCGGCGCGGGTCGTGAAGCGCCACAGCGGATGCGGCGTCGGCCGGACCGAGGTCGCGGTCACGACGAGGCGCGGCGTGACCGATCTGGCGTGCAGGGCGCATGAGGGTCTGTTCGGCGTGAGTGATCCGGACGACTGGGACAACTCGGCCGGGACGACGACGTTGACCCGCACCGGAACCCTGGTGATCGTCAACGCTGATGCGCACCTGCGACACCTCGAGGAGGTCGACAGGACTCTCCTCCATGAGCTGGCGCATGCCGCGCAGTTCAACCGGCCCGGTGCCCGCAAGCAGAACCTGCGCGCCATCGAGTATGGCCTCGGCCTCCGCGAACTGTCGGCCACCGAATGCAGGGCCGGAACGCGGCGGATGGACGCCGACGAGCTGGAAGCGGAGCGGGCCGAGGACCTGCTCCGGCAGCTCGCGAAGGCGGTGCGCTGATGCCGACCTGGATCCTCACCGTGACCTCCCGCACCGGCGCCAAGGTCGAACCGCTCACCGGTGCTCCGTCGCACAGCTTCGCCGTCTACGACCGGGACGTCCTCGAGCAGCACCTCGACGCCGCGAAGTACGACCCGCGTGACCTGCACATCGACGTCCGCAAGATCGCCTGACCACCCAGCCCGTCACCACACCGAAGGGATCACCGATGAGCAGCGGATTCCGCTCCTGGGAGGAGCGCAACGCGGACACGGCGAGGACCCGTGCCGAAGCCGCGAAGCTCACCGCCGAAGCCAAGACCGCCGAGCAGAACGCCACCGTCGGGGCTGCGAAGGTTGTCACCGATCAGCTCGCCGAGCAGATCAAGCAGACGAAGCTCCGCAACCAGCTCGCCGATGTCAAAGGCCGCGCCGATGATGACAAGGACCGGCGCCAGGCCAGGCGTCGCGAGCAGCGGGCCGACGACGGCACCACGTTCAAGGTCCTCGTCAACATCGTCATGACGCTGGGCCTGCTCGCCGCGCTGCCCGCCCAGATGTCGTACTTCCTCACCCTGCACCGCAAGGACGACCAGCACCCCGGCTACGCCTGGACGCTCACCCCCGTCCCGTTCTTCCTCGAACTCCTCGCCTGGGTCGGCGTCATGGGCACCCGGTGGGCGCACCGCAAAGGTCTGCCCCGCTGGCCGTTCTGGCTGATGACCGCAGCGCTCGCCTCGGTCGCCGGCTACATCAACCTGGCGCACGGCAGCACCGAGTACGGGATCGTCGCCGGGATCGCCCTGGCCGCGACGTCGATCATCGGTCCGCTGCTCGCGGAGGTCCGCCAGTTCCTGGAGACCAAGGCCGCCGAAGACGGGCGGACCCTACAGCAGCGGGCCCGAGACCGTCGTACCGCCCGTGAAGAGTCGAAGCAGCGGCGTGCGCAGGAGCGCATCGAGAAGGACGAAGACGGCCGACGCAAGGAACTCTTCAAGGACGAGTTCGACGAGTTCCGGCGGATCATCGCCGCGCACCCCACCGGAGGCATCAGCCGCGAGTCGGCGTGGGAGCAGGCGTGGGACACCATGCACCTCCTCCCGCTGTCCGTGACGGTGGAGAGCCTCGCCTCACGGGAGGTCGCCAGGGAGGCCATCGAAGAGGTCATGGCGGACCACGGGTCCACCCGCGAAAGCCTCGCCGTCGACCTCTGGCTCGCTGAGATTTTCCCACCCGACCGCGGCGACGACGGACCCGCAGGAGCGCCCGCAGAGGGTGCGCCCATCGAGCCCACGGGGGGAGGGTCACGGGCCCGCAGTGAGAGGCACCCCGAGGGCACCGAAGGCCTTGTGGGGAAAAGGAAGCAGGCACCTCGCGGCTCGACAAACGGCGCCGCCCTGAAGCCCCTTGATGACGCGGACTTGGAGAAGGTCCGGAAGCTCGCCGCCGCCCTCGGGTCGGCAGCACATCTCTCCCATAGCGCCGTGAAGAAAGCGGTCGGCGGGGGCCGCAACGAGTACCTCGCTCGGCTCCGCAAGACCGTGCAGGCGGAAGCGCGACAGGGGCAAGCCAAGCCCGGAACAGACGACTGATCCACAACCCTCAACCAGGAGACCCCTCATGAACACCACCATCCGCCGGATCGCCGTCTCGGGCAGTGCGGCCGTCGCCCTCCTAGGAGGCGCCGCCGCGATCAACATGAGCGCCGCGCCCGACGCGTCCGCCACCGAAATCAGCACCGCCATCGACCAGGCCACCGGCGCCCCCGTCAACCTCCCCGACGGGCGGGTCATGCACATCCGCGGCCTCGACACGGCCGGCTACCAGGCCGACGCCGCCCACCACACCGCAGTCGTGCGACTCGCCGCCGACACCAACCCCGGCACCACCGGCGGTACGTACAACGACCAGACCGGGACCGGCACCGGCCAGCAGAACCCGACGGTGGGGAACGGGGTCAGTTACACCCCCGCGCAGGTGCAGACCCAGGCGGGCGGCGGCACCATCGCCATCGGCATCGTCGTGATCATCGTTCTCGGCACCATTGCCTTCTTCCGGGTCAAGGGCAGCGCCAAGGTCGGCGACGCAGTCCTCTTCGCCTTCCTGGGTGTTGCCATGTCGGGAACGGTCTTCGGAGTCATGGCGAAGACGATGTCGGAGCAGGGAGTCGGCTCCCTCGGCGGCATCCTCGGCGGCCTCGGCTAACCCCCACCACCCCCAACCACTCTGAAAGGACTTGGCCAGTGGCCACCGACCAGAAGCCCACCCCCGAGCCGACCAAGCAGGAAACCACCTGGCGGGACAAGCTGCGCGGCCGCGGCGCCGACCAGGCAGCGAAAGCGCGCGCCGCCCTCGCCGTACAGCGCGACCACGCCAAAGCCCGCACCGGGGACTGGCTGAAGGGCGCCGACCTCACCGACGAGGACCTTCAGCAGATGGTGACAGAGAAGGCCCGGGAACACCGCGCTCAGCGGGTGGCGGAAGCCGAGCAGCAGGTCGCCATCCTGGAGAACCGTCTCGACATGGCCCGGTCCATGGGGAAACGCGGCAAGGACATGGTCTCGCAGCTCAAGATGCAACTCGTTGTTGCCGAGGACGCCCTGGACGCGGTCGCCAGCGAGCCGGACCCGCCCCCCACCCAGCGTCAGCTCAACTCGGCCCGGCTGAAGAAGCGCGCCACCCGGGCCGGCTACCTGGTCGGCGGCGGGCTCCTGGCCCTGAAAGGTGCGGCCACCGACCCGACGCTACTCGGCTTCCTGGGCGTCGCGGGCGGCTACGGCTGGTACCTGGTGTCGCGCCCTTTCACCGACGGCCAGACCCCTGCACCTGCACCGAGCACCCCGCAGGGACTGGCCACCCCGCAGAGTCCGGCACCTTCGATCAACCTGACCAAGCCCGAACCGGCGCCCGGGGTGAGGGAGTTCAACGCCCCACCGCCGCCCGCGCTCACAGTTAGCCAGTTGGACGAAGCCCTCCGCAGTGTCGGCATGGTGCGACCAGGCGAGAAGATCCAGATCCTGGCCGTGCCGCAGCGAGAGAAGGACGGCAACACTACCGTCGTTTTCGATCTGCCCGCAGGCCAGAAAGTCGCCAACCTCCAGCTGAAGATCGAGGAGTTCGCCGGGGCGCTCGGCCGCGACTCCACCATGGTCGACATCGAGAAGGCGGGCAGTGCGGTCCGCACCAGCCTGTGGATCACCGACGAGGACCCGTTCGCGAACACCCGCCCCTCACCGCTGATCACGCACCCGACGCAGATCGACGCGTTCAGAGACGGCATCCCGGTCGGGTGGGGGAAGCGCGGGAACACCATCAAGCTCCCCATCAGCAGCTCGAACATCGTGATCGGCGGCGGTGCCCGCTCCGGCAAGGGCGTCGGCGCCTCGAACCTCGCCGTCGGCGCCACCTTCGACCCGCGCATCAACCCCCGGATCGTCGCGGGCAAGCAGAACGCCGAATGGGACGCCTACGCCCGTGCCGGAATCGCCTGCACGTACTTCAAGCCGGACCCGGCCCGGCTTCTGGCACTTCTCGATGCCGAGATCGCGGACAAGGACCGGCGCGAGGCGGCGCTGGGCAGGCTCGGCAAGAGCAAGCTGGTCGGCCCCGCGATCGAGCAACTCGGAGGCATCGAGCTCATCATCATCGACGAGCTCGCCACATACACACGCCCCGGAAAACCGCTCCGGGACGAGATCCTGGAACGCCTCGTACTCCTCGCGTCCGTAGCACCGGCCGCCGGGATCCTCCTGGTCGTCCTCACCCAGTACCCGGGCGTCGACATCTTTCCGACCGAGCTGGCCGTGAACTTCACCACGAAGTGGGCGATGCGCGTCGACACGGCGACGCAGTCCAACGCGATCCTCGGCGCCGGTTCGTCCGGCATGGGCCGCGATGCATCCAAGTTCGACCCTCCCCGGCCGGGCTTGGGCTGGCTCGTCAACCCCTTCGTCGGGGTCACCGACCGGGCTCGCAGCTTCGACATTGACGAGGATGAGCGCGGCGAAATCAGCATGCTGCAGGAGAAGGCCGCGAAGATCCGTGAAGCTGCGGGGCGTCTCGCCGGGCAGTGGGACGACCCGATCGAGCGACACCTCCTCAACGCAACCGGACTGTCCTCGGCGGCCGGCGGACCGAAGCGCGACGGCATCCCGGGACGGAACGTTCTGAATCACACGCCGGACCAGAAGTTCCAGATCGGCTGCTGCCGTCAGGCACTTGAGGCCATGGATCAGCTGGGTCGTGATGTGGCGCAGCTCGACGAGATGGCTCAGATCATCGGTGCGATCCAGAGCGACGAGCTTGGGAGGGCGCTTCGTTCCGCAGGCGCCGGCGGAACCGTGAAGATCACGGTTCCCGGCCGGGAGGGGCAGGTTCGCGGCTACCAGCGGGCCGACGTCAAGGACGCGCTGGACTTGCTGCTCGGCTCCTGAGTGCCTCGTTTGCCCCGTCTTGTCGGGTGGCGATCGGTCGTTTTGCCCCGTCTTGTCGGGTGGCCGCTGGGTGGATTCCATCCGGCTGCTATCCACCCTCGAAGATCGACTATCCACCCCCCAAGGCGGGGCGAATGATCCCATAACCACCCTGTTTAGTGCGCAGATCGCCCGACATCAGCTCTAACTGTCCAGCAGGGATCACTACTCGAAGGAGATCGACATGAAAGAGATTTACGAGCGTTCGAAGCGCGGCGCCAAGCAGCTCGAACGTGATGTTCGGATCGGCACCGTCCTCTACACCGTCGTGGACGTCGCCCAGAACTACGCCCCGTGGGAGGACGCGCAGCTGTACAGCCGCTGCGTCGTGACCTTCAGGAGCCGCGTCACCGGCAACCTGATGATCAGCGGCAGCATGTCGGTGATCGGCCTGGCCCTCCGCGAAGGCCCCGTCTACACGGAGAAGCCCAAGGGTCTGCGGAACCTCGCCAAGCCCGGACGGCAGGTCTCCGGCCCGCTGCCCGACGGCTATGAGGGTGTCCTCGACGAGGCCGAACTCAAGGGCCTGGAGAAGCGGGTCCGCAACGGCAGTGACCCCCGTAAGCGCCGCCGCCTCGGCGGCTGGCGCGTCTGACCGCACCGGAACAACCACCAACCCCCGAGAAGGAGCACGTGATGCCGAAGCAACCGCGGGCCGACCGTAAGGCCGTCAACCGGGCGAGCCGTGAGGCGGACGCCGCCCTGCATGAGAACCAGCGCAAGGAGAAGGCTGCCGGTGTCACCGAGGTGACACCGGAGTTCCTCCGCCTGAACGCGATCGCCACCGAGGCCGCGAGCAACGCCTCCTGGTACCGCCGCTAGATCCGTATGACGACCAGTACGACCGTCGCCAACACACACCCAAGGAGCCAGATATGAGCAACGAACCGCAGAAGTACGCCGACGGCCTCACCGACGCTCAGCACCGGGCACTGAGGGCGTCGCGCCAGGAAGACACGAAGCATGCACGCCGCGAGGCGAGCGGCGACGTCCCCATGCACTGCGGGGAGTCGATGGGGCACGCCGGAGACGGCTATTACCGGTGCGTGAACTGCCCCACGAACTTCGACGTCAACAGTTTCTGAATCCGTACACAACCCGAAGGGGAGACCGATGGGCATCCGCGAACGCCGCGCCGCCATTAAGGCGTACAAGGCCGCTGACAAGGCGCTTGAGGAGAAAGGGCAGCGCGACCAAGCAGCCGGGATCGACTACGAAACCCCGGAATTCCTTCGACTCAACCGTGCGGTCGCCGAGGCAGAGGACAACCCGCACCTGCCCGACCGCTACCGCGACCCCCGCGACCTGCACGACTGATGACCGGGGGCGTCCCCTCCGCCTGGACAGCAACGGGACGCCCCCACCACCCCAGCACAGCCCAACGACCGTGAGGAGCACTACGACATGACCACGCCCGTCACCACGGCGGCAACCCCGCACGCACCGCCCGACGCCACCAGCACGCTGATCGTCGAGATTGAGCAGTACCTCGCCGACCACGCCCCGCAGGCCGCGCCCCCGCAGCCGCGCCCGGCGACCGCACACCAGCTCGTCACCAAGACCACCGCGGAGTTGGTCGCCGAAGCGTTGGGCGCCCCTGTGGCGGCGGCCGTGCCCGCGGCGCCCGTACTCCAGCCGCCGCCCGCCTTCCTGCGGCGCCTTCCGGACTGGGCACTCACCCTGCCCATGATCCGCAACCGGTTCGGTGGCGGCGGGCAGGACGTCACTGTTGCCCAGCACCTCCAGTTGACCGCCATGGTCATCGAGCGCTGGGGATGGGCCCAGGGCACCCTCCGCAAGAGCGGGTGCATCTGCATCGAGGGCGCCCAGTTCGTGCTCCTGCGCCTCGGCTACGGCAACGGCGACACCCTCCACGCCGCCACCCTCCACCTCCACCAGCTCCTCGCCAACGTCGGCGCCGGATCCCTCACCGCCTGGAACGACCACCCCGGCCGCACCCAGCAGGAAGTCCTCCAACTCATCCGCATGGCCGCCACCAGCGCACAGGAGATCCGACGATGACGAAGAAACGCGACCTGAAGATCGACACGTTCGAAACGGTCCGCCCCGGCAAGAGCAACGTGCAGTGGGTGTCCGCGATCCACGACGAGAACGACCCGTGGTTCAGCCTGCAGTCCGAACCCCACACCACCAGGCAGGCATCCATCGACGACGTCACCCGCAAGGCCCGGAAGGCGGGGGTGGCCTGATGGGCGCGAGGATCAGCCACTACGACGGGGCACCCTCCTGGCACACCATCGAGAACCTCGGCGTACAGCTCGAGCACGTCACCACGTCCGGTCAGTGGCGGCACCTCAAGCCGCTCTTCGACGGGAGTCTCCGCGGCCCCGTCTCCGTGTCGCCCCGCGACGCCGCCCGCATCGGCGACTACCTCGAGTCCGCCGCCGGCCACCGCTTGATGCCCGGCAACTGGGCCGACCTCGCCCGCAAGATCGCCAAGGCCGCCCACCGGGCCGCCAACCGCAACCAGCAATGGACCTGGGAGTGACCTGCATGCCTGCCGAGACCACGACGATCACCCTGACCCCGCTGACTGCCGATGAAGTATTCGAAGGCGGTGCCTTCCGCAGCGACGGAGGCCTCGATGAAGGACGCTGGTTCTTCCGCGGGCACCTCACCGCCGGACAGGTCGACAAGGTCTACTTCGAGGCGTACCCGGAGCAGCGCTTCCCAGATGTGCTTGACGCCGACAGCGTTGAGCAGGTCTGGCAGGTGTTCACCGCCCACGGGGACGACTGCTACCTCGTCGGCGAGAACAACTCGGACACCCCGTTCACCGACACCGACTGCATGCTCTGCACCTGCGAGTCCGGCCCCGCCATGGACCACGACGGGGTCGAGTACCGGCACCCGCATAAGGCAGACGCCACCACCCCGGGCGCCATCGCCGTCACCTGGGCAACCATCCGCGCCGTCTGATCACCCAGAAGCGGAAGGGCCCCGGCCGTCTCGCTCGGTCGGGGCCTTCGTTGTGGGTGCGGGTACGGCGCGGGCGATCCACCGGCCGGCCGTCACCATCCGCGGGTCCATGGCCGGCTCCAGCCCCAACGCGACCAACGCCCGCAGCCCTTCGGCGCATTCGTGTTCGTCGTCACCCTGCACCGTGAAACGCAACGCCATACGGGGAGTGTGCCCGGGGCGGGTGATGCGGCGGGGCGGAACGTGGATTCAGCCCCGGATCTCGGAGGACTGGGCGTCCAGGCGCGCCCGCACCTTGGCGACCCTGTCCATGTCTGGCTGTACTTCCGGAGCGTCGATGTCGAGCTCAGCGTGGATGCGCTGATAGATGCCGAGTTCGAGGAGCGGGATCTGGATCTCGTCCCAGGGCGTCGGGCCGACCGCCGCGGTCAGGTCCTTGATCCGCTGGGTGATGTCGTCGCAGCTGACGGACCAGGTACCGTTGATGGCGGACCGCCTGGCGATCTCCAGATCGCCCCACAGGCAGGCCAGTTCCTCGCGGGCCACAACTTCGAGCTTCATTGTGTCGATCATTCGGACTCCCCGCGGTCGGGTAGCGGCCCGTAGCCTGCCTGTTGGAGTTCGTACATGAGGTCCCCGACGTCCGAGCCGAGCCCGTCGTTGGCGTCCTCGATCCACTTCCAGACGATGCCGAGCAGCGCGCGAGCGTCGTTGCCGTTCAGCGGCTGCGATCCCATCTGGCCTTCGGTCACGACTGCGCATCCGTGACCGGCGTCTTCTTCATTCGGTCGGCTCGGTCCCGGTATCGCTCGTCAGGTTCGATGTCTGCTGCGCGTGCCAGCTTCCGGACGTGGGCGCCGGTCCAGCCAGACGCCTTCGCGACTTCGGTCGGCTTCAAGTGGCCCTCGCGTAGCGCGGCGAGGACAAGGTCTTTCAGGTCGTCGCTGGACTTCTTGAGGCGGTCGGCGTCGCGCTGGCGGCGGGTGCCAGCTGCGGCGATGTCCTCCAGTGAAGGCGGCTCGACGGGCGGGGTCGGGTTCATGGCATCAATCTAGCGCAAGTGGGTTGTGGTGCCCATGCCTCAGGCGTACTGTCGGAGTCATCGCCAGCGCAACCGATGATCGCTAGTCGGTGGTGATGGTGATTAAGTGAATCGCCACGGAAGACCGACCGAGGAGACGCCATGAAGACCAGGGCCCGCATCAACTGGATCGCCGGAACCGTCGCCAACTTCGACAACTACGGGTCCCTTTGGGGCTACGAGGCGGTTGAGCAGGCCGAGATCGGCATCGCCAACGAGCGCGCCGCCGGCACCGTCGTCGACGAGTGGAACGTCACCGATCGCGACGGCCGGCCGATGCGCATCGTCCGCATGGCCGACCCCGAGTTCCTGAACACCATCGCCGTCTTCGCCTGACGCACCCAGGGCCCGGTCCGCCGGCCGGGCCCGCCGATCCACCGCACTCAGGGGGGAACCTGATGATCGTCTCGAACCGCATCCGCCGCCAGCCGCCGAGGATCCATGCGACTGCCCAGCTGATCGGCGGCCGTTCCCACCAGTGCGACGTCACCGCCACCTACACCCACAACGGTGCCCGCGCCTACACCCTCCTCGACGGCATCGGCAGCTCCGACGAGATCCGCGACTGGACGCGTACCGCCGCCCGACAGGTCGCCCGTGCTGCGGCCCGCCGCGGCGACGCCGAAGCCGGGCTGCGGGCCGTGTACAACCGGTACGCGGCCGACCCGGAACGCCACGACGTGTGGGCGGACCTGCCGGACGCGTGCGCGGTCGTCGCAGTCCACACCCCCGGCCTACTGACCGTCGCCTGGTGTGGTGACGTCCGGGCTTACGTACTCGCCGGCGGGACCCTGCACCGGCTCACCAACGACCACAACATGCGGCGCGTCATCGGTGGGTCCCGGAACCGGGTCACGTCGTGGCTCGGCTCCGAACTCACCGAGGAGCAGGTCCTCGACCAGGTGGGGCATCCGGCGATCGAAACCGCCACCCGGCACCCGGTGCGGGAGCGGCTGATCCTCGCTTCGGACGGGGCTTACGAACCGCTCGAGGACAACGGGTGCCGTCTCCCTGACTACCTCATCGGCACACCTGCCGAAGCGGCTGCCGACTTCACCGAGTCCGCTATCGCTTTCGCCGGCGGGCACGCCGACAACGCCACTGTCCTCGTCGCCGACCTCGGCTGAGGCGGCCTGCCAGAACGCCACCGATAGGAGAAATCGTCACCATGGAACGCATTTTCAACACCCGCACGAGCGGCCCGGTCGTACTGGTCCTGCCGATCGGAACCGCCCGAGTGAAGGTCGACCAGACCGTCAAGACCGCGACCATCCGTCTCCACACCGTCGACAGTGAGGGTCCGTCCGTCGACGCGATCAACCGCGCCGCCGCTGGCACTGTCGAAGGCCTCAGCGTCACCGTCTCCAAGATTCCGGGCAGTGGCGGCGGCGTGACCATCATCAACGGCGGTCGAGGCGGCAGCTACAGCAGCGTCGTCTCCTCCGGGGGCGGCACCGTTATCGTCAACGGGCAGGTCATCAGTGGAAGCGGCATCTCCAACGGCATCACCGCCGAGGTGACCATGCCCCCCGGTACGGCTCTGAGGTTCCGATCCGAGTCCGCCAACCTGCACGCCAGCGGACCGCTCCCGTCGCTGGATGCAACCAGCATCTCGGGCGACATCGAAGCAGGCGTCGTCGGTACCGCATCAGCCAAGACCACGTCCGGGGATGTCGACATCGACGTCGTCACGCACCAGATCGTCGCGACCAGCGTCTCCGGCGACATCGAAGTCGGCTCCTACAGCGGCGAGAGCGCTGTTCTGTCCTCCGCGTCGGGCGACATCGCGCTGTCGGCTACCCGTGAGGCCAGGGGGGCCCTCTCCGCCTCTTCCATCTCCGGGGATGTCCGACTGCGCGGAGCCGCTCACCTCAACCCGCAGGCCTCCAGCGTTTCCGGTCGGGTTCGTGCGTGACCGCCACCCCCTCAGATGTAACCGTCGGCGACGAGCCGCCGCCTGCTCCCCGCCCCTTCGAGGAGTCCCTGCGTGAGGTGATTCGCGCCGACCGCGCCCACTTCGACCGCGACGACGATGACGACGACCGAGACGAGGACTGACCATGGACGACTGCCCCGAGTGCGACGGAACCGGCCCCGACCCTGCATGTGACGGTGACGGCTGCGACGGCTGCGACCAGACCGGGGACTGCCAGAACTGTGACGGCTCCGGAGAGGACCCCGAGGGATGACCGCCCCGAAGAAGCCGTCGCAGCCCTGGCGCGTGAAGATGATCACGGCAGGCAGCATCCTGGAGAGCAAGTACCGCTCCGAGCCCGCCACCTACCGGGCCGTTGCTGCCGAGAAGGAACGGATCGCCAACGGGGCCAGCCGCGTTACCCGCATCCGAGTCGAGAAGTGGAACGTCGACTACGGGCGCTGGGAGCACTTCGAGCCTGCGTACCCGGAGAAGCCGTGACCGCCCCCGCCCCGTCGCCCGCCGAGGTGTACCCGATCCGTCAGGCCCGGTTCGTCAACGGCCGCACCTGGCACCGGGTCAAGACCCCCGAGGCCTGGCATGACCTCCTCGAAGCGGCCTGCGGGAAGTCGGGGTACCAGGCCCGCGGGTACCCGGGCGGGAACGTCACCGAATGCCGAGGATGTATCCGCGCGATCGGCGCCGACACCTGACCCCCGATGCCACACTGACCGGACTGGCCCGCCTCGCGTCCCCCGACGAGGCGGGCCTTCACTGTGCCAATGGCCCACCGTGTCAACCCTCTGGTGCACAATTGGCTCAGCATCGCCTCCCGTACTGCTGCCGAGGAGCCTGCCGTGCACGACCGCGCCGACGACGACATCTACGAGTGGCCGATATGCGTGACCCCCCGGTGCAAGCGCCGGATGTGGGTCACCGAAACCGGGCGGCAAGCGTGCCGGCCGTGTGAGACCCAGGCGGCCGGTCATCTGGCCGAACTCTCGGGCCTGTTCGCCCGCCTCGACACCACCGCGGCCCTCATGCGCGGCTCCCGCACCGGTGGGGGCGCCACGTCCGGGAGCAGGGTCCCGCCGATCCCGCCCCGCATGGAAGTCCTCGCACTGACCGGGCCGGGCGGGGTCGCGGCCCGGCTCCAGGCCATTGAGGACGCGTGGCGGCAGGCCCTCGACTGGGCCACCCCGTTGACCGTCGAGCACTGCACCACATTCCCGGTGCGCCGGGACGACGACGGCACCGTGCTCGTCGGCCGGCCGGGGCACGGTGACCGGGTCTACCCCCACTGGCGCACACAGCGCCCCGCCGTTGCCGTCCCGAAACGTGTCACGTTCTTGGCCAACAACCTGCTGTGGGCTTGCTCGTCATACGAGTCCGTCGGGCAGGACATCGTCGACCTGAGGCGAATGCACGGCGAAATGCAAGCCATCGTCCAGGGTAAGCAGCGGCACGGAGATGTGAAGATCGGCCTGTGTCCGGTCCTCACCGAAGAGCAGCGTTGCGCCGAGCAGCTGTACGCCAGCGCGCGCAGCTACAAGACCGCCTGCGGCGCCTGCCGTACCCGCTGGGAGGGTGACGAAGAGTGGCGGGCACTGAGGGCCGCGCAGGAAGCCGTACTGCGAGCCGACGCGCTTCCGGACGATGTTGGGGTAGCGGCATGAGCCGTATCAGCCTCAGTCCGTCGCAGCTCAACGACATGGGGGAAGCCATTCGTGATCGTGAACGGACGATCCTTGCGGGGGCACCTCAGCGCCCGGACTACCCGCCCCTGCCGCCCTGCCCCGAGTGCGGGGCCGTGGCGGAACGGGTGGAGTCGATGATGGAGCTACCGAGCTTCGGCGTGTACGAGCAGGTGGTTCTGATCGACCTGACCCCATGCGGACACCGATTCAAGGCCACCCTGGAACTTGACGAGTCGCCGTGACGGACCTCGCGGACTTCCTCCGTGCCCGGTACGCCGAACGCCGCGCCCTGGCCGAAGCGGCACCGCCCTGGCCCTGGAAGCTGAACCCCGACGACCCCGACCAAGTCCTTGCCGCTGACGGCGTCCTCGTCGCCGAAGTGTTCGCGCTCAGCGGCCGTCAGCTCCGCGCCACCGTGGCATTCGTTGAAACCAACGACCCGGCGGACGTCCTCGCCGACTGCGACGCCAAGCTGGCGATCATCAATCTGGCAGACGAGACGCTTCGGTACGCCGAAGGAGACTCGGAAGTCGACCACTACGGTGCGCTGGATATGGCCGAACGAGCCCTCTGTCTGCTCGCCCAGCCGTTCGCCGGGCATCCGGACGACAAAGGGGAGGAGTGGGCGCCGTGAGCGACACCGTGCGGATTGCCTTCGGCGTGTGCGGACTGGTCGGCGGGACCGCCGGACTGATCGGCGCCTACATCGTCTGGAGAACAGGGCGGCGTTCCATCGACAACTTGAAGAAGCGGCTCGGCCTCACCGGCTGACCTGCGTGATCTGCTTGTCAAGCGCCTGTCGCGAACTGTATCGTCCGTATTCGACGCTGGAAGATCCGTCACAACAGCCACTGAGGCCCCCGCCGGGAGCATATCCGCGGGGGTCTTTTGCGTACCCGTGGGAGGTGTTGTGGTCGCCTACTCGAACCCCGACGGGCTCGACATCCATTTCGCTCAACTGGCAGGCGACGACAGCATCGGCGACCTCTGGGAAGCGGCACGCCACGCCGGAGTCAAACCCGGCACCATCAAGGTCTGGATGACCCGAGGGAAGATCGAGCCCATCCTCGACGGTGAAGCGGGCCAGTACTTTCACCTCCCCACCATCCGGCAGGCAGCAGCAGGCGGCGCCAAGCACAAGCCCGCCGATCCCGCCGCCAACAGTCGCGGCCCCCACGCTCACGCCGCCTGACCCCCAAACTCGGGGCGACCTTCACCCCCCAGGTGTGCGCCCCGATGTCCCGCCGTCCCCTCCGGCGCGGCGGGACCCCTACGTGATGGAGGCGCCCCTGTGGCCGACCACGTGATCGTGCTGACCATCGAGGCGTCCGCCGAAGTGACGCCCGCACCAAAGACAGAAACCACTGAGGCCGAGCCTCGCGAGGATGAGGAGCTGACCGATGGCTGAGGGCCTGTCAACGACGCTGGTCTCCAACCTGCTCAACACGCTGCGGGCTGCGGGTGCGGCCTTCGGTCCGGTGGCGGCCGAGTACGTGCAACTCCATACCGCCAACCCGGGCGCCGCGGGCACCACCGCGGTCAGTGCGGGTTCCGCGACCCGCGTCATCTGCACGCACGCCGCATCCGCTGCTGGCTCGGCGCTGGCGCTCACCGGCACGAACCCTGCGTGGACGAACGGCGGCACGTCGGAGACGGTCACCGACGTCTCCGTGTGGACGGCGATCACCGGCGGAACGTTCCTTTTCTCCGTCGCGCTGACCGCGTCTAAGGCGTGGGCGAGTGCGGACGTGATCACGCTGAATTCGCTTGGTGTCAGCCTCGGTGCTCAGGCATCTTGACCCCCTGGGCGGTGTAGTGGCTGATCGGAGGCGTCGCCGTGACGACCTTCACCGACGACTTCAACCGCGCCGACTCCACCAGCCTGGGCGCCAACTGGGTTGAGGTGTCCGGCGACTGGTCGATCATCTCCAACCAGCTCAGCTCAGGATCCGCAGGCGGGACGATCATCCTGCGGGCCGCCGGGACGATGGCCACCAACGACAACTCGGCGCAGGTGACGATCTCCACCACCGCAGCCGTCAGCCACGGGGTGTGGTGTCGCGGCAACACGAACATCACCTCCGGCTACCTGTGGCGCAACGACGGATCATCGTGGACCTTGTTCAGCGTCGTCGGCGGCAGTTTCGTCAGCATCGGGACCTTCGCCGGAGCAGCCGTCAGCGGCGACGTCGCCAAGGTCCAGGCGGTCGGTTCGACGATCAAAGCTTTCGTCGGCGGCGTCCAACGCGTCTCCGTCACCAACACCGCTGTCACCACCGGAACCAGCGTCGGCCTCCGAGCCGAATCCGTCGCAGCCCTACGCTTCGACGACTTCACTGCCACGGACGTCACCTCCGGCACAACAGGCGATGCGGCACTCGCCGTCACCGCCACATCGACAGCCACAGGCCTTCGCAGCACCTCGGGAGCCTCGGCTCTCGCCGCCACCGCGACCCTGTCCGCAGCAGGCGTGCGAGCCACCACAGGCAGCGCGGCAGCGACCGCGACAGCCGGACTCGCAGCAACCGGCGTGCGCGCCACAACAGGCGACGCCAGTGCGACCGTTACGGTCGGCCTCACCGCCACGGGCACCCGGGGCACAGTCGGGGCGGCAGGTCTCACCGCGTCGGCGTCCCTGACGGCCGCCGGGCGGATCGCCACCACCGGGGCCGCCGGGCTCACCGCGACCGCAGCCCTGACCGCTGACGGACAGAGAACAGCCGTCGGCAACGCCCAGCTCGGGGCCACCGCCACCCTGGCAGCCACCGGGCAGCGCGACACCACCGGCAGTGCAGACCTCGCTGCGGCAGCCGCCTTCACCGCCAGCGGAGTACGCGGCACGCAGGCCGACGCAGGCCTCAGCGCCGCGGCCGCCCTGACCGCATCCGCCCTGACCGGAGTCTCCGGCGACGCCGCACTCGCGGGCGCCGCGACTCTCACGGCGAGCGGGCAACGCGAAGCGGCCGCCGGGGCGAGCCTCACCTCCATCGCCACCCTGGCCGCGACGGGGCAGGTCGACCACACCGGTACGGCAGCCCTGACCGCCATCGCCACCCTCACCGGTGACGCCGTTCGCAGCACCTCCGCCACCGCCGCAGCGACCGTCGCCGCCGAGCTCACCGCAGCGGCCACCGTCGGCACCCAGAGCAGCGCCGCAGTCACCATCAGCGCAGCCCTGACGGCCGCCGGCACCGTGTCCTCGGCGAGCGGCGCCACCGCCACCCTCGATGCCACAGCGACCCTCACCGCAGTCGCCCATACCGACATCACCGGCCAGACGGCCGTGGCCGGGATCGCGCAACTGACCGCTGCCGCAGCCCTCGGCGCCAACGCCACCACCGTGTGCGCTGTCACCGCGGGCCTCACCGCGGCTGCCAGCGCCGCCAGGACCGTCTCCGTGGGCCTCGCCGTCACGGCGACGCTCACGGCAGCCGTCACGACGACCTCCGCCCGCGACAACGCCGACATCACCATCGGACCGCCCGTCGGACGCTGGACCGCATCCATCGGCCAACCCCGGTACAGCGCGGGCATCGGACCGAAACGGTGGGAGGTGGGCGAGCCATCGAGATAGCCGAGACCTCCCGGGAGTTCATCCGGGTTGCAGCGTCCGCCAAGGCCACGATCGACGGTGCACCGATCGACCTGACCGAGGCGCCGAAGCTCGCCTTCCTGATCGGCAGCGACAACCCGGACGACGCCGATTGGCATGACGCAACATGGGACGACGGATACGCCCGGCTGATGCTCGGCCCCGACGACGCCGGGCTCGGCGTCGGCAACTACTGGGTGTGGATCACCTTCGCCGCCGGAGCCGAACAACCCGTGGAGCGAGCCGGACGGCTCCGCGTTTTCTGACCAACCACCACCAGGAGCCCGCGCCATGCCCGACGACCTGCTCGTCATCATCCCCACCCGAGGCCGACCCGACAGCGTGACCGCGATCGTGCAGGCCTGGAACGACACCGGGGCAACCGCAGACCTGCTGTTCGCCGTCGACACCGACGACCCCGAACTCGCCGGATACAAGAAGCAGGCGACCGAACTCAAGGGCGACAGCCGGATCCGGTTCACCTACGGCAAGCGGCTCCGCCTGTGCGGCACCCTGAACGCCCAGGCGGTCAAGGCTGCGAAGAAGTACCGCTATCTGGCGTTCATGGGTGACGACCACCGGCCGCGACCGGCCGCCATGCCGTGGGACGCCCGGATCCGCGAGTGCCTGTCCGGTGGCCCCGGCGTCGTCTACGGCAACGACCTGCTGCAGGGCGAGAAGATGGCCACCGCTGTCGCGATGACCTCCGACATCGTCGACACGCTCGGGTATTTCAGCCCGCCCTGCCTGGTTCATCTCTGTATGGATCTTGTTTGGGTCGATTGGGGCCGCGGCATGGGGCGGATCACCTACCTCGGCGACATGGTGATCGAGCACCTGCACCCCGCGGCGTCCAAGTCGGAGCTCGACCAGACCTACGAGGAGTGCAACAGCTCCGAGCAGGTCGCGACCGATTCGGCCGCTTACTACGACTACCGCGACAACGGCGGGTTGGAAGCCGACCTCGTCAAGCTGCGGAGCCTCGTCGCTTACGACCAGGGCGACGTACCGGCCCCCGGCGCGACGCTCGCGACCAACAACACCGGCACCCCCGAGGCGGTCGTCGAGGGAGTCTCGTGACCGCCATCGACTACGACTTCGAGTTCCTGGAGAACGGCCGGACCATCGAGGTGATCTCGATCGGCATGGTCGCCGATGACGGCCGCGAGTACTACGCCGTCAACTCCGACGCCCCGTGGGATCGCATCAAGGGCCACCAATGGCTGATGGACAACGTCTGGCCGCACCTTCCCCTCCGGGGCCACAAGAGCGGCCTCGCCACCGTGGGCGACGGAATCGTCACGAAACTCCTTGAGCCCGGCGTTGTCGACACCAGCGACTCACGGGTCAAACCGCACTGGGTAATCGCCAACGAGGTCCGCGACTTCATCCAGGCCGCCCAGGAGGACGTGGATCAATCGACTGTGGAGCTCTGGGCGAACTACGGCGCCTACGACCACGTCGCGCTCGCCCAACTGTGGGGCCCGATGATCAGGCTCCCCAAGGGTGTGCCGATGTTCACCAACGACATTCAGCAGGAAGCTCGCCGTCTCCGTGTCGGCTGGGATGAGCTGCCGAAGCAGGAGTCCGGTGAGCACAACGCTCTCGCTGACGCCCGTCACAACCAAGTCGTCCGGCGCTGGCTCGCGAGCAGGCAGGAGGCGTCGTGACCGCCGCTGACATCATCACCGCCTGGGATCAGGCAGCCCCGGACGCGATCCACCCGACACGCCGGATATCCGAGGACGCCTACTGGCAGTCCGGTGAAGCCCAGGCCAGCATGCTCGCCACCGTCATCCCCGACGGGGCGAAGGTCCTCGACTTCGGTTGTGGTGACGGCCGGGTCGCCATCCCCATGGCCGCCCTCGGCTACGAGGTCACCGCCGCCGATTCGTCGCAGCGCATGCTCGACCGGCTCACCGAACGCGCACCCGACGTCACCACCGTGCACGCCGCAGCAGACGGGCTCGCCGGACACCTCGGCCGCCGGAAGATGGACGCCGTGTACTGCCTGGCCGTCCTCATCCACCACAGCTACGCGGACTGCCTCGACGTCATCGGCCGGCTGCGGGCGGCGACGAAGCTCGGCGGGATCCTCGTCCTCGACTGGCCCGTCTCCGACCGGCCCGAGGAGGGAACTGTCTGGTTGGACGTCACCACCTGGTCGGCGCAGCAGCAGGCCGACGCCTGCGCGCGGATCGGGCTGGAGCCCATCGACAACGGCCTGCCGTGGGGCGTCTACCGGGCCGTGAAGGCGGGCTGACGACACGCATGGCCGAATGGAAGCTGTTCGCAGGCAGAGATCCTCACGTCGCCACCCTCGATTTTCACCACGACCGTGAACGCGCACCCCACCTCGAACAGGCCGACCACCGAGCCCGCTTGAAACGCTGCGCTGGACTGATCCGGAAGGTCGGGCCCGCCAGCGTTGTCGACCTCGGATGCGGTGACGGCGGCCTCCTCAGCCTCATCAAGGACGTCCCGTCCTGGGGCTACGACTTCCAACCCAGCAACGAACCAGCCTGGGCCGAGCGAGGCGTCAGCGCCGAGCGCCGCGACGTCTTCAACACCCGCGACGTACCACGCTGGGGCCAACTCGCAGTCCTCACCGAAGTCCTCGAACACGTCGCCGACCCTCACGACACCGTCGAATGGGTCGCCCGCAACGCGTCCTGGATCGTCGCCTCATCGCCCCGACACGAGACCGCCGACTTTCACGGCGACTGCCACGCATGGGCGTGGGACGAAGCCGGCTACCAAGCGCTGATCGAGCCGCATTTCGAGATCACCACTCATATCGGCCTGGACTGGTCGCAAATCATCGTCGCAAGGAGTCGCCGTCATGGCGCTGTGGGCTGAAGACCAGGCTGGTAACTACCTCAACCTCGACCACTTCTTCAAGGTCACCGCGAACGATGAAGGCGCCGGTACGTTCCGCCTTTACGCGCTCCTCGCCGAGGAGACGACCACGACCTCCGAGGACTACGTCAAGCTCGCCGGAACCTGGTCCTCGCTGGCCGACGCACGCGAAGCGTTTCGTCGGCTTGCACGCGCCGAGGATCCGTCCACCTACGGCGACCTGGACTAGCCAGTGCGCGTCCTTCTAACCGGTGCCTCCGGATTCGTAGGCCGTCACCTGCACCGCGCGCTCCTGGACCGGGGCGATTTGGTCCTCGGGATCGATCTCAACGCCACCCTGCTGGCCCGCAGCGGTGACGCCCTCGACTTCTTCCGTACCGACGACCGCTCCTGGGACCTCGCCATCCACGCGGCGGCAATCGTCGGCGGGCGGGCCAGCATCGACGGCTCCCCGCTCGGAGTCGCAACGAACCTGGCGCTCGACAGCTGGTACTTCCGGTGGCTGGTCCGCAACAAGATTCCCCGCGCCGTGTACTTCAGCAGCAGCGCCGCGTACCCGGTCGACCTGCAGCAGCCGGGCGAGATCCACCGGCTCGTCGAGGACGACATCGACTACGAGCGGCCGGGACGGCCTGACTCGACCTACGGGCTCGCCAAGCTGGCCGGTGAACAGCTCTGCCAGTACGCCGAAGCTGAGGGCACCCGCATGACGGTCCTGCGCCCGTTCTCCGGGTTTGGAGAGGACCAGGACGAGGCGTACCCGTTCCCCGCGTTCATCCGGCGCGCGCGCGAGCGGCAGGATCCGTTCGAGGTGTGGGGCGACGGCGGCTCAACGCGGGATTGGATCCACATCAGCGACCTCGTCGGCGCGACCCTCGCCGCCGTCGACCAGGACGTGCACGGACCGGTCAACCTCGGGTGGGGCAGAGCCACGAGCTTCGATGAGCTTGCCCAGTACGTCACCCAGGCCGCCGGGTACAGCCCGGTCATCAAGCACCGGGCGTCGGCGCCACAGGGCGTCCACCACCGGGTGTGCGACCCCAAGCAAATGCTCGCGTTCTACAACCCGCAGGTGACCTTGGAAGAGGGCATCCGGCGGGCACTCACAGGGTGATCGGGGAGCCGACGTGACGCGCTCGATCTACCGCTACGAGATCCCCGTCGACGACCAGTGGCACGCCCTCGACCTCACCGGCGACATCGTCCACGTCGACTCCCGCAGCGTGCACACCGTCGAACTGTGGGCCATCCACGGAGACCGGCCACCCACCCGGCGCGGCTTCCGCGTCTACGGCACAGGCCAGCCCATCCCAGGCGACGTCACCCATGTCGGCACCACCATCCCGCCAGGCGGCCAACCCGTCTGGCACCTCATGGAACTGCCCTAATCGGAAGGCCCGCGCCATGGCTGAATCCCCCGTGCCCGACCTGCCCCTCTGGGCGTGGGACCTCACCATCGCCATGCTCAACCACGAAGACGAACACGGCGCCGACAAGACCTGCCTCAACGCAGTCGTCAGCGCCATCCCCGTCGACGTCCGCGACCAGGCCGAAGCCATCCGCGCCTACGTCCAAGCCGCCGCGCAGAGCACGACGAAAGACCACATCGAGTCGACGTGGAGCGCGCTGGCAGACGCCTTCTCCCTGCCCCAGAGCCCGGACGGGGCCAGCGTAAAGGAGACGCCGTGACGGATCTCCACGGCTGGATCACCCAGCAAGTCGACCGCGTTGAAGAGACCGCCCATGCAGTCGAAGACCACAGCGCCCCATGGGATGGCCAGTGGATGGCGGACGGCAACAGCGCGGTGCGCACCGTCAACGGGCACGTGCTGTTCTACCGGCACGGCCCCGACCCGCTGAAGCCCGGTCTCGCCGGCCATGTCGCCCTACACGACCCGGCCGCCGCCCTCCGCCGCTGCGAGGCAGACCGCCGCATCCTCGAACGCCACCACCTCGCCACCGAGTGGACTTGGCAACGCGATCCCGCCTGCCACGGCTGCGGTACCCAAGGCGACTGCGACGACCCCGTCACCGACAACCTCAACCAATGCCCGGAACTCTGGGACCTCGCCCACGCCCACGGGATCACCGACGAGATCCGCGCCGGGCTCGACATGCCAGAGATGCCGCCACGGCCCGAGCCGAAGCCGATCGCCTCCCGGTACGCCAACGGCGGCTTCCTCACCCGCCCGATCACCACCAGCGATGTGCCCGAAGCGCTACGCGGGCACCGCTGGAAGCCGTAACCCGACTATCAGGAGCCCGCGCCCATGGCTCAGTACCGCAAGAAGCCGATCGATATCGATGCCCACCAGTGGCACCAGAACGGCGACCACCCTGAGGACGGCCCCGCCGATCGAGAAGGCAGCGTCGTTCGCTACTACCGACACCCCTACGTGCCCGGCACGGCCGTGTGCCCCGGATGCCAGAAGACCGTCCACGAACACGGCTGGATCGACTCGGGCGACGACGGCCGCACCGTGTGCCCAAACGACTGGGTCATCACAACCGCCCAGGGCGAGCACTACCCCCTGAAACCTGACGTCTTCGCCGCCATCTTCGAGGCGGTGACCGGCTGATGGCCCGCCTGCAGATCCTCGAACTCCCCGAAGGCAGCAACGACGAACGGCCGCCGTTCGTGCTCGTCGTCGACCAGGTGCCCAGCGACGAGGCAGCGTTCGACGCAATCCGCCGCGACTTGCTCGCCGACGGAGACCTTGCCGAACGGGTCGGCGCCCGCGCCGTCCTCGTCTTCGAAGACACCATCGACATCCCCGCCAACGACCTCACCGGTTATAGCGGCATCCCGGGTGGCGACTACACCGCCTTCACCGCGACCGTGGAACGCGCCCTCGGCATCGACACCAGCGCATGCGCACCCGACGTCGCAGGGTGGCTCCTCACCGCCTGCCGCGAACTGGAGAAGTCCGAAGCCGCCCGGGAACAGCTCCGTCAGGAACGTGACGCGCAAACCGCAGCAACGGACCGCGTCCGCAACCTGCATCGACCAGTCGAGCACCGAGACCAGGTCATCTGCTGGGAATGCTCGGCCTACGACTTCGCACGCCTCACCACCGACAACACGCCCGTCGCCCACGACCAGTGCGGCACGATGCGGGCGCTCAACAGCGACTCCGAACACAGCCCCGAGGAGTAGCCGTGGCCGACCAGCAGATCGGGCAGCTCCTCGACACGCTCGGCGTCACAGCAGACCTCGACGACGGCGACATGGTCACCGACGCCCACGTCACCCTGAAAGTCATCAAGGCCGACGGCGGGGTCACGCTCATCAAAGCCACATCCGAAGCCCTCGACTGGGTCACCGCCCTCGGCATGCTCACCGCCATCCTGGAAATCGAGAACGGTGGATACGTCAACAGTCGCGACGAGGAGGACGGATGAGCGGCAGGTGGGCCGGTTCGGACCGAGTGAAGCGACTACCCCCGGGCTGGCCAAAGATCCGCGCGAAGATCTTGGAACGCGACCCGATCTGCATGGTCTGCCACGTGAGGCCGTCGGGGTTCTGCGATCACATCGTGGCCATGGCCGATGATCACCGACCTGAAGGTCTTCAGGGACTTTGCGGTCCCTGTCATGATCAGAAATCTGCACGCGAAGGTGCAGCCGCAGCCAAAGCGAAAGGCTGGCCGACGCGAGCCCGCCCAGGTGAGCGGCACCCCGGACTCCTGTAAGGCGGTGACCATGCCCCGCTACCTGATCGTCCACAACGAGCGGCGCGGCGCCGACGTCCTCCTCGAAGACGACGCCCTCACCGTCGAGTTCACCCCCGACTGGGCCATCTTCCGAGATGAAGCCGGTGCCTGCTTCGCCGTACCGCGTGAGCAGATCCGCAGCGTCATGCGGGTAGACGAACCGACAGAACCCGAAGACCAGGAGCCCGCGCCGCAGAAGGAGTGACCGCCATGGCCAACCGAGCCAAGAGCAGCCGGCGCATCGTCCGCGAAGGCAGGCGGTATTGGAGCGACCAGCCCACGTCCAGGGGCAAGGCGGCCGGCATCGGGTACGGGCTCCGGACCGGATCGTTCACACGCTGCGTATCCCGCGTGCAGCGCTTCATGGGGCCGCGGGCGAAAGGCTACTGCGCGCTCAGGTTCAAGGAATCGACTGGCGTATGGCCAGGCAGTAAAGCCAACCGCAGCCGAACCCGCAAGCGCTGAACCCCGCGACTGTCAGCGGCAGATGGGACAATGAACGAAAGGACTCCGGCGGATGCTTCAACACCCCCGGAGCCATGGCCAGCCTGAGCGAACAGGACCGACATGGCCCAAGCTACACGCCCAGACTTCATCACCTGCGCCCGCTGCGGCACCGACAAGCAGGTTGGACAGCGCGGTCCCGTCCCGACCTACTGCTCGGGCGCTTGCCGAGCAGCCAGCACCCACGACGCCCGCCTTGAGATCCAGTGCGCCCACTGTGGCAGCGCCGTGAGCGCGAGACCTGGGACGTCATACTGCTCGCCGCGGTGCAGGAACGCCAGCACCCACGAGCGGGCACGCGCGGACGGCAGGTATGACCAAGCACTCCGCGACAGGCGAGAAGCGACGCGCGCACGACAGGCGGCCAATGCTCGCCCCTGTCCGTACTGCTCAGCGCCGATGCTGTCTCCCCGCGCGAAGCAGTGCGGTGCGCCGTGCTGTAAACGGCAGTTCAATGCCGACCGCATGCGCGAATGGAACCGGGCCTACCGCCACGAACACGGCGCCTGGTACGCGGGTCGCAACTACCCCGAGGGACAGCGCGCCTACGAGAAGCGCCGGCGCCAGGAGAAGGGGCACTGGCGGAGCCTGTATCCGGAGCGCGCCGCAGCCTACGATGCGCGCCGACGTGCGCTCGTGGAGCAGGCTCGCACCACGGAGACGTTCGCCCCTATCGACGTGCATACGAGGGACGACTGGACCTGCAGGCTGTGCTCGCTGCCCATTGATCCTGCAGTCGCCTGGCCTGACCCGATGAGTCCGAGCGTTGACCATGTCATCCCCTTGTCGCGAGGTGGCGCACACGCGATGGGCAACGTGCAGAGCGCCCATCTTGGGTGCAACAGCAGCAAAGGCAACAGACTGTTGAGCGAACTGATTCTTGATCTTCAAGCCAAAGCGCTGAGCAAGTAACTTGAGGTCGACAGGCTAGGCGTGCCGCCCCTCACCCCCGAGGGGCAGGGCGTGGCGGCCGGGTAGGGTAGTGGGTCAGGTGCATGGTCATGGTCGTCGATGGTCATCTGCGTTAGGTGATCAACGTTCGTGATCGTGAAGGAAGATCGAAGATCGATGATGAAGATCGATTCGAGTTGATCGAACAGTGATCGACCGAGCTTACGGATCTTGGGCAGAGATCAACACGGGAAGATCAACGATCATAAATCGGTGATCCAAACCGCAACTCTCCAGACCTGGGGGGAGATCCCCAAGGGTGATCTTCGGATAT
>DATHKR010000337.1:0-8932 GCA_035489015.1 Kofleriaceae bacterium | reverse complement strand
CGGGTGCGCGATGTCGCCATCGCAGCCGGCGGTGCTCTCAGCGGCGACGGGCGCGGCCGCGGGTCTGGCGCAGGCGGAGCAGGACGAGGTCGGCGCGATCGCTGACCGCCCAGGCGTCCCCGGTGCCGGCGAGCAGGCCGGGTGCGCCGGGGAACAGCGCGCGGCGGGCGGCTCGGGCCGCGGTGACCTTGCCGGCGAAGTTGCCGAGCACCTGGACCTCGCCGTCGTGGTGCCAGCAGGGTCCGTCGACCTCGGCCATGGGATGGTAGCCGTCGCTGCCCATGTCGTGGATCGCGGCGCCCTGGGCGCGCAGCACCTCGGGCGGCGCCGTGTAACACACGAAGCCGGCGCGCCGGCTCATGCGCTCGCGCGTCCAGATCGGTCTCTTGCGATCGCGAATCCACGCGCGTCCGTCGGTGACCGTGGCCGCCCCGGTCATGCCGAACGTCTGCCAGTGGATGGTCCTCGGGCGACCCGGCGTGCGGCGCAGCCGGAGCTTGAGCGCCCGCAGCAGGTCGTCGTCGACGCGGGTCAGGCCATCGGGGACCAGGAGGATGGGGTCGGGTGGATCGGCCTCGAACGGCGTCGGGACGAGGTGCGGGTGATCGATGAGGACGAGGGTGCCGGGCTGGCGCTGGTAGGCCAGTCCCCACAGCAGGCGGCCCAGCAGGGCCGCGCCATCGGGGCCGGCCAGGATGTGCCAGGTGTCGTGGAAGTAGTTCGTGCTGAACCGCACGCCGCACTGCGGGCGCAGGGTGACCAGGCGGAGCGGCCGTCGGTGGATCTCGAGCACGCGGAGGTGAAGCTCGAGCGGGGTCGCCAGGGTCATGACTGGATCCGCTCGATCAGAAGGCCGTCGTCGTCGAGGTGGTAGCTGCGCACTGGCTGGCCGCGCTCGAGTCGGTAGTGGGCGCCGCGCCGCGCGGCCCTGGCCCCGGCGCGGTCGGCCTCGGCGCGGTCGCGCAGGAGGAGCGCGAGCCGGCGCAGGGCCTGGTCGAGGTTGGCGCGCTGGGACCGCGCCGCGGCGCTGCGGATCGCGATGCCGGACGGCAGGTGCTGGACCCGCACCGCCGACGAGACCTTGTTGACGTGCTGGCCGCCGGGGCCGCCGGCTCGGCATGCGGTGATGATCAGGGCTTCGCGCGGGATGGCGCCGACATCGACGTCGGGTGGCGCGGCCGGCGCGGCGTGGGCGGTGACTGCGGCGAACCAGCGCTTGCGCGAGGCGCGGCCGCGCTGACTGGAGCGCTGGATGAGCACGTGGGTGCCGAGCTGGTCGAGCACTTGCGCCATCGCGTCGCCGCGCAGCCGCAGCGTGATCGACCGCGGCGCGCCGGCGTCGCCGCCGGTCGCCACGACCTCGCAGACCTCGAGGCCGCGGTGGCCGGCCAGCTGCTCGAGGCGCGCGGCGAGGAGGGCGACGAACCGCCGGGCCTCGGCAGGCCCGACGCCGGAGGTGATGAGGAGGTCGAGGTCGGTCACAGCTTCACCGTCGCGATCGGAGTCAAGGCGGCGACGCGGGTGGCCTGCTGGTGCGCCTCGAGCGCGGCGATCACCGGCTCGATCGCCTTGTAGGCGTCGGGGTGCTCCTCGAACAGGAGCGCCTTGTCGTCGCAGATGACGCGGCCGCCGAGCGGCGTGCGGGTGATCTCGTTGCGGCGGTAGCGCTGCTTCAGCTTGCCGACCGCCTCGCTGCGGGTCATGCGGCGGCCGGCGCCGTGCGCGACCGAGCCGAGGCCGGGCGCGGCGCCGGTGCCCTTCATGATCCACGACGGCGCGCCGCGGCTGCCCAGCACGATCGTGAGCGCGTCGCGCGGCGCGGGCGCGGCGCCCTTGCGGTGGATCCAGGCGTCGGCGCCCGCCACCGGCTCGCGGCGCACGTCGTTGTGCGAGAGGTCGAACCCGCCGCGCAGGGTGTGATCGCGCAGCGCGCCGAGCGCCGACAGCAGGCGATAGGCGAGGACGAGCCGGTTGGCCCGGGCGAACCGGCAGGCGCCGGCCAGCTCGCCGAGGTAGCGGTCGCGATCGTCGCCGACGAGCGCGCGGATTCCCCAGCTGGCGGCGAGCGCCGTGCCGAGGCCGCGCGAGCCGGAGTGCGCCACGACCACCGCCGCGTCGCGGGCCAGGCCGATCGCCGCGCCGGCGTCGGTGTCGAGCACGCGGCCGACCCGGGCCAGCTCGGCGAAGTGGTTGCCGCCGCCGATCGTGCCGAGCGCGCTGGCGAACCCGCCGCGATAGGCGGTGGCGTCGCCGCTGGGCGGCAGGTCGTCGACCGCGGTGTCGCGCGCGGCGAGCCAGCAAAGATCGTCGGGGACGCCGTCGAGCTCGGCGAGCGCCGGGACGCCGGAGCGCCACGCTGCCTCGAACAGCGCGTCGGGGTCGACCTCGTCGAACAGCGGCGCCTCGAAGGCGGCGCGCAGCCGGCGCTCGAGCCGGTCGGGCGAGGTGCGCTCGACGCTGGTGACCATCACGCGGGCGCCGCAGCCGGCGTCGCCGCCGACCAGGTGGGGATGGACGACCTCCCGGGTCGCGACCACCGCGCCGATCGGAAAGCCGCGGCCCGGGTGTAGATCCGGCATGCCGGCGGCGTGGAAGCAGCCCTCGAGCTGGGCGACCGCGGCGAGCTGGCGGGTCGCCTCGCTCTCCATCCAGACGTCGGGGCCACTGATGAGGACCGGCTCGATCATGGCGGGGTGCCAGAGCGAGCGGCGTGCCAGCGCGCAGATCATGAGAATCTCGGCGTGCTGGTTCGTCATGAACCATATCGAATGGTTCATCAGGGATCAGATCTGGTTTATTGTGGACCATGCGCCGGATCCTCCTCACCTGGTCCGATCGCGGCATCGACGGGCCCGCGCCGGCGCACCAGGCCCGGCGCCCGGCCACCGACCGCGGTCCGGTGCTGCGGCTGCTCGACGAGACGCCGCGGCGCGACACCTATCAGCACGCCGTCCTGCTGACGGTGCCGCGCGGGCTGGCGCGCGCCCAGGCCCTGGCCGACGACATGAAGTCACAGGTCGCCACCGTCGAGGTCCGGGCGGTCGAGGTCGACGACCCGTCGGACTACGCGGCCCTGTTCGCCGCGCTGGGCCCGCTGGTCGCCGAGCTGGCGCGGACCGAGCGCGGGCCGCTCGACGTGCTGCTGTCGTCGGGCACGCCGCAGGCCCAGACGCTGTGGGTCATCCTGATCCAGGCGCGGATGCTGCGCGCGCGCATGCTGCAGGTCATCCCGGCCGCGTTCGTGCCGCGGCCTCACCCGCGGGCGATCCGCGAGGTCTCGCTCGACATCGAGGGCTTCCCCGAGATCCGCGTGCTGCGCGAGGAGGTCAGCCGGCTGCGCGCCGAGGTGCGCGCGCGCAGCTCGAGGCTGATCGCCGGCAGCGACGCGATGCGCGCGGTCATGGGCCTGGTCGTGCGCGTGGCCCACAGCGAGCTGCCGGTGCTCGTCCTCGGCGAGACCGGGACCGGCAAGGAGCTGGTCGCCCGCGCGATCCACGACGGCAGCCCGCGCGCCGATGGCCCCTTCATCGCCGAGAACTGCGGCGCGATCGCCGACAGCATGCTGGCCAGCGAGCTGTTCGGCCACGAGGCGGCCGCGTTCACCGGAGCGTCCGCGCGCCACCGCGGGCTGTTCGAGCAGGCGGCGGGCGGCACGATCTTCCTCGACGAGGTCGGCGAGCTGCCGCCCCACGTCCAGGCGATGCTGCTCCGGGTCCTGCAGGAGCGGACCGTCCGCCGCGTCGGTGGCGAGCAGGCGGTCCCGGTCGACGTCCGCGTGGTCGCCGCCACCCACCGCGACCTCGAGCAGATGGTGCACGACGGCCACTTTCGCGAGGACCTCTACTACCGCCTGCGCGGCGCGACCATCCGCGTCCCACCGCTGCGCGAGCGGTTGACCGACCTCCCGGCGATGATCGAGGCGTTCCTGCGCGAGGCGACCATCCAGGGCCGGGCCCGCAAGCTGCCGGTCAGCCCCGAGGCGATGCGCTGGCTGGCCGCCTACCCCTGGCCGGGCAATGTCCGCGAGCTCCGCAGCGAGGTCCACCGCTGGGCGGTGTTCTGCGACGACGAGGTCGGCCCCGAGGATCTGGCGCCCGAGATCCGCGCCGGCGGCCGGGTCCGCGGCGCGCGCCATCCGGCGCCGAAGCCCCCGCGGCTGACGACCCTCGAGGCCGCCGTGCGCGACGCCGAGCACGCCGCGATCGCCGCCGCGATCGCCGCGCACGCCGGCAACCTGTCGCAGACGGCGCGAGCGCTCGGCATCGAGCGCAACACCCTCAAGCGCAAGCTCACCGCGCTCGGCCTTTCGGCGCGCCGCCGCCAGCCGGTACGATGAGGCCGTGCGCGGCGGCCCAAGCGGTCAGCGCCGCACGCTCTCCGCGCCGCGAGCGCCCGGGCCCTCCGCGCGCTCGAGCGCAGGTCGGCGCGCTTCCAGAGCGCCCAGGGCAACCGGGGCAATCGCGCGCTCCGCGAGGCCATCTGCCGCCACGTGGCGATCACGCGCGCAGTGGTGTGCGAGCCCGGCGAGGTGCTGGTCACCTCGGGCGCCCAGCAGGCCTTCGACCTCCTGGCCCGGGTGCTCGTGAAGCCCGGCGAGACCGTGGTCGCGCTCGAGGACCCCGGCTACCCGCCGATGCAGGTGCCGTTCGCCGCGGCGGGCGCCAGGGTGGTGCCGGTGGGCGTCGACCACGAGGGCCTCCGCCTGGACCTCATCCCGCCGGACGCGCGGATCATCGGCGTCTGTCCGTCACACCAGTTCCCGCTCGGGATGACGATGAGCCCGCGCCGGCGCGTGGCGCTGCTCGAGCTCGCGCGGCGGCGCGGCGCCGTGGTCGTCGAGGACGACTACGACGGCGAGTTCCACCACGAGGGCAGCCCGGTGACCGCCCTGCGCGGGCTCGACGCCGCCGACGTCGTCTTCTACGTGGGCACCTTCTCCAGGTCGATGTTGCCCTCGCTGCGGCTCGGCTTCCTGGTCGCGCCGGCGTGGGCCCCCGCGCGCTGGTCGCGGCCAAGAACGCAACCGACTGGCACTGCCCGACGCCCCTGCAGCTGGCGGTGGCGGAGCTCCTGTCCGAGGGGCACCTCGCGCGGCACGTCCGGAAGATGCGGGCCCGCTACCAGGAGCGCCGCCGGGCGCTCCTCGGCGCGCTCGAGGAGCAGTGCGCCGCCCGGCTGGTCGCCATCCCCTCGTCCTACGGGCTCCACGTCACGCGGTCACCCCGACGCGAGCTCCGCTCGAGCAGGTGACCCAGGGCCTGCTCCGCCATCACATCCGGCTCCACTCGCTGGCCCGATACTTCGCGGGAGGCGAGACGCAGAGCGGGCTCGTCTTCGGCCTCGGGGCGGTCGAGGTGCCGGCGATCGAGCGCTGCGTGGCGCTGGTGCGGCGGGCGCTCGGCGACGACGAACGCCGCGCCCGAGGCCCGCGCGCGGCGCGGGGAAGGTAGCGCCGCCGCGACCGGGTGTGACGGACCCGGCTCCTGAGCCCCCTATCGCGCGAGGGAGCTCTGATGGAGACTGTCAGTCGGCCGACAGGTACGCGAGGCAACCATGCTGCGACCGATTGCGATGCCCCTCTCGCTCGTCCTCTGGCTTGTCCTCTGGCTCGTCCTCTCGACGGTCTCGTGCGGCGGCGACTCGCCCGGGATCCCGGAGGGAGCCCATCGATTCGACGGCAATGACGTCGCGCTGGCATCCGACGATCTCGACCCGCTCTGGGAGATGGTCGGTGACGCGCGCCTGATCGGCCTGGGCGAGAGCGTGCACACCTCGGGCGGGTACTACGCGGCCAAGCACCGGCTGATCCGCGTGCTGGTCGAGGAGCACGGCGTGCGCTTCCTGGCCATGGAGTCGCCTCGCGACCGGGTGGCCACGCTCGACGAGTATCTCGTCAGCGGCGACTGTGACCGCCCTGCCGACGAGGTGCTGCTCCCGATCGCCAAGGTGTTCAGCGACGACAACACCTACGCCCTCATGCGCTGGCTGTGCGAGCGAAATGCCGCCGCGCCGTCGGATCCGGTGCACGTGTTCGGCTTCGACGTCAGGCAAGGCGATGTCGACGAGGCGGAGATCCAGTCCACCCTCGAGACCTGGGCGCCCGACGACGCGCCCGATCTCCTGGCCGGGATCGACCCGTGCTTCGGGCTGTACTCCGACCCCCTGCCCTCCGAGGCCGAGCTTGCCTCGTGCATGGAGGCGCTCGACGCGCTCGACGGCTGGGTGGAGAGCCACCGGGCCGAGCTGGTCGCCGCGGCCGGCGAGCGCGCGGTGCGGCTCCTCGAGATCGCGGCGATCAGCCTCCGCGCCTGGCAGGGCTACGCGTTCTTCTACGACACCGATCCGGCTCGCTCGGGCGAGGCGCGCGACATCGGGATGGGCGGGGTGTTCAACGGGATCGTGAATCTCGAGCTGGGGTCCGAGGGGCGGGCGGCGGTCTGGGCCCACAACGTCCACCTGACCCGGCACCACGACCGGATCGAGGACAGCATCTACTTCCCCGGCACCGTCTCGTTCGGGACGGTCGTGGCCGACGCCTTCGGCGACGACTACGCGCCGGTCGCGCTCACCGCCTACGCGCCGGGGATCAACTGGCCCGAGGTCGCGGTCGACGACCACTATGACTTCGGCACCGACTTCGCCTCGGTCGAGGCTCGCCTGCACGAGATGGGCGAGCCCTACTTGATCGTCGATCCGCGGGCCTCGTTCCTCCGGCCGGACAACCAGCAGCTGCTCAGCGAGGAGACGATGATCCCGTCCGATCAGTACGCGGCGATCGTCTACCTCGACGAGTCCCCCCCGATGAACGCCGTCTACTGGTAGCGCTCGCCCGCGACGACGCCGGGCGCAGGGCGCGCGGCAAGAGGAGCCAGACTCGACCCGGTCCGCCCGTGCGACCCGCGCGCTCGGCCGCGGCCTGGTCCGCGCCCCAGTAGATGTCGCCGCGGACCGGCCCGAGGATGCCGCCGCCGGTGTCCTGCGCGATGAGCAGACTGCGCCACGGGGCGGTTCCGCGAGCGCCCGCGACCGGCGCGCGCGTGTCGACCCAGACCGGAGTCGACGCGGCCACGAAGGCGCGGTCGACCGCCAGCGACCGCCCCGGCGTGAGGACCACGCCCTGGGAGCCGACCGCGCCGGGCCGGTCCGCGATCCGGAAGAAGACCTTGGACCGGTTGCGGTCGGCGATCTCGTCGAACCGCTCGGGATGGTCGGCGAACCAGCCGCGGATCCCCGGGATGGTCCCGCCGTAGCCGCCGAGCTCGCCCAGCTCCTTCAGCACCTTGCCGACGCCGCGGTAGGTGCATCCGTTCTTGCCGGCGAAGCCGATCCAGACCTCGGTCCCGTCGTCGAGGGCCACGACCGCCGAGCCCTGGATGTCGGCGAACAGGGCATCGACCGGGTCGTCGACCCAGAGCAGCTCCAGCCCCTTGCCGGCCAGCGCGCCCTGCCGGATGGCGGCGCGGGTCGCGTACGGCACCAGCGCGCCGTTCTTCGGATCGAGGCGGCCCCAGATCCGGCGGCCCCGCGCGTCGGGGAGGAACGCGGTGAGATCGACCGAGACCAGGTCGGGCGGCCGGCCCCAGATCGGGACCTGGAAGCGTCCGTGCCGGGTGCGCGAGCCGCGCATCGCCTGCACGTGGTACCCGGTCAGCTTGCCGACGCGACCGCCGCGCCCGGCCGCCGACCAGGGCGCGAACTCCGACTCGAAGAAGCCGCGCGCCGCGGCGTCGTCGCCGGGCGGAAGCGCGGCCGCCGCGGCGCAGGCAGCCCGCCAGTCGCGCGCGCGACCGCCCGATCCGTCGACACCGACGGCCGCCTCGTCGGACAGGCGGCCGATCACCTCGCACGACCCGAGGAAGGCCGGCACCGCCGCGGCCTGCCGATCGTCGGCCCAGCCGGGCAGATCGCGAAACGAGACCGCCGCGAGGCTCAGCCGGTCCGGCGCCGCGCCCGGTCGCGCGCCGGAAGCCTCCGACGAGAGAATGCACGGCTCGCCCAATCCCGGCGGCGGCGACGCGACCGAGGCTGCACCGACGACCGGCGCGGCGCCCTTTCCGGCGACCGGAGCGCCAGCATCCGCGCCCGCGCGCGCGGCCGGCGTGGCACCCGCGTCGGCCAGCCCGGCACCCGCGTCCGCCAGAACCGCCGGCCCCGGATCGCCGGCGCAGGCGAGGACAAGGACGAGGACGAGCGACGCCATCGCACCCGCGGGTAGCCGGCTCACCTGGATACATGCGCCAGCCGGCCGTTCTATTCCGCGTCGCGGCTGCCGCGGTCACCGCCACTCCCGCTGCTCGCCGGCCGGAGCGGCAGCGCCGATTGCCCCGCGCCGCCCGGTGCTTCATCTTCCTTCGAAGAGGATCCGGACATGACCACGCGGTGCACGCCGAGAACAGCGACCTCGATGGCGATGCTCCTGATCGCCCTCGTCGGCTGCTCGGCGCGAGTCAAACGCTCCGATGAGAAAAGGAGCCCAGCCGTGATCGATCCACCGGTCGATATCTCCGACACCCTCGAGAAGGTCCGCGCACGCGCCGACCTCCCGGCCATCGCCGGCGCCGTGTGGCGAGGGCCGAGCCTGGTGGCGATCGGCGCGTCCGGCGTGCGCCGGCTCGGCGATTCGACCCGCGTCACCACCGACGACCGGTGGCACCTGGGCTCCGATACCAAGGCGATGACGGCCACGCTCATCGGCATCCACGTCGACCGCGGCCGGATTCACTTCGAGGACACGATCGGCACGCTGTTCGCCGGCGAGACCATCGACCCGGGCTACGCCGACGTGACGCTCGATCAGCTCCTCCACCACCGGGGTGGCGTGCCCGCCGACATCCCGGCCGACGTCTGGTCGAAGATGTGGTCGGACGGCGACGCGCCCGGGGCGCGCCTCGACGCGGTCCGCGCGATCCTCTCGCGCCCCCCGGCCCGGCCG
>DATHKR010000336.1:0-3183 GCA_035489015.1 Kofleriaceae bacterium | reverse complement strand
GACGCGGTCGCCGGGCGCCGGGTCCGCGGGTCTCGTCGGCGGCGGGCGCAGGGCAGCGCGAAGGAGATCGAAACGCCTGCACGCGCGATGTCGGTCCCGGGCCCATCGGGTTGCGCGATTGATTGCGGCAATGTTCCCGGCGGCGGAGGCCACGCGGCGGAGGCCACGCGGACGTCGCCGAGCGACGGCGATCAGGAGCGGAGGCGCGTACGACAGAACACCAGGCCGGGCCGCGTAGAGCTACGCGCGTACGAGCGGGCACGTAGGCCATGGGCGCACAGCCCGACTGTTCAGCCACACCGGGGCGCGGCGCGGCGCTGGCGACCCCGGGAGCGCGGCATCGCGGCGCGGCGGGCCCGTGCGGCCCGCCGCGCCGCGTTCCTCCCCTCGCTGGGGGTCGGTCCTTCGCTTGCCGGGGGTGGAATCCGGACTGGCAGCTCCCGCGGGTAACATCGAGTCTCGGAAATAGACTCGACGGCGGTGATGTTCATCCGGTGCTTGCGGCGCTATGGTGCGCGCACGCGCGATCGCCGGCTCATCTGGGTAGGCTGTGCGGCCCTTGGCCTCGTCACGTTCGTTGGCGGGGTGCAGAGGCTCTTCCCCTATGGGCGGCTGGAGGAGCGGCTCGTGGCCGCGCTTTCGCCCGACCACGACCTCGCGGTCGACGGCCTTTCGCGGGGATGGTTGCCGGGTCACTTCACGATGCGCGGCGTCAGGGTCGCGTCGCGCTCGCGCGCGGACTTTGCCGCGGCGTTCGATCGGGTCGACGTCGAGGTCGGCATCGGGGCGCTGCTCGATGGCCGGATTGACCTGGAGATCGATGCGGTTGGCGCTGGCGGCCGCGTTCGCGGACGGATCGGCGAGGCCGAGGAAGGGGTGGTCCTCGATCTGCGGGCGACCGGCCTGGCGCTCGGCTTCCTGAGCGGCGGGGCGCTCACCGGTGGATCGGAGGTCCACGTCCGCTTGACGCTGCCGGCCGGGAGGCTGTCCGCCGCTCGCGGGGACCTCGACATCTCCTGCGAGGCATGCGTTCTCGACTCACCGCGTGTGCGGCTCGGTCGGGTCACCGGCCACGCCTCCGTGGCGGCGGGCGTCGCGTGCATCGAGGGCATTCGCGCGAGCTCCGGGGACGGCGAGCTCGGCCTGGACGGGGGCATCCGCCTCGGCGACGACCTGGGTACGAGCGAGGTCCAGCTGATCGCGCGGCGCGGGTCGTCGGACTCGTACGCGGCGCGCGGCCGGCTCGGCGCGCCTGGCTGGGCGCCGGCGATGGGCGAGCCCGGTCGCCTGCGCTGTCCCGGGGTCTTCGCGGCTGAGCCGGCTGAGCCGGCCGGGCCGGCGGGGCCGGTCGGCCTGGTCGCCCGCTCCTCGTCGCGAGCGCGGGCAACGCCCGCGCTCGCGGTCGCGCCGCTCGGCGCCGAGCCGTCCATCGAGCTCGAGCCGTCCATCGAGCTCGAGCCGTCCATCGAGCTGGAGCCTCCACCACCCGACCCTCCGGCGGCCACGGAGAAGCCTCCCCCGCCGATCACCCTCGAATACTGAAGAAGGAGCCACGACCATGAAGAGGAAGCACGCTGTCGGTCTCCGCCCCCTGGTCCCCTACCCCGCCGCGATGGCGATGCTCGCATGCGTGTTCGCCATCGCCTCACCCGGGCCGGCTCGCGCCGGCGGCGACGGAGACGGGGAGTTTCTGCCTCACGGCCCCGGCGAGAAGGTCCGGCCGCAGCGGCCCGATCAGCAGCTGCGCGCGATCCTCGGCGAGATCGATCGGCACAGGCTCGAGGACAGCATCCAGATGCTCACCAGCTTCGGGACCCGCCACACTCTCTCCAGCCAGACCGATCCGGATCGCGGCATCGGCGCGGCGACCAACTGGGTGTACCAGACGCTCCAGGGGTACGCGGCCGCTTCGGGCGGGCGCATGACCGTCGAGCTGCAGTCGTTCGTGCAGCCGACGACGCCGCCGCGGATCCCGCAGGCCACCACGATCACCAACGTGATCGCGACGCTTCGCGGCTCCACCAACCCGGAGCGGGTCTATGTCGTCTCGGGGCACATCGACTCGCGGGCCACGGATGTCCTGGACATCGACTCCGAGCAGCCCGCCGCCGACGACGACGCGTCCGGCGTGGCGGTGGTCCTGGAGGTGGCTCGCGTCCTGTCGAAGCGCCAGCCCGAGGCAACCATCGTCTTTACCGTGGTGGCCGGCGAGGAGCAGGGTCTGTTCGGCTCCGGCTTCCAGGCGGCGACCTACAAGGCGGCAGGCACCGACATCCAGGGGATGTTCTCCAACGACATCGTGGGCAGCAGCACCGCCGACGACGGCCTGCGCGACCGACACACGATCCGGATGTTCGCCGAGGGCATCCCGACCGCGGAGACCCCGGCCCAGGCCGCCATCCGGCGCGCGGTCGGCGGCGAGGCCGACGGCGTCTCGCGCCAGCTGGCCCGCTTCGTCAAGTCGGTCGCCGAGAACGACGAGACCGACATGCGCATTCGCTTCATCTACCGGCGCGACCGCTACCTGCGCGCCAGCGACCACGTCTCGTACCTGAACCAGGGCTACCCGGCTGCCCGCTTCACCGAGCCGCACGAGAACTTCGCCCACGAGCATCAGAACATCCGGGTCGAGGACGGGGTCCAGTTCGGCGATCTGATCGAGTTCCTCGATTTCTCCTTCATGGCCCGGGTCGCGAAGGTGAACGCGGCGACCTTCTGGTCGCTGGCGATCGGGCCGGGCACGCCCAAGAACGCGAGGATCCTGACCCAGGCGCTCACCAACAGCACCGACCTGGTCTGGGACCACGGCACCGAGCCCGACCTGGCCGGCTACGAGGTGGTGTGGCGCGAGACGACCGACCCGGACTGGACCCACGTGGTCTCCGTCGGCAACGTGACCAGCGCGTCCTTTCCCCACTTCTCGAAGGACAACGTCTTCTTCGGGATCCGCGCGGTCGACCAGGCCGGTCACCGCAGCCCGGTCGTCTTCCCCGACCCACAGCTCTGATCGGGCCCGGCTTCGTCGCCGACGCCCGGAGCGGGGCGTCGGCTCGCGGCCAGGCGCGGAAATCCACAGGCGCGGCCGGAAAAGCAGGCACGCCATCGTCCACCCCGTCGGGGACGGGGTTAGATCGACCGATGCTGCTGCGCGAGCTGAACGTCGGCTGTGTGGGCGGGGGGACC
>DATHKR010000335.1:0-95688 GCA_035489015.1 Kofleriaceae bacterium | reverse complement strand
TCACGCTCGAGCTCTTCATCGGCGACCTCGAGTCCAGCGTGGCCACCGAGGTGTGCGACTCGTATCTGTGGAACGTGTCGGTCGGCGCCAACCCGATCGCCGACTTCAACGTCCTGCCCGAGATGCACACGGTCAAGACGGTGGCCGACGGGCGCAACCTGATCGCGCGCTACCGCAAGATCGCCCGCTCGGTCGACAACACCATCGGCCACCTCCGCAACGGCGCGAAGAAGGGCCTGTTCGCCAGCGCCGAGTCGGTCCGCCGCACCATCGCGCTGGTCGACGGGCAGCTGGCCGCGCCGACCGAGAAGTGGCCGCTCTATGAACCGGCCACCGCCGCGCACCCGGACTGGTCGGCGGCCGATCGCGCCGAGCTCGAGCGCGCGGTGCGCCAGGTGGTCGAGGAGGAGGTGCGCCCGGCCTTCACTCGCTTCCGCGCGACGCTGGCCGACGAGATCCTCCCCCGCGCGCGCGGGCCGGAGAAGGTCGGGGTCGGGCACCTGCCCCAGGGCCAGGCCTGTTACAAGGCGCGGATCGCGGAGCACACCGGTCTCCCGCTCGGCGCGGCCGAGCTGCACAAGCTCGGCATGTCGGAGATCACCCGCATCAACCGCGAGATGGTCGACCTCGGCCGCAAGCTGTTCGGCGCGTCCGGCGGCCGGCTCCCGTCGCTGGTGGTGAAGCTGCGCACCGACCGCTCGCTCTACTTCCGCAGCGCGGACGAGATCGTGCGCGCCGCCGGGACGTCACTGGCCGCCGCCAAGAGCCGCATCCCGGACTTCTTCGGCCGGCTGCCGAAGGCCGACTGCGTGGTGGCGCCGATCCCTGACTACGAGGCGCCGTTCACCACGGTCGCCTACTACCGCGAGCCGCACTTCGACGGCAGCAAGCCGGGCGAGTACTTCATCAACATCTACAAGCCGGAGGTGCGGCCGCGCTTCGAGATGCAGGTGCTCACCTTCCACGAGTCGATCCCCGGCCACCACCTGCAGATCGCGCTCGGCCAGGAGCAGCCGGCGCTGCCCGCGTTCCGCCGCTTCCTCGGCTCGACCGCGTTCGTCGAGGGCTGGGGGCTGTACAGCGAGCGCCTGGCCGACGAGATGAAGCTCTACTCCGGCGACCTCGACCGGATGGGCATGCTGAGCTACGACGCGTGGCGCGCGTCGCGCCTGGTGGTCGACACCGGCATCCACGCGATGGGCTGGACCCGCGAGCGGGCCGAGCAGTTCATGCGCGCGCACACCGCGCTGACCGAGGAGAACATCCGCAACGAGGTCGATCGCTACATCGGCTGGCCCGGGCAGGCAGTGGCCTACAAGGTGGGACAGCTGGAGATCTGGCGGCTGCGGCACGAGGCGGAGAAGTCGCTCGGAGCGGCGTTCGACGTGCGCGAGTTCCACGACCGCGTGCTCGAGAACGGTGCGGTCACGCTCCCGGTGCTGGGCGAGGCGATCGCGCGCTGGATCAAGCAGAAGAAGCCGGTCCCGCCTCCCTCCGATCCGTCGCCCTGACTTCACGCGGCGGATCGCGCGCCTTTTCGCTTTACAGGTCAGCCTGGCCGCCGGTTACTAGCGCGGTGAAGCGATTCGTCGATCGGACCATCGTCATCACCGGCGCCTCCGCCGGCATCGGCGCCGCGGTGGCGCGCCGCTTCGCCGCCGAGGGCGGCCGGGTCGTCCTGGCCGCGCGCGGGCGCGCCGCGCTCGACCGGCTGGTGGGCGAGATCGAGGAGGCCGGCGGCGTCGCCCTGGCGGTGCCGACCGACGTGTCCGACCTGCGCGCGGCCCAGGGCCTGCTCGATCAGGCGGCGCAGGCCTTTGGCGGGATCGATGTCCTGGTCAACAACGCGGGGGCGCAGGCGCGCGGCCCGGTCGAGCACTACTCGGCCGACGAGCTGGCCCGGGTCGTGACCATCAACCTGACCGCGCCGATCGTGCTGTCGCGCCTGGCCCTGCCGTACCTGCGCCGCTCGTCGGCCCCGGCGATCGTCAACGTCGCGTCGCTGGCCGGGCGGGTGCCGCTGGCTCACGAGGCGGTGTACAGCGCGACCAAGTTCGGGCTGCGCACGTTCAGCTTCGCCCTGGCCGAGGAGCTGGCCGGCACCGGCATCAAGGTCGCGGTGGTCTCGCCCGGGCCGGTCGACACCGGCTTCCTCATGGACGAGCTGGACAGCGTGCCGGACGTGGTGCTGTCGCAGCCGCTCTCCACCGCCGACGAGGTGGCCGCGATGGTGGTGGACAGCGCGGTCGACGGCCGCCGCGAGCGAATGATCAGCCGGATGGGCGGCTACCTCACCACGATGGGCTACCTGTTCCCGTCGGTGCTGCGCGCGCTGGTCCCGGTGATGGAGCGGCGCGGCCGGCGGGCCAAGGAGCGCTACCGCGCGCGGTAGCCGACCCGCTCACTCGGCGGCGCGGCCCTGGGTTCGCTGCAGGCGGCGGCGGGTCAGGGCGCGCTGGATGCTGCGCGGCAGGCGCTCGTAGCTCTCCTGACTCTTGATGAGGAAGTCGTTGGCGCCGCGCCGCATCGACTCGACGGCGCTGGCCACGTCGGACAGCGCGGTGCACACGATCACCGGCAGGTCGTCGCGGGTGTGGCGGATCTCGTCGAGCACGTCGTAGCCGGAGCGATCGGGCAGGTTGAGGTCGAGCAGCACCAGGTCGATCTGGTTGGTGGCGAGCGCGTCGAGCGCCTGCGACGCGTTGTACGCCGCGATGCGCTTGTAGCCGCCCAGCACCGTCTTGATGATCCGGTGGACCCCTTCCTCGTCGTCCACCACCAGCACCGTGTGCGGCGGCATGGCGGGCACCGGGGTCGGGAACAGCGCCACCGTGTCCTCGCCCTCGCCGCTCTGCGAGTCGAGCCGGGTCGGCCGCGGCACCACGGCGCCCGGCGCGCCCATCACCGCGCGGGCGAACCGCGCGACCGGCCCGGGCGCGAGCAGCAGCCCGAGCCGCCGCGCCACGTCCTCGATGTCGATGCCGAGCTCCTCGGCGCTGGCGTGGCGGTCCTTGGCCGCCTTGCTGAGCGCGCGCAGGACCAGGCGCTCGAGCTCCGGCGGATAGCCGGGGACCACCCGCGACGGCGGATCGATCGGCGCCTCGATCACCTTCTGCACGATGTCGACCGCGCGCAGCCCGCGGAACGGGCGCCGCCCGGTGGTGAGCTCGTACAGCATCACGCCGAGCGAGAACAGATCGCTGCGCGCGTCGACCGGGCCGCCCACGCACTGCTCGGGAGACATGTACGGGAACTTGCCCTTGACCACGCCCTTGGGCGTGCGGCTCGACACCCGGTCGCTGTACAGCCCGACCCCGAAGTCGAGCAGCTTCACCTGGCCGTCCTTGCAGATGAAGACGTTGCCAGGCGACACGTCGCGGTGGACGATCGCGAGCGGTTTTCCGTCGGTGTCGACGCGGGTGTGCGCGTGCTGGAGGGCCGCGGCGACGCCGCGCACGATGCCCAGCGCGGCCTCGAGGCCGAGCTCCTGGCCGGCGGCCGGCGCCGCGGAGAGCAGCTGGCAGAGGTCGGCGCCGTCGAGGCGCTCGAGCGCGAGGTAGAGCGCGCCCTCCCAGGTGCCGACCTCGTAGGTCCTGACGATGTTGGCGTGCTCGAGCGCGAGGGCGATGCGCGCCTCGTCGATGAACATCGCGGCGAACTCCGGATCGTGGGCGTACTTGAGCCGCAGCCGCTTGATGACGACCATGCGCGGCATCCCGACGACGGTCCGCACGCGGGCGAGGAAGAGATCCGCCATCCCTCCCTGCGACAGACTTCTGACGATGTCGAAAGGCAGCAACTCGCGCCCGATCCCCCGCGCGACTGTAGCACCGCCCGCTCGCGCAGCGATGCTCGACGCGATCGCGTCGCGGGTGCGAGCGCCTGCGCCATCAGCGGTCGGGGCGGGTCCGGGTGCGCTGTTCGCGCTCGGTCCATCGCCGCAGCGTCGATCGATCGACGCCGAGCACGCGCGCCGCGCGGCTGAGATTGCCGCGCTGCTGCTCGAGGACGGCGCCGAGATACCAGTCGTCGACCTGCTCGAGCGTGGCCTCCAGCCTGCAGATCGGCGCCGGTGCACCCCGGCGCGGTGCGCCCGCGGTGGGGCCGTTCGCGTCGGTGCTGGTGCGGCGCAGGCCCGGGTCGAGCCCGAGCAGGAGGTTCCGCAGCGCGTTCTGCAGCTCGCGAACGTTGCCCGGCCAGCTGTGCCGGCGCGCCTCGCGCGAGCGCAGCCACGCGTCGATCGCGCGGCGCCGCGCGCTCTCTCCCGGTGGGAGATAGCCGGCCACGATGTGGCGGCCGATCTCGAGGATGTCCTGCGGCCGCTCGCGCAGCGGCGGAACCCGCAGGATCGTGCCCGCCAGCCGCTCGAACAGATCGCGGCGGAACTCGCCGCGCTCCACCATCGACTCCAGATCCTTGTGCGTCGCGGCCAGGTAGCGGATCGCCACGGTGTAGGCGACGTCGGAGCCGACCGGGTAGACGTCGTTGGTCTCGATGACGCGGAGGAGCTTGGTCTGGGTCGACGGCGGCAGGTCGCCGACCTCGTCGAGGAAGAAGCTGCCGCCGTCGGCGCTGCGCAGGCGGCCGACCCGGCCCTCGCTCGCGCCGGTGAAGGCGCCCCGGGCGTGGCCGAACAGCTCGCTCTCGACCAGCGTCTCCGGGATCGCGGCGGCGTTGATCGCCGAGCTCGGGGCCGGCTCGCCGGCGCCGCCGCCCGGGGTGGCGAGCTGCATCGCGCGCGCGAACAGCTCCTTGCCGGTGCCGGTCTCGCCCAGGACGAGCACGTCGTGGTTGCGAATGACCTGCTCGAGCTCGAGCGCGTGGTGGAGCGAGTCGCCGAAGCAGGCGGCCCACGCGTCGCGCCGCGCGCGCTGGATGGCCGGCGACGAGCCGCGGATCTCGGTCAGGACCCGCGCGCAGCGCGCCGCCGCGGCGGCGATGCGAACGTAGTCGGTGCGTGGGCGGGGCAGGCGGCGGGCCAGCGCGCGCGGCAGGATCGCCTCGTCGAGGAGCGCGTCCGGCGCGGCCCCGGCCATGCTCTGGGCGTGGGCCGCAGCCAGGACCAGCTCGCTGGCGCGTCCGCCGGCGCGGCCGAGCACCGGCTCGAGCAGGGCGGGCAGGCGCAGCTCGCGCACCAGCGCGGCCGCGTGGCCGGCCGGCAGCGGCGCGGCGGCGGCGAACGGGTTGCCGAGGTAATCGCGGAGCAGGCGGGGCTCGCTGGCGGCTCTATGCGGCATTCTCTCGCACCTGAGGTGAAGTGCTCCGGCATCCTATCGCAGAGCGCGATCCGCCGCCGCCCTGCTCGACGGCAAGTCCCCGGATTACCTCTGTGACGGAGGGCAGGAAGGGTGGCACATAGCTGGCAGTACACCTGGTCGACAATGCCGGCCGAGGAGGTGGGCGGATGATGGCGATCTATCTGACTGCGATGCTCGTGGGGGGCGTCCTGGTGGCGCTGTCCATCGTGGCCGGCGCCGACCACGGCTGGCACCACGGCGATGTGGGCGGCCACGGCGCGGACGGCCACGCCGGGTCGGAGGGCGGCTTCGCCGACGCGGTGCTGAGCTGGCTGCCGGTCGGCTCGTTCCGGTTCTGGACCTTCTTCGCCGCCTTCTTCGGGCTGACCGGCACCGCGTTGACCATGCTGGGGGTCGGCGGCGCCGTCCCGGTCGCGGTGGTGGCCAGCGCGGTCGGCTACGCCAGCGGCCTGATGCTGACCCGCGCCATCCGGGGCCTGCAGCGCGGCTCGGGCGACAGCTCGGTGGGCGAGGGGGACCTGGTCGGCGCGACCGCGCAGGTACTCTTGCCGGTGGGGGCCGGGCGGACCGGCAAGGTGCGCCTCCAGATCAAGGGTCGGACCCTCGATCTCATGGCGGAGACCGAGGAGGAGGTCGAGGTGGCAGTGGGTGAGCGGGTGCTGGTCATCGCGGCGCCATCCAGCGGCCACGTGGTGGTGGCGCGGGTCGGCGCGCTCGCTTGAACGTCGGAGTCATTCGAGGAGGAGGAGGAGGAGCCATGGAGTCTCTCGTGCAAACCCTGCAGCAGTCCGGCCCGGTCATCCTGGGCGTGGCCGGAGCGTCGCTGGCAGGCGTGTTCGTGCTCATCTGGGGGCTCAAGCAGCTGCTCTACGTGTGCGCCCCCAACCACGTGCTCATCTTCTCGGGGCGGACCCGGGTCGCCGAGGACGGGCGCAAGGTCGGCTTCCGCGTGATCTTCGGCGGTCGCGCGATGCGCGTGCCGGTGCTCGAGGAGGTGCGCTCGATGAGCCTCACCAACATCTCGGTGCCGATGAGCGTCACCGGGGCCTACTCGGAGGGGGCCGACGGCGGGCTCGGCATCCCGCTCGCGGTCCACGCGGTGGCCAACGTCAAGGTCTCGTCCGACCCGGCCCTCATCGGCAACGCGATCGAGCGCTTCCTCGACCGCGACCGGAAGGAGATCGCCCGGGTGTGCAAGGAGACGCTCGAGGGGCACCTGCGCGGCGTCCTGGCCAAGATGACGCCGGAGGAGGTGAACGAGGACCGGTTGAAGTTCGCCCGCAGCCTGGTCGAGGAGGCCGAGGCGGATCTGCAGAAGCTCGGCCTTCACCTCGACACCCTCAAGATCCTGCACGTCGCCGACGACCGCAGCTATCTGGAGTCGCTCGGCCGCAAGCGGATCGCCGAGGTGCTGCGCGCGGCCGAGGTGGCCGAGTCGGACGCTCAGCGCGCCGCCCAGGAGGCGGAGGCCGCGGCCAAGGCGCGCGGCGACGTGGCGGTCACCAACGCGCAGGCCAACGTGCTCCGCAAGCAGAACCAGCTGCGCCAGATCAAGGCCGAGCTCGACGCCGAGGCGCGCAGCGAGGAGGAGCGGGCGATCGCCGGGGCCAGCGCGGCGCGGGCCGAGGCGGAGAAGGAGCTGCAGTCGATCCGCGGCACCCTCGAGGGGCTGCGGCTGGCCGCCGACGTGACCATCCCGGCCGAGGCGGCCCGGCAGGTGGAGGAGCTGGCCGCGGCCGGGCGGGCGGCGTCGATCGAGGCGGACGGCCGCGCGATGGCCGAGGCGCTCGCCACCGTGGCGGCGGCCTGGCGCGAGAGCGACGGCAAGGCGATGGACATGTTCGTCCTGCAGAACATCGACGAGATCTTCGCGCAGGTGACCCGGGCGGCGAGCAACCTCAAGGTGCGGCAGGTCAACCTCATCGACTCCGGCAGCGGCGACACGCTCCCCGCGTACGTGGGGGCGTACCCGGCCACGGTGACCCAGCTCATCGCCGAGGTCTCGCGCGCGACCGGAGTGGACATCACGCGAGTCATGACCGGCGCGACCGCGCCGACCGCGGCGCCGGCCGGTACGCCGACGCAGGGAGGTCAGTCGTGAGCGCTTCGATCCTGGTGGTGGTAGGCGTCCTCTTCCTCGCGCTCATCAGCATGGTGCTGGTGGTGACGCGCCTCATCTACATCTGCGCGCCCAACGAGGTGCTGATCTTCTCCGGCAGTCAGCGGCGGGTGGGCGAGCGGCAGGTCGGCTACCGGCTGGTCCAGGGCGGTCGCGGCCTGCGCATCCCGCTCATCGAGCGGGTCGACCGCATGGATCTCACCAACATGATCATCGACCTGCGCGTGGTCGGCGCCTACTCGAAGGGCGGCATCCCGCTCAACGTCGAGGGCGTGGCCAACCTCAAGATCGCCGGCAGCGAGCCGATCATCGGCAACGCGATCGAGCGCTTTCTGGGCACCACGCGCGAGGAGGTGATGAAGGTGGCGCGCGAGACGCTCGAGGGCAACCTGCGCGGCGTGGTCGCCACGCTCACGCCGGAGGAGGTGAGCCGCGACCGGGTCAAGTTCGCCGAGGAGCTGCTGACCGAGGCGGACAAGGATCTGAAGAGCCTCGGCCTGGAGCTCGACACGCTGAAGATCCAGAACGTGTCCGACGACAAGGGCTACCTCGACTCGCTCGGCCGCCGGCAGTCGGCCGAGCTCCTGACCCGCTCTCGCATCGCCGAGGCCGAGAACCACGCGCTGTCGGCCGAGCGCTCGGCGTCGAACCTCGAGAACCAGGAGATCGCCCGCATCGAGGCGGAGACCGCGATGGCGCGGGCCGACGCCAAGAAGCGCATCCTCGACGCGCAGACCAGGAAGCTGGCCCTCGTCGCCGAGGAGCGCTCGCACGTGACCGCGGCGGTGGCCAAGGCGACCGCCGAGGTGGCCTTGCAGACGGCCAGGCTCGACCAGGTCCGCCTCCAGCTGCAGGCCGACGTGGTCAAGCCGGCCGAGGCCGACAAGCAGAGCAAGGTCGAGGCGGCGCGAGGCAAGGCCGCCCAGATCATCGAGAACGGCCGCGCCACCGCGTCGGCGCTGCGCCAGATGTCGGAGACGTGGCGCAGCCACGGCGAGGGGGCGCGCCAGATCATGATCGCGCAGAAGCTGTCCGGCCTGATCGCGCAGCTCATGAGCACGGTCAGCGCCCTGCCGATCGACAAGGTCACCTTCATCGACCGCAGGCTCACCGACGGCGGCGACAACCTCGCGGTCAAGGCGGCGGTGGCCTCGCACCAGCTCCAGCACATGCTCGGGGTCGACGTCCCCGGGTTGCTGGCCCGCCTGGGCGGCGGGGACGGCGCCACCGGCGACGCGACCGGCGGGCCGAGGAAGAACGGCTCGGGGGCCTGACCGGTGTCGGCGAGGCGGGTGAGGCCGCGGTGGCCCGCCCGCCTGGCCGGCGCCAGCGGTCAGAGCGAGAGGCCGACCCGGCGGCGCGCGATGAGGCAGTTGTCGCCACCGCGCTCGAACTCGCGGCACGGGCGCGGTCGCTCGCCGTAGACGGCGCACGCGAACGGCTCGTCTCCCTCGCCGCCGCCCAGCGCCGCGCAGCGGTCGCCGGCGCGGCGGATCTCGAGGTAGGCGCCGCGGTCGACCACCAGCTCGGCGAGGAGCTCGACCGCCGGATCGTCGCGATCGATCGTGACCGAGTCGTACGCCGCGCGGCAGCAGGCGCCGCACTCCTGGCAGTCGAGCGCGCCCTCCCAGCGGGCGCAGGCCGGCCAGTCCGCGGCCACCGCGCGCGGCTCTTCGGTCTGGCGGCACAGCCCGGCCTCGTCGCGCCACGCGCACTGGCCGCAGGTGCGCCGCTCGGCCGCGGCGAGCGGGGAGGGCGGCAGCCCGGTCGGATGCGCCGCCGGCGGCGCGACCACCGCGGCGTGCAGGCTGTCAGGCCCGGCGAAGCGGGCCGCGCTGGCCACGACCTCGGCGGTGGCGGCCAGGGCCGCGGCCAGGTGCGGCGCCCACGGCGGCCGGTCGGCGCGGCGGATGCCGAGCCGCGCGGCGACCACCTCGGGGTGGCGATGCGGCGCGAGCGGATCGGCGGGCAGGCGGTCGTAGAACGTGCGGTAGTCGGTGGTCGGGGCGAGCACGCCGCGCAGCCCGTGCCGGTCGGCCAGGTGGGCCTGCACCCGCAGGCACGCGTGCTCGCGCGCCTCGTCGCGCGCGCTGGTGTTGTCCAGGCCCCAGTCCGGGCGCGAGAAGGCGTCGGGGCCCTCGACCAGCGAGTGGCACAGCTCGTGGAAGATCATCTGCGCCAGGCAATCGTCGGCGTCGAGGCTGGCCGCCTCACCTAGCTGGAGGGTGCGCCGACCGTCGGTGGACGCGTACACGTCGCCGCTCCGCTGGACGCGCAGGCCGACCCGCCCGGCGGTCGCAAGCCAGATCTCGTCGAGCGGATCGCGGTAGCGGTGGGAGATGGACCGCATGGGTGGGCAGCCGGATGATAGCGGCGACGCGCCGCGGCGGCAGGGTGTCTCCATTCTCGACGGCCCGGGCCCACCGGGACGGTGAAAATCACCCCACCACCTGGCAGTGCCCAGTGAGAACGGGGACCTGGTGCTGGCACGCGGGCTGCTTTGTCCCCGGTGATGCGATCCTTACGCGCTCTGGCTGGTCTCGTGCTCGCGATGCCGCTCGCCCTCGGCGCCTGCGACAGCGGTGATGACGATGGCGACGACGACTCCGGCGATGCCGGCGACACCGACGGGGCCGACGACGGCGACGGACAGGCCGAGGTCACCTGGCACAAGGACATCGCGCCGCTGGTGGCCGAGCACTGCGTCTCCTGCCACAAGCCGGGCGGGATCGGGCCGTTCTCGCTCGAGGACTACGCCAGCGCGGCGCCGTTCGCCGGCCTGATGGCGGCCCGGGTCGAGGCGGGCGAGATGCCGCCGTGGGGCGCCGTGTCGACCGACGACTGCGAGCCGCGGTTCGGCTGGCGCGACGATCAGCGCCTCACCGCCGACGAGGAGGCGCTCCTCCAGAAGTGGGTCGATCTCGAGGCGCCCGAGGGCGATCCGGAATCGGCCACGCCGGTGCCCGAGGCGCCGGTGCTCGATCTGACCGACGCCACCCACACCGTCGAGCCGGAGGTCGGCTACGCGACCTCGGGCGACGCGGACGAGTTCGTCTGCTTCGTCCTCGATCCCGGGATCGATCAGGACACCTGGATCACCGGCCTCCACATGGTGCCGTCCAACCTGGAGGTCGCCCACCACGCGGTCCTGACCGTGGTGCCGCCGGCCGGTCAGGCCGACATCCTGGCCAAGGTCGGCCCCGACGGGTACTACGAGTGCTTCGGCGGGGTGACCTCGCCCGGCTCGTTCTTCGCCGGCGTGTGGGTGCCGGGCTCGCTGCCGTTCGAGACCCCGACCGGGGTCGGCATCCCGCTGCCGGCCAGCTCGCTCCTGGTCGTGCAGATGCACTACCACCCGGCCGGCCGCACCCACGATCCGGACGCGACCAAGGTCCAGCTGCGGGTGACCGACCAGCAGCCGGCCAAGCAGCTCCTGTTCACCGCGGTCGGCAACGTCGAGGCCGAGCCGATCCTCCTGCCCGGGCCGGACGACGACGGCGCGGTCGAGTTCCGCGTCCCGGCCGGCATCGCCGATCACACCGAGACGATGCGCTTCCCGATCAGCCTGCCCGGCGTGACCCAGCGCTTCCCGATCCTGTCGGCGTTCCCGCACATGCACTACGTCGGGGTCGACCTCGACGTGAAGATCCTGCGCCGCAACCCGGCCCCGGGCGAGCCGGCCGAGGAGTGCCTGGTCAAGGTCCCGGCCTGGGACTTCTCGTGGCAGCGCACCTACCAGTACGACACCGAGCTCGACAACCTGCCGACGGTGGGCGACGGCGACGAGATCACGATCCGCTGCCGCTACGACAACACGGTCGAGAACCCGTTCGTCCAGCGCGCCCTGCAGGAGGCCGACCTCGAGCACCCGATCGACGTCTTCCTCGGCGAGGAGACCCTCGACGAGATGTGCCTGGCGGCGTTCGGCGTGGTGTTCGACGCACCGCCGGCGGCGGCCCCGCGCCTGATGCCGTGACCCGGGTCGTCAGTTCAGCCAGAGCAGGTAGCGCAGCTTGCGACCGAGGGTGTCGTCGCCTCGTTCGACCTCGCTGCGCATCCGGGCCAGTCGCCCGACCAGCGGCGAGGCCTTCATCGACGGGACGTAATAGACGCCGAAGAGGATGGGAAACGCGGCCGCGAGCGCGTCGGGCCCCTCGCCGATCCTGTTCAGCGCCGGGACGTCCAGCACGATGTCGCGCGGCTCGGACAGCATCCGCCCGACGTCGAGGAACCCGGCCGTGAAACGCTTCCACTCCGGGTTGGCCAGGCGGACGATCTCGCCCAGGTCGAGGCCCTCCTCGCCGCGCACCAGCCGGCGCACGTCGGCGGTGACCGCGGCCCAGGTGTCGTACAGCGCCGCGTCGACCGGAAGCGGCAGCGGGTGGTGCTTCTGGGCCGGGTTCGGAACCCACTCGCGATCGTCGTCGCGCTCGGCCAGGTAGGCAGCGCGGGTGCGGTCGGCGTGGTCCAGCCCGACCAGGATCAGGTCGCGGGCCCGGGTCACGCGCGAGCGGTCGACCAGCGGAAAGCGCACCACCTCGGCCTTGCCGAAGATCATCGCGGCGGCCCGGGGCGCGTCCTTCCAGCTGTACGCGGCCATGAGGTCGAGGCCGGCCCGCTGGAAGGCGATCATCGCGCGGGCCCAGTGGAGGTCGCCGACGTCGAAGCGGAAGGTGGGCGAGCGGCGCGGGTCGCCCGGCGGGATCTCGCTGCCGTCGGCGTCCATCTCGACCTGGAAGAGCAACCGGTCGCGCGGGTCCACCTCGCCGCTCCGGTTCCAGTCGCGCTCCCAGCAGGCAAGACACAGCTCGAGCGAGAAGCCCGGGTCGGCCGCGGCCAGGGCGAGATCGCGGTCGACCTGGCCGAGCGCCGCCTCCGCCTCGCGGAACGACGCGCGCAGGCGGGTGTCGTCGAACGACTGGCCGCCGCCCATCTCGCGGTCGGCGGCGGTGAAAGAGTCGAACAGACCGTCCGCGATGGCGTGGTAGCGGGTCAGCGCGCGCACCGCCGCGGCGACCGAGCTGGTCGAGTCGTCGGCCAGCACCTGGTCGGCGGCGCGGGCGGCTTCCTCGAAGCGCGCCGCGCGGAGCGCGGCCAGGGCCGGCTCGACCCGCGAGCGCTGGGCCGAGCTCGACGAGCTGTGCGTGCCACCGCCGCACGCGGTCGCCAGGGCGAGCACGGGAGCGAGGAGACCGGGGACGATGAGCCTGCGAGCGGCGCGCATGGTGGCTCAGTTGAGCACGCGGCCGGTCGACCGGCACGGCCGCGTCACACTTTGCCGCCCGCGCCGCGGCGCTGGCCCGCGCAAGCGCACGCGGGGGGCCCGTCCCGAGGCCCGCGAAGTGCGCCGCGGGAGTCCTAGGCGCGCGGGCGCTCGGGCAGGGTGAAGGCCAGGCGCGCGCCGCCGCCCGGGCGGTTCTCGGCCCAGGCCCGGCCCTGGTGGGCGTTGGCGATGCGCTTGACCAGCGCGAGGCCGAGCCCGAGCGAGCCGTGACCGCGGCGCTCGCCCCGGTAGAACGAATCGAACACGCGGTCCAGCTCGCCGGCGGCGAAGCCGGGCCCGGCGTCCTCGATCTCGAACACGACCTCGCGGCCGGCCGCGGTCCGGGCGGCACCGCCCGCGCCATTCGACGCCGCGCCGTTGCCGCCGGCCTCGCCGTCGCTGGCCGCGTGCCCGCCGGTGCCATCGCCGCGGCGGACCCGCAGCGCGGTGAGCCCGCCGCCGTGGCCCTGGGCGTTGTCGATGAGGTTTGCCAGCGCGCGGGCGACCAGGGTCGGGTCGCCGGTCACTCGCGCCCCGTCGACCGAGACGTCGAGCCGGTCGAGGTCGAGGCCTGCTCGCTCGAGCGCGAGCGCGGCCAGCTCGCCGGCGTCGAGCTCGCGGCGGTCCATCGCATCGAAGTCGAGGCGCGAGCCGGCCAGCAGCTGGCCGACCAGGCGGTCGACCTCCATCACCTCGCGCTCCAGCTCGGCGACCACTGCTGGATCGGTGCCGCCGTCGCGCGCCGTCTCGAGCAGGATGCGCATGTGCCCCAGCGGGGTGCGGATCTCGTGCGACACGGCGGCGAGCAGCTCGCGCTGGTCGGACAGCTGCCGCTCGATGCGCGCCGCCATGTCGTTGATCGAGTCGGACAGGACCCCGAGCTCGCCCTGGTGGCGGCCGAGCTCGAGCCGGCTCTTCAGCTTGCCGTCGCCGATGTCGCGCGCGACGCGGATGACCTGGAGGAGCGGGCGAATGAGGTGCCAGGCGATCCCGCCCGAGGCCACCCACAGCACCGCGCAGATCGGGATGAGCGCCGCCGCGCGGGCCCGCCCGCCGGTGATCTGCAGGAAGACCGCCGCGGTGGCGCAGCTGAGCGCGATGGCCACGCCGAAGCCGAGGAAGATGCGGCGGTGAAGCCCCGCGTGCATGCGCCACCAGGGGAGAAAGCCGCGCGGATCGCGACAGCTCCACGGCCCGTCGAGGTGGTGCCGGCGCATCCGATCCTGGTGGCGACGCCAGCGCTCCTCGCGCTTCTGCCAGCGATGGTCGCGGCCGCGCCAGTGGGGAGGGGGTCTCATGGCTCGCGCGCCAGAACATAGCCCACCCCGCGCACGGTGCGGATCCGGCGCGGGGCGGACATGTCGTCTCCCAGCTTCTTCCGCAGCTTGGAGATGTGGACGTCGACGGTGCGCTCGTGCACGGCGACGTCGCCGCGCCCCGCCTCGGCCAGGAGCGAGCTGCGCGGCACCACCCTGCCGGCCCGGCGCATGAGCGCGATGAGGATGTCGAGCTCCAGGCCGGTGAGGTCGACCTCGGTCCCCTCGACCCGCACGGTGCGCGAGCCCACGTCCACCTCGATGCCGGCGGCGACCAGGCGCTCCGACCCGGCGTCGGGCTGGGCCCGGCGAAGAACCGCGCGCAGGCGGGCGAGCAGCTCGCGCGGCGAGAACGGCTTGGGCACGTAGTCGTCGGCCCCGAGCTCGAGGCCGACCACACGGTCGGCCTCGTCGCCGCGCGCGGTCAGCATCAGGATCGGGATCCGGTTGTGCGAGCGGATCCGGCGCAGCACGTCGAGACCGTCGAGCCCCGGCATCATCACGTCGAGCAGGACCGCGTCGAACGCGTCGATCTCGAGCGCGTGCAGGCCGGCGCGTCCGTCGCGCGCGTGGGTCAGCGAGACGTCGTTCTGGGCCAGGAACCCCGACAGGAGCTCCGAGAGTCGGGCGTCGTCGTCGATGAGGAGCACGCGGATCGACATATCGTCCTTGGCCTGTTCCGAGACTCTAGCAGGTGCAACACCCGACCGGTCCAAGGCCCTCGGCGCGGCCGCGCGGAGCGCCGCCAGACCGGCCCGGCGTCCCGGATGCAGCGCCGATCGGCACTCGTCCTAGATGTCCGCCGTATCGGTAGGGCTGAAGCCACGATAAGGACCGCCCCACGAGCGGGACGGACCGCGCTCCAGAATGTCCGCCAGGCGCGCGCGCTGCTCCGGGTCGAGCACCGCGTGGATGCGCCCGATGGCGCCGGCCAGGTCGCCGCGCAGATCGTGCATCCGCTCGTCATGGCGAATGAACATGCTGGCGAGCGCGCCCTCCTCGAACTCCTCGCCGCGCACCGCGCGGGCCAGGTCGGCGCGCGACTGTCCGCCCTCGTCGCGCAGGGTGCGGCCCCTCCGCTTGAGCATGTCGAGCTCGGCGCGAACCACCTTCTCCTGGGCGGGCGAGAGGTCGAGCCGGGCCAGCGCCGCCCACATCCAGCTGCCTCGGCCTCCTCGCGAACCGGGCCCGAATCCCCGCCAGGGGCCATGTCCGCCCCATCGATGGTGATGCCAGCCGTGAAGCCCCGCGGCGCACATCCGGCGGCGAGCGAAGAGCTTCACCGCCATGAGCGAGAAGAACGCGGTGAGGATGATGACTCCGATCATGATTCCTGCCTCCTTGAAGCAAGAGGATGCGAACCGCGTGTTGGCCCCGTTCGAGTGGTTGTGTGAAGAAACGTGAAGGGTGAGCGAGGCCCCGGCCGCGGCCACGCAGGGGCGTGTTACCGTCGAGGAGGTCGTGCAGGCGACCGACGGTCCGCGTGAAGGGTCGAACCCACCTGCCGCGGCACTCATCGCGCTCACTTCTTCCGCCCGGCATCGCGGACATCGGGCAGACGGAAGGGGTGCCATGTCCGGACGCCAGGCTCCGATCGATCTCCCGGCTCATCCGAGCCTCGAGTGGCTGCGAAAGACGGCCAAGCAGCTCCTCGTCGAGCTGCGCCTGACCCAGCCCGACACACAGCTGGCCGAGAGCCAGCTACAAGTGGCGAGGCGCCACGGCTTCTCCAGCTGGCGCCGCCTGGTCGCCTTCGTCGCCGCCGTCGACGGCGAGGGAGAGCGCCTGCGAGCAGCGGTGCGAGCCGGCGACGTCGCCGCGGCCGGCGCCATCCTCGACGCCGAGCCAGACCTGGTGAACGCCTCCGACGATCGACTCGATCGCGAGCGACCGAGCGACGAGCCCGGAATGTCGCTCCTGCACCTCGCCATCGCCGACGACCATCTCCCCATCGTCGACCTCCTCATCGCCCGAGGCGCCAACCTGGACGCCCGCAACCGAGGAGGCCGCACCCCCCTCCACGACTGCTTCGAGCTAGGCCGGGACCCGATCGCCAACCGTCTCATCGCCGCCGGAGCCACGATCGACGTGTGCGCCGCAGCCGCCTACGGCCACCACGCCCGCCTTAAAGCCATCCTCACCGCCGATCCAGCCCAGGCCAACGATCTATCGACCCACGAATCCCCGCTCGGCTGGGCCGCCTACGCCTGCGACCCGACCGCCGCCGAGATCCTCATCGCCCACGGAGCGATCATCGACCGCCCACCCCACGACGCCGCCGCCTGGCGCCCGGTCTGCATGACCGCCGCCGCCCCCGTGGCGAAGGTGCTGCTGGCCAGAGGAGCCGACCCAAACTTCCAGGACGACCAAGGCCGCACCCCCCTCCACCTCGTCCTCTCCAGCCGCCTGGTCCAGAACCCATCCGACCTCGTACGCCTCCTCCTCGAAGCCGGAGCGGATCCAGATCGCAAGAACCAAGCCGGCAAGACCCCACTGGAGGAAGCAGAAGCAAGACAAGGCGAACCAGCCGAAACCTACTTTCCCCGCCGAAACCTGGGCCCCAGAAACCTCGAAGAGGCCATCCACCTCCTCCGGGAAGCCTCCCGAGGCAAGTAGCCGCGGACGAGAGAAGAAGCCACACCGGCGGCCCGCGGCACCCGCGCGGCCCGGCGGACATCCCGAGCAGTCGCACGCAATCTCCCGCGGGCAGACCGCGATGGTCGCCAACCCGGAGGAGGACGCCGCGTCGATGAGGGGACCGGGTGCCACGCCCGCCAGCCGAGACGACGCCAGCCGACACGACGCCGCGCCAGCCGACACGACGCCGCGCCGGCCCATCCGTTGTTCGCCGATTCAAGTCCACTTCCACCGAGTGCAGCAAGGCGCTGCAATCGGTCCTCGGGTGCCACGTGGACCGCGTGAGGGCTGCCTACGTTGACTCGGCGGACATTCTCTCGCGCTTGGTGCCGGGGAGGGTCGAGTTGGCGGAGTCGCTAGGCGCTTGGGTCACTTGTACGGAGCAAGAGCGTGGAGGCGGTCCGTCATGGGCGCGTGTCCGAGACCATCGTGGCCGGCGGCTCGACCGGCCGCGTCGGGTCAGGCGACACAGTGGGGCGCCGGTGGCGACAGCTGGGACTCGATCTGGCTGCTCCTCGACGGTGGGGTCCGTGACGTCGCGGGGCGGGTCGGAGCCGCGTGGCGCGGCGGCGGCCGGGGTCAGACGTGCTCGCCGGTCTCGGCCGGAGTCGCGTCACCCGGTTCATGTGACGTGTCGCATCGTCCGCGGACTTGCGCGCGTTCCGGACCCATCCGGCGATCCGACGACGCCCCACGTCAGCCGAGACGACGCTCCACGTCAGCCGAGACACAGTCTTCCGCCAGGCGCGACGACGCCGCGCCAGCCGCGACGACGCCGCGCCAGCCGAGACGACGCCGCGCCAGCCGAGACGACGCCGCGCGCCAACGGAGACGGCCCCCGCGCGAGCCGAGACGACGCCGCGCCGGCCGAGACGACGCCGCGCGCCAGCCGAGACGACGCCGCGCCAGCCGAAACGACGCTCCGCCAGCCGAAACGACGCCGCGCCGGCCGAGACAACGCCCCGCCAGCCCATCCGTTGTTCGCCGATTCAAGTCCACCTCCACCGAGTGCAGCAAGGCGCTGCAGTCGGTGCTCGGGCGCCCCGTGGACGTGGACCGCGTCAGGGCTGCCGACGTTGACTCGGCGGACATCTCTCGCGCCTGGCGCCGGGGCGGGTCGAGCTCGGCTTTCACTGCGTTCTCTCTGGCGGGAGTCGCTGCGCACTTGAGGTCACCTGCCAAAGCAACAGCGTGGGAGGGGGTCCGATATGGGCGCGTGTCCGAGAATCATCGTGGCTGGCGGCTCGACCGCCAGGGTCGGGTCGAGCGGGGCAGTGGGGGCGGGTGGCGACAGCTGGGGCTCGATCTGGCTGCTCCTCGACGGTGGGGTGGGCGACGTCGCGGGGCGGGTCGGAAGCCGCGTGGGGCTGCGGCCGGGGTCAGGCATGCTCGCCGGCCTCGGCTGGAGTCGCGTCATCCGGTTCATGTGACCTGTCGGATCGTGCGCGGGCTTCGCAGTTTGCGCGGGTTCCGGACGTATCCGGCGATCCGGACGGCGCTGCTTGCGGCTCGGGATCGGCTGGGGATGCGGATCGTCCACTTCTCGGTCCAGGGCGATCACCTTCATCTGCTGGTGGAGGCGCAGGATCAGGTCGCGCTCGGGCGCGCGATGAAGGGGTTCGGGGTCCGCGTGGCTCGGCGGCTCAACAAGCTGGCGGGACGGTGCGGCCGCGTGATCGCGGATCGCTACCACTCTCGCGCCCTCCTCACCCCTCGCGAGGTGCGCGCCGCGCTGGTCTACGTCATCCAGAACGGCAAGAAGCACGCGTCGGGCGGCGAGGCTCGGCTGCGCCGGTCGCGCGGCTGGACGGATCCGTTCTCGTCGGCGGCCTACTTCGATGGATGGTCGCCTGACTGTCGGGCACTCGTCCCCGACCGAGATGCCAGCGCCCATCCGCTCCACCGCGGTGGGGCGCCGCCGCCGGTCGTGCCAGCGCGCGGCTGGCTGCTGCGGGTCGGATGGCGGCGTGCCGGTGGCACGATCGACACGGGGGAGATGCCGGCCCGCTGACGCGGGGCTTGCTGCGGCTCCGTCTCGGTGGCCGACGGCGACATCTACAGAGTCAGGCGCCGTCGGAGCGCCGAGCTGAGCCGAGCTGAAGCGACGAGTGACGGACGGGCAGGGGGCCCTCGGCGTCCCTTGCGATCTTCGCGATCGAGCCGCCGTCGGGGACGGGGTCAGCGGCGGGTGGCCAGCTTGCCGCCCTGGGTGGACTGGCGCCTGGCCCAGGTCTCTGCTTCGGGGGGGTAGTGGATTGTCAGGTGGCCTTGCTCCTGGCGGTGCCAGTTGCAGGGGCGGGTCGGGGCCTGGCCCGTGGCGAAGTGCTCTCGCTTCTGGTGGGGGCAGTCGGGGCCGGGGCGGAGGCCGGAGAGGGGGCAGACGAGGGCGGTTGTGATTCCTTCGGGTGGGGCGGGGAGGGTGAGGTCGCGTCCTTCGGCTCCGATGAGGAGGCCGGCCCGGACGAGGGGAGCGGCGGCGTCCATGGCGATGAGGCCCTGGGTCGGGGCGCCGTCGAAGGTGCCGGCCCAGGCGGCGACGGTGAGCTCGGTGGTGACGCCGATGGCGACGGTGTCGGCGAAGCCGCGGGCGGTGCCGGTCTTCACCGCGACGCGGTAGGGGAGGTCGATGGGGAGGTCCTGGCCGAACGCTGGCCGGCGGGCTTCGGGGTCGGCCATCATGTCCATGACCAGCCAGCTGGTCTCGGGAGAGAAGAGGCGGACATCGCGGGGTCGGTTGGGTCGCCAGGTGGCGCCGCTCCAGGCGGTCACCTCTCGCACGCCGCTTGGCCTTCGGGCTCGTCCGCCTCGGGCCAGGAAGCCGTAGGCGGATGCGAGGTCGAGGAGGCGGACCTGGGCGGAGCCGAGGGCGAGGCGGAGGCCGTAGTCGTCGGCGCTTCCGGTGAGGGGACCGACGCCGGCTCGGCGCATTACGGTGAGCATTCGCTCGACGCCCACCTTTTCGAGGGTGTGGACCGCCGCCAGGTTGTAGGAGCCGGCCAGGGCCTCGCGATATCTCACCGGCCCTCGCTCGGGCTGGGTGAGTCGGCCGACTCGATAGGCCGAGGGGACGTCGTGGATGTCGAGGGCGATGGTAGCCGGGCTGTCGCCGGACTCGATCGCTAGGGCGTACACGAATGGCTTCAGCGCGGAGCCGGGGTGGCGCTGCCAGGTGGTGATGTTGATCTGCCCGTCGGGTCCGGCGTAGCCGGCCGAGCCGACCATCGCCCTCACTTCGCCGGTGGCGGTGTCGAGGACGAGCATGCCGGCCTGGTCGAGGTTCTTGTGGGTCAGCGAGGCCACGTGCTCGGCCACGACCTGTTCGAGGCGCTCCTGCAGGCGCAGGTCGAGGGTGGTGTGCACGGTCCCGCCGGCCGCCCGCACCGCGGGCGGGAGCTCGCGCACCACCCAGTCGGCGAAGTGCGGGGCCCGCCGCGCGGGGCGGTGGAGGGAGGGGATGAGCTGCTCGGCCCTCGCGCGCGCGGTCTCGCCGGCGCCGATCGCGCCGTGGCCGGCCAGGAGGGCGAAGACGTGCTCGCGTCGGCGGAGGGTCGCGCCCAGGTGACGGAGCGGGTCGTACGCGGTCGGCGCGCGCGGCACCACCGCGAGGAGGGTGGCCTCGCCGGCGCTCAGCGACGCGGCCGGCTTGTCGAAGTAGGTGCGCGCCGCGGCCTCGATGCCGTAGGCGCCGTTTCCGAAGTACGCGCGATTGACGTACTGCTCGAGGATGGCGCGCTTGTCGAGCGCGCGCTCGAGCCGCATGGCCAGGACGATCTCCTTGAGCTTGTTGCCGAGGGTGCGGTCCTGACCGGCCGAGTGCAGCATGCGCACGAGCTGCATCGTGATGGTCGACCCGCCGTACCCGAGCCGGTGCTCGCGCAGGTCGAGCCACGCGGCGCGGCCGAGGCCACGGACGTCCACGCCGCCGTGGGCGAAGAAGTCCTCGTCCTCGGATACCAGGAAGGTGGCGAGGGCGATGGCCGGAACCCGGTCGAGCGGCACCCAGGCGCCCGGGCCAGGCCTTCGGTCGGCCGACGGCACGCGCGCGATGACCAGGCCGTTGCGGTCGACCAGGACGAGCGGACCGCCGCGATCGGGCGACAGCGCGTCGACCGGATAGTCCCAGCCGAACACGGCGACGGCCAGGGCGCCGCCGCCGATCGCACCGAGTAGCGCGGCGGCCAGGAGGGTCCGTCGGGTCCACCGCCACGCGGAGCGCAGCCGGCGGCGCGGCGCGCGCTCGGGGCGGACATTGGAGGCCGCGCCGTACGAGCCGTCGCCGACCGAGCCGGTGCCGTCGCTGCCCGCGCCGTCCGCGCGCTCGGGGCGGACATAGGAGCCCGCGCCGTCCGAGCCCGCGCCGTCGCCGCCCACGCCGACCGAGCCGACCGAGCCGTCCACGTGCCTGTCACCCTCGCCGCGCATCTCGCTCACGTCCTCCTCGTTCACTTGTCCGCCATGCCGCCTGTCATCCCCGCTCGTCCGCGCCTACCCCTACCTCCGCACCTTCATCGATGCCGAGGCGGTCCTTCCCCTCACCTCGGGCTCGTACATGGCCTCGGCCTTGGCTGGGAGGATCTTGAACTCGCCTGGGAGGGTGGCTCGGGCGTTGTATTCGAAGATGTGGGATCCGGCGGAGAGGTAGTCGGAGAAGGCCAGGGCTCCCTCGTCGCGGAGGTCGACGTGGACCCAGGTGGGCGGGGTCCAGTGCTCGTCGTGGGCGTTGGGGTCGGCCGCGTCTCCCTTTTCGGTCGCCAGGCGGCTGTTGACGGGCTCCATTCCGGCGGGGAGGTGATCGCTGAGGGCCACGTAGCGGCGCTCGGTGGGGGTGGTGACGGTGAGCTTGACGCGGACCAGCTGGTTGGCCTTCGGCGAGTCGATCGGCTTGCCGGTGTCGGGGTCGAGATACTCGCGCACGACCGTCATTCCCTCGGCGATCGGCGTGGTCGCGTTCTGCACCCTGGTCTCGCTCACTCTCACCGCGTAGAGGGCTCGGCCCTGGCTCTCGATGGTGAGGGCGCCTGGCTGGATCGCGCTCAGCTTGCGGCGGAGGACCAGCGGCTTTCCTCCCTGGACGGTGCGGGCGACCAGGCGCTTGCCGGCCAGCTTGACCACCACCTGCGCGCTGCCCTTGGCCCGGGTCCGCGCGTAGTCGGCCAGGGCGACCAGGCCGTAGAGGTTGTCCTGGGTGTTGTGCCACGAGCCTGACGGCTGCTGGGCCTTCTTGAGCCCGGCGACCAGGCGCTCGATGGCGGGGTGATCGGGGACCGCTCGCAGGAGGGCGGCGGTGACGATGGCGGTCGACCTCACGTCGGAGCCCATCACCTCGTCCATGTCGATCGTCTCCTTGACGATGACGGCCTCGTCGCCGGCGTCGAGGCTGGCGATGAGCTCGTCGGTCAGGGTCTTGACCTGGGTCGGGTCGGCCTTGGCCTTGACCAGCGCCATCAGCAGGAAGGCCTGGCCGTAGCGGGGCAGCCCGCGGCGCGCCTCGTACAGGCGCGCGTTCAGGCCGGGGTCGGCCGCGCCGAGCTCGCCCAGCATGTAGGCGGACATCGCGACGGTGCCACCCTCGCCGCTGGCGCCGAGCACTCGCTTGCCGTCCAGGGCCCAGCGCTTCATCGCCTCGAGGCCGCTCGCGATCGCGGCCTCGTCCACCTTCACGCCGGCGCGGCGGGCCTCGTTGAGGCCGTAGAGGGCGAACACGGTCAGGTGCGGGTAGGTCTCGCCGCTCGGCCACAGGCTGAAGTTGCCGTCGGCATGCTGGTGGCGGACGACCTTGGCCGCGCCCGCGCGCAGGAAGGCCTCCATCTTGGGCCCCTCGAGGCCGGCCAGGTCGAGCGAGCGGGCCAGGTCCTTGGCCTTGGCCAGCGGGATGAAGCGGGACAGGGTCTGCTCGAGGCAGCCGTACGGGTACTCGATGAGGTACTTGAGGCTCGGCTCGAGATCGGCCAGCCCGGTCCGGTCGACCGTCACGGTCAGCATGCTCTCGCCGGCCACGACCGACGCGTCCCACGCCACCGGCACCTCGATCGACGGCGGGGCGCCGTCACCGCCGAGCGCGCCGTGGGCCAGGGTCTTCTGATCGGTGTACAGGCCGCGGTCGATCGGCAGGGTCACCGCCAGCGCGTCGCTGTGCTCGCCCATCGCCACCGCGAACTGCAGCTTCGCCTCGGCGCCGGCTCGCTCGCCGACCCGGCCGGTGAAGCGGACCCGCGCGCTCTCACCGTCGGCCAGCTGCACGCTCTCTTCGGCCTTGCCGAGCGACACGCCGGTCGCGCTCGCCTTCACCGTCGCGGTGCCGGCCGCGCCGGTGTAGTTGTGCACCACCACGCCGACCTCGATCTTGTCGCCCACCGAGGCGAACCGCGGCATGACCGGCACCGCCAGGAGCGGCTTCTTGATCGTGATCCGGCTCTCGCCCGATCCGAACCGGCTGCCGTCGTCGGCCGCCACCGCCATCAGGCGGAACGCGGTCAGGTTGTCCGGCGCGGTGAACTCGAAGGGCACCTCGCCGCGCTCGTCGGTGACCAGGTGCGGGGCCCAGAACGCGGAGGACACGAAGCGCGAGCGGATCCGCCCGCCCTCGCTCGAGCCGGAGTCGCCGCCCTCCTCGGGCTCCTCGCCCATCGGGTCGTTGAGGCGCGCGATCCGGTTCCAGTTGGTGCCGGAGTCCACGCCGAGGCCCCAGGTGGCGAAGAACGCCTTCATCGGGTCCGGGGTCTGGTAGGCGATGAGCTGGAGCACGCCCTCGTCGGCCACCGACAGGGCGACCTCGCCGACCACCGGCTTGCCGCCGGACAGGATCTGCACCACGCCGGTCACCTTCTCGCCCGGCTGATAGGTCGGCCGGTCGGTCTTGACCGAGACGTTCAGCCGACTGGCCTCGCTGGAGACCTTGAGGTCGACCACGCCCATCTTGAAGCGCGGTCGGTTGCGGTCGCCGGCGCCGCTCCGGCCGCTCACCATCGCGACGGTCGCGAACACGTTGGGCGCGTGCTCGGCCGCGATCGGCACCTCGAAGCCCTCGGCCGAGCTCTCCATCGAGATCACGCGCGCGCTCAGGATCCCGCTCCGCTCGACGGTGACCAGCGCGGTCGGGTTCTTCATGCTGGTGCGGGCGACCAGGCGTGCGGTCTCGCCCGCCTTGTACTCGCTCTTGGACGCGATGAGCGACATGCGCGCGTCCTCCTCGCCGCTCCAGAACGCCTCTCCCTTGCCCAGCACCCACACGTACGAGGAGCTGGCCACCTTGGCCCCGCGCGCGTCGACCGCCTCGATGCGGATGACGTACTCGCCGGGCTGCTTGGGCAGGATCCGCTCGGTGCCGTTGCCGGTGGCCGGGATCTCGATGTCGCGGCTGAGCACCGGCTCGTGCTTGGTCGTGCACGACTCGTACGAGCGGTAGCCCTCGCTCGAGGTGCAGTCGTAGCTCTCGCGGATGTAGGTCAGCTTGGCCTTGGTCGCCACCCGGGTCCCGTCCGGCTTCACCGCGACGGTGTTGATCGCGAACGGCATGTCGACCGCCTGGACGAACTCCTGGGTGTGGAGCCCGACGTAGAACTCCGACGGGTGGGCGGTCATCACGACCTGCTTGCCGACGCTCTGGTCCGACTCGTCGGTGACCACCGCGCGGGCCAGGTAGTCCTGTGGCCCGTCGAACTTGCTCTGCGGGTCGCGCACCGAGAAGTGGAACTTGCCGCGCGCGTCGGTCTTGCCCTCGCCGTCGGACACGAACGAGAGCGACTCGCTCTCGCTCGACTCGTCCCACCACACGTAGTTGCCGCGCGCCGCGTAGTCGACGAAGCCGTAGTCGGGCAGGCTCGGGAACGCCAGCGAGTGCGGGCGGCGCTGCACCTCCCAGGTCACCTTGGCGTCCTTGACCGGCGCGCCGAACAGGAAGTCGGCCGCGACCTGGAAGCCGAGCTTTTCGCCCAGCATGCCGTGGCGGACCGGCGTGGCGACGTCCACCTCGAAGGTGACCTTGCGGAACTCCTCGACCTGGAACTTCTCGCGGAAGTTCTGGCCCTTCAGCTGGGCCAGCACGGTGTAGTCGCCGGTCGAGGCCTCGCCGGCCAGCGGCAGGTCGAACGAGAAGCCGCCGAAGCGGGTGACCGGTAGCTTCTTCGAGAAGATCTGGGTCCCGCGGCTGTCGGTGACGGTCACCGCCACCGGCGCGCCGGTCGGCACCGCCGGCGCCCGCGCGACCGCGATCTCGCGGACCAGCCCCTTGAAGTGGACCGTCTCGCCCGGGCGGTAGATGCCGCGATCGGACTGGATGAGGCCGCGGATCCGGGTGGTGCCGCCGCGACGATCCTCGGGCACGCCGAAGTTCCAGATCTGGATCCCGTTGGCCCAGTTGCCGTCGACCGCGGCCATGTCGCCGCCCTTCTCGACCACCGCGATGAGGCGCTGCGAGCGATAGCCGTCCATCTCCTCGCCCTCGCCGTCGCCCTCGCCCTCGACGTCGGCGCGGTCACCGGTGCCCGGCTTGCGGAGCAGCTGGGTGGTGCCCGGCAGCATGGCCAGGCCGCGCTCGTCGCTCTGCCCGCTCCACACCTGCTTGCCCTGCGGCGAGTAGATCTGCACCGAGGCGCCGGCGACCGGCTTGCCGGTCGACATGCTGGTCACCCAGACCAGCCCCGAGCCGGAGCCGGCCCTGAGCAGGACCCCGAGGTCGGTGACGTTGGCCAGGACCCGCCGGTGCGGCCGGTAGGACCACATGCGGTCGGCGTCCGGCTTGATCTCCGGCGAGCTGATGTCGGCCAGGAACAGGCCGCGCTCGCCTCCGCCGCACGACTCGCCCAGCTGGATCTTCTCCAGGTGCCAGTTGTTCTTGGGGTCGGTCACGACCAGCTTGTGCTGGTGGCGCTTCAGGCCGAGCTTCTTCCAGTCGACCTGGTTGGGGTGCTCGGCGTCGTACCACGGGTCGTAGTCCATCTCGCTGGTCAGCACCTTCACCACGCTGGCGCGCGGGACCTCGGCGCAGTCGAGCGCGACCTTGTCGACGCTGCGGGTCCACACCGGGTAGCCGCCGAAGGTGGGCTCGACCGCGTAGATGCCGGTCTCGAACGAGATGCGCGGGCGCGCGCTGCCGGTCTTGAACTGGTGCGACGGCGCGTCCGCCAGCGGCTGACCGAAGACGTCGGTCAGGTCCTTGGCGATGCGCAGGCGGTACTCGGTCTTGACGTCGAGGTTGACCACCGCGCGGTAGGTGGTGCCGTCCGGATCGAGCGCGCCGCGCGCGAGGCCGGCGATGGCCGGCTTGCTGGTCAGGCGCTTGCGCAGCGCCTCGAGGTCGACCGGGGTGGCGAACTCGATCTCGATGGCGATGTCGTCGGCCGGCACGTCGGTGCCCTTGGGCCCGAACGACTTCACCGAGAAGGTCGGATAGGTGTGCAGGCCCTGGCTGAACGCCTCGCTCATCGGCTCGGCGCCGCCGGCCCCGCTCAGCTTCTCGCAGACCAGCTGGTAGTCCTGTCCCTGGGTCAGCGCGGTGGCCGGCTCGACCTCGATCACGTCGGAGACCAGGTCCGGCTTCGCGGTGGTCAGCACCGCCGGCATCGCGCCGGCCACGCCGCCGATCAGCCGGCAGCCGCGCACGACGTCGGTCGCGCGCACCGGCTGGTTGAAGTGGAGCGGCAGGCGCGGGCGTGGCGGCAGCTTGTCGGTCGGCATGCCCCACACCCCGTCCACGTCGATCGGGTGGTTGACGAACGCGAACTCGAAGTCGCCGCTGCGACCGGCCAGCGCCCCGGTCAGGCGCACCCGGTAGCGGGTCGACGCGGCCAGCTCCGCCTTCGGGGTGAGGACCAGGGTCTGGCGGTCGATCCAGCGGGCCTGGACCGCCACCGCGGGCTCGACCGCGACCGGCGGCTGGGCCACCGGCACGCCGATCGCCTCCTCGCCGACCACCGGCTTGTCGAAGCGGATCTGGATCGGCTCGCTCGGATCCACGCGCGCGTCGGTCGGCGTGTGCGAGAGGACGGTGAGGTCGCGCGGCGTGCTCGACCCCGAGCCACCGCACGATGGCGCGGTCGCGGCCAGCCCCATGGCGAGCGCGATCGCGATGACCGGGTGGCAGAGAGCGGGCGAGAGCGCGCGCGGCTTGGCTTGGATCACGGGTCCTCCTCCTTGACGAGTGACGCCCTGTTCATCACGGGCCGTGCCAGCTCGCACGCGAGCCAAGCGTCCGGAATCGCGACGCGGGCGCGCGCTGCGTGGCTGGCTGCCCACGCGGCTCGGGCCTCCTGGACACGGCCGTCGATGCCACGCGATCGGGTCCGGGCGGGGCGGTCAGTGCGCGCCCATCGACGCCTTCACCCGCGCCGCGTCGCTCAGGCGGTACTCGAGCGGATCGCGGCCGTCGGCGGGCGGCGGGCGGCTGGCGACGCGCCGCATCTTGCCGACGTAGCGGAAGGTCCCGCGGTGATGGACGAACGACCACACATGCCAGGTGCGCTTGCCGTCGGTGCTGGAGAAGCGGACCGAGTAGAGCGGCACGCGCTGCTGCATGCGGGCGAGCGCCTCGCTCTGGTAGCCGACCGCGCCCGGCTGGCCGGGGGCGTCGAACTTCTCGGCGTGGATCGCGGTCAGCCCGGTCTCGATGCGACCCTTGATGTGGCCGGCCAGCCAGCCGATCCCGGCCCGCTGTGGCTCGTGCTCGGCGAGCAGCTCGGGGCCGAGCGAGGGGCCGAACACCTCGCGAAACCAGCCGTCGACCGCCGGGAGCTGGAGGCTCTGCAGGAGGCGGGTCTGCTCGGCCTCGTCGCCGTCCTGGAGCGCCTTGACCAGCGCGGTCATCATCGCCTCGAGGCCCTGCGCGGTGTCGGGATAGCTCGGCTCGACCGGCATCACGACCGGCGCGGGCGCGCCGGCGGCCGGCGGCGTCGATGGCGCCGCGGAGGTCGGGGCGGGCGGGGCGTCGTCGCCGCACCCGGCCAGCCCGCCCACCACCGCCAGGACGAGGGCGGCGATGGGACGGCGCAGCATCGCGAAAGCATCGGCCTCTGCGGCGGTCGGCGTCAAGGCGCCGCGGGAGGGGGACGGGCGCCGTCCAGACTCGGGCCTGGCGGCCCACCGGGCGGGGACTCTGGGGTTAGGATCGGTGGATGGCACACATCCAGCTGGTGGGCGGGAGGGCGTGGGCGTGGACGTGGTTGGCGGCGACGGCGCTGGCGGCCGCGGCCCTCGCTCCGGCCGGCTGCGATCCGCCTCCGACCGCGATCCCGCCCGGTCCGACGCCGATCCTCGCCGGGCCGATCGTGGAGCGGCCGATTCCGGACGCGCCGATCAGCCCGCCCCCCGAGAGCGGGCCGGGCGACGCCGACGCCGGGCCGGCGGAGTCGGGGCCGGCCGACAGCAGCGGTGGCGGGGCAGGGGGCGGCCCGGGTAGCGCGGCGCCGGCCGGGGCGCCCGGGTCCGAGGCGAGCTCGGGGCTCACGCGCGACGGTGGCCTGTGCGAGAAGGCGGCCGAGTGCGCGAGCGGGATCTGCGAGGGACCCGGCTGCGGACCGGAGCGCAAGGGTATCTGCATGACGCGCAACCGCAGCTGCACCCGCGACCTCCGCGCCTACTGCGGCTGCGATGGACAGACCTTCCGCGGGTCGGGCAGCTGCCCCGGCCGCCGCTTCAGCGCGCGAGGCGCGTGCAAGTAGGTCCACCCGCGCGGGGCGGCGTGTGGGCCGCGACAAACGGGTTGATCGGGCCGAAGCCGTCGGTTTACGTTTCGACCGGACCCGGCGCCGCGCAGTTTCCAGGCCGGGAGAGGTACTGAATGGCAACCGAATCGACCGCCATCGTCCGGTTCATATCGGAGGCCCAGCAGCAGGCGAACCTGCCCATCCAGCCAGGCGAGGCGCCCGTGCCGGACCTGACCGATGACCTGAAGCCGATCCGCCGCTCGTTCAAGGTGCCGCTCCTGGTCGTCGGCGCGGTGATGGTGGTGGGCGCGGCGACCACCGCCGGCATCTACATCGGCAGGCACTCGACCAGCTCGCCGCCCGCGACCGCGCAGGTCGCGCCGGCCGCGCCCGCCGCGACCGAGCCGGCCGCGATCCCGGCACCGATGGTCACCCCGGGCCTGCCGTCGGTGGTGGCCGCCGCCGAGCCGCCGCCGGGCCCCGGGTCGCCCTCGCAGCCGGCCGCGGTCGCGCCGGCGGTGCTGGCGGAGACCGGGTTCGACATCCGGGTCAAGCCGCCCGCGACCATCAGCCTCGACGGCCGCGTCCTCGGCAAGGCCCCGCTCCGCATCCGCAACCTCAACCCCGGCCAGCACGTGGTCGACGTCGAGGCCCCGTCCGGCTTCTTCTCGCGCCGGATCGAGATCGAGCTCGACGCCGGCGAGCCGCAGAACGTCAACCTCGCCCTCGACCCGATCGATCCACCGGCCGCGCCAGCCGCGCGCGCCGACGAGGATCGCCCGCGCCGCAAGGAGCGCCGCGCCGCTGCTCGCCGCTCGTCGGATGCCGCCTCGCCGGCCGCCGCCAAGGGCACGCTCCTGCTCGGCTCCAAGCCGCCGTGCGACATCTACATCGACGGCGCCGCGACCGGCCTCAAGACCCCGCAGCGCGCCATCGAGCTCTCGCCCGGCCACCACCAGATCACCCTCGTGAACGGCGACCTGGCGATCAAGAAGAGCTTCACCGTCGACATCGAGCCGGGCAAGAGCACCCGCGAGATCCACGACCTGACCGGCAAGCTATAGCGTCGAGCTACAGGGTCAGGGCGCCGCCAGCGCCGCGCGGATCTCCCCCGGGCGCCGGCCGATGAACGCGATCGCCTGGTCCACCTGGGCCTGGAACTCGTCGACGGAGCCTTCCTTGCGCGGATCCTCCGTCACCAGGGGCGCGATCTGCGCGCGGAGGCTCTGGGCCAGGCCGGCCAGATCGGCCGCCTCGAACACGTCGTTGGCCTGGCCCAGCCGGGTCAGGAACGCGGCCCGGCAGTCCTCCTCGGCCCAGCAGCGCTGGGCGAGCAGGCCGGCCGCCGTGCCGACCGCGGTGCTTTGATCGTAGGTCTGGTCCACCCCGGTCGGGATGATGCTCCACCGGTCGGTCGAGGGGTCGTGATAGACGCGGTAGTTGTTGACCACCTGGATCGAGTAGCCGTCCCAGTGCCCGATGATGGTCTCGACCGCCCACAGCGACAGGAAGTTGTCGAAGTCGAAGATGCCGTCGATCGCCGGGTAGAAGCCGCCGTCGGGCAGCGCGGCCAGCTGCTGCACCATCGTCCGGATCGCCGTGTAGTCCTCCGGGTCGCCGCCCTCGCCAGCCGGCTCGCACTCGTTCGGGTGAAACTTGCGGCTGAGGCAGTAGGTGTCCTCGTCGCCGGGCGGCACGTTGCCGGGAAGGAGGTCGCACGAGTACGTGCCCTCGTAGAGCATCCCGTCGTTGCTGTCGAACCAGCGCGACAGGAAGCGCCGGTCGATGCTCTCGATGTGGTTGTAGAGGCCGTACAGCTGGTCGTTGACGAACACGCGGGTGTAGCTGGCCCGCGGGGTCGGCACGCCCATGAGCTGGTAGAAGCGGTAGGCCAGCCGCTCGTGCACGAACGAGCGGTCCTGGACCATGGCGTTGAGGGTGAGGCGCTTCAGGCCGTGGCTGCGGCGCTCGTCGGCGCAGCTGCCCTGGGCCGGGTCGGTCCACGACAGGTTGACCTTGAAGCTCGCCTTGCCGTCGAGGTTGCGCGCCGAGCCGCACCCGCCCTTGGTCCGCACGCCGGCGCCGTCGTAGCGGACCCCGTCGAGCACCACGTTGCCCGGGTAGTACTCGCGCAGGAACGGCACGCAGCCGGGCGGCGAGGCCTGGGCGTTGATCGCGTCGATGCTGGTCTGGGCCAGCTCGATGCGCACGTCGCGCACCGCGGTCGGATCGAACCAGTAGGTGCTGCCGTCGTCGGTGCGGAAGCGGCGCGGCGAGCTCCACTCGCTCCAGGCGCTGCACGAGGCGCCGTCCCGGTAGCGCGCGATCACCTGGTAGTCGGCCCACGCGTCGAGCGCGTCGCTGCCGACCTCGAAGGTCCCGTCGGCCAGGGTCACCTGGGTCAGCTTGGCCGGGTCCTCGACCTCGGCCCACCACACCCGTAGAACTGGCTCGCCGCCGGCGTTGAGCCAGATCTCGAACCGCGACGCCTGGTGCGAATCGTCCGGGTCCGGATCCGAGAACGGGCTGGTCTGGATGACCACCGCGCCGGGCAGGACGTCGATGAGCCCGGCCTCGGGCGTCATGACGATCGGCGCGACCGGCGGCTGGTTCTCGGCGTCGGCGCAGGCCTCGGTGTCGTCGCCGTCCGCGTCATCGCCGTCGTCGCTGCCGAGGTCGCCGGTGTCGCCGTCGTCGTCCGCCGGGGCGACGCCGCCCGGACCGTTGAGATTGCCGGTGCACCCGACCGCCGCCGAAGCGGCGGCCAGGCCGATCAGGCCGAGAAGAGCGAGAAACCTCGTTGGAACCACGATCTCAGGATACAGGAGCAGGGCGGCTCTCCGCGGTCCGTCGTCCAATCCCCGGCCGTTCGCGGTCGCCAGGTAGGAGCCTCACCCGCTACTTGCTGGCCCCGGCCACCTTCGCGCGCTTCCGCAGCACATACGGCAGGATCCCGCCGTGCCGCATGTACTCCACTTCCTGCGGTGTATCCACCCGACAGACCACGGTGAAGGACTTGCTGTCGGCTCGCACCGTCAGCCTCTCGAGCGGCACCAGCCCGTCGCCGACCCCGAGGATGTCGAACGTCTCGCGACCGGTCAGCCCGTGGGTCTCGCGCGATTCGCCGGGCAGGAACTGGAGCGGCAGCACGCCCATGCCGACCAGGTTGGAGCGGTGGATGCGCTCGTAGCTCTCCGCGATGACGGCGCGCACCCCCAGCAACATGGTCCCCTTGGCCGCCCAGTCGCGCGACGACCCGGTGCCGTACTCGGCGCCCGCGATGACCACCAGCGGCACCTTCTCCTCCCGGTAGCGCACCGACGCGTCGTAGATCGTCATCTGCTCGCCGTCGGGCAGGTGCGCGGTGACCCCGCCCTCGACGCCCGGGACCAGGAGGTTGCGAAGGCGGATGTTGGCGAACGTGCCGCGCACCATCACCTCGTGGTTGCCGCGCCGCGCGCCGTACTGGTTGAAGTCGGCCGGCTTGACGCCGTGCTCCATCAGATAGGCCGCGGCCGGGCCGTTCTTCGCGATCGAGCCGGCCGGCGAGATGTGATCGGTGGTGACCGAGTGGCCGAGCACCGCCAGCGCGCGCGCGCCCAGGATGTCGGTCTGCGCGACCGGCTGCGCGGTCAGCTCGTCGAAGTAGGGCGGGCGGCGGATGTAGGTCGACGCGTCGTCCCACGCGAACGTCATGCCCTCCGGGATGCTGAGCGCGCGCCACTCCTCGGTGCCCTCGAACACCGCCGCGTAGCGCTCGACGAACATCTCGCGCCGGACCGAGGTGCGCACGCACTCCGCCACCTCCTGGGCCGACGGCCACAGGTCGCGCAGGAAGACCGGGGCGCCGCTCTTGTCGGTGCCGAGCGGGTGGCGCTCGAAGTCGATGTCCATGGTGCCGGCCAGGGCGTAAGCGACCACCAGGGGCGGTGAGGCCAGATAGTTGGCCACCACGCTGGCGTGGATGCGGCCCTCGAAGTTGCGGTTGCCCGACAGCACCGCGGCGGCGACCAGGCCGTGCTCCTTGATCGTGCGGGCCAGCGCCTCGTCGATCGGGCCGGAGTTGCCGATGCAGGTGGTGCAGCCGTAGCCGACCAGGTTGAAGCCGAGCGCCTCGAGCGGCTCGATGAGGTCGGCCGCGCGAAGGTACTCGGTCACCACCTGCGATCCGGGCGCCAGGCTGGTCTTGACCCACTTGTGCGGGCGCAGGCCGCGCTCGGCGGCCTTCTTCGCCAGGAGGCCCGCGGCCAGCATCACCGACGGGTTCGACGTGTTGGTGCAGCTCGTGATCGCCGCGATGACGACGTCGCCGTGGCCGATCTCGGCCTCGGTGCCGTCCTCCTCCAGCTTGATCACGAAGCGCGCGTCGATGGCGCTCAGCCCGGACGGCTCGCGGTCCTCATGGCCGGCGGCGTTCACCCAGGTGTCGACCGCGTCCGGTCGCTCCTTGACCTCGTCGCCCAGCACACCGACCAGCGTCTTGCGCCACGACGACTGCGCCTGCGACAGCGGCACCCGGTCCTGGGGCCGCCGCGGCCCGGCCAGCGACGGGACCACCTCGCCCAGGTCGAGCCCGAGCGTGTCGGAGAAGCGCGGTGCCGGGGCCGAGCCGTCGCGGAACAGCCCCTGCTCGACCAGGTAGCGCTTCACGTCGTCCACGTGCGCGGCCGGCCGCCCGCTGAAGCGCAGGTAGGCCAGCGCCTCCTCGTCGATCGGAAAGAAGCCCATGGTGGCGCCGTACTCGGGCGCCATGTTGGCGATGGTGGCGCGGTCCGGCAGCGACAGCGAGTCGAGCCCGGCCCCGTAGAACTCGACGAACTTGCCGACCACGCCGCGCTTGCGCAGCATCTCGGTCACGGTCAGCACCAGGTCGGTGGCGGTCGCCCCGGCCGGCAGCTTGCCGCGGAGCTCGAAGCCGACCACGTGGGGCAGGAGCATCGGCAGCGGCTCGCCCAGGACGGCCGCCTCCGCCTCGATGCCGCCGACGCCCCAGCCGACCACGCCGAGCCCGTTGATCATGGTGGTGTGCGAGTCGGTGCCGACCAGCGTGTCGGGGAACGCGCGCAGGACGCCGTCCTGCTCCTCGAAGAAGACCACCCGGGCCAGGTACTCGAGGTTGACCTGGTGGACGATGCCGGTGCCGGGCGGGACCACGCGCAGCCCGTGCAGCGCCTGCTGGCCCCAGCGCAGGAACTGGTAGCGCTCGCGGTTGCGGGCGTACTCGTGCTGCACGTTGAGCCGGAACGACGCCGCCTGGCCGAACGAGTCGACCTGCACCGAGTGATCGATGACCAGGTCGGACGGTCGAATCGGGTTCATCTGTTCCGGCGGACCACCCAGCTTTGCAAACGCCTCGCGCATGACCGCCAGGTCGACCACCGCGGGCACGCCGGTGAAGTCCTGGAGGATCACGCGGGCCGGCCGGAACGAGATCTCCACGCTCGGCGCCGCCGTCGGATCCCACGACGCCACCGCCTCGATGTGCTCGCGGGTGACGCTGAGGTCGTCCTCGTGGCGCAGGAGATTCTCGAGCAGGATGCGGAGCGAGAAGGGCAAGGTGTCGACGTCTCCGACGCCCGCCTTGCGCACCGCGTCCAGGCGGCAGATCTCCGCCTTGCGTCCGTCACCGAGAGAAATGGTGGCCTTGCTGTTGAAGCTGTCCCCGCTCATCGCGCGGACTATAGCCGAAACGACGCGTGCCCCGCCCGCGGTCCCGGGCGCGGTTCTTGAGCTATTGTCGGCGGCTTGAGCAGCCGATTCACCACCGCGCTCCTCGACGACGCAGCCGGCGTCGAGGAGCTGGCCGCCGCCATCCGCCAGGCTGGCGCATTCGCCGTCGACCTCGAGTTCGTGTCCGAGGACCGGTACGTCCCCGAGCTGGCGCTGGTCCAGGTCGCTTGGGGCGATCCGGCCGCGCCCGAGGTGGCCGCGGTCGACCCGCTGGCGGTCGAGCCGCGCGCGCTCTTCGACCTGATCGCGGATCCGTCGGTCGAGGTGGTGGCGCACGCAGCCCGGCAGGACCTGGGCCTGCTCATCACCACCTACGGGGTGACGGCGCGCGGGTTCGTCGACACCCAGATCGCGGCGTCGTTCGCCGGGATGGCCGATCAGATCGGCTACGCCCGGCTGGTCCAGCACCTGTTCGGCGTGACCCTCGACAAGGGACCGCAGCACACCGACTGGCGCCGGCGCCCGCTCAGCGAGCGGCAGGTCCGCTACGCGCTCGACGACGTGCGCCACCTCCTGCCCGCGTGGCACGGCCTCCGCCGCCGGCTCGAGGAGCGCGGGCGGATGAGCTGGGCGCGCGAGGAGTCGCAGCGGCTGGCCGAGAGCGTGGTCCAGCGCCGCCCGCCCGAGGAGCTCTACCGCCAGGTCGGCGGCTGGACCGCGCTGAAGGGGCCGGCCCTGTCGGTGCTGCGCGAGCTGGCCGCGTGGCGCGAGCGCGAGGCGCTGGGCTCGAACACGCCGCCGTCGTGGATCCTGACCGACCCGGCGCTCATCGAGCTGTCCCGGCGCGCGCCGCGCGCGGTCGAGGAGCTGCAGCGCGTGCGCGGGCTGACCGCGGCGGCGGCGCGGCGCCACGGCGAGGCGATCCTGGCCGCAGTGGCGGCGGCGGGTGGCCGCGCGGTCGCGGTCGAGGCGGCCCGTCAGCTCGGCGCGCGCGGCCAGGCCCAGGCGGCGATGGTCGGGGCGATCCTGCAGGCGAGCTGCGGCGAGGCCGACGTGCCGGTCCGCCTGGTCGGCGGGCGCGGCGACGCCGAGGCGCTGGTGGCCTGGATCGAGGCGCACCCGGCAGGTGAGGCCCCGGCGGCCCCGACCACCGGCGGCGAGCCGCTACCGGCCCTGCTCGAGGGGTGGCGCTTCGAGGTGGCCGGCCGCCCGGCGCTGGCCTGGCTGCGCGGCGAGACCGCCCTGGCCGCCGACCCCAGCGCGCCCGGCGGGCTGCGATCGATCGACCTGCCGCTCTCGTCGCGCGGTTGATCGCGCGCGCCGGTCCGCCGGGTTCGCGCTACAGCGAGCCGTACTTGACCGAGCAGCCGTACGACTTGGTCTCGGCCACCTCGACCGGCTTGCCGGCGGCGAGCGAGGCGAGGGCGTTCTCCACGTAGTTGACCTGGCCGTCGGCCGGGACCTTGCCGAGCGGGGCGTTGTCGAGCGCGCCGCGGTAGACGATCTGGCCGTTGCCGTCGATGACGAACATGTGCGGCGTGGTCTTGGCGTCGTACGCCTTGCCGACCTGGCCATTGGCGTCGATCAGGATCGGGTAGTCGATCGACCAGTCCTGGCGGGCCGCGCGGTTCATCTCGGCGCCTGCGCCCTGCTTGCCCTCCGAGCCGGAGTTGATCGCCAGCCACACCACGCCGTCGGCGGTGTGCTTCTTGGCCAGGTCCTTGAGCGGACCCTCGCCGTGGGAGTAGCGCACGAACGGGCAGCCCGGGTTGAACCACTCCAGGACCACCGTCTTGCCCTTGAGCGACGACAGCTGCACCTGCTTGCCGTCCAGATCGGCCAGGGTGAAGTCGGGCGCCGGGGTGCCGGTCTGCGGCGCCGGCGCGGTCGCGCCTGCGGTCTGGGCGGTGGCCGGCACTGCCGCCGCGCTCTCGCCCGGCGCCGGCGCCGTCGCGGTCGGCTCGTCGCTCTGTGATCCGCCGCAGGCCAGCGCGAGCGAGAGGGACAGCGACGAGAGGTAGAGCGGGAGGTGAGTGGCTCGGATCATGGGGGCTCGCTTCCTGTTGGCTCGCATTGTCAGGGTTTCTCCTCGAGATCGAGGGCGTAGAAGCGCCGCTCGGCGCCGTCGGTGACGGCCACGACGCCGCGCGCATGAGCGGGCTTGAATCCCGGCTTGTAGTCCAGCTGCAGCTCGCCCTTGCCGCTCGCGCCGGCCGACTTCTGGCCGACCAGGTTCAGGTCCTCGCCGGTGGGCGGGAAGTACTCGACGCGATCGGCGCGCTTGATGGCGAGCACCAGCCGGACGCCGCGCGCGTCGCGCTCCCAGCGGGGCGTGGCGCCGAGCTCGGCCTGGCGGCGCGGCAGCTCGGCGCGGTGCCGGCGGAACAGCGCCGCGTTGGCCGGGCGGGCCGGCTGCGCGCGGCTGGCCAGCGGCAGCTCGAGCGACGCCTTTCCCTGGCCCCGGATGCACATGTCGCGGCAGACCAGGTAGGTGGCCTCGGCCGAGAAGCGAAGCGGACCGGCGGCGCTCGCCGCGCGCGGCCCGGTCACCGACGACGACAGCAGCGCGGAGCCGGCGTAGCCGAAGCTGGCCGCGGTCTCGCCCGGGGTCTGGAAGCGGTCGGGGCCGGGGTAGCGGACCGGTCCGATCTCGTAGCCGGCCGGCGCGGCGAAGGCGACCTCGGTCGCCAGGCCTGCCTCGCCCGGATTCTCCCAGTAGATGTGCCAGCCCGTGGCGATGGTGAACTTCATCGCCAGGGTGATCGGCTTGCCCGGGCTGACCCCGGTGGCGTCGGCGACCAGCTCGACCTTCACCAGATCGGCCGCCTTCTGCTGCGGCGGCCGCGCGGCGGGAGCCGGCCCGGCGGGAGCCTGAGCCGCCGACGGAGCGCTGCCCGCGGCGAGCGCGAGGAGGGCCAGGGAGGCGGTGGCGGCGGGGCGGCTCATCTCAACTCCAACCGTAGGAGTAGAGCAAAAATGCCCGGTGGTGGCAGCGCCGGTGGGCGTCTTCGAGCTCCGCCGCCGGGAGCGGAGAGAGGCGCCCCTTGCCGGGCCACGGGTCGTGACCGACCAGGCCGGCGCGCTGCCCATTCTTCGGCCGGGAGCTCTCGCACGCGATGGCCAGCGCGTGCGGCGACTGAATGCGCGATCCCGGGTGCAGGATGTCGCCGGCGGTGACGAGCACCGCGCCGCGGTGGCCCTGTCCGCCCGCCACCCAGTCGAGCACGATCGGCGTCCGGATCGCGACCATGCGCGCGCCGATCCGGTTGCCGAGCCGCGCCAGCTCGGCCGAGCGATTCGCGAACCAGCTCGCGACCCGGGGCAGGTCGCCACCGTCGCGCTCGGTGGCGAGCTCGCGCAGGAACATGTCCTGGACGCCCGGAGCGTAGCCGCCGTTCAGCGCGCCGAGCCGCCGGAGCAAGAACGCAGCCGCGGCGCCGGCGCAGGTGACGCGCGTGGTCTCGATCTCCACCGCCAGCTGGTCGCTTGCCACGAGCGTCGCAATTTACCCGATTCCCGGGCGAATGCTTCCCGCGCGGCCCGCGTGCTACACCGGCCAGGTGGACCCGTGCCGGCATCCGGACGTGCTCGACGGGCGTTGCACCACCTGTGGGGCCTGCACGCACGAGGTAGTCCTCAACGGTGCATGCTTCTTCTGCGGAGCGACCGACATCGACGTGACGGTTCGCCCCGTCGAGCCAGCCCTGGTCCCGGCCGGACGGCTGGTGCGCGGGCCGCGCGGCGGCGATTCGTGAGAGCGCGCCTCACGAGCTCGTGAATCCGCAGAGTGCCGGGCCATGGCCCCTGTCTTGCTTTTCGTCAGGCGATGAACCGCGCGCACTGGAAGGAGCGCGGACGGGCGGTCGCGCATCGTCTGGCGCGCTTGCCGCGGCGGACCGCCATCGCGCTCCTCGTCATCCTCGTCGTCCTGGTCGCGGCGCGCGTCGCCGCGCCCATCGCCATCGAGTGGGTCCTCAACCGCAAGCTGGCCTCGCTCGAGGACTATCGCGGCCACATCGATGACGTCGATCTGTCGATCCTCGACAGCGAGCTCGCGGTGGACGGCCTTCGCCTCGACCGTCGCAAGGGGGACCCGGAGCTGCCCTTCCTGCGGGTCGAGCGCATGGAGGTGGACTACCGCTGGGACGCGCTGTTTCGCGGCGAGATCGTCGCCGACGTGGTGATCCGCCAGCCGCTGGTCAACATCATGCCGCAGGCGACCCAGAAGAAGGACCCGTCGAAGCAGCTCGAGAAGGAAGAGGAGGGCCAGGCGATCACCGAGACGGTGCAGACGCTCCTGCCCACCAAGATCCATCACCTCCACATCACCGGCGGCAAGGTGCGCTTCAAGGACCCGAGCGCGTCACCCGACGTCGATCTGCGCCTGACCCGCCTGGACCTGTTCGTGTCCAACCTCAGCAACCGGCCGGCGCCCGCGTCGGAGATGCCGACCCGCGGGCGGGCCACCGCGACGATCCAGGGCAGCGGGCGCCTGCGCGCGCAATTTCGCCTCAATGTGTACGCAAAGCAGCCCACCTTCGACCTCGACCTCGGCCTGCGCGGCCTCGACGTGCGCGAGCTGAAGGACCTCACCCGCGCCCACGCCAAGGTCGACCTCGAGAAGGGCCGCGCCTCGTTCTACACCGAGCTGGTCGCGAAGAAGGGCGAGATCCACGGCTACTTCAAGCCGATGCTCGACGACGTCGAGGTGCTCGACAGCGACGGCGGCGACAAGGATGACGCCTGGTACCGCAAGGCGTGGGAGGGCACCGTCGGCGCGGTCGAGGAGGTGTTCGAGGACCAGGACAAGGACCGCGCCGCCACCCGCGTGCCGATCTCGGGGCAGGTGGACCAGCCCGGCATCGGCGTCTGGGTGACCGTGGTCGAGCTGGTCACCAACGCGTTCATCGAGGCGCTGTTCCCCGGCGTCGACCACTCGATCGGCGGCGACTCGAAGAAGGACGACTCGAAGAAAGACGACGCGAGGCGCGGCGACTGAGCACCGCGCCTCACGGGTTCCTCAGCCCTTGGTCGGTTTCGGCGCGCTCGGGGCCGGCTTGGCCCCGTCGCCGGCCTGCTTGCCGGCGATCTTCTCGGCCGCGGCCTTGTGCTGCTCGATCACCGGCTTCACGCCCTTCAAGAGGGCGACCAGGGACGCGTCCTTGGCCTGGGCGAGCGAATCGGTCACCAGCTGGAGCGCGGCGGCGTGGTCCTTGACCATGGCGGCCATGAACTCGCGATCGAATGCCTCGCCCTCGAGCCCGCGCAGCCGGGCCATCGTCGCCATCGCCTCGTCCATCTTCTTCTTCTCATCGTCGTTCTGCGGCGCCGGCGGCGCGAGGGTGGCGCCGCGCTTCTTGGCCAGCGCGGTCACCTTGCCGTCGGCCTTCTTGTGGTCGCGGACCATGCGTCCGGCGAAGCTCTTCACGTCGGCGGCCTTGGCCCGCTCGGTGCCGAGCTTTCCCATCTCGATCTCCATCTCGTTGGCGTGATGGAGCTTGTTGACCGCCTGGAGCTCGGCGTCGGCCAGGGTGGGCTTGGCAGCCCCCTTGTCCTGACCTGCCCGGGCCGATCCGCTGAAAAGGAGCGGCGCCGTGAGCGCCGCGGACATCGCGATCGTGGTGAATCTCATCTCATCCTCCTCGAGGTCTACTCGAGGTTGGTAAAGACCTCCCACCCGGCTCTGTCAACGGAAGAGGGATCGTCAGGCGCGGCGCTGGCGGTCAGCGCGGGGCGGGTGCGCTCGTCGACGCGCTGGCTGGCGGACCGCTGTACACGATGCAGGTGCCGTAGAAGCCCTTCCGCCCCTTCGGGTTCTCGGCCACCCAGCTCTCCAGGTCGCGCACGCCCGGGTCGCGCGACGAGGCGCCGCCCAGGACCACCGCGTCGCAGCCCATGTCGGCGCCGCGCTCGCGCAGCTTGTGCAGCATGTCGGCGGTGTCCGCGACGCTCAGGCTGGACTGCTCCTCGGCTTCGATCAGCGCGACGTCCACGTGGGGCCGGGGCGGCGCGCCGCTGGTGAAGACCTCCACGCTCTCCGGCTGCCGCGGCTGCATGGCGCGCGGCGGGGCGTTGAGCTGGGTGGTGTGGAGCGAGGTCCCGCATCCGGCGGCGAGCAGGATGGAGAGGGAGAGGATCGTCGATCGGCTCATGCCGGTCCCTTCAGCACCCGACATGCCACGGCTCCGTTCCGCGGCTCGCACGGCAAGTGCGCAGAACCGCCTCCACGCGCCCGGAAGCGCGCGTCAGCTCTTGCCACCTGTGAAGATGCTCCTGTGGCGCGAGCGACTCGGAGTCGGCGCCTCGCCGTCGAAACGCACGAGGTGGCGGACCGGGTGGCCGGCGGGCCGATCGCGCGGCATCGGGTACACTCTTGCCATGCGCCGTGCTCTCCTCCTCGCCACCGTCGCAGCCGCCGCGCTGGCCGGCTGCGCGAGCCACTCCGCCAGCCCGGCCGCGGGTCGCGATCGCGACGTCGCCGCGCCCACGGCCCGGACGGACGATCGCGCGCCCCACGGCCGCCCGGCCGGGACCGAGATCATCCAGATCGGCAACCAGCGCACCTTCTGGGTCGAGCACTGCCCGACCGACTCGCCGAGCCCGCTCCGCGAGCAGTGCTCGCTGACCCGCGCCGACCTGGGGCCGGCGCGGTGATCGCCGCGCGGCGCGCTACTCCTTGCGCTGGTTGACCGGCGTGTAGTTGCGCTCGGTGTGCCCGGTGTAGATCTGGCGCGGGCGCCCGATCTTGCTGTCCGGGTCCTCGTGCATCTCGCGCCAGTGCGCGATCCAGCCGGGGATGCGGCCGAGCGCGAACAGCACGGTGAACATGTCGGTCGGGATGCCCATCGCCTTGTAGAGGAGCCCGCTGTAGAAATCGACGTTCGGGTAGAGGTTGCGCTCGACGAAGTACGAGTCCTTGAGCGCGATCTCCTCCAGGTGCTTGGCGATGTCGAGCAGCGGATCCTTGATCTTGAGGTGCGGCAGCAGGCGGTCGGCCAGCTTCTTCAGGATCTTGGCGCGCGGGTCGTAGCTCTTGTAGACGCGGTGGCCGAAGCCCATCAGGCGGATGCCCGCGGTCTTGTCCTTCACCTTGTCCATGAAGGTCTTGTAGTCGCCGCCGCTGGCGTGGATCCGCTGCAGCATCTCGATGACGGCCTGGTTGGCCCCGCCGTGCAGGGGACCCCACAGCGCCAGGATGCCGGCCGAGACCGCCGCGTACAGGTTGGCCTGGCTGGATCCGACCAGGCGCACCGTCGAGGTCGAGCAGTTCTGCTCGTGATCGGCGTGCAGGATGAGGAGCTTGTTGAGCGTGTCGACGATCACCGGGTCCGGCTCGTACGGCTCCGACGGCACCGCGAACATCATGTAGAGGAAGTTCGCGACGTAGTTGAGGTCGTTGCGCGGGTACATGATCGGGTGCCCGATCGACTTCTTGTAGCCGAACGCCGCGATGGTCCGGATCTTCGAGAGCACCCGCGTGTAGTGAATTTCCGGCTCCGACTGCGGGTCGAGACAGTCCGGGTAATAGGCGGACAGCGAGCAGACCATCGAGGACAGGATCGACATCGGATGACCCGACGGCGGAAAGCCCTCATAGAAGTGCTTCATGTCCTCGTGGATGATGCTGTGCCGGGTGAGCAGGGTGCGAAACCGCTCCAGCTCGCTGGCGGTGGGCAGCTCGCCGTAGATCAGGAGGTAGCTGACCTCGGGAAAGCTCGAGTGCTCGGCCAGCTGTTCGATCGGAATGCCGCGGTATCGCAAGATCCCGCGTTCCCCGTCGAGGAACGTGATGGCGCTGGTGGTCGCGCCGGTGTTCATGTAGCCGCTGTCGAGCGTGATGTGCTTGGTCGTGGCCCGGAGCTTGCGGATATCGACCGCCTTCTCTTGCTCGGTGCCCTCGATGATCGGCAGCTCGTACTCGCGTCCGCCCAGGATGAGTTTCGCCGTCTCGCTCATGGCGGCAAGATAGCAGATGTGACCCTGGTCGAGCGCCAGGGCCCGCGCCGGGATAGAGTCGGGATGTGGTCGGGAGGAGAGGGGGCAATCATGGTGCTGTCGCGCTCCGTCACCGGAACGGCACGCGGCCTGCAAAGTGTCGGGCCGTGACGGTCGACCCGACCCCGCGAGGGCATTTCCTCGTCCGCAGCGCTCGCGCGGCGCGCCACCGAGCGGCTGTGGCTGCGACGCTGGCGCTCGGTGTGGCCGCCGCGTGCCCGGCCTGCAGCCGGACGGTCACCGGCAGCGCGTCGCCCGATTCGCCCCGCATCGCCGACGTCACCATCTCCGGCAACGACAACGTGGACGACGACGATATCCTGGACGGGCTCGCCAACCGCGGGCCCGAGGGGCTGCTCCGCCGCGTCTACCGCCGGCTCGACCGGCTCGCCCTCGAGCAGGACATCGCCCGCATCGAGGCCTACTACGCGAGGCGCGGGTTCTTCTCGGCCAAGGTGATCGGCACCGACATCAAGCCGGACGATGACAAGAGCGTCAACGTCACCTTCCGGGTCAAGGAAGGCGAGCCGACCCGGGTGGTCGGGCTCTCGATCATCGGCCTGTCCAAGCTCCTGCGCGGCTCGAGCAACCTGGACTTCCGCGAGGCCCCGCTCCGCCCCGGCGAGGTCCTGCGCCACGACCGCTACCTCGAGTTCAAGGCGTGGATGCTCGGCTGGCTCGCGCACCGCGGCTACCCGCACGCCCACATCGACGGCAAGCTCGAGGTCGACCGCGACGCTCACACCGCCGACATCCGGCTGATCGTCGACGACGGGCCGCTGACCCGGTTCGGCAAGACCGAGGTGAAGGGGCTGGAGCGGGTGCCGGAGAGCGCGGTGCGGAACCGCCTGGCCTGGGATCCCGGTCAGCGCTTCGATCCGGAGCTGCTCGAGCTGACCCAGGGTCGCCTCTACCAGCTCGGCATGTTCAGCGCGGTGCGCATGGACTACGACAAGGAGGGCCGGCCGCGCATCAGCGACATCCAGATCGGCCTCTCCGAGGCCCGTCCGCACGAGCTGCGCCTGGGCGGTGGTCTGGCGATCGAGGGCGGCTTCAGCCTCGACAACCTCCGCATCGAGGCCCGCCAGCGCACCGACTACATCATGCGCGGCTTCCTCGACCCGATGACCACGCTCCACCTCGAGGCGCGCCCGGCCTGGGAGTGGAACCTGGCCGAGAGCCGCAACGGTCCGGCCGGCGAGGCGACCGCGACCATCGACCGCGCCGACCTGTTCCTGCCCCGCCTGGTCGGCAACGTCACCGTCGGCTACCAGCGCGACGAGCTCGAGGCGTACGGCTCGCAGGGGCCGCTGCTCCGCCTCGGCCTGACCCGGCCGTTCATCAACGACCACCTCCAGGTCGGGCTCGGCTGGCGCTTCCGCTACCTCAGCTTCTTCAAGCTGTCGCCGGCGCTCGACGGCACCACGCCGGCGCAGGATCCGGACGCGATGGAGGATCCGCCCGACCCGGCCGAGGTGGAGCTCCGGTCCACCCTCGGGCTGGACCAGGAGCCCTACCGCCTCGGTGCGCTCGAGCAGACGGTGGCCTTCGACCTGCGCGATCAGCCGCTCGACGCCCGCCGCGGCATGTACGCGGGGGTGACGCTCGCCGAGGGCAACTCGGCGTTCGCCAGCGACTTCCCCTTCGTGCGCGCGACCGGCGACCTGCGCGGCTACCTGCCGATCGGTCGGCGCCTGGTCCTGGCCGGGCGCCTGTTCTACGGCCGCAAGCTGAGCGCGGACCCGCTGCCGGTCACCGAGCGCTTCTTCGACGGCGGCGCCACCGGCCACCGCGGTTTCGGCTTCCGCCGGCTCTCCCCGTTCGCGTCCAGCACGTACACCCCGGCGCCCGACCCGGACGCGGATCCCGGCACCCCCGATCCGGGGCCGGTCACGGACAGCGCGCCGATCGGCGGCGACGAGAATCTGCTCGGCAGCGCCGAGGTGCGCTTCGACATCGGGACGCTGCTCAAGTACCCGTTCGGCGTGGTCGGCTTCACCGATTTCGGCGACGTGGTGTGCAGCCCCGACGTGCCCGGCTGCCAGCCCGACGGCGCGCTCGATCTGGCCAACCTGCACTGGGCGGCGGGGGCCGGCGTGCGCTGGACACCGGTGATCGCGGTCCGCATCGACATCGGCTACCGGCTCAACCGGTTCGGGGAGGGGGAGCCGGACGCCGGCTCCAGCGTCCTTTCTCGCATCGCCTTCCACGTCAGCCTGGGGCAGGCTTTCTGATGCGTGACGCCGTGACGCGAGGAGCATCGAGCTGATGGGTCCGCGACCGCGAAGAATCTGGCGCCGGGTGCTGCGGGTCGTACTCGTCGTGCTCGGCGTGCTCGTCCTCCTCATCGGGGTCGGCTTCGGCCTGCTCCACACCGACTGGGCGCGCGAGAAGGTGCGCGGCGTCCTGGTCGAGCAGATCGGCAAGCGACTGCACGGCACCGTCGAGGTCGAGCGCCTCGAGGGCGACCTGCTCGACGCGGTCACCCTGCGCGGCGTCAAGGTGCGCGACCGGGCCGGCAAGGACGTGCTCAGCGCCGACTCCCTGACCGTCGACTACCGGATCCTGCCGCTGCTCGGCAACCACTTCCACGCCGACCTCATCGAGATCGTCGGGCTGGACGCGACGCTGCGGCGGCTTCCCGACGGGCGCCTGGCGGTGGCCGACCTCTGGGTCCAGCAGCCGCCCGGCGGCGAGCCGTGGACCACGACGCTGGCCTCGATCCGGGTGCTGCGCTCGGCGGTGAAGCTGGAGCGCGCTCCAGGGGTGTGGGACGCGTTCTCGCGGATCGAGATCGACGCCGAGGTGGCGGTCGAGACCGAACTGACCCGGGTCGTGCTCCGCTCGCTCGACGCCGAGTGGAAGGGCCCCGACCTGGACCGGCCGCTGCCCCTGGCCGCGACGGCGGCGCTGCGCATCCCGGCCACCGGCGGCATGGAGCTGTCCGGCATCGACGTGACCGCGGGCCACCAGCACGTGGTGGTGCCGCTGGCCCACCTGGGGAAGGACGGCGCGCGGCGCGGCGCCTTTGCCGCCGACGTGTCCGCCGACGAGCTGGCCCGCCTGTGGAAGGGGTCGCCGATCCTGGCCGACCTCCAGCTGGCCGGCTTCGTCGACCAGGGGCCAGGAAACGGGCTGGTGCGCGCACACGTGTTCGGCGGGGCCGAGCGCGGGTCGATCAACCTGGCCGCCCAGCTCGGCGCCGACACCACCACCGGCGAGCTGGGCCTGTTCTGGGCCGGGGTCGAGCCCGCCGCGCTGGTGGCCGGGGCGCCCGAGGGGGTGCTCGACGGCTGGGTGGCCGGCAACGTGGCCGGGCTGTCGCTCGATTCGCCGCGCATCGACCGGATCACCGGCCGGGTGCGCGGCGCGGTCAGCGGCGTCCTGCGCGGGGTGGCGCTGTCGAACGTGTCGCTCGACGCGAGCATGGCCAGGCGGCGGGTGACCGCTGCCCTCGGCGCGCGCGCCGCGTTCGGCACCGCCGGCGCCGACCTGGTCGCGCTCCTGCCCGAGGACCTGAAGCGGACCGGCGCCATCGCGCTGGAGCGGGCCGAGGTCCGCGCCAACCTGCGCGACGCCGGCGAGCTCGAGACCGCGCTCGGCCATCCGGTGTCGGTGCGCGGGCCGGTGGTCCTCACCGCGAGCGCGTCGGGCCGGCTCGACGACCTCAGCGCGACCAGCCGGATCACCAGCACCCGCCTGACCCAGAAGCAGCTGCGCCTGGCCGGCCTGCGCGCCGACCTCGACGTCCAGCACCTCGACGTGGCTCGCGCGCCGGGCGCGGCGGTCGGCAAGGCCGAGGTCCACATCGACTCGATCACGAACGGCCCCACCTCGTACGGAAACGCCCACGTCATCGCCACCGTGAGCGACGGCGGGCACCGGGCGGCGGTCACCTTCAACACCAGCGGTCGCGGCGGGATTGGCGCCCGCGGCCAGCTGGTCGCGCGCATCGAGCCGGACGGCGCGCGCATCGCCTTCCGCGAGCTGCGCGTCTCCACTCGCGACCTGGTCTGGGCCGGCAAGGGCGGGCGGCTGGAGATCACCGACGGCGGCAAGCACCTGGTCGCCGAGCTGGCGCTGTCGTCGGCGGCCGGCAAGCTCCGGGTGGCCGGCGATCTGACCCGGCGCGGTAACGATCTGCGCGGTCCGGTGCGCTTCGCGATCACCCGCGTGGACATCGGCCGGGTGCTCGATCAGTTCGACCGCACCGGCATGACCGGCAAGATCGGCGCGGCCGGCGAGATCAAGCTCCCCGAGGGGCCTGTGAAGATCGACGTCGACGTCGCCAAGATCTCCTGGAAGGGCGCGCCGCGCCCGGTCAGCGGGCGGGTGCGGATCGCGGTGGACCGACGCAAGCTGGAGGGCCACGCCGACCTCGACGCCGGACCGCTCGGGCGGGTGAAGGCCGACCTCACCGGGCGGACGCCGGCCCGGCTGGCCGACGGTGACGCCTGGAAGCGGCTCGGCCCCAAGGCGATCGACTCGGTCAAGGCCACCGCCGACAACGTCGATCTGGCCCGCTGGGTCCACACCCTGGGCGGCAAGTCGACGGCCGGCAACCGCCTGCACTCCGGCCTCGCCACGCTCCAGCTCGAGGCCGGGCCCGGCCTCGAGACCGGCAAGCTCGCGCTCGAGGTCACCGGCGGCGAGGTGGCCGCGTCGACCGAGCTCAACCTGCCGGTCACGCTCAAGCTGCAGGTCGGGCTGACCCGCACCCAGGTGACCGTGTGGTCGCACATCATCGCCGGCGACCTGGGCAAGGTCGAGCTCGACGCGACCGCCGCGGTCCCCGCCAACCCGCTCGCGCCGGCCGGGTGGACCCGCCAGGGCCTCGATCTGGTCAAGTCGATCAGTCTGCGCGTGACCGACCTCAACCTGGCCCGGCTGCAGCCGCCGGTCGGCAAGAAGGGCATCGCGCGCCGCTCGGTCGAGCTGACCGGCATGGTCCAGGCCCAGATCACCGCCGGGCAGGGGGCGCGCACGCTGGGGGCCACGGTGAAGTTCGCCGACGTGCGCATGGTCGACAAGGCCGCGCCGCTGGCCGGCGAGCTCACCGTGCAGGCCCAGCCGCGCGCGACCGACGTGGTCCTGGCCATCCGGGTGCCGACCGGGACCCTGGTCGACGGGCGGGTGGCGGTCGGGCTCGGCGCCGACCGGATCCGCAGCCTCGACTTCGCCGCGCTGTCACGGCAGCTGGACGCCACCACGCTGACCGGGCAGCTGCGGGTCCCGGATCAGCCGATCGCGCGGATCGCGTCGGCGCTGCAGGTGAAGCCGAACGCGAGCGGCCAGCTGCGCGGCGAGCTCACCGTGCGCGGCTCGATCGGCAAGCCGATCATCAGCGCCAAGATCGAGGCGCCCGGCTTCACCGCCGAGGGGGTTCGCTTCGACCAGCTGAGCGCGTCGGGCAGCTACAGCGCCGGGCCCTGGAAGGTGCGCGCCGACGCGCGCCAGTCGGACGGCGGGCGAGTGGTGCTGAGCGCGAGCGGCTCGCCCGGCCAGCGCGCGCCGCTGCAGGCCCACCTCGACGCCCAGCGGGTCAAGCTAGGCCTGTTCACGCCGCTGTGGAAGCGGCCGGGCGGCACGCTCACGTTCCTCGACGGCCTCCTGTCCGCCAACCTCGACATCGGCGGGACCGCGGCCCAGCCGATCATCGATGGCGCGGTCAGGATCCGCGAGGGCACCGCCCGCATCGCTCAGTTCCTCCGCCCGCTCACCGCCGCCCGGGTGGACGCGGTGTTCAAGCGCAGCCAGCTGCACCTGACCGTCAAGGCGACCTCGCGGCCGGGCAAGATCCTCCTCCTCGCCGACGCCGACCTGCGGCGACCGGCCGCGACCAGCTTCACCGCGAACCTGACCGCCACCAAGCTGCCGGTCCAGGCCGGCAAGCAGCTGGTCTCGATCAACGGCAAGCTCAACGCCAAGGGCAGCCGGCGCGGTCCGATGCTCGACGTCGAGGTCCGGATCGAGAAGGGGCTCCTGGTCCGCCTGCCGTCGACGAGCGGCGTGCAGCTGCACGACTCCGGCCCGCTCGACGACGTGGTCTTCACCGACGCGGCCGGCGCGGCGCAGGAGGCGGCGCGCCAGGAGCTGAAGAACGCGGCCGCGCCGATGATGCGGCTCCGCATCGTCTCGGACGACCTCATCGCGGTGCGCGGCGAAGAGCTCCGCCTGGACCTCAAGGTCAAGCTCACGATGACCCAGGTCGGCGGCGTCAACGTCCTCGACGGCAACATCGAGGGCGTGCGCGGCTGGATCGAGATCGTCAGCCGGCGCTACGAGATCGAGCGGGCCTGGGTGCTGTTCGCGGGCGAGGTCCCGCTCGACCCGCGCCTCGACGTCCGGGTCAGCCACCAGTTCCCCGACACGCTGGTCTACATCGACGTGCAGGGCCGGATGTCGGAGCCGCAGGTCAGCTTCGCGTCGGACAGCGGGCGCTATGACCAGGCCCAGCTGCTCGGCTTCATCCTCGGCGGTGAGGGCGGCGGCGGCACCGGCTCGCTCAGCGAGTCGACCCCGGGCGCCGCGGCCAACGTGGTCGCCAACCAGGTGGCCGGGGTCATTCGCCAGGCCGGCCTGCCGGTCGACGCGCTGCGGGTCGGGACCGAGGAGGGTGATGCGCAGTCGAGGTACGTGACCGTCGGGAAGTGGCTCACCGATCGACTCTTCATCGCCTACCGCTACCGCGATACCACCGACATCATGAAGAATCGCAACGAGGCCACGGTCCAGCACTTCTTCAGCAAGGACTGGATGTGGGAGGGAGTGGCCGGCGATCGCGGCGCGGCCAGCATCGACCTGCTCTGGATCGTGCCGCTCGGCCGCTGAGTCGAGAAACCAACGCGTCGCCGGACGCGCTGAAATGCGCTCGTGGCGTCATGCCTCGGTGAGGCAATCCGCCACGATTCGTCCGGCCCGCGCGATCGGAGCTGGTGTCGATTCACCAGCATGGGAGACTCAGGTCCTACCGGTCACCGAGGAGGTGAGCAATGGGCTGCGTCGTGCTCATCGGTTACGTGGTCGCCCTGGCGATGGCCCTCTTCTGGGGAGCCATCGATTCCATGGCCGAGCTCCTGGTGTTCTCGATCGTCGCGTTCGTAGGGGTGGTGGCCTTCGTGGCCCTTGGCAAGCTCGCTCGTGGTTGAGCTGGGGCCCGGGCGCCGCGCCCGGGCCCACCATCACTTGCTCGAGCTGAGACCGTAGAGGTCGTCGATCCCGCGCTGGGCGACGACCGCCATGGTGGTGAGGATCGCCATGTCGGCCACCGCCCGGCGGGTCAGGGTCTTGGGTATGACCAGGCCATACGTCTCGGCCACGAAGCGGAAGTTGCCGAGCAGCTTGGCGACCCGCTCGCGGTCGATGTCGCCGTGCCAGTAGACCACCCGGGAGATGATGAGCTCCTGGTTGCGGCGCAGGAACTCGCCCATCGACAGCGGTGACTCCTGGAGTGCGGAGCGCGGCCGGCAGATCTCGAGCAGGTCTTCCAGGTATTCGTTCCAGTGGAGGGCCAGGAGGCGGTTCTCGGGGCGGCGCAGGTGGCGCAGGCGCGCGATCGAGAGGTCGGCCTTGGCGGTCACGCGGAACCGGGGACGGATCGGGTGAAGATCGTAGATCGAGGGCGGATCGGTCTCGTCGTACTCGCGGTCGAGGTAGCGCCAGCGCTTCTCCAGCTGCGCCCACGACAGGAGGTTGAGGACCGGGTCCAGGTTGGAGTCGATGACCACGAACCGCGAGCCCTCGTGGCGGACCGCGGTGATCCAGTGCCCCCAGTCGTCCACGCACAGGAGGACCGGGATGCGCCGGCGCAGGTGGTCGAGCAGCATGCGCTTGGCGCGGCGTGAGTCGCGCGAGCGCAGGACCGGGAGATCGCAGTCGAACGCGCGCGCGGCCCGGGCCAGCTTGATCTCGTCGGTGCCCGACCACCAGGTGGTGCGGGCCAGGATGGCGATGCGGTCCTCGTCGACCAGCCGCCCGAGCGTGACCAGGGCGTGCTTGAGCGCGAAGGGCCCGCAGGTGTAATCGTTCGGCTGCGGGTAGAACCCCACGTCACGACTCCTCGCTCTCGCCACTCGAGCGCGCCGCTTCATCCGGGTCCGCCTGGGCCGCCATCAGCTGCGACTTGCGCCGGATGTCGCGCGCGTCGGCCATGAGCGAGAGAATCACGCCGGTCGACACCACGCCGATCACGACCGCGAGGGACACCAGGTTCGGGATCTTGACCAGGTCGTGGGCCAGCATCTTAGCGCCGATGACGATGAGGAGGATGGACAGCGCCGTCTTCAGGTAGCGGAACTTGTCCATCATGCCGGCGAGAACGAAGTAGATCGAGCGAAGACCGAGGATCGCGAAGACGTTCGAGGTGACCACGATGAACGGCTCGGTCGTCACCGCCAGGATGGCCGGGACCGAGTCGACCGCGAAGACGATGTCGGTCAGCTCGATGGCCAGGAGGGCGACCGCCAGGTGGGTGACGACGAAGCGTCCCCGTTCGCGGGCGAGCAGGCGGGTGCCGTGGTCCTCCTTGGCCATGGGCAGGACCCGCCGGATCGCCTTGAAGAACCAGCTCGCCTCCGGCTCGGGCTCCTCGTCGTCCCCGGCCAGGATCATCCGGATCCCGGAGATGACCAGGAAGGCGCCGAATATGTAGAAGGTCCAGATGAACTTGTGGACCAGCCACACACCCCCCGCGATCATGCTGCCGCGGAACACCAGCGCGCCGATGATCCCCCAGAACAGCAGGCGGTGCTGGAAGCGGGCGGGGATCGCCATCGAGCGGAACAGCAGCGAGATGACGAACAGGTTGTCGACGCTGAGCGACTCCTCGAGCAGGTAGCCGGTCAGGTAGAGAACGGTGGCGTCTCCGCCATCCAGCGCGTGGCGCCCCCGTATGTGGCCGGCGCCGCCCCAGTGGTTCTCGTAGATGAGGTAGACGATGCCGCTGAACGAGAGGCCGAGGGTGACCCAGAAGATGGTCCATCCGACCGCCTCGCGGATGTCGATCTCGTGCGCCTTGCGGTGGAACACACCGAGGTCCAGCGCCAGCATGACGAAGACGAGGGCGAAGAAGCCGAGCCAGAGCCAGGTCATGAAGGCGGGGTGTCGGAGAGAGGCGCGATCGGAGGGTGCAATCTAGCCCGGATCCACCGCGACGTCATGCGCCGGGAGGCGCGCCTGACGGTCCGGCCGCGGCCCGCGTTCACCACCCGACCGAGGGCCCGACCGAGGTCCGACCGAGGTCCCGACCGAGGGTCCGACCGAGGGCCGATCGCAGGCCCGACCCCGAGGTGTCCGACCGCGCCTCGAGGTGTCCGACCGCGGCCCCGACCACGCCGGACCACGCCCCGACCGCCGGTCCGACCGCGCTGACCACGGGCCGCGGCACCGACCGCGAACGCCGGCCGGCATCGCCGGGCGCGAGGCGGCTGCGCTCGCGGTCCGCGACTGCGCCCCGCGGCCGGCGCTTCGAACCGACCGCCGGGGCGGGCCCCCGATGTCGTCTCCGAGCGGTTGCGCGATGGCGCACGGGGGGGCGAGCGCATGAGCACACTCGAGAGGCGCTGCCGCGGGTCGGGGCCGGGTGGCCCGGCCGGAAGATCGGCGAAGTACCACTCGCTTCGTGGCTCTGCCGGTCGCCCCGCCGGGGCGTTGGAATCGAGTCCGCTTGGCACCCTGTGTGCATTGAGTTCAGCTCGCAACCTCCTCGGGGCGATTGATAGATCATGGCCGCTACTCGACTCGATACGTACTCCGGTTTCTCCGACGGTCTCGAGCGCTACTACCGTGACATGGCAGCGCACGAGCTGCTCTCTCCCGAGCGCGAGGTGTCCCTCGCCAAGGAGATCGAGCGGCGCGAGCACCTGGCCTGGCGCGCGGTCCTGTCGCACGCGCCGGCCCTGGAGAAGATCGTCTCCGACCTGGAGACGCAGATGGACGAGTCGAGCGCGGCGCTCGACGAGCTGCGCCGGGCCATGGCCACCGAGCGCGCCCTCGACGGCGACGAGCAACCCCTGGTCGAGGAGCTTCTCCAGCTCGATCGCCAGCGCCGGGTTCGCTCGGGCCTGGTCGGCGAGATCGAGCGGGCCTGTCCGCCCGAGCCGCCGATCGAGCTTCACCGCAGCACCACCGGCCGCCGCCGGCGCGACAGCTCGCCGGACGCCGACTGGCGGCGCTACGCCTCCCGCGTGCGGCAGGCCGAGGCGCTGGCCACCGCCGCGCGCGAGGCCTTCATCACCGCCAACCTGCGCCTGGTGGTCACCATCGCGCGCCGGTTCCGCGGCCGCGGCCTGCCCCTGTCGGACCTGATCCAGGAGGGCAACCTGGGCCTCATGCGCGCGGTCGACCGCTTCGACTACCGCAAGGGCTTCCGCTTCTCCACCTTCGCCAGCTGGTGGATCATGGCGTCGATCCGGCGCGCGGTGCTCGACAAGGGCCAGACCGTCCGGGTGCCGATCCACCTCATCGAGACCCAGCGCCACGTCCGCAAGATCAAGCGCGACCTGGCCAACCAGCTCGGCCGCTCGCCGACCAGCGCGGAGATCGCCCAGGCTGCCACGCTGCCGATCGAGAAGGTCGAGGAGGTCGAGACCGGGCTCCTGGTGCACGCGGTCTCGCTCGACCGCCAGCAGGGCGACGAGGAGGACGGCTCCCCGCTCGACGTGTTCGTGGACCCGGAGTCGCAGGAGCACTCGCCCCGCGAGATGCTGTTCGTCGAGGACGAGAAGCGCGAGCTCGAGCTCCTGGTCAAGAGCCTGTCGCCGGTCGAGGCTGACGTCATCCGCCGCCGCTACGGCCTCGACGACGAGCAGGAGCAGACGCTGCAGGAGATCGGCAACGAGTACCGCCGCTCGCGCGAGCGCATCCGCCAGATCGAGGCGCGCGCGCTGGCCAAGCTGCGCCGCGCCCTGCGCCGCCGCAGCGGGCCCGAGATTCCGCTCGAGCACGTCGGGTAGACGCCCGACCAGTCCGAGATTCGCACCAGGCGCGGCGAGGGCGGCGGGCGGGAGACCGGCCGCCCTTCGCCGCGCTCCTCCGTCCGGATGACCGGTTGGCCCTCGCCCGGTGCCGCTGTTTGCCGGCCCGGCCGACATTTTGAGATGAATGCAGGGGTTTTTTGGCGCGCGTCCCCGTTCGCCGTCCGTTCATGGTGGCTGGACCAGACGAAAGGAGCCGACCGCTTCATGCGCCCACACCTGCTGATCTCCCCGGCCGCTGCCGCCTTCGTGGCCTTCCTCGCCTCTCCTGTCGCTGCCGGCCCGCTGTCTCAGGTCGCCCACGGTGTGGAGAACAAGGTCGAGACCCACCAGGATCCACCCAGCCCGCCCAGCCGCCCCGATCCGCCCAGCACGCCGGATCCGCCCAGCCACGGCGACAACGACAGCCACACCGGCGACGGCTACGGCCAGCCCTCCGGCTACTACCGCTCCGGTGACACGGTCTATTACATGACGCCGCCGTGCGACGACTGCGGCGCTGTGAGCGTGGTCGTGGCCGGCGGCAGCGATGACGAGCCCGGCGGGCCATTCCTCGACGGCCCGGCCCGCCTCGACCTCTACATCGGCGGTCACTCGGTGGTCGGCTCCCAGGGCGCGCTGGTCGGCGACCTCCGCGCGTCCAAGGGGTGGCTCGGCCTGTCCGCCTCGGGCACCAGCTACTTCGAGGACGTCGAGGGCAAGCGGGGCGACGAGACGGTTCGCCTCGATCTCATGGCCCTGGCGGTGAACGGCCGGGTGATCGACGCCGGCCCGACCGAGGTCTGGCTGGACGGCGGCCTGGCCGCGTCGTCGTCGACCGAGTACGAGACGATCCTGGGCGGCGTGGTCGGCCTGCGCGCCGAGCACCACCTCCAGCCCAACCTGTCGCTGGTCGCGCAGGGTCGGGTCTACCGGCTCGAGGCGGACGTGTCGGCGGTCGAGGGTTGGGCGGGCGTCCGCGCCTGGTTCCTCGGCGCCGGCTACCGGGTGCTCCGCTTCAACGTCGGCCCGCCGCTGCACGGGCCGGAGGCCGGCCTCGCCTTCAGCTTCTGAGGATCACAGCCCGTCGTCGTCGGCGCTGCCGCCGCTCACCGGCTGGAGCGGCATCAGCGTCGCGATCGGCGTGTCGGGGGTGAGCCGGCGGAGGTCGTCGACGAAGCCGGCCAGGTCCACGTTGAAGGACAGCTCCATCGGCTGATCGAGCGGGCGGAAGAAGTCGTCGTGGTGGTGGGGGACGAGCCAGCCCGGCTCGAGCCGGCGGAGGACTCGCTCGAGGAAGCGCGGGCTGAACCCGCGCCCGGCGATCGCGGCGAGCAGGATGTCGACGCCGCGGTGGATGACCGCGTCGTCCTCCAGCTCCGCGCTGCCCAGGTGGTAGAGGGTGGCCCCGCCGACCCGGATGTGGATGCTGTAGACCTGGCCGCATCCGTACGCGCGCGCGGTCAGCCCGCCGACGTGGTCGCAGGTGATGTCGCCGGACATGGGCACGGCCACGCCGAAGAGCAGGCGCGCGTGCGCGCTCGGCACGAAGGTGATCTGGAACGGGCCGACCTCGTAGGCGCGGTACGGCTCGACCTCGACCGCGCGCGCGGCCAGCCCGTGCAGGCGCATGAGGTGGGCGGTCGACCGCGAGCCGTACACGCTCGCCCCGGTCGCGCGGGCGATGAGCGGCACGTCGAGCGCGTGGTCGAAGTGGGAGTGACCGACCAGCACCGCGTCGGCGGTGTCGATGTGGCGCGCGACTCGCCCGGCGTCCGGCTCGGCCACCCGGCGCGAGAGGAGCTGGCGGAGCGGCAGCCGGGTCAGGTACGGATCGATGAGCAGGGTGTGGCCCTGGTAGAACAGGCGGAACCCGGCCGCGCCGAGCCAGGTCAGCTCGAGGCCGGCCGGCAGCGCGCCGGCCAGGCGGCCTCCGGCCAGCTCGCGCTGGGCCGCGTGATCCGCGGACGAGTGCGCGCCACGACGGGCCAGGTGAATCAGGAGCGAGGCGAGCGGCAACGTCGGGCGCATCGAACAGACCGGCGCGGGGGCCGCCCATCATACGGCAAGTCGTTCGCGTCCGGCCGCGCGGCGGCCGGCTGCTCAGCCCGGCGACGCCTGGGCGCGCGCCGCGCTCGCCCTTTGCGCCGGCGGGGACGCGGTCGGCGGGGACGCGGCCGGCGCGGTCGTCGTCGGCGCGGTCGTCGTCGGCGGGCCGTCGCCCGAGCTGCTGGTCCACAGGACCACGCCGCCCCGGTAGACGTCGGCACCCTGGAGGGTCTCACCCGGGCGGGCCGCGGCCAGGACGCGGATCTCGCCGGTGGCCGGCAGCCAGGCCAGCGCGGTGTCGCCGCGCACCGCCACGAGGCCTTCGCCGTCGCGGCGGAAGCGCAGCGCGCGCAGATCGCCCCCGGGGGCGTCCAGGTCGCGCCGCACCCCGCCCGGCAGGAGCACCGTCGCGCGCTCGGAGGAGGCGTAGGCGAGCGCCGCGCCGTCCGGCGAGTACCAGACCGTGTGGATGATCCGCCCGCGGTCCAGCTGCTCGAGCGGGCCGCCCGCGGTCCACCGGTGGAGCGCGCCGTGGGTGACGATCGCCGCCTCGCGCCCGTCCGGCGCCATCTCCACGTTCCAGGCCGGGTCGGGCAGGGTGCCGACCACGCGCGGCTCGCCGCCGTCCACCTCGACGGTGTAGATCCGTCGGTGGTCGGCGGGGCCGCCGAAGAACATCACCCGGGTCCCGCGCGAGGCGGCGGTGAAGCGCGCCTCGATCCCCTCGCGCGAGACCAGGACGCGCGGCTGCCCGTCGAGCGGAAAGTAGGTCAGGGTCGGGCGCTTGCTGGCCACGTCGAGGTGCGCGACGACCACGCCGCGCTCGACCCACTCCATCCAGCGCGGCCAGTAGACCTGGCCGAGCGGCCGCTCGACGTCGCGGTCGAGATCGAGGAGGACCACCGTCGACATCCCGCCCGACCCGCTCTCCTGCAGCGCGGCCATCCGGCGGCCGTCGGCGGAGAAGCGCACGTCGCGCTCGCCGGCCCGATCGATCACGTGCTCGCGGCGCTCGCCGCGCACGCGCAGCGCCCGGTCCGCGGTGGCGTGGACCAGGTGGCGGCCGCCGGGGGAGACCAGGAAGACGCGCTGGCTGAACACCTCGGCGCCGAGGTCCTGGTCGGGGCGCCGCCGGACCAGGAGATCGACTCGCTGGTCGCCGGCGACGAGGGCGATGCGCTCGGCGCCCACACGGGGCGGCCGGGCCAGGCCTCAAGTGTGGCCGATGCGCTCCTTGAGACAGAGCGCGAGCAGGGCGGCGGCGCCAGCGAGGACGAGGCGACCGGCGGTCGGCAGGTGCATCCGCCTTTGAACGCACCGCCCGCCGCGCCGCTCTGTCGACGCCGGGCCGCCGGTCGACCGCCGGGCCGCTACTCCACCTTGATGCCGTAGCGGCCCAGGATCTCGCCGGTCAGCGCCTCGAGGAACGCGCTCGCGCGCAGGTAGTCGGCGGCGGCTCGGGCGTAGCGCAGGCGGGCCTGGGTGTGCTCCTCCTGGCGCAGGAGCACATCGAAGTTGCTCGACTTGCCGAGCTCGAAGCGGCCGGTCTCCGCCTTGATGTTCCTCTGGGTGAGGTCGATGGCGGTGCGGCTCAGCTGCATGCGCTTCTCGGCCGAGCGGGCCAGCGCCACCGCCTGCGCCGCCGACTGCGCGATCTGCCGCCGCACGTCGGCCAGGTTGACCTTGACCCGCTGGCGCTCGGCCTGGGCCCGGTGCGAGGCGCCGCTCGCGGCGCGGTTGCCCAGCCAGTGCTCGAGCACCACGTCGGCGCCGACCTGGTAGCCGTTGTCCTGGAACGTGCTCTCGATCGCGTCGCCGATCTTCTCGCCGGAGCCGAGCGGGCCGCCGTACACCCGCAGGTCGAGGCGGGGCAGGAGGCCGTTGTCGGTCACCTCGACCTCGAGGGCGGCGCCGCGGCCCTGCGACTCGAGCACGGCGATCTCGGGGCTGCGCTCCATCGCCTGGCCGACCACCTGCGCCATCTCCACCGGGCGCACCTCGGCGGCGAGCGGCGCGCCGGTCTTGACGTCGATCTGATCCGGCTCGATCTCGAGGCCGGCCAGGCGGCGCAGCTCGAGCGAGCGCTCGGTCACCGCCAGCTCGGCCACGACCACCTCTTCCTCGCGCTGGGCGATCACCTGATCGACCGCCAGCACCTCGGTCGGCGCGGTCGCGCCGCCGCGCACCGACGCGTCGGTCAGCCGCCGCCGCTCACGCGCGAGGTCGAGGCTGCTGCGGCGGATCTCCAGATCCGCCCAGGCGTAGGCGACCTCCCAGTAGCCCGCGATGAGGTCGCGGACCACGGTGCGGCCGGCCACCTCGCGCTGCAGGCGGGCCTGCTCGGAGGCGAGCTGGGCGCGAGTGCGGGGGGCGCGGGTGGCGGCCTCGCCGCGCCCGCGCATGAGCGGCTGGAGGATCTCGGCGGTGATCGAGCTGGTGCTGACCGTGCCGGCGATCGGCGGGGTCAGGCTCGACAGCCGGCTCTTCTGCTGATCGCCCTGGGCGGTCAGCGAGATGGTGCCGCCGGTCCACAGGAGCTTGCGCAGCGACACGCTGCCGGTGAACTGGTCGACCTCGTCGGCGCCGAACGGGTTGTTCTCCTGCGGCTCGGTGCGCTGGCGGAGGTAGGTGCCGGTCGCGTTGAACAGGAAGTCCTCGAGGCCGGTCGCCTCGAGCACACCGGCCTCGGCGACCTCGACGTCGATGCGGGCAGTGGCCAGCGAAGGACTCTGCCGCACCGCGTGCTGCAACACCTCGGGCAGGGTCAACGTGGTGGCCGGCATCGCGGCCTCGGTGGGGGGCGGCGCGGCCTGCGCGGGCTGTCGTGGCTGCGCCGGCCTGGCGGGCTGCGCGAGGGCGGGGAGCGCCAGCGCAGCGGTGATGGTGAGCAAAAGGCCGGTCAAGACGCCGGCTCTCGATCGCTTCATGCCGTGCAGCGTCGCGGTAAGCGGCGGCGCCTGTCAATCCCGGCTCGACCTCTTTACCCGTTTTGATTCAGCGTGATAGGGTCCCTCTCGCCAATGTCCATCAGTCTCCGGACCTACACGTTCCTTGATGCGCTGCAGCCTCAGTTGGCGACCTTCATGGGCAAGACAGCGCGCGGATTTCTCCCAGTTCCGGGACAGGCATCGCTCTGGATCGAGATCGCTCCCGGGATCGCGATCAACCGCGTGACCGACGCCGCGCTCAAGGCGACGAATGTGCAGCCCGCGCTGCAGGTGGTCGAGCGCGCCTACGGTCTGCTCGAGGTCCACCACCATGATCAGGGCGAGGTGATCGCCGCCGGACGCACCATCCTGGCCCACCTCGAGCTCAAGGAAGAGCAGCGCCTGAAGCCGAAGGTGATGACCAACCAGATCATCCGCTCGGTCGAGGCCTACCAGACCCAGATCATCAACCGCAGCTCGAGCGGGATGATGGTGCTGCCGGGCCAGTCGCTCTTCATCCTCGAGACCGAGCCGGCCGGCTACGCGGTGCTGGCGGCCAACGAGGCGGAGAAGGCGGCCCACGTGTCGCTGGTCAACGTGACCCCGTACGGCGCGTTCGGGCGGCTCTACCTGTCGGGGCCCGAGGCGGAGATCGATGCGGCCAGCGAGGCGGCGACCGCCGCGCTCGCCGGCGTGACCGGACAGGAAGCGCAGAAGTTCGTCGACAAGTAGGTCGACTGGCGATGAGGCCGGCAGGCGGTCGGCACGAACAGGCAACGAGGTAGAAGGGAGCAAACGTGGCGGACGCCCTGGGAATGATCGAAGTCAGAGGTTTCGTCGGCATGGTCGAAGCGGCCGACGCGATGGTCAAGGCGGCGAAGGTCGAGCTGGTCGGTTTCGAGAAGACCGGCGGCGGCTACGTCACTGCGATCGTGCGCGGCGACGTCGCGGCGGTGAAGGCGGCGACCGAGGCCGGCCAGCGCGCGGCGGAGCGCGTCGGCGAGGTCATCGCGGTGCACGTCATCCCGAGGCCGCACGCCAACGTCGACGCGGCGCTGCCGCTCGGCCGCCTGATGCTGGAAGGCAAGTAGCGGCATGATCCTGGGCAGGGTGGTCGGCACCGTGGTGGCGAGCCGCAAGGAGCCCACGCTCGAGGGGCTGAAGCTCCTCGTGGTGCGCCCGTGCGACGTGGACGGCACGCCGTCGGGCGCGCCGATCGTCGCGGCCGACGCGGTCGGCGCCGGCGTCGGTGAGGTCGTGCTGTACGCGGCCGGAAGCTCGGCCCGCCAGACCGAGGCGACCACCAACCGCCCGATCGACCACACCATCATGGCGGTGGTCGACCTGGTCGAGATGGGCGGCGAGAACCGCTACACCAAGGAGTAGGGCAGGTGGCGCTTTCGCCGGGATCGCTGGACGAGGCCCGAATCGCGGAGATCGTGGAGCGGGTCATGGCCCGGCTGGGCGGCGCAGGTCCGACCGCGGCCCCCGCCCACGCCGGCGCGCCGGCCGGACGGGCTGCCGAGTCGCCGGGGGCCGCGCGCATCCCGCGCGCCTCGAACGGGGTCTACGCCGATCCGGACGCCGCGGTGCAGGCGGCGCGGCGCGGGTTCGAGGCCAACGAGCGGGCCCCGCTGGCGCTGCGCGCGAAGATGATCGCCGCGATGCGCGAGGTGACCGCGCGCAACCTCGAGGCGCTGGCCCGCCACGCGGTCGACGAGACCGGGCTGGGCCGCTACGAGGACAAGCTGGGCAAGAACCGCCTGGTGATGGAGAAGACGCCCGGGATCGAGATCCTGCGCCCGATCGCGTTCACCGGCGACCACGGGCTCATGCTGACCGAGCGGGCCCCGTACGGCGTCATCCTGGCGGTCACCCCGACCACCAACCCGACCGAGACGGTGCTGTGCAACGCGATCGGCATGATCGCGGGCGGCAACGCGGTGGTCTTCAACGTCCATCCGTCGGCCGCGCGGGTGTGCAACTGGTTCGTGCACATCCTCAACGAGGCGATCCAGTCGGTGGGCGGGCCGCGCGACGTCATCGTCAGCGTGGAGCAGCCGACCGTCGAGAGCGCCGGCGCGCTGATGAAGCACCCGAACGTGCGGCTGGTCGTCGTGACCGGCGGCCCGGCGGTGGTCAAGGCGGCGATGAACTCGGGCAAGAAGGTCATCGGGGCCGGCCCGGGCAACCCGCCGGCGGTGGTCGACGAGACCGCCCACCTCGACAAGGCGGCCGACGCCATCGTGCGGGGCGCGTCGATCGACAACAACATCATCTGCACGGCGGAGAAGGAGATCATCGCGGTCGATTCGATCGCCGACGAGCTCATCCGCCAGCTCGGCAGGAAGGGCTGCCTCTTGCTCGACGAGCGCCAGGTGCGCGACCTCGAGCGGGTCGTCCTCGACGGCGACTCGACCAACAAGAAGTTCGTCGGCAAGAACGCGTCGGTGATCGCGCAGCAGATCGGGCTGGGTGGTCACGGCCCCGACCTGCGCCTGCTCCTGGCCGACGTGCCGGAGCAGCACCCGTTCGTGCAGCACGAGCTGCTCATGCCGGTCATCGGGCTGGTCCGGGTCAAGAACGCGGCCGACGCGATCGCCACCGCGGTCAGGGTGGAGCACGGCTTCCACCACACCGCGGTCATGCACTCGACCAACATCGACAACCTGGCCGCCATGGCGCGGGTCTGCAACTGCTCCATCTTCGTCAAGAACGACTGCAACCTGGCCGGGCTGGGCCTGGGCGGCGAGGGCTACACCTCGTTCACCATCGCCAGCCCGACCGGCGAGGGGCTGACCACGGCGATCCACTTCACGCGCGAGCGGCGCTGCACGCTGAAGGAAGCGTTCCGCTTCGTGTGAGATCCGGGATGGCCGACGAAGCGCGCGGGCCGGCCCTCGGCCTCCTCGAGCTGTCCCTGGTCGCCCGCGGCGTGGTGGTGGCCGACGCGATCGGCAAGCGGATCGAGGTCGACATGCTCGCCTCGCGCCCGGTGTCGGGCGGCAAGCACCTGGTCATCGTAGCCGGCGGCGTGCACGAGGTCGCCGAGGCGATGGCGGCCGGCCAGGGGGCGGCCGGCGCGGCGCTGGTCGACTCGCTGAACCTGGCCTACCTCGATCCGCGCCTGTGGTCGTTCCTGGGCGAGCCGGTCCACCCGGGCGAGTGGCGCGGCGGCCCGGTCGGCGCGGTCGCGATCGTCGAGACCTCGACGGTGTGCGGCGCGGTGCACGCGGCCGACGCGGCCGGCAAGACCGCGCCGGTGGCGGTGCGCGACATGCGCCTGGCGGTCGGCATCTCGGGCAAGGCGTTCTTCACCATGACCGGCGAGCTCTCCGACATCCAGGCGGCGGCCGCGGCCGCGAGCGAGGTGGCCGGCAGCCGCCTGCTCGCGCTCGAGGTGATCGCGTCGCCGACGCCCGAGCTGGTCGGGCGTCTCATCTTCTGATCGGCGCGGGCGCCGGCGCGGCCCGGGACGACTACTTCTCGTCCTTCGCTTCGTCCTTCTTGGCGTCGTCCTTCTTCGCGCCCTTCTTGGAGTCCTTCTTGGCGCCGGCCGCCGCCTCGCCGCGCGAGATGGTCACCTTGACCAGCTTGACCTCCTGGACCGGGCGCGACTTCTCCTGGTTCGGATCGTCCGGCTGCACCGTCGTCTCGACCCGCGCGATCTTCTTCACCACGTCGAGGTCCTTGCAGCGGCCGAACACGTTGTACTTGCCGTCGAGCCGGTCGATGGCGCCCTCGGTGATGAAGAACTGGCTGCCGTTGGTGTTGGGCCCGGCGTTGGCCATCGACAGGGTGCCGGCCTCGTGCTTGAGGTCGGGCGACACCTCGGTCTGGAACTCGTAGCCTGGGCCGCCGTTGCCGGTCGCGGTCGGGTCGCCGCCCTGGATCATGAACTCCGGGATGACCCGGTGGAACACGGTGCCGTCGTAGTACGGCCGGGTCTCGACCTTGCCGCTCTTCGGATCCTTGAACGGGTGCATGCCGCGGGCGAGCCCGATGAAGTTGGCGACCGTGATCGGCGCGCCCTTGTCGAAGAGCTCGCAGTGGATGACGCCCAGCGAGGTCTCGATCGTGGCCATGAGCGGCCCGTCGCCCGGCAGGTCGGAGGTGTACGTGGAGAGGTCCTCGGGCGCGGGCGTGCGGACGTCCGGCATGGTCGGCTCGCTCTTCTCCGGCTGCGCCGGCGCGGCCGTCTCCCCGCCTGGCTTCTCGGCCTCGGGCGCGGCGGTCGGCGCGGTGGCGGTGCCCTCCGCCGGAGCCGCCTTCTTGTCCTTCTTGCAGGCGGCGGCGGGCAGCGCGAGGGTCAGGGTGAGCGCGATGAGTGTCAGCCTGTTCATGAGCCCGGGCATACTACAGCTCGCCACCTCAGTGCCAGAAGCCGATGGAGATGCCGCCGTTGCCGTACTGGCTGGCGGCGTCGCTGGTCAGGGACATCCGCACCCGGTAGCGCTCGCCCCACAGACCGAACGACCACACCCTGAGGTCGAGCCCGGCGGTGATGTGCAGGCGACCGTCGATCGGCTCGCCGTCGGTGTCGCGGAAGCGCGATGGCTCCCAGTAGGTCCCGCCGCGCACGCGGAAGCGGCCGGGCACCCACTCGTACTCGATCCCGGCGCGCGGGGAGATCCCCACGTCGCGCCCTGACGGCTGCAGCTCGCGCGCCGAGAACGCCTCGACCCCGTACGCGCCCGGCACGTGGCCGGTCACGACCAGGTCGGCCGACAGGAGCACGTACTCCTCGTCGCGCCAGTCGCCGGGCACCCGCTGGTTCCACGCGGTCGGCGCCCGCCGCCAGGCCGCGCCGACCGAGACCTGCCAGGGCAGGACCGCGCGCTCGGGCAGGATGTAGCCGTCGCCGTCGCGCTCGCCGCCGCAGTCGAGCGGATCGCACTCGGCCACGTCGACTCGATCGCCGGTGACCGGCAGGCTGGCGGTCGCCCCGACCCGGAGGTTCCGGTCGCGCGGGCGCCACAGCCCGCCCAGCTCGAGCGCGCTGCCGCCGATCGAGAACAGGTCGGTGGTGGCCTCGCCGCCGTTCGCGTCGGTGATGACCTCGCTCAGCTGGAACGAGCCGGACCGGAACGCGAGGCCGAAGGTCAGCTGGTCGGCGCGGAAGCTGCGGGCCAGGCCGACCCGTCCGATCACCACGCGCGGCAGGAGGGTCAGCGTGTCGGACCGCTCGATCGGGTGCTGCAGGTACACGAGCGAGACGCCCAGCCCCCAGCTCCGGTACTGACCGACCAGCCCGGCGGTGATGAGCGGGCCCTGGAACGGGCCGAACGTCGTCTCCTGCGGCTGCCCGTTGTTGTCGTAGTCGGTGCCGACCGAGCTCGACAGGTAGTCGAAGTGCCAGTCCCAGTCCCACTCGCCGGTCGAGGTCTCCGGTCGCACCGCCACCGCGGCCGGGTTGAACAGCGCGCCGGCCGAGCCGAGCCCGGTCGCCACGCCGGTGCCGCCCATGCCGACCGCGCGGGCCGAGCCGAGCACCGCGCCCTGGTGCAGGTCGATGGCGTAGTCGCGGTCGACGATCGGCGGGAAGCGGCGCCCCTCGCCGTCCTGGGCCCGCGCCGACGACGGCGCCAGCAGCGCCGCGGCGGCGACCGCGACCGTGACCGCAGGGGCGAAGCGGAGCACCATCGCGCGACTATAAGATAGACTCACCTCGGTGGCTGAGCGCGAGAGTCACACCACGCGCGACGCGAGCGACGACGAGGGCGCGCTCGGCTTCAAGCGTCACTTCGTCGTCCCGGCCCTGGCCCTGGCGTTGCTCGAGGTGGTCGCGATCGCGTGGCCGGTGCTCAGCCTGTTCCGCCCGGCCATCGCCGATCGAACGATCTTGCTGCGCGTCGCCATCCCGGTGCTGGCCGGCGCGCAGCTGGTCTGGTGGGCGGCGATCGGCTCGTGGGCCGCGCCGCTCTACCGGGCGATCCACGTCAAGCGGCGCGGCCAGCGCCTGCCCGACGACCTGGCCGAGGTCGCCTACCGCGCGACCTGGCGGCTGCCGCGCCGCGCCCTGTGCCTGCGCGCCGGCCTGTGGATCGCGATCGCGGTCGCGCACGGTCTCTACCTCCAGCGCCACGCCGACTGGACCGGCAAGCAGGTGCTGGAGCTGGCCGCGACCGCCGGCCTGTGCGCGTTCACGGTCAACCTGATCCGCTCGGCCTGGTACCAGCTCATCCTGGCCCGCCTGCGCCGGCGCCTGTTCAGCGGGGTGCCGCCGCTGAAGGAGTTCGCCGACGGCTACTTCGGCGCGATCGTGCACGTGGCGATGGTGGTCTCGGCGGCGACCGCCGCGGCGATCGCCGCGTTCACCTATTACTTCCTGCCCAGCTCGTTCGAGCAGACCTTGCAGCTCCAGCTGGTCATCCCGGCCGCGCTCCTGCTCGCGCTGGTCGGCATGACCATCGTCGCCCACCGCTCGCGCCGCGTCATCGCCCAGTACCTGGACGGGTCGACCTCCGAGCGCGAGACGCTGTCGACCCGGGTCTACCGCCGGGCCCAGGGGCTGGCCTACCGCCTGGCGATCGCGCACCTCGCGCTGTGGGCGGTGGCGGCGCTGGGCGCGTCGCTGCTGGCCCGCCGCTACCTCGGCTTCGAGTTCGACGACTCGATCCTCATGCTCGCCATCTGGCTCGACATCGCGATCGGCGCGTCGATCTACCAGGTGCTGTGGCACCGCGACGCGATCCGGCCGCTGCTCGACCAGCTGACCCTGCGCCACCACCTGCCTGTGCGCGCGATCCGCCCCACGCTGTCGCTGCGCGGCAAGCTGCTGCTCTCCTTCGGCGGCCTCATCCTGTTCGCGGTCGGGCTGGCGCTGTTCTGGGGCTTCATCCAGTACAAGAACCTGGTCACCGAGTTCACCTCGAAGCAGGCCGACCTCGGCCTCACCTGGCTGCGCTCGGAGGTGCAGGGCGCGGCCGGAGCGCGCGAGTCGGCCCCGACCCCCGACCTGGTCCGCGAGGTGCTCGAGCAGCTGGCCGGCTCGCACCCGCGCCCGGCCGAGACCCGCGCGCCGCGCAGCCCCGAGGCGGCCAGCGCGGTCTTCTACTACGTGTCGAACGAGCCGGGCGCGCCGGTGGTCGCGGCCGGCGGCGGGCTGATGGGCGCGCCGGAGCTGCCCTGGTACGCGCGCGCCCAGCTCGAGCTGCGCAGCGCCGGCGACGCCGAGATCGGGCTCGACGCCTACTCGCTCGACGGCGTGCGCGGCCGCCTGGTGGTGACCTGGCGCGAGGTGCGCTACGACCTGGGCGGGCTGGCGGTCTTCTACCCCAACTATCGCGGGCGCGGTCCGTCGCTGGTCCGCCCGGTGAAGGAGCTGCTGGCCTTCTTCCTGGTGCTGTTCGGGACCTGCGCCGGCTTCGTGGTGGTGACGGTGGCGCAGTTCGTCCGGCCGATCCGCCGGCTCGAGCAGCGCGCCGACGGGATGGCGCGCGGCGAGCTGGCCCAGCCGGTCTCCTCCGGCGGCGAGGGCGACGAGATCGGGCGGCTCACCTTCGCGCTCGAGGAGATGCGGCGCGCGCTGCGCGAGAAGCTGCGCTCGACCGAGGAGGTCAACCTGGACCTCGAGCGCGCGGTCCAGCGCCGCACCGCCGACCTGGCCAAGAAGAACCGCGAGCTGGCCGAGACGCTGGAGAAGCTGACCCGCGCCCAGGATCAGCTGGTTCGCGCCGAGAAGATGGCGTCGATCGGCCAGCTGGTGGCCGGCATCGCGCACGAGATCAACAACCCGGTCAACGCGATCGTGAACACCGTCGGTCCGCTCGAGGAGGCGATCCAGAGCATCGCGGGCCACGAGCTGGCCGGCGAGGGAGCGCACAGCGAGGTGATCGAGATGCTGCGGGTGGTCCAGCGCGGCGCCCAGCGGACCAAGGCGATCGTCCAGGCGCTGCACAACTACTCGCGCACCGACGACGAGAGCGTGGTCGACGTCGATCTCAACCGCAGCCTGGAGGACTCGCTCGAGCTGCTCCGCCACCTGCTCAAGCAGTCGATCCAGGTCGAGCGCGACTACGGCGAGGTCGGCCGCCTGCGCGGCCACGCCGGCCAGCTCAACCAGGTGTTCATGAACCTCCTGACCAACGCGGCCCAGGCGGTGGCCGGGCGGGGCAACGCGACCATCTGGGTGGCGACCTACGAGGACTCGACCGGCGTGACGATCGAGGTGCGTGACAACGGGCAGGGCATCCCGCCCGAGGTGCTGCCGCGCATCTTCGATCCGTTCTTCACCACCAAGGACGTGGGCGAGGGCTCCGGGCTCGGCCTCTCCATCGTGCACGGCATCGTCGAGCGGCACGGCGGCGTCATCGAGGTCGACAGCACCCTCGAGGTCGGAACCCGGTTCCGGGTCCGGCTGCCCCGCCGCGGGCACGAGCGCGGCGCGCAGGGCGCCTCACCGGGCGCCGCCACCGGCTAGTACCTCGGCCAGTACCAGGTGTCGCGCCAGCGCCACGCGCCACCCTCCACGGTCGGGCGCGGCGCCGCGATAAGTGGCCGGAAGCGGCCGGCGGTCGCGAGGCACGGCGGTTGCTTGGTCCAGGATCGTCATGGCGCGATCGCTTCTCCGCCGCGTCCTTCTCCGCGGCCGCCTCCCTGTCCTGGTTCTGTCGCTCGCGCTGACCGGCGCGACGTCCTCCGGCTGCGTGGTCTCTCCGCGCACCGCGGGCTCGATCGCCAACGTGGCGACCGCCGCGCTGTGGACCGCCGCCGTGGTCGGCGAGATCGCGCTGCTCAGCTACCACGACTCCCACTATCACCACGACCACTGCGGCCACTACCGGCGCTGGTACGGCGGCCACTGGGTCTACTACTACGGCGGCCAGTGGGAGTACTACGACGACGGCGCGAGCAGCTGGTACTACTACCAGGAATAGCCGACGACGATCTCGCCGTGGTGGCTCACCGGCTCCAGGCCCCGGCGGCGGCCGCGTCGCGCGCGAAGTCGGCGAAGTCTCGCGGCCGGCGGCCGAGCGCGCGCTCGACGCCGTCGGTCAGGTGGGCGTTGTGCCCGTCGAGGACGTAGCGGAACAGCTCGGTCAGGAACCCGGCGTCCTCGGCCGGCATGACCTCGGCGAGCGCGGCCCCGTACTGCGCGGAGGTGATCGGCACGTAGCGGATCTCTCGCCCGGACGCGCGGGCGATCTCGGCGACCGCGTCGGCGAAGGTGAGCAGCCGCGGACCGGTCAGCTCGTAGATCATCCCGGCGTGGCGATCCGTGGTGAGCGCGGCGGCCGCGATGTCGGCGATGTCGTCGACGTCGAGGAACGGCTCGGCCACGTCGCCGGCCGGGAAGGCGACCTCGCCGGCCAGGACCGGGTCGAGCAGGTACCCCTCGCTGAAGTTCTGGGCGAACCAGGCGGCGCGCAGGATGGTGAAGGCGGCGCCGGAGTCGCGCACGCCCTCCTCGGCCGGTAGCACCTGGGGCTCGCCGCGGCCGGACAGGAGGACGATCCGCTTCACCCCGCCGTCGGCGGCCTGCCTGGCGAGCGCCCGGATGTGCTGGGCGGCGCCCGGTACGGCCAGATCCGGGTAGTAGGCCAGGTACAGCGCGCCGACCCCGCGCAGCGCGGCGGCCCAGGTGGATTCGTCGTTCCAGTCGAACGGGGGCGCCCCGGCGCGCGAGGCGATCCGGACCGGCAGGCCGCGCGCGGTCAGTCGCCTGGCCACCCGGCTGCCGGTCTTGCCGGTGCCGCCCAGGATCAGGGTCGTCGGGGTCGTCGTGGTCGGGGTCGTCGTCTGGGTCGTCGTCGGGGTCTGGGTGTTCATGAGGGCTCTCCTGGTTGGTCTGGAGACAGTCTTGCCTCGTGCGCGAATGCATCGCCAGACCCATAAATGCAGCGTATCGTTGCGCTCATGCAACGAATGCCGATGGTCCGCGACGGGCTGCACTGGGACGACGTGCGGCTGTTCCTGGCCCTGTGCCGGTCCCGCACCGTCGGCAGCGCGGCCGAGGCGCTCGGGATCGACTCGTCGACGGTGTCGCGCCGGCTGGCCGCGATGGAGGAGGAGCTGGCCGCCAGCCTGTTCGACCGCGGTCGCGACGGCATCACGCCCACCGAGGCGGCCGAGGGGCTGATGCCGGTGGCGGAGGAGATGGAGGCGGTGATGATGCGCTTCGCCAGCGCGGCCGGCGGCCTCGAGCGCGAGGTGTCGGGGCTGGTCCGGATCACATGCCCGCCGGACGTGGCCGAGGTGGCCCTGGCCCCGCTGCTCGGCGAGCTGCTCGCCCGCCACCCCGGGCTGCGGATCGAGATCGACCCGGGCGAGAGCGTCCTCGACCTCACCCGCCGCGAGGCCGACCTCGCCCTGCGGACCGTGCGGCCGGTGCGCGGCGATCTGGTCGTCACCCGGCTGGCGCACGCGCGATGGGTGCTGGTGGCGGCGCCGCGGCTGGCGCGCAACCTGGGCACCCTGCGCCGGTGGACCGACGCCCCCTGGGTCGGCTGGGGCCAGCGCCTGGCCGGCATCGGGGCGGCGCGCTGGTTCGCGAGGCACGTGCGCGGCGCGGAGCCGGTGGTGCGCTCGGACAGCCTGGTGGTCCAGGTCGCGGTGGTGGCCGCCGGCGTCGGCGTCGCCCTGGTGCCGGCTCCCAGCGTCGAGCACTACCGGCTGGTGCCGGTGAAGATCGGCGCCGGTCTGCGCGCGGAGGCGGCCGAGTGGCCGGCCGACGAGCTGTTCCTGGTCAGCCACCGGGCGCTCCGTCAGGTGCCGAGGGTGCGGGCGGTGTGGGAGCTCCTGGTCGAGCGGATGGGCGGCCGGTCGCCCGCCTGAGCGGCCACCGCGCCGGTGTCGGAGACGCGCTTGCGGGCCACGTTATGGTGTTCTATAACATGACATCTTGAAGCTCGACCCGACCAGCCCGGTCCCGCTCTACCACCAGATCGCCGAGGCGCTCCGCTACCGGATCGCGACCGGCTCGCTGGCCGCGGGCGCGCTCCTGCCGCCCCTGCGCGAGGCGGCGACCCGGTGGGGGGTCAACCTTCACACCGTGCGCCGCGCGTACGCCGAGCTGAGCGAGCAGGGCATCACCGAGACCTGTCCGCCGGTGGGGACCCGGGTGCTGGGGATCCCGCGCGGACGGGCCGCCGCCCGCTCCGACGCCGAGCGCGAGTTCCTGGTCGGCGTGGTGCGCGAGGCGCGCGAGCGGCACGGTCTGTCGCTCGACCGGCTGGTGAGCGCGCTCGGGCACCTCGGCGCCGCCCACGAGGTGAGCGACGCGCCGGTCCAGGTGGTCGAGTGCAGCGAGACCCAGGCGACCGATCTCGCGCGCCAGCTCGCGGCGCGCTGGCGGGTCGACGCGCGCCCGTTCAGCCTCGAGCAGCCGGGGGCGCCTCCGCCCGGCCCGGTGGTCGCCACCTACTTTCACTACAACGACGTGCGGGCGCGCTGTCGGGCGCGGCTCGCGTCGGTGCGGTTCATGGCGATCCGGCCGGATCCGGCCCTGGCCGGGCGGCTGGGCGCGGCCCGGCGCGGCAAGCGGCGCGAGCGCGTCACCCTGTGCGAGCGCGAGCCGGGGATGGCGTCGAACATCGCCGCCGACCTGGCCGAGATCCTCCCGGCCGCGCAGTTCACCATCGAGGTGGAGGTGTCGCGGACGCCGGCGAAGCTGCTCGATCGCGGCGGCGGCGGCCCGCTCCTGTTCTCTCCGCGCGTGTGGGGCGAGCTCGGCCCGTCCCAGCGCCAGGATCCCCGCGCATTCGAGGTGCGCTACCTGTTCGAGCCGGCGGACCTCGAGGCCATCGGCGCGGAGATGGGCTGGTCCAGTCGATGAAGTCTCTCGTCATCCTCCTCGTGGTGTCCTCCGGCGGCTCGATCGGGTGCGGGTCGGGCGGCGCCGCGCCCGCCGCGCCCGCGGCTGCTCCGGCCCGGCGCGCGGGCGATCCGCCGGCCGCGGGTCGAGGCGCTCGGTCGGCCGGGCAGCCCGCGGACGCCGGTCGCGCCGAGCTCGACGCCGCCGACGAGGCGCTGTTTCGCCACGAGCACGAGCGCAGCCGCGAGCTGCTGACGCGTCTGGTCGGGCCGGCGTACCCGGCCGACGTGCGCGTCCAGGCGGAGGTGCGGCTCGCGACCCTGGCCTGGCGCTACTTCGCCGACCCGGCCACGGCCCGGGCCCACCTCGACGCCGCCGAGCGGCTCGGCGCCCGACCCAGCGACGCCCCGGCCGAGCGGTCGCGCATGGCCACGGAGCTCGGCGACTTCGACGGCGCGCGCGCGGCGGCGCGGCGCTCCCTGGCCGCGGCGACGACCGCGGAGGAGCGCGAGCGGGCCACGGTCGCGCTCGGCAGGGCGATCCTGGGCGAGGTGCTCGCGGCCGAGCGCGATGCCCCGGCCGGCGCGCGCGGCAGGGTCGGCGGCCGCGCGTCGGACGGCGCTGGCGCGTCGGGTGGCGCTGGCGCGTCGGCCGGCGACCGCATACCGGACAGCGCTGGCGCGTCGGCCGGCGACCGCATACCGGACAGCGCTGGCGCGTCGCCCGGCGGCCTCGCCTCGGCCGGCCCTGGTGCGCGGACCGCCGGAACACCGGCCGGCGCGCGCGGCGGGGTCGCCGGCCGCGCGTCGACCGGCGCCGAGCTGGCGCGGGAGGCGCTCGCGCTGGTGCGTGGCATCGTCGACGAGCAGCCGGGCGCGCTGGTGCCCTCGCGGCTTCAGGTGGGGCTGGCGCTCCTGGCTGGCGACGGTCCGGCGGCGCTGGCCGGGTGGCGCTCGTACTTCCATCTCCCGCCGGGGGCGCGGCCGGTCGGGCTGCTGGCCGGTCCGGGGGCCGAGCTGGCCCGGCTGCTTCCGGGCTGGAGCGGGCCCGGCTCGCGCGGCGCGGCGCGGGTGGCGCGGGCGCTGGCCGGATCGCGCTTCTTTGCCGAGGCGGTCCTGGCCGGGCCGCTGCCGCGCGAGCTGCGCGGGTACGCTCGCTTCACCCTCCGGCTCGAGCGGCTGACCGACTCGTACTACCAGCGCATCGCGGCCGGGCGCGCCGATCCGGCGGCGTACCGCCGGCAGGTCCTCGGCGAGGCGGCGGCGCTGTGGCCGGAGCTGACCTGGACCGGGCGGGCGGCGCGGGTGACCGACGAGGCGCTGGTCCGCGAGCTCGACCGGCGCTTCGGCGCGCTGGTGAACTTCGGCACCACCGCCGGCCAGGAGGACCTGCACATGGGTCACCGCGTGGTGGATGACCGGCGGGTGATCTCGCAGTACGGGCACACCGCCAGGGTGCGGTTCATCGAGATCGACTCGCTGGTGTCCAACGGGTTCGAGAGCTGGGCGTGGGACGGGCGCGCGCAGCACGGCGGCTGGGCCGACGAGGCGACCATCGTGCAGGTGCGGCCCGCGGTGGCGCAGGGATCGATCCGGGCGTGGCAGGAGCTGCGCGATCCGGCCGCCTCGGCCCGCGCTCGCGCGGACGTGGCCCGCGACAGCGCCGGCGACGACGCGCGGGCCGCGGCCAGCCCGCATGCCTTCCTGCCCGGGCTGCGCGGCCGGCTGCGGCGACAGGGCCTCGAGCGCCTGCTGGCCCGGGTGACCGCCGGCGGTGCGTCCGGCGAGGCGCTGCGGGTCGCGTTCGTGGCCGCCTACGAGCGCGCGACCGTCGAGGGCGCGATCTTCGCGCACGAGGGGCGCCACGCGATCGACCGCGGCCTGGCCGGCCAGACGTTCACCCCGGCCGACCTCGAGTTTCGCGCCAACCTCTCGCAGGTCGTGTTCGCGCCCGAGCCGCGCCTGGACCTCGCCAAGATCTTCGACGCCAACATCGGCGACGCCACGCCGCACGGGCAGGCCAACCTGCGCGCGGTGGTGGGCGCGGTCGCCTGGATGAAGGCGCACGCCGGCGAGATCGCCGGGCTCGACCGGGCCCGGCCGCTGTTTCCGCAGTTCGACCGGCTGACCGACGAGCAGATCCGCGCCGCGTTCGGCTCGATGGATCCGCTGCGGCCGTCCGGCCCGGGTGTACGCTCGCCGGGATGAGCATCGAGGGGGACGCGCGGCCGCGGCGCGTGGACGTTCCTGTGCCGGCGATCGTCGACTTCCTCGCCACCACGCCGCTGTTCGCCGGCTGCGATCGCGCGACGATCGAGAAGGTCGCGCCGCACGTGTTCGCGGCCGAGGTGCGGGCCGGGGTGGTGATCGTGCGGGCGGGGACGCCGACCCCGGGGATCGGGGTCGTGTACTCCGGGCGCGCCGTCCTGCGCGACGGCGACGCGGTCGTCGAGGAGATCGGCGTCGGCGAGACGTTCGGCGTGACCGGCGCGTTCCTCGGCACGACCCAGCTGCACGAGATCGCCGCCGCCGACCACAGCGTGGTGCTCCTGCTCGGTCACGACGTGGTGATGCAGCTGGCCACCCGTGTCGCCGCGTTCTCGCTGGCCGCGGCGCGCCGGTTCGCGGCCCGGGCGATCGAGCCGGCGGCCCCGGCCCAGCCGGTCGGCGCCGCCGCGCCGCCCGGGTCCGAGGACATCCGGTTCGCCCGGGTCTCGTTCTACGACCCGACCGCCGAGCTGGTGGCGACCCTGCCGGCCAAGCTGATCCGGCAGCACCGGCTGCTGCCGCTCGAGCTGCGCGACCGCACCCTGACCGTCGGCATGGTCGATCCGACCAACCCGGCGTCGCGGATGGAGATCCGGCGGGTGATGTCGACCATGAACGTCGTCGTGGTCGCGATCAGCCAGGACGACTTCAACGAGGCGTACGTGCGCCTGCGCATCGATCCGGCGCGGATCGGGCGGGGGACGCGCCCGGCCGAGGCCGCCGTCGCGCCCGATCAGCTGGTGTTCGACCAGGCGGATCAGGAGCGCGAGGCCAAGCAACCCGGTCCGCTCGGCGACGAGATCGTCGCGCTGGCCAGCCGGGTCATCGCCCATGCGATCGAGCGCGGCGCGTCGGACGTCCACATCGATCACAACCAGAACGGGCCGAGGATCCGGTTTCGAATCCAGGGCCAGCTGGTCAGCTGGGATCAGACGCTCCCGGCCCATCACAGCAAGGGGCTGGTCGCGCGGCTGAAGGTGCTGGCCGGCCTCGACGTCACCGAGCGGCGGCTGCCGCAGGACGGCCGGCTCGGGGTGCGGATCGGTCGGCGCGAGGTCGACGTGCGGGTTTCTACGGTCCCGACCAGCCGCGGCGAGAAGGTCGCCCTGCGCGTGTTCGAGGCGGCCGCCATGCTGCGGCCGCTCGAGGCGATCTTCCACGACCAGGCGATCCTCGAGGCGGTCCACCTGGCGATCCAGCGCTCGTACGGCGCCATCGTCGTCGCCGGGCCGACCGGCTCGGGCAAGACGTCGTCGCTGTACGCCGCGCTCGGCGAGCGGGTCCGGACCCGCCCGGACTCCAACGTCCTCACCGTCGAGGATCCGATCGAGTACCGCCTGGCCAGCATCACCCAGATCCAGGTCAACCACGCGGTCGACCTCGGGTTCGCCAAGGTGCTGCGCGCGATGCTGCGCCAGGACCCGGACGTCATCATGGTCGGCGAGGTTCGCGACGACGACACCGCCCAGCTCGCGCTCGAGGCGGCGATGACCGGTCACCTGATGCTGACCTCGCTCCACGCCAACAACGCGCTCGGCGTGGTGCAGCGGCTAGAGAACCTGGGCTGCCCGCGCCCGCTCATCGGCCAGTCGCTCGCGCTCGTGCTGGTCCAGCGGCTGGCCCGCCGGCTGTGCCAGCGCTGCACCACCACCGAGGTCCCCCCGCCGATCGTCCTCACCAACCTCGCCGCCCACGGGCTGGTCGATCGCGACCAGGAGGTCGCGATGCCGCGCGCGGTCGGCTGCGCCGAGTGCAGCCACACCGGCTACGCCGGCCGGGTCGCGGTCGTCGAGATGCTCGCCCTCGACGACGCGCTGCGCGCCCAGATCACCGCGGGCGCGTCGGTGACCGAGCTCGAGCGGGTCGCCAGCGACGCCAGGCTGCTCTACTCGTTCCGCCGCGCCGCCCGCCACCTCCTGGCCCGCCAGATCATCAGCCCGGCCGAGGCGCTCTTGACCCTGGCCTAGCACCACTGCATCGGCGAGCTCAGTCGCTGACGTTGGCGAGCAGGCGGGCGAGCACCCGCTCGAACGCGGCCAGGTCCTCGGCGGCGATGCCGGCGCGGAGGCGCTGGTCGAAGCCGACCGCGGCGGCGCGCAGGCGGCGGAACAGCGCCTCGCCGTCGCGGGTCAGCTCCACGATGTGAATGCGGCGGTTGTCGGGATCGCGGCGGCGGGTCAGGAGGCCACTCGACTCCATGCCGTTGAGGTGGTGGGTGAGGGTGGCGTCCTGGATGCCGACCGCGTCGGCCAGCTCGCGCTGGTTGGCCATCTGCCGGCTCTTCAGCGCGATCAGGATCTGCCAGGTCGACGCGGTGCCGTCGGCGGCGGCCAGGGCGTCGTCGAAGGCGCGGCCGATCGCGCGGGCGGTGCGGGCGAGCTCGAGGCCGAGCGGCCGGGTGCCGGGGGCGGGCATGGGGCCAGGATAGCAGATCTATTCGATGATAGAATCATTTGACATCGAACCATTCGATGTACATCCTGTGGTCATGGACAGCACAAACAACCAACCCACCACCGCCCCGCTGGCCGGCAAGGTCGCCCTGGTGGCCGGGGCCAGCCGCGGCATCGGCGCGGTCACCGCCGAGGCGTTCGCGCGGGCCGGCGCCGCCGTCGTGCTCGGGGCCCGCGACGAGGAGGCGCTCAAGGAGGTCGCCGCTCGCATCCGCGCGGCCGGGGGCGCGGCCCTGGCCGTGGTCACCGACGTCGGCGACCCGGCCTCGATGGACGCGCTGGTCGGCCGCGCGGTCGACCGGTTCGGCCGCCTGGACGCCGCCTTCAACAACGCCACCGACGGGCCCAGGCCCGCTCCGCTGGCCGAGATCGACGTCGACGCGTTCGACCGCGGCATCCGCACCAACATCCGCGGGACGTTCCTCGGGATGAAGTATCAGATCCCCGCGATGCTGGCCTCGGGTGGCGGGGCCATCGTCAACATGGCCTCGCTGGCCGGCATCCAGGGCTTCAATCACCTGTCGGCCTACGTCGCGGGCAAGGCCGGCATCATCGGCCTGACCCGGGTGGCTGCGCTCGACTACGCCGACCAGGGCATCCGGGTGAACGTGGTCGCGCCCGGGCCGATCCTCACCCATCACCTCGAAGCCGCCGGCGAGGAGGCCCAGCGCCAGGCCGCCCTGGCCACCCCGATGCGCCGCATCGGCAGCTCCCAGGAGGTCGCCGACGCGGTCCTGTGGCTGTGCTCGGAGCAGTCGTCGTTCATCACCGGCGCCGTCATCCCGATCGACGGCGGGCAGTCCGCCGGGCTGAAGCCGCCGCGCATGTACCGCCAGGGTCAGACCATGAACAAGGAGGCAACCCCATGACCATGACCAGCACCACCAAGAACCCCACCAGCGCGCGCGAGGAGCTCCAGGAGCTCGAGGAGCGCCGGCGCCAGGCCGAGCTGCGCGGCGACGCCGCGGCACTCGACGCGCTCAGCACCGACGACCTCCGGCTGGTCGGCCCGGTCGGCTTCGTCATCGACAAGAAGCAGTGGCTGGACGGCTACCGGAGCGGCGCGCTCGTCGTCGAGTCGCTGACCTGGGACGAGGTCGAGGTGCGCGAGTACGGCGACACCGCGGTGGCGATCGGCCTGCAGACCCAGGAGGCCGCGTATCGAGGGGCCCCGGCCGCCGGTCGGTTTCGCGTCACCCACGTCGCGGTGCGCCGCGACGGCCGGTGGCTCCTGGCCGGGCTTCATTTCAGCCCGGTCGCCGCGCCGCCCGGGCCGCCCGCCCGCTGATCGGGGGTCGAACGGCCCGTTGCCAGAGTGGCATCGCGCTGGCGCCAGCCTGCCACTCTGGCACACTCCGACGACCGTCCCCGGTTCCGGCCGCGCCTTCGCAGACATAACCTATCGAATTGACACGGGGTCAGAGCTGGCACCGGCCTTGTACTAGCTCGCGGCGGAGGCCTTCATGCAGCACCTCTCCAGCCCCGCGGATCGAAACGAGGACGCCAGCGCCGGCGCCGCCTCTGGCACTGGCTCCGGCGTCGCCTCCGGCGTCGGCTCAGGCGTCGCCTCCGGCGTCGATGGAAGCGCCACGCGCGCGCCCGCCTGGGACAGCCACAAGCTGATCCTCGTGGTCGACGACGAGCCGGGCATCCTCGACTCGCTGTCGCGCATCTTCCGGCGCGAGGGGCTCGAGGTGGTGACCGCCTCCGACGGCGCCGCCGGCCTCGAGGTCCTGCGCAAGCAGCGCATCAGCGTGCTGCTCACCGACCTCATGATGCCGCGCACCACCGGCATGGATCTGCTCAAGGCGAGCAAGACGGTCGCGCCGGAGACCGAGGTCGTCCTGATGACCGCGTACGGCACGGTGGAGACCGCGGTCGCCGCGATGAAGGAGGGCGCCTACGACTTCGTCACCAAGCCGCTCAAGCGGGCCCACGTGGTGCGAATCGTCAGGAACGCGCTCGAGAAGCAGTCGCTGGTGATCGAGAACCGCGCGCTGCGCGCCCAGCTTGCCGAGCGGCGCCGCCGCGCGATCATCGGCACGTCGCTGGCGTGGCGGCGGACGATGGACATCGCGGTCCAGGCCGCGGCCAGCGAGGCGACCGTGCTCCTGCTCGGCGAGAGCGGCACCGGCAAGGAGCTGCTCGCCCGCACCATCCACGAGAACAGCCCGCGGGCCAGCCGCCCGTTCGTGCCGATCAACTGCGCCGCCATCCCGGAGTCGATCCTGGAGGCGGAGCTGTTCGGCTACGAGAAGGGCGCGTTCACCGGCGCCACCCAGCGGCGCGAGGGGCGGTTCGAGGCGGCCAGCGGCGGCACGCTCCTGCTCGACGAGATCGGGGACATGTCGCGCCACGTGCAGGTGAAGCTCCTGCGCGTGCTGCAGGAGGGCGAGATCGAGCGCCTGGGCGGAGCCGGCCGGACCATCCCGATCGACATCCGCCTCATCGCCTCGACCAACGTCGACCTCGGCCGCGCGGTGCGCGAGGGCCGCTTCCGCGAGGACCTCTACTACCGGCTCAACGTGGTGCCGGTCAGCGTGCCCCCGCTGCGCGACCGGCGCGACGACGTCCCCCTCCTGGCCCAGCACTTCATCCAGCTCTACGCCGAGAAGAACGGCAAGCCGATCACCGGGTGCACCCGCCGCGCCCTCGAGATCCTGTGCGACTACTCGTGGCCGGGCAACGTGCGCGAGCTGGAGAACGCCATCGAGCGGGCGGTGGTGCTCTCGCGCGACACATCGATCGGCGAGGACGACCTGCCTCGCGACCTGGTCTCGGCCGTCTCGGTCGGCGGGGGCGGGCTGGCCCTGAGCTCCGGACCGGGCGGAGTGCCGTCGCTGTCGTTCCCGATCGGGACGCCGCTGGCCGAGATCGAGATGCGGGTCATCCACGAGACGCTGCGCCAGACCAAGGGCGACAAGCGCCTGGCCGCCCGCCTGCTCGGCATCGCCACCCGGACGATCTATCGCCGGCTGGAGGTCCCCGGCGAGGCCGAGGCCGACCCCGACGAGGCCGGCGAGGGCGAGGCCGGCCACGACCGCGATCCCGACCCGGTGACCGACGCGGTCATCGACAGCGAGCACGAGCCCGAGTCGAGGAGACCCTGACCCATGGCGATGGACGTCTACATCAAGAAGTACTTCTGGGTCATCGGCGTGGTCGCGGTCATCCTGTGCTCGGCGTTCGCGGCGAGCGCGGTGTCGCACATGATCGAGGCGACCGCCCTGGCCGACAGCGACAAGCCGGCCCGCCGGCCGGTCGCGCGCCCGCCGATCACCAGCGGGCTGGTCGAGCAGGACAAGACCGCCAGCAAGTCGGGCACCGCGCTGGCCGACCGCAACATCTTCTGCTCCGAGTGCCAGCCGCCCGAGCCGGCCGCGACCGAGGTGGCCGCCGCGCCGAGCGACCCCAACAACCCGCCCCTGACCGCGCTGCCGCTCCGCCTGCTCGCGACCAACGTGTCGAGGCACGAGTCGCAGTCGTTCGCGACCATCCTCAACACGTCGAACGAGCGGCAGGGCGCCTACTGGATCGGCACCGACATCCCGGACGCCGGCCCGGTCACCCGCATCCTCGGCAAGTGGGTCGACTTCGAGAACAGCGCCACCCACCGGGTCGAGCGCATCTCGCTGCTGGGCGGCGACGCGCCCCACCCGGCGGCCGCGCCGGTGCCGGTGGCCGAGACCGAGGCGGATCCGCGCGCGGCGCGCGACGAGATCCTCGCCGCGGTCGACGCCGGCGTCCGCAAGGTGGACGACAGCAACTTCGAGGTCGACCGCGCGCTGGTCGAGAAGGTGCTGTCCAACCCGACCGCGGTCGCGCGCGGCGCCCGCATCGTCCCGTCGGTCAAGAACGGCCAGCCGAACGGCTTCAAGCTGTACGCGATCCGGCCCAGCTCGGTGTACGCGAAGATCGGGCTCATGAACGGCGACACCCTGCACGCGGTCAACGGCTTCGAGCTGAACAGCATGGACAAGGCGCTCGAGGTCTACACCAAGGTGCGCGAGTCGAGCAGCCTGTCCGTCTCCATCACCCGGCGCGGCAAGCCGGTGACCCTCAACTACACGATCAAGTGACGTGCCTCCGATGAGCCAAGAACGGTTTTGCTTCGTGCGGGCGGCCTCCGTCGTCGCGCTGCTCCTCCTCTTGCCCCTCGCGCCGGCCTACGGTCAGCAGCCGTCGACCCCGCGCGGGCAGGGCCGTCCGGTCCGCGGCGGGACGATCCCGTCGCCGCGTCCGACCGCGGGCGCCACGCCCGGGGCGACCGGTACCGGGACGACCACCGGCGGCCCCGCGGCCGACCGGCCGGGCACGCGACCGGGGCGCGGTCGGCGCGGCGCGGCGGGCACCGCCGGCGCGGGCACCACCGGCGCGGCCACGGCCGGCGCAGCCACCGCCGGCGCCACGGGAACCGGCGGCGCCAGCGGCGCGACCGGGACCCCGGCAGCGGCGACCAGCGGCGCGCGCGGCGGGTCGCGCACTCCGGCCGGGACCAGCGCGGCCGAGCAGCAGGCGGCCGAGGACGACAGCCTGTACGCGTGCGACAAGGCCAAGGGCCGCTTCAAGGTGAACCTGGCACCCGACGTGGAGCTGAAGGATCTCGTCACCTGGGCGTTCAGCTTCACCTGCAAGAACTTCATCTACTCGTCGGCGATCGGCACGCGCGCGGCCAAGGTGACGATCAAGTCGCCGGAGTCGATGAACGCGCGCCAGGCGTGGAGCGTGTTCCTGGTCGCGCTGCAGAGCATGGGGCTGACCGTGGTGCCCAAGGGCAACGTGCTCGAGATCGTCGAGTACGCCCAGGCCAAGAGCGCGCCGCTGCCGATCTACACCAGCGGCCGCCCGGCCAACTCGGATCAGATGGTGCGCATGGTCCTGCGCCCGGAGCACCTGCCGGTCGACGAGGTCGCCAACATCCTCAACGAGCTCAAATCGGTCAACGGCGCGGTCAAGGGCGTGCCCAAGGCCGGCGTGGTCGTGGTGACCGACTTCGGCACCCACATCAGCCGGATGGCGTCGCTGATGCTGGCGGTCGACACCCCGGTCATGGGCGAGCGTCTCTACATGCTGCGCGTCAAGTACGCCGACGCCACCGAGATGGCCACCACCCTCGGCGAGATCCTCGGCACCAAGGACGCCAACGCGCCGCAGGGCGGCAACCAGGCGCCGCCGCCGCCGCGCGGCCGGCGCGCGCGCGAGACCCGCCAGCCGACCCCGGAGCAGCCGCAGGCGCCGGACACCGGCAACGTCGAGGCCGAGGTGGAGAGCGCGGTCCCGTCCAAGATCCTGGCCGACGAGCGGACCAACGCGCTCATCATCCTGGCCAGCGAGCCGGCGTATCTCCGGGTCAAGGCGCTGGTCAACCGGCTCGACGTCAGCGTCGAGGTCGAGGGGGCCGGCCGCATCCACGTCTATCCGCTCGAGAACGCCGACTCCGAGGAGATGGCGACCACGCTGACCGCGGTGATCAGCGGCATCCAGCAGCCGTCCGGCGGCGGCACCACCGGCGGCCGCCCGGGCCGGCCCGACCGGCCGCAGATCGAGCCGCAGCGCCCGGCCGCCAACGCCGACAGCGCGGCCGCGTTCGAGGGCCAGGTCCGCGTCACCCACGACAAGCCGACCAACTCGCTGGTCGTGGTCGCGTCGGTCAAGGACTTCCTGGCCCTGCGCGAGGTGCTGCGCAAGCTCGACGTGCCCCGGCCGCAGGTCTACATCGAGGCGACCATCGTCGAGATCGGGATCGACAACAGCCGCGAGCTGGGCACCGCGTGGCACGCCGGCGCCGAGGTCGGCGACGGCGACCTCATCATCGGCGGCGTCCAGCACTCGAACCTCTCGTCGCTCAACGTGGCGTCGATCGCCAGCGCGACCGGGCTCATCGGCGGCGCGCTCGGCCACCTCCTGCCCGGGGCCCAGGAGCTGCTCGGCACCAGCATCCCGTCGTACGGGGTGCTGCTCCAGGCCCTGGCCAACACCAGCAACCTGGACGTGCTGTCGTCGCCGCACATCCTCACCACCGACAACGAGGAGGCCGAGATCTCGGTCGGCCAGAACATCCCGTACCAGTCGGCCCTGGTCGGCTTGCCCGGCGGCGCGACCGGCGGCGCGGCGGGAGGGTTCTTTCCGACCCAGTCGATCCAGCGCCAGGACGTCGAGCTCAACCTCAAGATCACGCCCCAGATCAACGCGTCGGACGAGGTGAAGCTGAAGATCGACCTCACCATCAACGACATCGCCTCGCAGGACTTCGCCGGCCTGGGCCCGTCCTGGTCGAAGAAGACGCTGAAGGACGTGGTCCTGGTCCGCGACCAGCAGGCGGTGGTGCTGGGCGGCCTCATCTCCGACAAGATCACCAACAGCGAGTCGAAGGTGCCGCTCCTGGGCGACATCCCGATCCTCGGCTACCTGTTCAAGTTCAGCCAGAAGCGCAAGGAGAAGCGCAACCTCCTCATCGTCCTCACCCCGTACATCGTGCACAACCAGGTCGACCTCGAGCGGATCGTGGAGCGGCGGGTGCGCGAGCAGCGCGAGTTCATGCGCACCTTCTCGACCTTCCGCGACATCGAGTACCGGCCGGAGATGGACTTCGGGCGCAAGCGCGGCCTCATCGCCGAGGTCAACCGCCGGGTCCGCGAGGTGGAGCAGGAGGCCAAGGTCCTGCAGGAGCTGGAGCAGAAGCAGGTCGGCTTCCCCGACGGCGCGGTCGAGTACCTGGACGAGCGTCCGCCCGAGGAGCAGCCGCCGCCCGACGGTGAGCAGGTCCCCGGGGACGACGGCGACGCGGACAAGGACAAGGACAAGGGCTCCAGCGCCGACGCCGACCAGCCCGCCCCCGCGCCCAGAGCCAAGAAGGCCGGCAAGGGCAAGAAGAGCGCCAGGGCCGGCGCGCGGCGCAAGCGCAAGGCGGCCGCCGCGGCCAGCGCGAGCGCGGCAGCAGCGACCGGGCAAAAGGAATGAGCAGCGATCCGCGAGCCAGGGTGAGCCCGCCGGTGCCGCCTGCCGTGCCGCAGGGGGGCTGGATCGTGCCGCAGCCGGCGCCGCAGCACGCGTCGCTGGGCGACATCCTCATGCGCCAGTCCGGCCTCGGCATCGACGTGCTGTCGCGCGCGCTGGCCACGGTGCGCGACGAGGGCGGCGAGCTGGGCGACGTCCTCCTCCGCATGCAGGCGATCGACGAGGGCCAGCTGACCCGCGCGCTCAGCGTCCAGTACGAGATGCCCTACCTGGCGGTCCTGCCGGCCGCCGAGGACATCGACGACGCGCTCATCGAGAGTCTGCCGATCGCGTTCGCCAAGCAGCACAAGGTCCTGCCGATCGGGCGCGACCCGTCCAGCGGCCGGGTCCAGGTCGCGGTGGCCGACCCGCTCGCGCTCGACGTGCTCGACGACATCGCGGTCCTGGTCGGCGGGCCGGTCGAGGGCCTGCTGGCCGCGCCGACCCCGATCGTCGAGCTCATCAACAAGGTGTTCGGCCGGCTGCGCCAGAACGCCGACCTGGCTCACGAGAAGAAGAGCGCGAGCGAGGAGGAGGGCGAGGAGTTCGCCGACACCGAGGAGCTGCAGGACATCCTCGACGCCACCGACGAGGCGCCCATCATCCGCTGGGTCAACTCGCTGCTGTTCCTGGCGGTCAAGGAGCGCGCCTCGGACATCCACATCGAGCCGGGTGAGAAGGACGTGAAGGTCCGCTACCGGGTCGACGGCGTCCTGCGCGAGGTGAAGCACGCGCCGCGCAAGTTCCTGGCCTCGATCCTGGCCCGCGTGAAGATCATGGCCGGCCTCAACATCGCCGAGAAGCGGCTGCCGCAGGACGGCCGCATCCGGCGCAAGATCGCCGGCAAGGACATCGACATGCGCGTCGCCACCGCGCCGACCGCCGGCGGCGAGCGGGTCACCATCCGCCTCCTCGACCGCACCTCGGTCCTGCTCGGGCTGGCCGACATCGGCATGGCGTCGGACACGCTGGTCCTCATCCGCAGCATCATCGCGCGCCCGCACGGCATCCTGCTGGTCACCGGCCCGACCGGCTCCGGCAAGACCACGACCCTCTACGCCTGCCTGTCGGAGATCAACTCGCCCGACCTCAACATCCTCACCGTCGAGGATCCGGTCGAGTACCAGCTCGAGGGCATCTCGCAGACCCAGGTCAACCCGAAGATCGAGCTCACCTTCGCCAACGGGCTGCGCTCGTTCCTCCGCCACGACCCCGACGTCATCATGGTCGGCGAGATCCGCGATCCGGAGACCGCCGAGGTGGCGATCACCGCGTCGCTCACCGGTCACCTGGTCCTCTCCACGGTTCACACCAACGACGCCGCCGGCGGCGTGACCCGCCTCATCGACATGGGGATCGAGCCGTTCCTGGTCGCGTCGTCCCTGGTCGGCCTCATGGCCCAGCGCCTGGTCCGCCGCCCCTGCGCCGACTGCGCCGAGCCGGTGCGGCCGACCGACGAGGTGCTGCGCGAGCTCGGCCTCGAGCCGGCCCGCTTCTTCGCCGGCGACTACTCCTTGCCCGAGGTGAAGGGCTCGCGCTCGATCCCGGTCGGGACGGTCCTGGCCACCCGCGGCTGCCGGGTCTGCCTCGACAGCGGCTATCGCGGCCGGACGGGCATCTACGAGATGCTGATGGTGGACGACTCGATCCGCGCGCTGACCCTGCAGAAGTCGGACGCCTCGTCGATCCGGCGCGCCGCGGTCGACCGCGGCATGGTGGCGCTGCGCATGGACGGGGCCCGCAAGGTGATGCTGGGCATGACCACGCCGGAGGAGGTCCTCATGGTCACCGCCGAGAGCGACATCTGAGATGCCGCTCTACGCATACAAGGGCATCGGCGCCAACGGCAAGTCGGTCAGCGGCGCGCGCGACGCGGACTCGCCCAAGGGGCTGCGCCAGGCGCTGCGCAAGGACGGCGTGGTCGTCACCCAGGTCGACCTGTCCAGGGGCGGCAAGAAGCAGAGCCGCGCCAAGGGGCTGGCCCGCGAGGTCGATTTCGGCGAGGTGATCAAGTCGGTCAAGAAGACCGACGTCGCCGCGTTCACCCGCCAGCTGTCGACCCTGCTCAAGGCCGGCATCCCGCTGGCCGAGGCGCTCGGCGCGCTGTTCGACCAGGCCGAGAAGGTGCGCCTCAAGCGCGTGCTCGGCGAGGTGAAGAGCGCGGTCAACGAGGGCTCGTCGCTGGCCGACGCGCTCGGCAAGCACCCCAAGGTGTTCGACGACCTCTTCATCTCGATGGTCCGCGCGGGAGAAACCGCCGGCAACCTCGACGAGGTGCTGGTCAGCCTGGCCGACTTCATGGAGTCGGCCCACAAGCTGCGCGGCAAGGTGAAGGGCGCGATGGTCTACCCGGTCATCATGATCGTGGTGAGCGTGCTCATCCTGTCGATCCTGATGATCGCGGTGGTCCCGCAGATCACCCAGATGTTCGCCCAGCGCGGCCGCTCGCTCCCGCTCAAGACCCAGTTCCTGGTCTGGCTGTCGCACGTGTTCGGCGCCTTCTGGTACCTGTGGCTGGTCGCGGTGGTGGCGGCGATCTTTGGATTTCGCTCGTGGTCGCGGTCGACCGCGGGCCGCCCGCGCTGGCACAAGTTCGTGCTGCACTCGCCGCTGTTCGGCCAGCTGGTCCGCCAGGTCGCGGTGGCCCGCTTCTGCCGCACGCTCGGCACCATGCTCCAGTCGGGCGTGCCGATGCTGCGCGCGCTCGAGATCGGCAAGGAAGTGCTCGGCAACGCGGTGCTGGTCAAGGCGGTGGAGGCGGCTCGAGCCGGCGTCACCGAGGGTGAGTCGCTCGCCCTCATGCTGCGCCGGAGCGGCCACTTCCCCGCCACCGTGACGCACATGATCGCGGTCGGCGAGCGCTCCGGCGCGCTCGAGGCCATGCTCATCCGGGTGGCAGACGCCCACGAGCAGGAGATCGACATGCGCCTGCAGCGTCTGACCAGCCTGCTCGAGCCGCTCATGATCCTCTTCATGGGCGTGGCGGTCGGCTTCGTTGTGTTTGCAATCCTGGAACCGCTCATGGACATGAGCAAGATGAGATGAGGCCCCCAATGGATACGTCGATCGAAACGCCCGAGGTGCAGAGCCCCGCGGTCGCCCGCCTGGTCCGCCAGGCCGGCATGACCCTGCTGGAGATCCTGATCGTGCTCGCGATCATCGCGCTGGTGATGGGCTTCCTGTTCGGGCCTCGCCTGATGGAGATGTTCGGCGAGTCGAAGACCGAGCTGGCCAAGAGCATGGTGCAGCGCCTGGCGACCGAGTCGTACGCCCGCTGGACGATGGACAACCAGGGCAAGGCGTGTCCGGCCGACGTCAGCGAGGTGGCCAAGTACTCCAACGACAAGGAGGGCAAGGATCCGTGGGGCCACCCGATGATCCTGCTGTGCGGCGAGAACGTGCCGGAGGGTGTGCCGGGCGGCGTCGGCGTGGTCTCGATGGGGTCGGACGGCAAGCTCGACACCAAGGACGATCTCAAGTCGTGGGACACCGGGGGCGCCAAGACCGAGTGATCCATGGCCCGCCCCGGTTCACATAGCCCAGCCGGCCAGGCTGGCCAGGCCGGCATGACTCTCCTCGAGATCATGCTGGTGCTGGGGCTGATGGGGCTGCTCCTGGTGCTCGGCTCGTACACGGTGCGAGCGGTGACCAAGAGCGCGCTCCGGGCCGACACCAGCGAGGTGGCGGCCGCGCTCAAGGCGGCCAGGAACCTGGCCGCGGAGAGCGGCATGCACCACCGCATCGTGTTCGACCTCGACCAGCAGACCTACCGGGTCGAGGCGTGCCCCGACCCGATCCAGATGCGCCACGAGGACAGCGAGGAGCAGAAGCCGGATCAGGAGGCGCTCGCTCGCCTGGCCGAGCAGCCCAACCCGATGTCGGCGCCGCAGGGCGGCGTGGCCGGTCCCGGCGGGATGGGCGCGATGGGCGCCATGGGCGCCATGGGCGGGCTCGGCGCGCTGGGCGGGAAAGGCGCGATGGGCGGGATGGCCGGGATGGGCGCGGCGGTCGGCGAGGTGACCGACGCCGACTCGCCCGAGGCGGCGCTCAAGGCGGCGGCCGCGATCGCCGGGGTGCGGGTCGGCACCGCGCGCTGCGGGGTCGCGGCGTCGTCGGGCGGCGACCTGGCCAACTACCACGATCCGCAGGCGCCCAACGTTCACAAGCTGTCCGGCGACGATGGCGTGACCATCCGCCGCATCCACGTCGCCCACCTGCGCGATCCGATCAGCAAGGGCGAGGTGAGCGTCCACTTCTTCCCGATGGGGCAGTCGGAGAAGGCCATCATCGAGATGGCCGACCGGGACGGCGATCAGTTCACCGTGCTGCTGCACGGCCTGACCGGTCGGGTCGAGGTGCGCGACGGCGAGGTCGACGTCGACCGCCACATGCGGCGCGACGCGGCCGGCGACGAGGTGGAGGAGCCATGATCGAGTCCTCCGGCAACGTCAGGGCGGCCGCGCGGCGAGGCGAGGGCGGCTTCACCCTCATCGAGGTGATGATCGCGCTGGCCATCCTGGCCGCGGCGCTGGTCGTCCTCATGCGGGCCACCGCGAGCAACATCTACGCGGCGCAGAAGGCGCAGATGATCACCGCGTCCTCCAACCTGGCCCGCGGCAAGATGTACGAGATCGAGGAGCTCCTCACCAGCGAGGGCTTCCAGGAGCTCGACCAGGTCGAGGAGGGCACCTTCTCCGAGGAGGGCTGGCCGGCCATCACCTGGAAGTCGGAGATCGTGAAGATCGAGCTGCCCGACATGGCGACCCTGCAGACGATGAACGGGCAGGGCCAGGCCGGCGCGGGGACCACCGGCGCGGTCGACGGCGAGCGCGGCGCCACCGGCGGGCTGGGCGGCGGGCTGGGCGGGATGCTCGGCATGGGCGGCGACGGCACCGACCCGTCCAGCGCGATGGGCGCCGGCATCATGGGCACCTACTACTCGCTGGTCAGCGACGTCCTCAAGGACGCGATCCGCAAGGTGACGCTGACCGTCAGCTACCCGGTGGTCGGCGGGCCCAACGAGTCGTTCGTGGTGACCTGCTACTTCACCGACCCGGCGGCGGTGAACCGCAAGGTGCCGATGGCCGGCGGCGGGGCCGGCGAGGAAGGCGGCGAGGAAGGCGGCGAGGGCGGCCAGGGCGGCCAGGGCGGCCAGGGCGGCCAGGGCGGTCAGGGCGGCCAGGGCGGGCAGGGCGGCACCGGTCAGGGCGGCACCGGTCAGGGCGGCACCGGTCAGGGCGGCACCGGCGGGACCGGCGGCCGCGGCACCGGCGGCACCGGCGGACGGGGGAGCGAGCGATGAGCCCCCGCGACCGAGCCACGCGCTCAGCCGGCGCCGGCCAGGCTGGATTCACCCTGGTCGAGCTGGTCCTCGCCATCGCGATCCTCGCCTTCATGATGATGGTGGCCTGGTCGGTGATCAGCGGGACCGTGTTCGCCCGCAAGAACCTGGCCGAGCGCCAGGACCGCGACCACGAGCTGCGGGTCGCCACCGCGGTCATGGTCCGCGATCTCTCGTCGGCCTACCTGTCCAGCAACGAGGACCAGAACATGACCGAGCGCCGCACCCTGTTCGTCGGCAAGCCGAACGGCGACGTCGACGAGCTGCGCTTCTCGACCATGGCGCACCGCGTGCTGTGGGCCGACGCCAACGAGTCCGAGCAGACCGTCATCACCTACTCGGCCGAGGCGGACCCGGACAAGCCCAGCACGGTCAACCTGGTCCGCCGCGAGCAGCGGCGCCCGTCGAACGAGCCGAGCCGGGAGGAGCGCGCCGAGCTGGACGTGCTGCTGAGCGACATCGAGAAGGTCAAGTTCGAGTACTGGGACTGGCGGGCCAAGGAGTGGATGGAGGACTGGGACTCGACCCAGGCCGACGGCGAGCGCGGCCGCTTGCCCACCCGGGTCCGCATCCTCATCGAGCTCAAGACCGCCGGCGAGGGCAGCGACACGGTCAAGTACCAGACCGAGGCCCGGCTGATGCTCCAGGAGGAGCTGAAGTTCTTCACCAACTGAACAGGCGGCGCACATGAAGAAACCACGCACCCGGAGGACTCGCAGGCAGGAGGGCGTCGCCCTGGTGGCGGTCCTCTGCGCGCTCGCCATCCTCGGCGTGACGGTCGCCGAGTTCTCCACCGACGCGACCATCGACGCCAACGCCGCGGCCAACGCGCGCGACGACATGCAGACCGAGTTCCTGGCCCGCTCCGGCGCCAACCTGGCCCAGCTCATCATCAAGCTGCAGACCGACCTGGTCGACAAGTACCGCCAGCAGCTGGGCGACTTCCAGATCGCCGACTACGCCGGGATGTTCATGGGCGCGTTCGGGGGCGGGCGCGAGGAGGTGGACGCCATGGCCCAGCTCCTGGGCGGCTTCCGCGGCGACGCGATCAAGGGGCTGGGCGTGTCGGTCGGCACCTTCGACGTCCAGATCTCGACCGACGACGGCAAGATCAACATGAACTGCGCCAACGGCGGCGCGGAGACCCAGGCGGCGCTCAAGGCCCAGCTCGAGGGCCTGTTCTACTTCGACGCGTTCAACCCGATCTTCGAGAACCCGGACGCCGAGGGCTGGCGGCGCGATCGCGCCACCCAGGCCCAGGCGTTCATGGACTACATCGACCGCGGCAACGCGATGTACGGCTCGACCGGCGCGATGGAGGACTACGGCTACGAGACGCTGCCGGAGCGGTACAAGCCGAAGAACAACTACATCGACACGGTCGGCGAGCTCAAGCTGGTCCGCGGCGTGGACGACCGGTTCTGGACCCTGTTCGGCGACCAGTTCACCGTGTACGGCAACTGCACCGTCAACATCGGGGCGGTCGAGGACCCCAAGCTCATCGCCGCGATCTTCTTCCTGGCCGCCAAGGACCCGAACGATCCGATCCTGCGCGATCCGATCAAGGTGTGGGCCCTGGCCCGCGCGGTCATCGACGCGCGCAACCTCGGGGTCGTGTTCGACAAGACCTCGGACTTCGCCGAGTTCGTCAAGAACCCGACGGGCGCGATCGGCGACATGTTCGCGGCGGCGGGCGCCGGCGGCCAGACCGTGACCCCGCCGCCCGCGCTGGGCGGGCAGACCCAGATCGACGGGCTCGAGCTCGACCAGACCAAGCTGTCCAAGGTGGCCAGCTCCGGTCCGCGCCGGACCTACCGGATCGAGGTCGTGGCCACCGTGCCGCGCGGGGTCGAGGGCAACGGGCTCGAGTACCACAAGCGGTTGACGGCGGTGTGGGACACCAAGACGCAGAACCAGAACATGCGCGACCCGTCCTACAACAAGGGCGCGTGGGTCTACTGGCGGGAAGAGTAGTGCGCGCCGCGCAGGCCAGAAGGGAAGGGTGGTCGCTTTGAGCCGGATCCTCGGCATCGATCTGGGTGCCTACAGCGTCAAGGTGGCGGTGGTCAGCCCCGGCTTCCGCAGCGCCGCGATGGTCGACGTCTTCGAGCGCCGGGTGCCGCCGCCTGGCGAGGACAACGAGCCACACGACGTGCGCGCGGCGCGGGTGCTGGGCGAGATCGTGCGCGAGGAGCGGCTCGATCAGGACAGCCCGTACGCGGCGCTGTCGGGCGATCGGGTGTTCCTGCACGTGCTCGAGTTCGCGTTCAAGAGCCTGCGCCGGCCCGAGCTGGCCAAGGCGGTCGGGGCCGAGCTGGAGTCGGTCCTGCCGATCGACCTCGAGGACATGGTCTACGCGTTCGAGCCGCTGCCGCGCGACCTGGGTCGGCGGCCGGTGCCGGGCGCGCCCGCGGTGGTCGAAGGCGCGGAGCCCAGCTTCGCCGCGCTGCCGATCTCGCCGGCGCTGGTCGCGGGTCCGCTGGCCCCGCCGACCGAGGGGATGCGGGTGCTCTCGTGCGCGGCGCCGACCTCGCGGGTGCGCGAGCTGCTCGAGCAGCTCGACCGCGAGGGAATCGAGCCGCGCGCGGTGATGGCGGCGCCGGCTTCCTATCCGCGCCTGATCGAGCGGATCGCCCACGCCGCCACCGCCGCGCCCGGGCAGGCCGCGGTCGACCCGGGCGGCCCGGTCGCGGTGGTCGACATCGGCCACGAGCGAACCGACGTCTGCGTGGTGGTCGGCGGGCGGGCGGTCTACGCGCGCACGATCGCGCGCGGCGGGCGGCAGCTGACCGACTCGATCGCCCGGGTGTGGCGGCTGTCGTGGGAGCAGGCCGAGGCGGCCAAGCACCAGGACGGCTTCATCGCGTCGTCGCTCGAGCCGGCCCAGAGCGAGGCCTGGTCGCGCATCCACGAGGCGCTGGTCCCGGAGCTGGCCCCGCTGGTCCGCGACCTGCGCCAGTCCTTGCTCGCCTGCCGGGCCAAGACCGGCGCCACCGCCGAGCGCGTGCTCCTGGTCGGCGGCGGCTCGCGCCTGCGCGGGCTGGCCTCGTACCTGTGCGAGCAGCTGCAGATGCAGGTCAACCTGCTCGGTCCGGAGGAGGACCAGGCGATCCTCGGCTCCCGCCTGGCCGGGCAGGGCTCGCGGGCCGACGCCGCGTTCCTGGCCGCCGCCATCGCGATGGAAGGGGCAGGCGGCCGCCCGACCTTCGATCTCCGCCAGGGAGAGATCTCGTTCAAGGCCGACCTGTCGTTCCTGCGGGCCAAGGCGGTGCCGCTGGCCGCCGCGGTCATCGTGGTGATCGGGTTCGCGGCGATCTCCGCGTACGCCGACCTCTACAAGCTGCGCAAGTCGGAGGCGGCGCTCGACAAGCGGCTCGCGCTCGAGTCGGCCGAGGTGTTCGGCAAGCCGCTCACCGCCGACGAGGTGCTCGGCCGGGTCTCGCCGCAGAGCGGCGACGGCGAGAACCCGATGCCGAAGATGACCGCCTACGACCTGCTCCTGGCCCTCAACGCCGCGATGCCGGGCAAGGACCAGATCAAGATCGACATCCAGGACCTCGACATCAAGCCGGCCAAGATCACGGTGCGGGCGGTGTCCGGCACGACCGACGCGCGCGACGCGCTGCAGGGGATCAAGCTGCTCGAGGAGGCGCTCAAGAAGTCGGAGTCGCCGGCCAAGCCGAGCTGCTTCGCCGACTTCCCGACCCCGGAGAGCCAGCCCGGGCCGGACGGGACCCGCAACTTCACCCTCACCATCAAGACGAGCTGTCTGTAGGAGAGCCATGCCGGCCGCGGTGGAACGAGCGAAGGACTGGTGGGAGGGCAAGGCGCCGCGCGAGCGCCGGCTGCTCGCGGCGCTGGTCGCCACGGCGATCGTGTGCGTGATCGCCTGGGTCGGGATGACGATCCGCGGCGGTCTGCGCGCGATCGAGGGCAAGAACCAGGACGCGCGCAACGCCCTGGCCGCGCTCGACCGCCAGCGCCAGACCCAGGCCTCCCAGGTGGCGCACAAGCCGGCCGTGACCATCCCGGACGCGGCGATCGCGCTCGACACCTACCTCGACCCGATCATCAAGGACGTCGGCCTGGAGAGCCCGACCTACCCGGCGCCCAAGGAGACGGTGAAGGGCGTCAATACCGAGGTATCGATCAAGGTGTCGCTGAAGGAGCTCACCATCGCCCAGCTGAAGGACCTGCTCGAGCGCGTGGAGACCCAGAACCAGGTCGTCGCGGTCACCGAGCTGCACGTGAAGAAGTCGTTCCGCGACCCGGAGAAGCTCGACGTCGACTTCTCGGTGGCCACCTACTACAAGAAGAAGCCGGGCGCGGCGGCGCCGGGTGCCACCAAGCCGGGCACGGGGGCAGCCACCACCCCGCGCACCCAGGCAGGAGCGACCCAGTGAGGATGCCGCGCATCGACCTCGGCAGGCTGAGCAGCCTGCGCGGGCTGTCGGCGGTTCGCGACCGGCTCACCCACCTGTCCGGACGGCAGCGCAAGGTCGCCCGCTGGGCCGGCATCGGGCTCCTCGCCATCGCCAGCTTCCTGATCACCCTCAAGTTCACCTTCCCGTACGAGCGACTGAAGGGCCGCCTCATCGACGCGCTCAGCGACCGGTACGACGTGACGGTGGGCGATGTCGGCGGGGGCTTCCTGCCCGGCACGGTGGTGTTCGACGACGTGCGGCTGCGCTCGCGCACGACCGCGCCTGGCGAGAAGGCCAGCGAGATCGTCATCGACGAGCTGGTGGTCGACCTCGGGCTGGATTTCGGGCTGATCGGGGCGCTGCGCAAGAAGGCGGTCCTCGACATCGAGGCCGAGCTGGGCGGCGGCGAGATCACCGCCGATCTCGAGATCGCGTCCTCGCTGGTCGAGGCGCACATCGAGACCGAGGCGCTCGCGCTGGCCGACGTGCCGGGGGTGGCCTCCGCGGTCGGCCTGCCGATGGCCGGCTCGCTCGACGCCGAGATCGACCTGCGCCTGCCCGGCGGCAAGTGGAAGAACGCCGAGGGCCGCATCTCGCTCGACTGCTCCGACTGCACCGTCGGCGACGGGGTCAGCAAGATGAGCATGACCCCGAGCGCGAGCCCGACCGGGCGGCGGCGGCGGGCCAGCGCGGCGGCGGCGGCGTGGGGGGCGCAGGGGGTGACGGTGCCGCGGCTCTCGCTCGGCGAGGCCGAGGTGGTGGTCGACATCAGCAAGGGGGTGGGCGACATCAAGTCGTTCGCCGCCACGTCGAAGGACGGCTGGCTCAAGATCGAGGGCAAGATCGAGTTCCGCGACCCGTTCGCCAACACGCTCTTCCCCGGCTGCATGCGCTTCAAGCTGTCCGACGACCTCAAGAAGCGCGCCCCCGACTTCGGCAACATCGAGTACACGCTGTCCGAGAAGGTCCGCCAGACCGACGGCAGCTTCGCCATCCCGACCAAGGGCCGGCTGACCGAGCTGCGCTGGGACGTGCGGCGCAAGTGCGGGGGCGGCTCGACCGAGGAGGACGGCGGCGGCGAGCGCGTGGGCGAGCGGCCCGGCATCGGCGGCGCCCGCCCCAGCCTCGACGTGGACACCCCGACCCCGGGCGGCACCCCGGTCGATCCGTCCCAGGTGCCGGGCGTGAGCGGCGCGGTGGATCCGTCGGTGGTGCCGGACGAGACCGCCGCGACCCAGGCCGCCGCGCAGGCCGCGGTGAACGCCCAGATGCAGCAGCAGCAGCCGGGCGGGTCCGGCCCGCCGATGGGCGAGGGCGGCCAGGCGCGCGACGCCGGCGTTGCCCCGGCCTCGGCGCAGCCGCCGCCCGAGGTGCAGGGCGGCCAGATCCAGCGGAGCGCGCCGGAGGGCGAGCGTCCACCTGACGAGGGCTCGATGCCGCCCAACCCGCCGCCGAACAGCGAGGGCGAGGTGCAGCCACCACCGTCGGACGACATCCCACCGACGCCGCCACCACCGCCCCAGATCAACGATCAGGCCGGGCCCGCGGTCGACTGAGAGACCGCGCCCGGGTGATGCTCGGGTCGTGGCGCGCGCGAGATCCAGCCCGGACGAGTCGGGCGTCCGCCGCGCCGCGCGGTCGACGGTGCGCTTCCCGGTCGAGCTGCGCCGCGTGGCCGGCGAGCACGGCGTGGCGCCGCGCCTGGTCGCCGACAGCCCCGAGGAGTGGCGGCTGGGTCCCGCCACCGTGGTGGTCGACCGCCGCCGCGGCACCGCCCAGGTCCGCTACGCGCGCGAGACGATCGCGCGCGCCGGCTGCGACGCCGAGGAGGTGATGAGCGCCTGGCGGCGCGCGCTCGACCGCCTGGCCCGCGACTCGCTGGCGCCGGACGCGCTGCTTCCGGCCCTGGCCGGGGCCTACGCCGAGGTCCTGGCCGACGGCGGGGCGCCCGACGGGACCCGCGTGGTCCTGGCCGAGATGGTCGCGGCGGTCGGCCGCGCGGCGGGGCGCCGCACCTACTCGCGAGCACAGTTCGCATGGGATATCGCCCGGCTACGGCGGGAACGGCGGCTCCAGCACGACGGCCGGCGCGTCCTCCTCGACGTCGCCACCGGCGCGGCCCCGGTCCAGCGGCGCCGGGTCGTCTGGATCGAAGACGAGTCGGGCGCCGGGCAGTACTATGGATCCTTCCGACTGGTGGCCCGATGACCGATCTGTTCCCTCGCCCACCCGAAGAGCTCACCCCCCGGCGGGCCCGCAAGATCCTCGCCCAGATGGGCGAGAACGGCACGCCGCCCGAGCTGGGCATCTCGCACGTGAACGTCGGCAACGAGTCGTACCTGCACATCCTCGACCGCAGCTACATCCACGACCTCATCTGCGTCGACGAGGGCTCCAGCTTCAAGCTGGTCCAGGGCACCTACGGCGCGGGCAAGACCCACTTCCTCTACTGCGTGCGCGACCTGGCCTGGCGCCGAAATCTCCTGGCCGCGTTCGTCACCATCTCGCCCAAGGAGTGCCCGCTCAACAAGCCGCTCGGCGTGTACCGCGCGGTCGCCCAGCAGCTGGAGCTGGCCCGCGATCACGAGGACTCCGACTCGACCCGCGGGCTCGACGACATCCTGCGCCACCGGGCCGAGACCGTGGTCGAGGACCTCGGCCGCGAGGAGGCGATGCGCTGGGTCGATGCGTCGCTGGCCCGCGCCCCGCTCGCCCGCCACTCGTTTCGCGACGCCGCGGTGAAGTTCCTGCGCTCGGTGATCAACGGCGAGGGCGAGGACAAGCGGGTCCGCCTGGCCGCGTGGCTGCGCGGCGAAGCGATCCCGGCCGGCGAGGCCAAGCTCGAGGGGCTGTACGAGATGCCCAGCAACGAGAACGGCTTCGCCATGCTGCGCTCGCTGGTGCAGGCGGTGTCGCGGCTCGGCTTCGAGGGCACGGTGCTGCTGCTCGACGAGGCCGAGCGCCGGCTCAGCGTCGACGGCAAGCCGTCCAAGGCGCACAACGAGACGGTCGACCACCTGCGCGAGCTGGTCGACCTGTGCGGCCGCGCCGAGCTGCCCCGCCTGCTCCTGCTCTACGCGGTGACGCCGGCGTTCGCCCAGAACGTCCTGCCGGCCTATCCGGCGCTGCAGCAGCGGCTGGGCTGGCCGGTCCAGTACCTGTCGGTCCACAACCCGAAGGCGCCGCTCATCGATCTGGAGGCGCTCGACCTCGAGCCGGTCGGCCTCCTGAACGAGGTCGGCAAGCGGCTCATCCGGGTGGCGCGGCTGGCCTACGGCTGGGAGCCGGACGAGCCGGCGCTGCTCGGCAACCTGGCCCGCCTGGTCGAGACGGTGACCGAGGAACAGCTCGAGGTCAGCCACCGCCGGCTGTTCGTGAAGATCTGGATCCGCCTGCTCGACGAGTTGCGCCTGGGCGGCGACCGCCGGCTCGACACCGTCGAGGTCAAGGCGCTGGTCCGCGACGAGCAGGTCCACCTGCTCGAGGAGGATCTCTCCCAGGTCGCCACCTTCTTCGGCCAGCCGGTCCACGCCGCCCCCGACGACGAACCCGGCGATCGGGCGCGCGGCAAGAAGAAGAAGAGCGCGCGCACCTGAGCGCACGCCCGTGCGCGCGCGCGCCGTTTGCACGGGGCGCGGCTGGCAAGCGCAAACCACGGCAACCGGCGCGCCTCCCGCGCGAGAGGCCGCCGAAACCGATCGACGCGGGTCCTTCCCTTGGGTGTCACCAGCGTCGGTCTGGTGTAAGTCCTCGCGGTGCCCCGTGTTGAGGTGCCGCCTCACTTGTGTCAGGCGCCGGGCGCGTCAGCGGCGGCGGCGACCAGCGCCACGTCGTGGGGACGTGTTCGGCGAGCTGGTTGTCGGAGATCGCGCCGTCGGCACGCCGGTCATGACGGCTTCATCGCCGCGGTGAATATGGAGCTGGATGCGCAAGGTCCCGTCGGACTGGAGCCGCGCCGATCCTCGCCCAGAGGCAGGATGGCCGTCGTCATCGCCGATCCACGAGAACTCGACCATCGAGAGGCCGTCGCGGTCGGCGATGCGGTAGTCGACGTCTGCCTGCAGGGCACCCACCATCAGGTAGCCCAGACGGTCGGGGCCGAACTCGATATGGGCCTGCCCGAGGAGATCGATCGAGTCGTCACCCCAGAGGTCGCTCTCGACAAGATGCCAGCGACCGGTCCACCTGGGCTTCACGGCTGTGGATCCCATGGCAGCAGCACCTCGCCACGGTCGGCGGCGAGCACGGCCGCCTGAAGGTACGCCGCTGGGTCGACGCGATGCAGCTTCGCCGTCTCGACGAGACTGTAGAAGGTGGCGGCGACGAGCGTGCCGTTGCGCGACTTGGAGCCGTAGTGGTTCTTGCGCCCGACAACCGGACCGCGGATCGCGCGCTCGGTCGCGTTGTTGTCGAGCGGAATGCGCGCGTCGCCAACGAATCGGGTCAGTCGGGTCCAGTTCGCCTCGGTGTACGCGGCAGCGTTCCCGATGGAGAGGGTCTTGAGCACGAACTGGGACGGCAGCCAGGCTTTCAGCTCGGCCAGCACGGCGCTGCTGGTCGTGCCGCGAAGCTCGGCGAGACGTTCGAGGTCGCCATCGGCGCTGCGGTCAATCTCGTAGAGTTTGCC
>DATHKR010000334.1:0-11725 GCA_035489015.1 Kofleriaceae bacterium | reverse complement strand
GGGCGCGCGACCAGCGGCGAGATCGACGACGCCGCCTGGCGCCTCGACGTGCGCGACGCGCTGGTCCGGGCGCACGGTCCGGCCGCCGGCCCGGCGGTGACCGCCTGGTGCCAGCTGGCCGGCCGCATCGACGCCGACGTGGTGGCGCTGCTGGCCGAGCAGCGCGCATCGGGCCGCCGCATCGCGCTGCTCACCAACGCGACGACCCGCCTCGAGGCCGACCTCGCCGCGGCCGGGCTCGACCAGGCGTTCGACGCGGTGGTGAGCTCCGCGCGGGCCCGGCTGACCAAGCCCGACCCGCGCATCTTCCTGGTCGCCGCCGAGCGCCTCGGCTGCCCGCCCGAGACCTGCGTCTTCATCGACGACAGCCCCGGCAACGTCGAGGCCGCGCGAGCGGTCGGGATGACCGGCATCCGGTTCGTCGGCGCGGCCGACCTGCGCGCGCGCCTGACCGCGCTGGCGTGACCGGCGCCGCGGACGGCCGCTCTACATCTGGCTGACCCCGGGGCGCTGGGTGAGATCGACGGCCAGGCTCCTCGGCGACGGTCGTCCCGCCGCCGCCGGGGAGAGGGGCGACCACTCATGCGGAGCCAGTATACCGGGCCGATCGAGCGCATCGGCTGCTCCGGTGGAGCACGCGTCGATTCCTGGGCAGGTGGTGGGTAAGGAACCCAGAAGGATCTTCGAGCCAGGTCAGGTCAGAACTGCGCCCACGCCTCGTCGGACGCGATGCGAAGGTCGGAGCCGATGTCCGCGGGCCCCTGGATGAGCTGCCCGCCGTAGGAGTTGCCGTTGAGGGTGGTGCCCGAGGCCTCGACCACCGCACCGGCGAACCAGACCTCGGTCCGGACGTCATCGAGGGCGTGACCGCTGACCACGGAGAGCTGGTCGTCCTCGGCCCGGAAGTACGAGTTCTCGTATCCCTCGATCCGGACCGCGGCCACCGTCTGGTCGCGCACGATCGAGCCGGTGAGCGCGAGCGCGGCTCCGTCGCTGCTGCCGACCACATCGACTCCGACCTCGCCGCCTTCGATGGTCGAGTCATCGATCCCGAGGGTGGCGTGCTGGTCGACGTCGCTGCCGTCGAGCGTGTGGAGGTCGACGCCGTGTCGCGACATCCCGCTGACCAGGAGGCCGGAGGCCTCGGCGAAGCCATTCCCCATCACGAGGCCGGTCTCGGCGCGCCCCGGCGCCACCGACGACCCACGGATCTCGACGTCGATGAGGTTCGCGCTGCCTGCGCCTTGCGAGTAGCCGGTCACGTTGTCGATCAGGTCGACCCGGGTGAGCGCGGCGCTGTCCAGGTTCTGATTCGGCGAGGCCGGCGGCATGATGCCGAACTGGATGCCCAGCTCGCTGTTCGAGACGACCGTGTCGGTGACCTCGAGGTGGCCGGCCGGGAGGAGGATGCCGGTCTGGCAGCCGAACAGGTCGCTGTCGGAGATCACGATCGTCTTGCGGTTGGAGGCGGCCACGCAGTCCGCGACTCCCTGGCCGTCGACGGTGACCCGGCTCAGCGTGATCCCGCCGTCCTCGTAGTCGGCCGCGATGCCGATTCCCTCGAGGCGCAGATCGCGCAGCTCGACGATGCCGAGCGCGTTGAGCCGGACCTGGGTCGCCGGATCCGCCCCGGTCATCGTCATGTCGTGGATCTGCGACTGGCCGGGCACGACGGCGCGAAGGAACGCGATGCCGCCGCTCACGATGGTCTGGCCGATCCCCGCGCCGCGCAGCTCGGCGCCCTCGCCCACGCTGGGGCTGTAGCTGCAGACGTGCAGGCCGGCCGAGAAGAGGAGGAGGTCGCCGCCGGAGGCCTGCTCGAGGCGGTCGTCGCAGTACCGCATCGGCGACTGGTAGGTGCCCCGCCCGTCGACGGCGGCGTCGACCTCGATCACGAACGGGGTGATCTCGAAGGCGTCGGGCACGACGAGCGTCTCGTCGCCGGCGATCAGCGTGAGATCGCGGGGGCCGGGCGCGGCGCCGTGGATGACCGAGACCGCGCCGACCCGGACCTCGGTGTCGGTCGCGACGAGAGCGGTCGGATCGACGGCGCCGCCGTCGTCGAAGGCGATGGCGGTCACGCCGGCCAGGCCGCGCCCGGTGATGACCAGGTCGCCTTCCCCGCCCTGGCGGAGCTGGCCGAACTCGCCGTCGAAGACGACCGAATCGACGACGATGCTGGCGGGCGCCGCGTCCGGGTCGCTGCCCGCATCGGGCGTCGAGGGGATCGCGGCGTCGGGCTCGACCGCGGCGTCGGGGTTCGAAGGGCTCGCTGCGTCGGCCTCCGGATCCGAGCCGGGCGGGTCGCCCTCGTCGCCATCGCCGCACGCCGACAGGAGCAGCACCACCACCATCACCCGGTCCATCACCTGTGCATCATGCTCCAACGGATCCGGCGAACAGAGTCATTGCTCGCTGCCGCTGACGCCGAGGTGATGGGGCCAACAGTCAGGCGGAGGAGTGTACGTTTCATGACTGTTCATTTATTGGTTCCTACAGTCGCCCACCCCGTGGTAGGGAGATGCCCCCTTCGCCGGGTCCCACACGGAGATGCACGACATGGTTCGAACCCGCTCGACCGAGATCAGCGCCGCGCTTGCATTCGTTGTCTTCACGTCTCTGGTGACCGGTTGCGCGGTGGACGGCAACGTCGCGTCGCTGGACCAGACCGAGGCGGGTGGGGGCTTCGACGAGTTCCTCAACAACCCGATCATCTTCGTCCACGGTTGCCCGCCTCCCGGGGTCTCCAACGAGATGGCCGCCAACCTGGTCTTCGGCCCGATGATCGAGCACTACCGGGCCCAGGGTTACCCCGAGTCCTACCTGACGCTGTTCGTGCACTCCGGCGCCGCGTGTGACTCGACCATCGCCGAGGCCAACGAGCTGGCCGACCTGGTGGACCAGGTGCTCGACGAGACCGGCGCGTGGGAGGTCGACATCGTCGCCCACTCGATGGGATCGGTCACGACGCGGCTCCTGCTCGCCGCCGACTGGCACTGGGTCGTGGACGACTTCGTCTCGATCGGCGGGGCGAATCACGGGACCCTGGCCGGCGAGCAGGGCGGTGACCTGCAGGAGACGTTCGGGGCGCCGGCCTACGAGGGGATGAAGGAGCTGTTCTCTCCCTACGCGTGCTCGGGTGAGACCTCCGAGGGAGCCGCGGACGTCCAGTTCGAGGTCAACGGGTGCCTCACCTTCTTCGGTCGCGACTTCGTGACCGACGAGACTCCGGGCGAGTCGGCCTACCTGTCGATCCGGAACAAGCTCGACGAGGAGATCCAGCCCAACGAGAGCTCCTGTCTCGATCAGAAGTTCCAGGACGACTGCTCGTCCAGCGTCAACGTCGCGGTGTCGGTCCCGCCCGGTCCGGGGCCCTGCTCCGCGGAGGGCTGCCCGGCTCACGTGACGCAGGCGTGGGACCCGGGCGTCATCGACCTGGTCTACGACGCCACCAGCGACGAGTAGTCCGGCCGGCGCGGAGCGTGGCGGTGCGGTGCGCCGTCACGCGGCGGTGAAGCGGTCGCGGAGGGCTCGCGCGACCGCATCGACCCGGGCGCCGGGCTCGCCGGTGGCCTCGACGAGCGGCTCGCCGACCAGCGCCTCGAGGTAGTAGGCGTGCTGGCGGGCACGGAAGCCGGCGTCCTGGCGGGTTCCGTCCTGCACGAACGGGAAGTCGGGCACGCAAAGGACGGTCAGGTCGTAGCGGCGGCGGGCCAGCTCGACGAGGCCCGGGTCGACCGCGCCGAAGAGGACGCCGGCGTAGAAGCGGGTGGTGAGCGGGGTCGTGTCGCAGAACAGGAAGCGGTGGGCGGCGCGGAGCGCGGCCTCCTCGCGGGCGACCTGCTCCTCGGCGATGTGCAGGAGATCGGCCGGCTCGAGGTGGCCGCCGCGCTCGGTCCACAGCTCGCGGCCGTACTCGGGGACCCAGGCGGTCTCGAAGCGGGCGGCAAGCGCCTCGGCCAGGGTGCTCTTGCCGGACGACTCGCCGCCGACGATCGCGACGCGGCGGACGAACGAGGCGTAGACCTCGGGGGCCAGCCAGCGGCGGTGCTCGTGCACGTCGGCGCGGATGTCGCGAGCCGAGATCGGGACGGCGCGGCGCCCGGGATCGACCGCGACGTGGACCACCGCCCGGGCGGCCGGGTCGCGGGTCCGGAAGCGGTCGGTGAGCGCGGCGGCCAGCGGGTCGCCGTACGGCTCGCTGGTGAAGACCGCGTCCACCGGGGCGGCGAGCACCTGGTCGAGCAGCCAGGCGACGAAGCGGCGGTGCTCGGCGCCGTCGGCCGCGTCCGGCGGGATCGCGGCGCCGCCCGCCTGGTGGGCGGCCAGCCACGCGGCGGTCACCACCACCGAGCGCGCGAACGGGAAGCGGGCCGCCAGCCAGCGCCGCCGCCGCTCGGCCGGGCAGCCGGGCGGCTCCGGATCGCAGTAGGACAGGATCACGATCTCGTCGCAGGCGGCGCTGGCCGCGCCGATCAGGTGCTCGTGGCCGAGGTGAAGCGGGGCGAACTTGCCGACCACCAGGCCGCGGGTGAATCGCCGGCTCACGCCTCCCCCGCCAGGCGGCGCCAGTGGCGCGCGCTGACCAGGGCGTTCAGCCAGAAGCAGGCGTAGAGCGCGGCGGTCAGGTGGAGGCCGCGGCTCGCGTAGAGCGGCACGGCGATCGTGTTGACCGCCAGCCAGAACCACCACGACTCGACCCGGCGCGACATGAGCAGGAGCTGGCCGACCACGCTGCCGGCCAGCACCGCCGAGTCGGCCACCGGCGCGGCGGCGTCGGTGAAGCGGGCGAGCAGGCCGCCGTAGCCGATCGTGACCAGCGCGGCCGCGGCCAGGCTGGCGGCGACCAGGCGACCGCCGGCCCGGCGGACCGGCAGCGCCGAGCGATCGACCCCGCCGCGCGCCCACGCCACCCAGCCGGTGACGCAGCAGGCGATGAAGAAGACCTGGAGCGTGACGTCGGCGTACAGGCGCGCGCGGGCGAAGACCACCGCGAAGAGGGCGCAGCCGGCGATGCCGGTCCACCAGGTGTGGGCGCTGTTGCGCCCGGCCAGGAGGATCGACCCGGCGTTGAAGGCGTTGGCCGCGATCTCGACCGGGCTCACGGCTCGGCGCCGACCAGGTCGGAGGTGTACTGGAGGTGCTTGCTCTCGGCCGCGACCGGCTCCATCGGCTCGACCGCGACGCGCGCGCCGGCGCCGAAGAGATCGAGCAGGGCGGCGCGCATGGCGTCGTGTCGGTCCTGGCTGCCGCTGTCGCTGCCGCTGCCGCTGCCGCTGCGGACCCGCAGGACCAGCGACCCGTCGGCGGCCTGGTGGAGCGCGAGCTGGGCGACCTCGAAGCCGGCCAGCGCGTGCGAGACGTCGATGTTGTTGCGCCAGGTGCCGTCGGCGGCGCGGAAGCGGACCGGCCGGCGGCCCTCGAGCTGGACCAGGACCGGCTCGAGGTCGCCGAGCAGCGCCGCGTGGTCGCCGGTCCGGTAGCGGAGCAGCGGCAGGTACGGGTTGAAGCCGCCGGTCAGGGTGACCTCGCCGCGCTCGCCGCGGGGCACCGCCCGTCCGTCGCGGTCGAGGATCTCGACGTGGAGACGGTGCTGGAGGAGGACGTGGCCGTCCACCGACGGGTCGAACGCTGCGATCGGCCCGGCCTCGTTCATCGAGTAGAGGTCGACCACCGGGCAGCCGAAGCGAGCCTCGACCGCGGCCCGCATCCCGGGCAGGAGCGCCATGGCGGTGGACAGGACCGCGGCCGGGCGGAACGAGACCGGCAGCGCGAGCAGCTCGGCCAGGGACAGCGGGTCGCCGGCCACCACCTCCGGCGCCATCGCGTCGAGGTAGCGGGCCCGGTCGGCCGGGTCGCGCCAGTCGTCGGGGTGCAGGTTGATCTTGGCCAGGCCGGACTCGTCCATCGACGGCGTCACCGAGACGTAGGTGAAGCAGCGGCGCTGGAAACCGAGCAGCACCACGCCGACCCGGCCGCGCCCGGCCCGCAGCGCCACGCCGACGCGGCCAAGCGCGCGCTTGTGGAACGCGAGGTACGAGGCCGCCACCACCGGGTCGGAGGGAACGCGCAGCGGGTGGCCGGTGGTCCCGGTGGTGGAGAACTGGATCAGGCGATCGAGCCGCACGTCGTCGGGGACGTGGGCGGCGATGTCGCGGGCCAGATCCGCCCGCGCGACGGTCGGGATGTCCTCGAAGCGGGCCGGCGCGGCCCCCTCGCGGCGCCGGTGGGGCACCTCGCGGTACGAGCGCGCGACGTGCTCGGCCAGCCACGACGGCGGCGCGCTGCCCCGGTGGATCCCGGCGGACAGCACCTCGCTCTCGAAGGCGCGCACCCGCTCGAGATCCGCCGCGCTGAGCCGGTGGCCGCTGCGGTCGCGGAAGATGGGGGCGCTCGGGTGCTCGCGCAGGCGCTCGAGCATGCGGGCGCCGTCCTCGCCGAGGATCGGGAAGCGATCGTCGTCGGACGCCTCGATCACGGCCGGCCCGTCACTCGCGCGTCCACTTGTCGGCCGCCTCCTGGGCGGCCTTGCGGGTCAGCGCCTCGCGCACCTCGCGCGCCCGCTCCTGCGCCGCGCGCGACGCGGCCAGCACCCGGGCCCGCTCGGCCGCGCTCAGCGTGGTCAGCCGGTCCTGCGCGTGGGCGGCGCTCTCGCCGGCCGGGTGCATGCCGAGCCGGGCCAGGAGGTGGCGGACCAGCTCCTCGCGCCGGTCCGGATCGGTGACGAAGCGAGGCGCCTGGGTGTGGGCGGCCAGCTCGGCCGCGCCGGCCTCGAGCAGGGACAGGAGGCGGGCGGCGTCGAGGCCGGCGCCGGCGAACCATCCGTCGGCCAGGAGGTGGGCCTGCAGCAGGGTCACGGCCAGCCGGTTGCGGTCGCGCGCCGGATCCTGGCCGGCGAAGACGTCGAGCGCGCCTGGCTGGAGCGCGACCCCGAGCCGCTCGCACAGGTCGCCGACCACCGCGTCCACGTGGATCCGACCGGCCGCGCCGGCGCGCGGCTCGTCGAGGAAGTCGGGCGGCGTCTCGGTGACCCGGCGGAGGAGCGGCTCGAGCGGAGGGCCTGCGCGGGTGGTCACCGGCCGAGTATCGCCGCGAGCCGCGGCGCCGCGCCAGCGCCGGTCGGCGGGTGCTCGGCGAGTGCTCGGCGGGTGCTCGGCGGGGTGCTCGGCGGGTGCTCGGCGTCCGCGGTCAACCGGCCGCGATGCCCGGCCCGTAGCGGCGCCGGCTGAAGGCCTTGGCGAAGCCGACCAGCTGGTCCCAGGTCGACACCGCGTGCACCTGCCAGCCCTGCTCGTCGCGCGCGCGCATCAGGTCGCGGTACGGCTTGCGCTCGAGGGTCTCCCATGTGACCGGGAGGTTGAGCACGAGCGTGCCGCCGCCGCCCGCCGCCGCCAGCGCGCGCCCGCACACGTCCCAGCCGCTCTGGCCGCGCTCGTCCTGGTCGAACATGGTCGTCACGCCGTCGTCGGACACCACCAGCACGTGGGCCGGGCGAGGGCGGCGCTCGCGGCCGGCATACGTGTCGCGCAGCCGGTGAATCGGAAAGGCGGTGCCGCCGCCGAAGTAGCCGGTCAGCACGCGCAGGACCGCGGTCTCGTCCCGCACGAAGCCGTCGGTGTGCAGGTGCTCCCTCGCCCCGCTCCACAGACAGGCCTGCACCCGCGCGCCCGCCCGCAGGGCCGACAGCGCGATGATCGCGCCGGCCAGGGCCGGGAACGAGAGCTGGTGCTGCGGGTTGGTCATCGAGCCGGAGCTGTCCACGTAGAGGTCGAGGTCGATCGGCGTGCGGCGGCGGGCGCGTCCCTCGGTGGTGCCGATCACCCGGCGGACCGTGGTCATCCCGGGCACCACGTGCGGGCTGAGCGCGACCGTCTCGAACCAGGCGATCTCGTCGAGCGGATCGCCGATCGACCACGGTTCGAGCCCCTCCGGCAGCGGCTCCGGGTGCTCCGGCGCGGCCACCGACGGGAAGCGGACCAGATGGCTGCGCGCGCGCTCGGCGTAGTAGCGCACCGCGACCTCGTGATCGGTCAGGACCAGCCCGGCGGCGCGCAGGATCTCCCCGTACTCGAACGGCTCGCGCGCCTGGCCGGCCGCGGGGCGGTTGCCGTCGACGTCGACCGGCGCGCGCGCCGGCGGACGCGGACCGTCGTCGCCGTCCGGATCGTCCTCGGCCGGGTGAACCGCGCCGTCGATCTCGTCCGGGTCGACCTCCGACAGGCCGGTCGGCTGCCCGCCGGTCCCGGCCGCGCGGGTGTCGTGCAGCGCGGCGAAGCGCGCGATCGCGTCGACGTCCTCGAGGAGGTACGGGAACAGGAGCGCGGCGAACCGGCCGCCGCCGCGCAGCCACTCGCGCGCGTAGCTGCGCACCAGGCGCGCGCCAAGGCTGGCGTCCCCCTCCTCCTCGTCGCCGGCGACGCGCCCGCCCAGCTCGCCGCGCGACAGCCCCCACAGGATCTCGTAGATGCGGAGGTAGACCCTGAACAGCCGGCTCCCGGCGCGGCCCGGGCGCGCGGCCAGCGCGCGGTAGACCTGGTCCATGCGCAGGTCGGCCGAGCGGAACAGCCGGTCGTTGATGAGGAGATCCGTGTAGAGGTTCGACACCAGCGGCGCGCGGTCCTCGACGGTGGGCAGCGCCCGGCGCATGCGCGCGATGAGCCGCGCGTGATCGGTCAGCGTGGCCGGCGCGAGGATGTGGTGGCCGATCTCGTGGGCCAGGATCTCGACCGGCAGGTGGCCGACCCGGCACGCCTCGACCTCCGGCATGCTGACGACGATCGCCTGATCCTGCAGGCGGATCATCGCGAAGCTCCCGGTCAGGCCCGCGTCGCGAGCTTCAGCGACGGTGAGGCAGAGGAGCGGCGGGCGCAGCCGCGTGAACTTGCTCCAAGCCTCCAGCGCGACCGGCCATGCCGCGCGCCACTCGGCGATCCGATCCGGCGCCGGCTTGCTCACGGCGCGCCGGCCGCGAGGCCGTCGTCGTGCGCGACCAGCGCGACCAGCGCGATCGCGTGCGTCTGCGAGGAGGTGATCGCGACGGTGGTCCCGCTCGTCGCCACGCTGGTCACCTGACCGCGAACCGGCAGCTCGACCGCGCGACCGCGGTGCTCGAGCCGCTGTCCGCGCACCGCCGGCCCGGCCGGCGCCGAGACCGGCCGGCCGCGCCGCGTCGCCCCGCGCTCCTCGTCGGTGGCGCGGTGGAACGTGGCGCCGCCGGCGTCGGCGAACAGCACCCACGCGTCGGCCCCGCTCTCGACCAGGAATCGATCCGGCCCCGCCCAGGCCACGGTCGGCGGGGCCGCGAACAGCCCGCCGAAGCCGCGGAACTCGCCGACCCGTCCGACCAGGCGCATGCCGGACGCGGGGCGGGTCGGCTCGTACCAGGGATCCGCGGCCAGCCGCGCGCGCACGGCGTCCCAGCCGGCCGTGTCAGCGGCATCGGCTGCGTCGGCGGCGTCGGCGGCGTCGGCGACGTCGCCCGCGCCGGCCGCGTCGCCCGCGCCGAGGACCGCGCCGACCGCGCAAAGGCCGAGCGCCGGCCCGAGCCGCTCGCAAAGCGCGAGCGCGCCGCCGCGCAGGTGGGCCAGCCCGCACCGCCACGCCATCACCTGGCCGGCCACCAGCCAGTCATCCACGCCGGCGGCCAGCGGCGCGGCGCGCGCCATCCGCCCGGCCCACTCCTCCGGCCGCGCGCCCGGGGCGGCGGCCAGGTGAGCCAGCGCGTTGGCGGTGGCGGTCAGCGCGCGCACCGGCGCCTCGATCACGTGCCCGGCCGCGGCGGTCGCCAGCTGGCGCCAGCACTCGCCGACCCGCCCGTCGCGCGCGCCCGGGCCGGCCAGGCGCTGCCCGACCAGCTCGAGCGCCACGTCGTAGGCCGCGTGGCCGACGTCGGCGGCGCGCTCGGGCCGCTCGGCCGCCGCGCGATCGAGCAGCGGACCGAGCGCCGCGGCCATGAACGCAGCGAACGCGTCGCCGTCCAGCGCCGGCAGCCGGCGGCGGGCGTGGGCGAACCGCGCGTTCAGGCCGTCGCGGTCGGCGCGCAGGAAGCCGATCAGCGCCGGGCCGGGCCCTGCCAGCCGGTCCATCAGCGCACCTGCAGCCAGTGCAGATAGTTGGTGTAGCGCTGGTGAAGGTACTTGAGGTGGAGCAGGTCGTCGTACAGGTGGCCGTACAGCTTGCGCCCCTTCTGCCACTCGGCCACCACCCGCTCGATCCGGCCGAGGCGCGCGCGCACGCCGGCCTCGTCGAGACCATCCATCCCGGCGCGCATCTCCTCGTCGAGCACGGCGACCGGATCGTCGCGATCGCCGTCGAGCCGGTCGAACTCGGCCAGCGCCAGGTCGAACAGCCGCCGCAGCCAGCCGACCCGGTCGGTGCGGAAGGCGGCGTTGCCGGGCGCCTCGAAGAACGGCGCGTCCGGGTCGAGCTGCAGCTTGTCGGCCAGCACGAACGGCAGCACCTGGCGCACGTCGTCGAGCTCGACCGCGGGGCGCCCGCGGAAGAAGGCCAGCGCCTTGCTGTAGTGCAGCAGCGTCATGAGGTTGCGGACCGACAGGCCATTGCGCGTCTGACAGCCGAGGTCCTTCAGCCGGTCGCGTCCGGTGTCCAGCGCGGTCAGCGCCGGCCAGTCGGCGCCGGCCAGCCGCGCCGTGTCCTTGGTCTTGTACTCGAACACGTCGGCAGCCACCTCGCACAGCTCGAACTGACTGGCGAAGAACTCGAGCCGGCGCCGGATCGGCGAGGGCAGCTCGACCGCCCGTATCGCGTCGCCCATCCGGTCGACCTCGTCCTCGGAAAAGACGATCTCGCGAGGCACCAGCTCCTCCGGGCGGAGGTTCTCCTCGATGCGAGTCAGCAGCTCCTGCAGGAAGCGAGGGTTGAACGACAGAGCCTGCACGATCACATCGACCCGATCGCGAAGCGCCTCGATCACCTGGTAAGTCCCGCCGCCCTGCTCGTCGTTCGCCGTCAGGTACCAGGCCGACTCCGGGCACTCGAAGATGTGGTCGAGCAACTCGGCATAACCGTCCGCCATCACCGTCAGAAGCGCGCTCTGCGTGCGAGTCGGGATGCGGTTGTACTCGTCGATGATCTTCACCCGCATCGTCAGCCAGCGCCGCCACGCGATCCGGATATCGTCCATCCGCTGAGCGGCGACCAGATCGGAAGGCAGCGGGTTGCCAAGCAGGTCCGCGATCGTCATCTGCGGGTGACCATGCAACATGGCCCGGCGAACCTCGCGCACCGGGTACCCGGCCAAGATCCCCATGAGCAGAGCGCTGGCCGTCTTCCCCCGCCCCGGCCCCCCGACGAACAGACACTTGCGCCGGGTAGCAAAGGTGAGGAGAGGCAGCAGCACAAAGCTCGAATAGCTCTGCGCCGAGGGCAGCACCAGCCGGCTGCGACTATCCCCGAACGAGTACTCGAGCGGAGGCCCGTCGTTGTACTCGATATCGTAATGCGGGCTGATGATCGCCGCGTTGACGATCCAGAAATAAGCCTGCCGCAGCTTCTCATCGAGCGGCAGCGCCGGAGCGGCGTCAGTCGCCGCCGCGCCAACCGGCCCTCGGTACAGATCGGCCACGTCGAACACCCGGCGCGGCACCGGCCCGGTCGGATTGGTCGGCGCGGTAGAGACCTTGCGGAAGCGATCGAGGATCGACACCGCCATCGAGCCTACACCGGCCAGAACTCGGCCAGCGGGGACCGGAACAGATTGTCGTCA
>DATHKR010000333.1:0-2590 GCA_035489015.1 Kofleriaceae bacterium | reverse complement strand
TCTCTCCTCGCCGCCGTTCTCCTCTGCTCGAGCGCCTGCGCCCTCGACACCGAGCCTGACGAGCTCGACGAGACGCTCGAGGCCGCGCCGCCCGACACCGACGAGCCGTCGGCCCAGCCGGGCTGCGGTCCGCAGCCGACTCACTGGTGCGAGACGTTCCAGGTCTCCGCCGAGTACCCCAACCCGGGCGCCTACGGGACCGAGATCGGGTATCTCGGGTGCATCAACCGGGCGGACGCCGACCTCATCACCTCCTGCCAGCAGAACGGCGGGATCGGGACCGGGTGCTGCGGCGGCAACCAGCCGAGCCCGAGCAACCACTCGCACCCGTACGCGGACTGGATCGACGGGGTGTGGCACTGCACCGGGCAGATGGCCCTCCGGCAGCCCTGCCACCCCGGGTCGGGGATCCCCGAGTGCGAGCCAGCCTGCAACTGACCGCGGTCGAGCACTGAACGGATTGTCAGGTATACTGGCCGCGTGAAGCCGCGCGACGTTCACAACCCGCCGAATCGCTTCCACTCCCAGGTCGTCACCTACGACGACGGCGAGGGTCCCCCGCCGGTCCAGGTCACGCTGCTCGACGACCACTCGCGCTCGATCCTGTCGGAGAACGACTCGCCCGACCTAGGCTTCCGCTGGAGCGTGAACCCGTACCGCGGATGCATGCATGCGTGCGCCTACTGCTACGCCCGCCCGACCCACGAGTACCTCGACCTCGGCGCCGGCACCGACTTCGACACCAAGATCATCGTCAAGCGCGAGGCGCCCGCGCTGCTTCGCGCGGCGTTCGACAGGCCGAGCTGGAAGGGCGAGCACCTCATGTTCTCCGGCGTCACCGACTGCTACCAGCCGGTGGAGAAGGAGCTCGAGCTGACGCGGCGCCTGCTCGAGGTGTGCCTCGAGTACCGCAACCCGGTCAGCGTCATCTCGAAGAGCGCGCTGGTCGAGCGGGATCTCGAGCTCTTCCTGGCGCTCGCGCAGGAGGCGCGGTTCCACCTGAGCGTGAGCCTGGCCTTCACCGACAACGACATGGCTCGCGCGATCGAGCCGTGGGCGCCGTCGCCCGACCGGCGGTTCAAGATCATCGAGACCATGGCGCGGGCGGGGGTGCCGGTCGGCGTGATGTGTGCGCCGATGATCCCGGGCATGAACGACAGCCAGCTCGTCGGGCTGCTCGAGCGCGCCGCGGCGGCGGGTGCGACGACGGCGGGGTGGGCGCTGCTCCGCTTGCCGGGCGCGGTGAAGCAGGTGTTCGAGGAGCGGGTGCGCGGCGCGATGCCGCTCGCCGCGGACCGCATCCTTCACCGCATCCGCGAGACCCGGGGCGGCGAGAAGCTCAACGACTCGCGGTTCCACGTCCGCGGGCGCGGGCAGGGGCCCTACGCCGAGCTGATCGCGTCGATGTTCGCCACGACCACGGGGCGGCTCGGCCTGAACCAGCGCCGGCGGGACAAGACAAGGCCGATGATGATGGACAGCGAGGCATGTCCGGACGGGAGCGAGGCGGAGGATCCGCCGTCGACGTTCCGGCGGCCGCCGGGGCGGAAGCACCAGCTCGACCTCTTCGGGGAGTAGGCGCCGGTCCGTCCCGGGATCTCGTCCGCGCGTGCAACGAAGCGGGGGGAGCTGCATCCGGTCAGTAGCAAGGAGCTACTCGATGCAGTCTTTCGCCGTCTCGCCGCGCGCTCGCGCCGGCCTTCCCGTCGTCGTCCTCGGCCTCTCCATCGGGCTCGCCTCGGCTGGATGCGGGCTGTTTCCCGGATCGTCCCACCCGGAGCCGGCCACCCAGCTGTCCCTGGCGGGGTCGGGCCGCGCGCTCATCCAGGTGACCAGAGATCCGAGCATCGAGGGCGACCCGTCGCTCTCTCCCGACGGAAAGACGCTGCTGGTCACCGCCCAGGTCGACGAGGTCGTGAACGGCCGCTACACCGGCAACAAGAGCGAGTCGGTCATCGTCGGCGTGAGCCCGCGCGCGGGCACCGCCCGGCGGGTCTACACGTCCAACCGGTTCTTCTCGGCCTCGGCGGTGTGGCTGCCCGGCGGCGATGGCTTCGTCTTCACCACCAACCAGATGGGTCGGCTCAGCCTGGTCAGGTCGCTCTCGAGCGCGCCCAACCCGGCGGTCTCGGTCGTGGTGGCCGGCGACTCGGCCGAGAACACGTCCGAGCCGGACGTGTCGGCCGACGGCAAGCGGGTCTGCTTCCAGATGGACGTGCGCGGCGTGGCCATGATCGGGACCGCCAACCTCGACGGCTCCAGCTTCACCGTGCTGACCGAGGGGAGCTCGCCCAGCTTCAGCCCCGACGGCAAGCGCATCCTGTTCGCCCGGCCGGTCGGTGACTACTGGCAGCTGTTCGTGGTCGACGCCGCGACCGGCTCCGGCCTGGTCCAGCTGACCAGCGACGAGGTGCAGCACGCGTCGCCGAGCTGGTCGCCCGACGGGGACCACGTGGTGTTCAGCTCGAACGCCGGCTGGGACCAGTACGGTGGCGAGGGCTCGTACCAGACCACCTGGAACCTGTTCGCGCTGGGCACCGACGGAACCAACCTGACCCAGCTCACCACCGGACCGCGATGGAGCCGTCAG
>DATHKR010000332.1:0-8956 GCA_035489015.1 Kofleriaceae bacterium | reverse complement strand
GCGGCCAGCCGGTCCACCGCCCATCCGACCCACGGCAGCCACGCCGCCGCGCAGATCGCCCCGCCACCGACGACGACGCCGAGCGCCGCCGCCGACAGCGCCGCGCCGCCGCCTGCCACCACCGCGCCCATCGGCTCCGCGCCGAGTCGACGCGACCACGCCGCGGCGCCGAGCCCGAACAGGAGCAGGTGCGCGACCAGCAGCGCATCCGTCCCCCACGGCCGCGGCAGCGCGCCGACCAGCCAGGCCGGCGGATAGCAGAGCGGACGCCCGACCTCGAGCGCGACCGGCGCGCCGAGGCCGCTGGCGTCGTCCCACTCCGGCAGGTGACCGCCGCCGATCGCGCCGGCCATCCGATCGAACCAGGGCAGCGACGAGGCCAGGTGCGGCTCGCTCGCCGGCGTGCGCCCGCCCAGCAGCACCGGCGCGATCCCGATCAGCCACGTCGTCGCGACCAGCGCCGCCACCACGCGCGCGACGCTGCGGCTCTCGCGGGCCATCGGCCCACTCATACCACGCGTCCGCGCGCGCCCTCGCTGCTGACAAGGACGCCGTCATGCGGTTCAATCGGCGCGGAGGCACGAGACCGATGAGAGAAACGTTCACGCGCGCCGCCGCGCTCGCACTCGCCGTCGTCACCGTCTCGGCCACCGGCTGCAAGGGCCGGGACAAGGGGCCCGACTGCAAGGCGGTCGCGGCGTCCTACGCCACGCTGCAGCAGAAGGAGATCGAGAAGCCGTACACCGCGCCGTCGGCAGAGGGCACGCCAGGCCCCACCGCCGCGCAGCAGAAGGAGCAGGCGCTCAGCCTCATCCCGCTGCTCAAGGAGGCGATGGTGAAGGAGTGCGAGGAGAAGAAGTGGGACGTCGCGACCCGCCGCTGCGTGGTCGAGGCCGCCACGCCCGACGATCTCGAGCGCTGCCACACGCAGGCGGAGGCGACAGCGCCTGCGGAGACGACAGCGCCGGCGGAGCCAGCCAGCCCCGCAGCGCCGGCCGAGAAATCCACTTCGCCGTAGAGCGGGCGGTCCTGACCGGGCTCACCCTTGCTACATTCCGGCCCGATGAAGTTCGACTACCCGCACCGTCTGGAGAAGGAGGACGCCAGGGCGCGCCTCCTCAAGCTCGGCGAGTACCTGAAGAATCGCCACGGCATCCAGGTCACCTGGGCGGGCGATCGGGGCAGTTTTCGCGGCAAGTACCTGGTCGTCCACATCGAGGGAGATCTCACCCTCGGCGACGGCGTCGTCCACGTGACCGGGAAGGACCCGGGCATGCTGTGGCGGCGCAAGGCGATGGAGTACCTGCGCGGAAAGCTCGAGAGCTACCTCGACCCGTCGAAGTCGGTCCAGGATCTCCCGACCACCCGCTAGTCGACGACTCGCCCGTCCGGGTTCACGCCTTGGCCGCGCGGGTCCACAGCGCCAGGCGAACCGGCAGCTTCTTGCCGGGGCGCTCGCCGTTGACTCGCTCGGAGGAGGTGCGGACGGGCGGCGCGAAATCGAGCAGCGCCTGGAGACCGGTGGTGACCGCGGCGTCGACGACGTCGCGATCCATCCCCTCGGCCTCGAGACGACTCTGCATCTTCTCGATCACCGACCAGAGGCTCGTGGTCTGCTTGCGTTTGTCTGCCATTGACTTTCTCAACGCGCGGAGGACGGCCGCGGTCTAACTCCAGGAACCGGGGGCAGAACCTGCCTATTCCCGGGCCCCCGCCGCGGTCGATCCGGTCAGCGAAAGTCAGCGAGCACGATCGCCACAGTCGGTCAGCTCTTCCAGCTGATTGGACCCGACCTCGCGGATCTTCCCGATCCCGCGGGCGAACTGGAACTCCTTCTCGGCCACGCCGCCGGCCAGCCGGGTTCGACGCACGCGCAGGCAACGAAACCGGCCCATCGGCGAGTCACACGGATCGTCCACTCCGAGCACCTCGTTGTGGTCGACCGTCTCGGTGCGGCTGAGCTCGACCCCATCCGGATCGTTGACGATCTCGGTGTAGGTCTCGTCCCAGGCGGCTCCCATCGCCGTGTGCTCGCTGGTCTCGTCGATGCGGACCTGGGGCGGGTCGTAGATCGTCGTGCGCTCCAGCGCTCCGGTGGCGTCGAGATCTTCCTGCTGGAAGCGAAGCACGCGCTCGCCCTCGCGGCGGGCCAGGCTGACCGTCGAGCCGTTGATCTTGCCGGTCACCTGCACGAACACCTGACCGTAGTCCGGGTGGTTCATCTCGGGATCGATGCGCTGATCCTTGGTCGCGCGCTCGCCGGTCTCGAGGTCGGTCAGCCGGTACGTCCAGGTGTTGCCGGCCGCGTAGGGCAGGAAGTCGTCGCCGGCGAAGCCGCACCGGGTGCCGGGGCCGCCGTCGATGTCGGGCCCGGCGTCGATGTCGCCGACGTCGTCCGCGTCATCGGCGTCGTCGTCGTCGCCGTTGCCCCCTCCCCCGCCGCAGGCCAGGAGCGAGAGCGACAGCGCCGCCGCGATCCAGCTCCACGCCTGCCGCTGCATCGATTTCGTCATCGGGCTCTTCATCGGGCTGGTTGGCATCATTCCACTCTCTCCTCGAAGGCCGCGCCCAGCTGGACGCGGATGAGCGTCGAGTCCGCCACCGGCGACGCGAGCCCCTCGGCCACCCGCTGGGCTCCCTCGATCTGCACCCGCCAGTGCCGGCTGAAGGCGACGTTGACCCCGGCGACGACCTCCGACACCCGATCGCCGTCGACCTCGTCGGTCGGATCGAACAGGCTGCCGCCCGCGTACGGCTCGATCCGGTAGATGCCGGCCCCCGGCTTGCGCAGGCGCGGGCTGACCAGCGCGCGCGCGGCCAGGAACGCGCCGGACGACGCCCCGTTCGACTGGTGGGCGAAGCTCTGCCCGGCGAAACCCTCGAGCCAGGCGCGCAGGTGGCGGGTGTCGGCGTGGAGCTCGACGCTGCCCAGCGCCAGGTGGCGAAACGTATCCGCCACGCCGAGCTGCTCGTCGTAGCCGACCATGGCGAACCCGGCCGCCAGGTGGATGTGCGAGATCGGCTCGATCTCGGCGCGCGCGTAAAGATCCTGGGTCACGTCCTCGCTCGGATCGACCGGCGCCAGCCCGCTGGCCAGCGGGCTCTGGAACAGCGCGGCGGTGACGCGCGGCTCCAGCGCGACGCGGGGGCGCAGCTCGATGGCCAGGCCCTCGGCCCGCCCGCCGGCGAACGGCAGGTCGCGATCGTCGAGCTCGAGCTCGCTCAGCAGGCCGCGCTCGATCGACGGGATCCGCCACTTCGACTCGCGCCCGAGGAAGCTCATCGGGACCTTGAACCGCCCGGCCTGCACGCGCAGCGCCTTGGCCGGCTCCAACCGGATGTAGGTGTCCTTGAGCGTGGCGTCGTCGCCGGCGAAGTCGACCTCGAGCTCGAGCCGCAGGCGCTTGCGCTCGTAGCTGGCCGACACTCGCGCCTGGTCGATGGCGCGCTCGTGCCGCCAGACGCCGTCGCCGACGTCGATCCGGCTGACCGTGTCGCGCACGAACACGCGGCCGCCGAGCTCGAGGCTCCACTCGCGGTGCGGCGCCGGCGCGGGCGGCTCCCGGGGCGGCGGCTGCGCGGCGTCGTCGCCATCGTCGTCGCCATCGTCGACGCTCGGGGCGTCGGCGCTCGGGGCATCGGCGTCCTGGGCGCGCGCGACCGGCGCCGCGACCGTCAAGGCGACGAGGGCGAGGAAGGCGCGCACCAATTAGATCTCCTCGACCGAGACGTCGCCGCCGAACTCGACGCCGGCCTCTTCGAGCAGCGCGAAGACCTGGCCGGCGCTGGCGATGCGGTCGCCGAACACGTCCACCACGACCTCGTTGTTGCGCAGCGACACGCGCGAGCCCTGGACCACGGCCGAGCGCTCCATCGCCTGGCGGATCAACGGCTCGAGCTGACGGGGATCGGGCACGTCGGAGAAGCGGATGCGGCGGCGGGCCAGCCTGCGCCGGTAGCGATCGGCAAAGTCGAGCACGGTCAGCAGCACGACGCCGAACGAGGTCGCGGTCAGCGCCACCGGCATCGCGCCGATGCCGCACGCCATCCCGATCCCGATCATGAGGAACATGACGCCGGCCTCGCGCGGGTCCTTGATGCCGGAGCGGAACCGGATGAACCCGCCCAGGCCGACCAGGGCAAAGGCGAGCGCCACGTTGTTGCCGATGACCGCGGTCATGAGGCCGCCGGCCACCGCGATCAGCACCTGGGCGGCGCTGTCGGGCGGCTCGAAGTGCCAGTGCATGAATCGCCGCCACGGCCGAAACGCGACCAGCGCCCCGAGCAAGGCGGCCACCGCCATGCGGCCGGCCATGACAGCGAGCACCACGAAGTCGAAGTTCTCGAAGCCCAGGTTGCGGTAGGTGATCATCTGCCCGGGCGCGAGTTCGTGCGGGATCATCCAGCCTCCTCCCAGGCCAGCTCGACCGAGCCGGCGTGGGCGTTCGCGGTCAGATGCTTGAGCAACGAGATGTCGCCCGGGTTGGCGGCGAGCAGGCGCGCGGCGAGATCGGCGCCGCGCGCGCTGGCCTGGAGCGGGCCGAGCGACTTGACGCAGGTGGACGGCCAGGTGTCGGCCCACGCGTCTCGCAGCGCCCACGCCTCGTCACCGTCGAGGCCGATCATCGAGTCGAACACTTCCTTGACTCGGGCGGCGATCCGGCCGCGCAGCTCCCACGCGCGCCGGTCGTCGAGCATCGCGATCGTGACCAGGACCGCGCGCGGCGCGCGCTCGAGCCATCGCCGGCGCCAGTCCCACGACTCGTCGTCGAGCACGCCGGCCAGCGACTCGATCGCCTGGATCGGGGCGGCCGGGAAGCCGAGCCGGCGCAAGCGCCACGCCTCGTCGCCGGCCAGGCCGCGCAGCGAGCGGGCCAGCGCGCCGGCGGCGACCGGATCGGCCAGCATGGCGTCACCGCCGGCCAGGAAGCGGGCCCGCATGGCCCAGGCGCGCGGGCCGTCGAGGTCCGCGAGAGTTCCGACCACCGCCGACGGCGCCCGGTCGACCAGGCGATCGCGCAGCTGCCAGGCCGGCTCGTCGTCGCGGCCGGTGATGGTGGACAGCACCGCCTCCGGGTGCGCGTCGGCCAGGGCCAGGCGCATCGCGTCGGCGCGCGGGCCGACCACGCCACGCCCGGCCAGCGAGCGGGCCACGCTGACCGGCGCGCGCTCGATCAGGCGATCGCGCAGCCGCCAGGCCGGCGGATCGGCCAGGCCGCGCAGGGTGAAGGCGACCAGGTCGGGCGCTCGCTCGATCAGGCGCTCGCGCCAGTCGTGGGCGGCCGGATCGGCCAGGCCGGTGAGGAAGTAAGCCGCGACGGCCGGCTCGCGCCGCGCGCGAGCCTCGATCTGCGCGTAGAAGAGGGCCGGGGCGCGATCGAGCGGGATCGGCGGCGCCGGTGGCGCGGCGGACAGCGCCGGCTGCGCGGCCTGTCGCTCCGCAGGCGATGGGGCTGGCGCACCTGCTCGCGACGTCACCGCCGCGATCGCGCCGGAGCCCTCGGCGACGATCGGCTGGGCCACGCCGTCGCCCGCCTCGTCGTCGTCCTCGTCGTCGGGCCCGACCTCGTCGTCCGCGTCATCGAAGAGATTGGGCAGCGGGACCAGCGTGAGCGCCGGAGGCGGCGGCACCACCACCTGCTGCCGCACTCGGGCGAGGATCGCGTCGGCGACCCCCTCGACCACCGCGTCGAGATCGACCTCGGGAGAGCCGTTGTCGAACACCAGCCAGCGATCCGGCTCGGCCGCCGCCAGCGCCAGGTAGCCGTCGCGCATCCGGCGCTGCGCCCCGACCCCGCCCAGCCCCTTGCGGCTGCCGCTCGACGCCTCCCGCCCGCTGCTCCGGCTCTGGATCTTGCCGACCCGCCGCCGCGCACGCGCCACGTGCGGGTCCACGTCGAGCAGCACGATCAGATCGGGGCGGAGCCTGCCCGACATCGCCTCGATCACGGCCTGGACCCGCTCGCGCGGCAGCCCGCGCGCGTCGTGGCCCAGCACCTGGTAGGAGTCCACGTGGCGGTCGGCGAAGACCAGCCCGCCCCGGGCCAGGGCCGGGCGGGTCAGCTCGGCGTCGATCTGCGCGGCGCGCGAGAGGTAGAACAGCAGCTCGGCCCACGGCTCCAGGGCCAGGTTGCGCGGATCGCGCCCGAACTCGCGCTGCCGACGCACCAGCGCCGAGGCGAACTCGCCGTCCTCGCGCACGTGCTCGACCGCCACGCCGGCCGCGCGCAGCCGCTTGGCGACGCGGTTGGACACGGTGGTCTTCCCGCTGCCGTCGATGCCCTCGAAAACCACGAACATGCCAGGCGATCCACTCTACTACGTCGCAGCCGCGCGGCCGAGTTGCGGGCCTGCTGGCGCGCAATCAGCCGCGAGCCGCGACGACCGCCGGCGGTGCGACCAAGGCCGAGCGCCTCGCGCGGGTGACGTGCGCGATCGATTGCTCGTCGACGGTTCTCGTCGAGGGTGAAGGGATCGGCGCGTCGATGCGCGACGCGCGCGCGAGCCGGTCAGGGCTTACATGTGTGCCCACAGTGTAAGCCGCAGCGCACATTTCAGACTTCTCGCTCACCGCCCGGTGATATAAGCCGGCCCCGATGCACCGACGAAGTCCCCTCCATCTCCTCGCCCTCGGAACGCTGGCGCTCGCCGTCGCCACCGGATGCGGCGACAACCTCAACCCCGCCGGCGACGACGGTGACGGAACCCAGCCGGATGCGGGCAGCGGCCCGCCTGACGCGGGTGGTGGAGAGCCGGACGCGGGCGGCGAGAGGATCATCACCTGCGAGGGAGCCATCCCGGCGCCCACCGAGGGATCGTGCGACGTGACGCCCGGCGAGGGCAGCGCCGTGCTCCTGCGCGGCACCGTGCTCGGGCTCGACGCGGTGTACGAGAACGGCGGCGTGCTTTACCAGGACGGCTCCATCATCTGCACCGGATGCGACTGCGGCCAGGGGCCGGAAGCCGCCGACGCCACCCGGGTGGATTGCGCCGACGCGGTCATCTCGCCCGGACTCATCAACCCGCACGATCACATCACGTACACCGAGGGCGCGCCGATCGCGCACGGGGAGACCCGCTACGACCACCGCCACGCGTGGCGCGGCTCGCTGTCGACGCCGCAGAATCCGCACGGCACGGGCGGGACCGGCGCCGGCACCCGCTGGGGCGAGGTCCGCATGATGCTGTCGGGTGTCACGTCGATCATCGGATCGGGCGGCGCGACCGGCCTGGTGCGAAACCTCGACCGGGCGGACGACACCGAGGTGCTCGGCCTGGACGGGGCGGTGGAGTTCGAGACCTTCCCGCTCGGCGACGCCGGCGAGACGTTCCGCGACAACTGCGGCTGGAGCTACTCCATCGACGAGCGCGCGGCGGCCGCCCTGCCGGCGTTCCTGCCCCACGTGGCCGAGGGGATCAACGACTACGCGGCGGAGGAGTTCCGCTGCCAGAGCACGTCGTTCGAGGGCGGGCAGGACTTCACCGAGCGCAACGACGCCCACATCCACGCGATAGGGCTCGACGCGGCCGGCTACGCCCGCATGGCGCGCGAAGGCACCCGCCTCATCTGGTCGCCGCGCTCCAACATCAGCCTGTACGGACACACCGCGATGGTGTCGACCTTCGACCGGCTGGGCGGCGTGGTCGCGCTGGGCACCGACTGGACCTACAGCGGCTCGGTCAACATGGTGCGCGAGCTGGCCTGCGCCGACGAGTACAACCGCGACCAGCTGGCCGGCTACTTCAGCGATCGCGACCTCTGGCTCATGGCGACCGAGAATGCCGCGCTCGCCACTCACACCGACGCGGCGATCGGCTCGCTCGACGTGGACAAGCTGGCCGACATCGCGGTCTACGCCGCGCAGCCGGGCCAGCATCACCGCGCGGTGCTCGAGGCGACCAGTCAGAGCACCCTCCTTGTGCTGATCGGCGGGCGGCCGGTGTTCGGCGAGGCCGACGTGGTCGCCGGCCTGGGCGAGGACTGCGAGGCGCTCGACCTGTGTGGCGAGTCGCGAGCGATCTGCACCAGCCGCGATTTCGGGGTGACCTATGCCGATCTGGCCGCCGAGGTGGCGACTGGCGATGCGGCCTACCCGGCGTTCTTCTGCGGGCTGCCCGACGACGAGCCGACCTGCGTGCCTTCGCGGCCCGACCAGTTCACCGGCGTCGCGGCCAGCGGCGATCCGGACGGCGACGGAATCGCCGACGGCGATGACAACTGCCCGACCGCGTTCAACCCGGTGCGGCCGATGGACGGCGGCGCCCAGGCCGACACCGACGGCGACGGCGAGGGCGACGCGTGCGACCCGACCCCGGCCGGCAACGACGTCGACACCGACGGGATCGACAACGCGACCGACAACTGCCCGTTCGACGCCAACGACGATCAGGCCGACACCGACGGCGACGGCAAGGGCGACGCGTGCGACTTCTGCCCCGAGCAGGCCAACCCGAGCTCGGTGTGCGCGCAGGAGACGATCGAGGCGACCATCACGGCCATCCAGATGGGCGACGTCCCCGTGGGCACCAGCGCGAGCGTGAGCGGGGCCGTGGTCACCGCGATCAAGGGCCGCGATCTCTTCATCCAGGATCCCGACGGCGGGACCACCTACGCCGGGGTTCACGTCTTCCTGACCGCCCCGACCCCCGGGATCGCGGTGGGCGACATCGTGAACACCACCGGCCTCGTCACCGAGTACTTCACCGACACCGAGCTCGAGGACGGGGTCGTGACCCGGGTCGGCCCCGGCGGCGTCATCACGCCGGTCGACCTCACCGTGGTCCAGGCCGGCGACGAGGCGTACGAGGGGATGCTCGTCCGCCTCACCGACGCGACCACCGCGGTGAACCCGTACGACTGCGCGGCGGACGACGAGAACTGCTCCGACCCGAATCTGTGGGAGGTCAACGGCGCAATCGTGGTCTACGACCGCGTCTACACCGCCTCCGACTGGGC
>DATHKR010000331.1:0-19795 GCA_035489015.1 Kofleriaceae bacterium | reverse complement strand
TGGTGCTGGACGTCGGCGTGGTGCTCGACGTGGTGCTGGACGTCGGCGTGGTGCTCGACGTGGTGCTGGACGTCGGCGTGGTGCTCGACGTGGTGCTGACGTCGGCGTGGTGCTCGACGTGGTGCTCGGCGTGGTGCTCGGCGTCGTTCTCGGCGTCGTTCTCGGCGTCGTGCTCGACGTCGTGCTCGACGTGGTGCTCGGCGTCGTTCTCGGCGTCGTGCTCGACGTGGTGCTCGGCGTGGTGCCGGCGCCGTGCTTGGCCTCGCGATCGGCCTCGTGCTCTGCCTCATGCTGGCCTGGGCGTCGTGCTCGTGCTCGTGCTCGGCGTGCTCGGCGTCGTGCTCGGCGTCGTGCCGGCGCCGTGCTTGGCGTCGCGATCAGCCTCGTGCTCGGCCTCGTGCCCGGCCTCGTGCCCGGCCTCGTGCTCGGCCACCCCGGCTCGCCCGCGGTGGACGAGCTCGACGGGGTGATCCTCCGCGCGGCAGGGGAGGGCACGAGGAGGGTCATCCCGACCGGGTTCGTCTCGTCCTCCTCGTCGTCGTGTCCTCGTCGTCCTCATCCTCCTCGTCGTCCTCATCCTCCTCGTCGTCGTCCGCCGTCTTGCAGCACCTCGTGCCCTGCGATCGCGTACCCTCGAAGAGGATGTCGTCCGAGCTCGTCGAGGCGGTCAAGCCGCGGTTGCGCGGCTGGATCCATGCGGGCATGGCGCCGGTGGCGCTGGCTGGTGCGGTGGTGCTGGTCGCTCTGGCGCCGACGTCGGCTGGGAAGGTGTCGACGTCGGTGTTTGGGTTCAGCGCGATCCTTCTGTTCGGCACCAGCGCGATCTATCACCGCGGGACCTGGTCGCCTCGGGTGCATGGGGTGCTCCGGCGTCTCGACCATACGAACATCTTCATCATCATCGCCGGGACGTATACGCCGCCCGCGGTGCTGATGCTCGACGGTCCTACCGCTCGCAAGCTGCTGGTGATGGTCTGGGCTGGGGCTCTGATCGGGCTGCTGTCCCGGGTGCTCTGGCTCGGTGCGCCTCGGTGGATCTACGTGCCGGTGTACATGGCGCTGGGCTGGGTGGCGGTGGGGTTCGTGCCGGAGTTCTGGAATGCGCCGCACGGGCCGACGATCGTCTGGTTGGTGGGTGCAGGCGGTCTGGCGTACTCGCTGGGCGCCGTGGTTTACGGCACGAGGCGGCCCAATCCGAGCCCGCGGTGGTTCGGGTTCCACGAGATCTTCCACGCGCTGACCATCGTCGGCTTCGTCTGCCACTACATCGCGGCGAGCATCGCGGCTTACTCGGCCTCCTGATTCGCCTCCTGATTCGACGCTAGTGCGCGCAGCTGGGATCGCTGGCGCGGATCGCTGGCGTCGTTCGCTCGGGTGGTGGCTCGGCGGCCGACTGGATCGTGATCAAGGGTCAGTAGTCCCGACCAGCGCTACCGCGAGCCATGAGGGCCGTGGTGACCTAGGTCTCCTCCTCATCGTCGGCGTCCCCGTCGGCATCCCCGTCGGTGGCGGTCCCCGCCTGCGTCTTCAGCAGCGCCATGACATGGCGGAACAGCGCGCGAGCCGCCCCCGGCGGCTTGCCGGTCGATCGCTCTCGCCGCGCCGCGTCGATGAGGCGGGGCAGCGGCTCGGCCGCGCCGCCGGGGAGCTCCGCCGCCCCCGCGACGCCCTCCTCGATCAGGCGCGCGCGCCACTGCTCGGCCAGGTGGAACAGGCGCGGCTCGGCGGCGCCCTTCTGCTCCACGTTGGTGAGCCGCCGCCGCACCTCGTCCAGGATCCCGGACCGGCGCAGCTCACCGGCCAGCGTGCGCTCGGCCCGCCTCCGGGCGACGTGAGCGGTCACCGCCCGGGCCCGGTCCACCGCCTCCCGAAGATCCTCGTCGAGCTCCAGCCTGGCGATCACCCCGGGGCCGACCTTCATCAGCGTGCTCGCGAGGCTCGCCGATTCATCGCCGGCCTCGCGCTGCTGCCGGCGCCGGATCGTCCGCGCGCTGTCGTCCTGGTTCTCGTCGTTGGCCACGTGGCCTGCTTATCACGAGTGGGCCCCGCCGGTGCCCTGCAAGCTCTCGCGCGGCTCGACCCCATGCAGGGCGAGCACGCCGCGTGGTAGGTTCGATCGGTCGGCATTCCGCGGCAGTCCGGCGTCCGTCGGGGGAGGGTGGAGGACATGATCGAGCACCGTCGGTGGTGGGCCACGGTCGCGCTGTGCGCTCTGTCGTGGGGGTGTGGTGGCGGCGATGGTGACTCTCCCGGGGCGTTCGATGCCGCGCCCCCGATAGACGCCGACCCGGCCGTCCTGCGCGTCGGCGGCGAGTACGCGACCGAGGTGTCGCTCGGGCAGAGCACCTGCGAGGGCATCACGGTCCAGTCCATGCCGACCATCGTCGGCCACACGCCCGGCGCCGCCGAGCTGACCCTCACCCATGCCGGTCAGACCTACTCCGGCGGGGTGGAGCGGGATGGAGCCTTCGCGACCGAGCCCGAGCCGGTGGGCACCCCGGCCGAGCTTCACACGCTCACCATCACCGGCGGCTTCTCGACCACCGGCTTCGAGGCCACCGTGGACGCTGCCGTCAGCCGCGACGGCACCCACGACTGCGACTACCAGGTGAACTGGGCCGGCACCAAGGCGGGCGAGCCCAACGTCATTCCCGGATAGCGCCTCGCGCGCCTCCGAGGGGCGCGAACCGGCGAGGTGGAACCGGCCGTATCAGCTCCGGCACGAGTCAATCGGCGATACGAAGCGGGGGCGCGGGCGGCTCAACTCGCCGCAACCACGCCTCCCGGCGCCTGGCCCGCCGCGTGCTCGAGGACGGATCATGAGCTCCTCGCCGTGGAGTCGAGTCGCCGCCAGCGTCGCCACCGGCGCGATCTGCTGGCTCGCCTGGGGATGCAGCGTCGACCCGCCCGAGGCGGACGAGGAGGGGGTCGGCGTCACCACCGCCGAGGTCCGCGGCCGCGCGCGCGACGATCACTCCGAGGTCGCGCAGCTGTGGACCAAGACGGACGGCGAGTGGGGCTTCTGCACCGCCACGTTGATCGATCGGAAGATCGCGATCACCGCCGCTCACTGCATCGATTACGGGACCAATCACAGCAAGGGCAACTACGGCTATCTGGAGGTCAAGTGGAAGGCCGAAGGCATCGACACCATCCTGACCACGCGCTATCGCGTGAACGGGATCCACAGCTTCGCCATCCCGCCGTTCGGCGCGAAGTACGACGTCGCGCTGGTCCGGCTGTCGGTGTCGGTCCCGTGCGCGGTGGCGCATCCCGCGAGGGTGACCAGGAAGAAACCGCCGGCCGGGAGCATCGTCTCGAAGTGGGGCTACGGCGGCTGCGACGGCAAGAAGGATCGCAAGCGGGCCGTCCACCTGCGCCGGGGCCAGTCGGGGGACTTCGCCTGCTCGGGCGATTCGGGCGGACCCACGATGGACCCGGACGGCGCGGTCTACGCCATCCACTCGGAGAGCGACCCGGACACCGGGAAGGACTTCGTCGCCTGGGTGGACGACAACTGGAACGGGATCACGCGCGTCATGGATCAGTTCGGCCGCGCCGGGAGATGCCAGTGACGGCCGCGCGGCGACTGGCCCTGGGCCCCGCGCTCTCGCTGGCGCTCGCGGCCGCCGCGGCCGCCGGATGCGGCGGGACCGACCGCGAGGGCGGCGGCGAGAGCGATCTCCTCGACGTCGAGGTGGCGAGCGAGACGGACGGGCTGCGCGCGACGACCGAGGTCGACGGCCAGCGCATCGTGATCGAGGCGCGGATCGTGATCGACGAGGCGGAGAGCGACGGCGGCGATCCGTACCGCGGCGAGCACATGGTCGCGTCGGTCACCGGAGCCGACGGGACGTCGTACGCCGACTGGCGGCTCCGCGTCGCCACCGACGAGCTCGACGGCACCCTGGCCGGCGCGCCGTTCGCCGAGGGTCTCGATCAGCAGGCCCGGGCCGGAGTGGACTGGGCCGCGCTCGCCTCGTCGCCCGCCGGCGATGTCTTGACGCGCGTGTCGGAGCGGGCGGCGGCGACCATCGCGGCCGGGGGCTTCCCGGAGATGGAGTCGCAGCTCGAGATGGTCTCGCAGATGGGGCCCGCGCTGCAGCTGCTGCCGGACATCATCCTGGCGGCCGAGCCGATTTGCGGCGATCGGCAGTGCACCGGGGACGAGAGCGACGCGAACTGCCCCGAGGACTGCGGCTGCGCGGCCGAGGCGGCCTGCGGCGGCGTGGCGCCGTTCGGCTGCTACTGCAGCGAGGACTGCGCGGCCAACGGCGACTGCTGCGTCGACTCGTGCGTGACGTGCGGTGCCGGCTGTCCGCCCTGCGGCGACCGGACCCCATGCGACGGCTCGTGCACGACGATCGCGAACGTCTGCGACGGGCAGACGCAGTGCCCGTCGGGCGAGGACGAGGCCGTGTGCAGCGCGGGCGCCTGCCGGGCCGGCCAGATCGCCTGTGACGACGGCACCTGCCGCGAGTTCTTCCAGTTCTGCGACGGCACCGCGGACTGCCCGGGCGGCGAGGACGAGCTCTGCGAGTGCGCCTACTGCGAACCGGGGTGACGACGTCGAGCGGTGGCGGTCACATGGCCTGGAGCGTGTCGCGCAGGCTGCCGTACCAGCCGAGGACCACCCCGGCGTCGCCGCCGGTGCCCTTGCCGGCCAGGCCGAACTCGTCGCGGGTGGCGTCGTAGATCACCAGATAGCCCGTGTCCTGGCCGGGACACTCGTCGAGCACCAGCCAGAGCGTCGATCGATCCGGAGACGATTCGAACTCGGAGGTGAAGGGCTCCAGACGAGGAGGCCTGACCAGCCGGGACTCGAGGGAGCCGGCCCCGAGGCCTTGCTCCGGCGAGAGATCGCCGCAGACGGCCAGCTCCTCGCCGATCCGCTGGCGAACCCGTTCGATGTCGCTCTTCATGGCTCTACTCATGCCCCGGATCGGGCGGATGGCAAGCCCCAGGGCGCGGCAGGTGGCCGGCCGTGGCGCGGCGGTCGTGGTGCGCGTATCAAGGAGGAGATGACTCGCGCTCCGCTCGTGCTGCTCGTTCTCGGCGCCTGCGCCTCGTCGCGCGGGCGGCTGGAGGCCGATGTCGTCTTTGCCCGGTACTCGCCGCTCTCGCGCACCGCGGAGGTGGCGCGGCGCGCGCTGCCGCCCCTCACCTATCGCCGCATCCAGGAGACGGTCGCGGCCGGGAAGCGGAGGCTGAGCGAGCAGGCGATCGATCTCGCGAGGGAGCGGTTCGACATCTATGTTCCTTCCGGCGCGCCGCCGCCGGCGGGGTACGGGCTCGTCGTCTTCGTCGCGCCCTGGCCCGATCCGACGCGGCCGCAGGCCTGGCGCGCGCCCCTCGACCGGCACGGCCTCGTCTTCGTCAGCGCGCAGAACTCCGGGAACGACATGCACGTCCTCGACCGGCGGGTCCCGCTCGCGCTCCTGGCGTACGAGAACGTCCACGCGCGGTTTCCGATCGACGACCGGCGCATCTATGTGATGGGCTTCTCGGGCGGCTCGCGCGTGGCGGAGATCGCGGCGCTCGCTTACCCGGATGTCTTCCGCGGCGCGGTCCTCAACGCCGGCGCCGACCCGATCGACGGTCAGGTGGGGATCTACAAGCCACCCGCCGACCTCTTCCGCGCCTTCCAGCGCTCGCGGCTGGTCTACATCACCGGCAGCGAGGATGAGGGCAACCTGCGCCAGGACGAGGTCAGCCGCGCGTCGCTGCGCAGCGCCTGCGTGCTGGACGTCGAGACCAGGGCCGCGCTCCGGCTCGGACACCAGGCGCTGGACTCGTCCTCGCTCGACGCGGCGCTCGACGCCCTCGAGGAGCCGCGCGCCGTCGACGCGGCGGAGCTCGCCCGCTGCAACGCGCGCGTCGAGCGCGAGATCGCCGCCGAGCTGACCAGGGCCGCGGCCGCGATCGCGCGCGGCGATCGCGACGGCGCCCGGCGCCTGATCAAGGCCATCGACGCGAGGTTCGGCGGCCTTGCCGCGCGCGGGATTCTCGCGCTCGACGCCCGGCTCCGATCACGGCGTGAGCCGCGCCGACTCGATCGAGCGACCGGCGCGCGGTCTGGCCGGCCTGGCCCGGCCGCGACCGGCGGTGCGCTGGCAGATCGCGATCGCGGCGGCGGTGCTGGCGGCGGCCGCGGCGTCCTTGCTGGCCAGGTGGATCTCGCGGGCGTGCCGGAGGGGCGGTAGGGCCTCGCGACAGCGGCCGAGGTCGCGCAGGGTGAGGCCGAGCCCGTCGAGGGGGACCGCCAGGTTCGGATAGCGCGGTCCAAAGGCGCGCTCGAAGAGAGTCGCGCCGCGGCGGTACTGGGTCTCGGCGTCGGTCAGCCGACCCTGGGCCCGCGCGATCTCCGCCAGCGTGGTGATGGTCGCCACCAGCTCGTAGCTGTCGGGGCCGAGCGCCTTCTCGTCGGTCGCGAGCGCTTGCTCGAGGATCGCGCGGGCCCGGGGGAGGTCCCCCTTCTTCTGGAGGAGGATACCGAGGTTGGCGCGCGCCGAGGTGGTGGTCGGGGAGTCGGGGCCGAACACGCGCTCGCGGATGGCCAGCGCGCGGCTGAAGTAGTCCAGCGCGAGATCGAGGTCGCCGCCGTCGGCCACGAGCCGGCCCATGAGGTTGTAGGCGCTGGCCACGTCCGGGTGCTCGGGGCCGTACACGCGCTGGACGATGGCGAGCGCTCGCTCGTAGCTGGCCAGCCCGGCGCCGCGCTCGTGCAGGAGATCGGCCTGGATCGCGCCGAGCATGCGCAGGGGCGGCCCCATGAGCGGGCTGTCGGGTCCGGCGGTCTGCTCGATCAGCGCGACCGCCTTCTCACCGTGGGTCATGGCGCGCGCGCCGTCGCCGGCGTCGTACGCGGCCATCGCCCGGTAGATCTCCAGCCGCGCGCGGCGCTTTCCGTCGCCGGAGCGGGACAGCAGCAGCTCGGCGGTGAGCTCCCAGGCGCTCCCCTCGGCCACCCGGTTCTGCTCCGACCCGATGAAGTCCATGAGCTCGAGCGCGACGTCCATGAGGACGTCGGTGGCGCCGGCGGCCGCCGCCAGCCGCGCCGCCTCGAGCTGGCTGCGCTCGGCCGGCTCGCGCTGGTCCCGCTTGCGCTGGTTCACGCCCAGGCGGTGAAGCGCGCGGGCGTGGCGCACCGGATCGGCGAGCGCGCGCGCCGCGGCCTCGGCCCGGTCCAGGAGCGCCCGCTCGCCGGACAGATCGGCCAGCGTGCGGCTGGCCTCGGCGCGGGCGATGAGGTCGTCGATCGCGGCGGCGCGGCCGGCGTCGAGGCCGCCGGGCGGGTAGACGCGCGCGGCGCCGCGGCCGGCGACCATCGCGGCGCTGCAGTCCTCGCCGCGCGGCAGCGCGTGGGCCGCCTGCACGGCGCGGATGAGGACGTCCTTGCCGGGTCGCCCGGCCACCCGCGCCACCAGCGCGTCGAGCTGGCCGAGGGTCTCGCCCATGCACATCATGCGCGCGTCGAGCAGCGGCTCCGACTGGACGCCCTGCACCCGGGTCGCGCGGCACGCCGCGGTGCGGGTGGTGGACCAGTCGCGCACGCGGTCGTCGATGACCGCGGCGAAGCGATCGAAGTCGCCGGCCCCGCCGGCCGCGGCGACGGCGGCGAACGCGGCGCGCACCTCACCGCGCCGGGCCGGGTTCCACGCGCGAGCCACCTCCGGATCGGCGCCGCTGCATGGCGCTGGCTCGGCGCCGCGAGTCCACAGCAGCGCCGCCGCGGCCGCGCCGGCCAGCGCGACGGCGGCCGCGAGACGGATCCGGCCGGCGCGCGGGGCCACGGCCCGCTCGAGGGCGACCAGGAGCGCGTCCATCGACGGATACCGGCGCGCGGGCGACCCGGCCAGCGCGGTGGCCAGGACCCGGCGCACGCGCGGCGGGATGCTCCGGCCGGCCGGCGGCGCGGCGAGCTCACCGGCGTCGATCGCCGCGCGCATCTCGGGCAGGCTGGCGCCGGCGAACGGGCGCGTCCCCGCCAGCGCCTCGTACGCGGTGACCGCGAAGCTGAACTGATCGCTGCGCTCATCGGCCGCGCGCCCCTCGAGCTGCTCGGGCGCCATGTATCCGGGCGTGCCGGCGACGTGACGGGCCAGGCGAGGGGCGCCCGGGACCTCGCTGACCGCGGCGTCGGCCTCGCCGGCGCCGGCCTCGGCCGCGCTCGAGGCACCGCCGTCCAGGAGGGCGAGCCCGAAATCGGTGACCCGCGCGCGCCCGTCCTCGCCGACCAGCACGTTGGCCGGCTTGAAGTCGCGATGCACGATGCCGGCGGCGTGGGCGGCGGCCAGCCCGCGACCCGCCGCTGCGCAGACCGCCGCGATCTCCTGCCACGGTCGCCCGACCTCGGCCCACTCGCGCAGGGTCGAGCCCTCGACCAGCTCCATCGCCACGAAGACCTGCTCGCCCCAGGTGCCGACGTCGAACACGGTCACCACGTTCGGGTGGGCCAGCCGCGCCATCGTCATCGCCTCGCGCTGCAGACGCTCGCGCGCCGCCGCACCCGCGGCGCGCCACAGCTCCGGCCTGAGCACCTTCAGCGCCACCCGCCGGTCCAGCTCCGGGTCGTAGCCGAGCGCGACCTCGCCCATGCCCCCGCGCCCCAGCCGGCGGAGGACGATGAAGCGGCTGACCCGCGCGCCGGCCACCAGGACATCGACGTCGTCGGTCGCCGCGGCGTCCGAGCTGCCCAGCTCGAGGCGGCGCGACAGCGGCGACCTGGCCAGCGACGATACATGCCGGCGGCACTCGTCGCAGGTGTCCAGGTGCGCCTCGAGCCCGACCGCCTCACCCGCGGCGATCGCGCCGTCGATGTACGCGGCGATGGTGTTGTGGCCGGGACAGCTCATGGGCGGACGCTATCAGACTGCCGCTGACGGCCACCTGGCAGAAAGATGTGCGACGAGTCAGCCGACCGCCCCACTACGGTCATGACGAAGTCACCCCCTCGACTCCTGCTCCTCTTCTGTCTGTCCCTGTCTTTCGCTGCCTGCGGCGGCGGCGATGACGACGGCGCCGGTTCCGATGATGGCGCCACCCTCGACGCCGGCGGCGACGGCTCCGACGACGGCTCCGACGACGGCTCCGACGATGGGGCCGGACCCGACGCCGGGCCGGTCGGGACCTGCGCCCAGACCTGCGACGGCTGCTGCGATGGGGAGCTCTGTCTCTCCGGCAACGCGACCGACGCCTGCGGCTCGGGCGGCGGCGAGTGCGCTGCCTGCGACCCGGACTTCGTGTGCGGGGTCGGCACCTGTGCCGTCGATCCGGCGTCGCGCTGGGACGTCCTGGCCGTGCGCGCCAGCGCGTTCGAGGACACCACGGGCGGTGGCTCGTGGGATCCGTTCGGCGGGCTCCCCGATGTGTTCGCGACGATGCGCGCCACCGACGGCCCCGACGAGTTCACCGGACAGACGGACAACATCGACGACAGCCTGGCGCCCGAGTGGAACGCGGTCGTGCTCGCCGACCTGCCGGCCCGCGCGCTGACCGGCGGCGGCATCACCGTCGAGCTGCTCGACGACGACGCGGTCGGCGGCGCCGACACGATGGGCACCTGCACGATCGCGGTGGGCGACCCCGCCTTCACCGAGGGGGAGAACGCGAACGAGTGCGCGCCGGATTTCGGCGCCGACCCGCCGGTGCGCGGCTGGACCCTCACCTGGCGGCTGCGCCGGCACTGAGCACCGACGGAGCTGGCCGCTACGGGCGCGTCGCGGCCAGCCAGCGGGCGATGCTCACGTCGAGGTCGCTCTTCAAGAGCCGCATGATGCTGTCGAGATCGGCGCCCGCGACGCCGAGCGCGTCGATCAGGCGCGCGCGGGTGGCGTCGAACACGACCTCGCGCGCGGCCGCGACCCAGCGGGCCGCGGTCGCCCGGTGGACCCGGTAGAGCGCGCCGAGCTCGTCGACCGTGAGCTCGTCGAGGTAGTGCTGGCGCAGGAGGTTGCGCTCGCGCGGCGACAGGCCGGCCAGCGCCGCCGAGAACGCCTCGCGGAACGCGCCACCGAAGCGGACCCGCAGGAGCTCGAGCTCGGGATCGACCTCCGCCGCGCCCAGGGCGTCGAGGATGTCGCTCGGCGCGGCGCCGCCCCCGTCGCGCCGGAGCTCACCGCCGAGGTAGCGCATGGCGGTGCGGACCGCGATCGATCGGACCCAGCTCCGCAGTCGCCCGCGGCCGGCGTACCCCGCGATGCCGCGCGGCCGGCCCTCCACCGTCACGAACAGCGCATCGAGGACGCGGCCCTTGACCTCCTCGAGATCCGCCCCGCAGGCCCCGGCGGCCAGCACAGCCGGCTCGACGTGTGGCAGCACGCCGCGCACGAAGACCTCGACCGCTCGCTCGTCCCCGCCGGCGCACGCGCAGGCGAGGTACAGGTCCTCCACGCACAGCTGATCGGCGGCGACACCGGCGCCCGCCGCGCGGTCGGCGAGGTAGCCGGCGAACCGCCCGGCGTCCACGTCCACGCCGGGCCACGCGGCCCGACCGCGCGCCACCATCACGTCCTCCGACTCCGGCCCGGTTCGGCCCACGATCGCGGATCATATACCTGCCGGAGGCATCACCGGATGACCAGCTCCACGCCGGCGCCCCGCAGCTGGCGGATGGCGGCGCGGTGACCGGCGCGCGCGGCGCGGCACAGGAGAGCGGGCTGCCGCCGGCTCGCGGGCGGAGCCGAGGCCCACACGAGGAGCGCGCCCGCGTCGAAGGCGTCACCCGCGCCGGTCGTGTCACTGGTCTCGACACGCCCGGCCGCGACCTCGAATCGCTGCCGGTGGCCGGCGTGCTCGACCAGGACGAGCGCGCCCGCGGCGCCGCGCTTGACCAGCGCGACCGGGCCGAACGAGAGCAGGTCCTCGAGCGGCCGCCCGCGGCCGATCAGCGCCTGGGCCTCGGTGGCGGTCGCGAACAGGAGGTCCGGCCTGGCGCCGCGGACGAGCGCGCCGGCCTGCCGGCGACCGCCGGCCATGAGCGGACCGATCGAGGAGAGGTCGAGGCTGAGCGGCGCGCCGCTCGCCCTGGCCAGCGCGATCGCCCGGCGGCCCGCCCGTCCGAGCGGATCGCCGAGCAGGGAGTAGACCGGGAGGTGGACGCCGTCGAGCCCGCTGAACCACGACGCGCGCAGATCACCGGGTCGGAGCCGGTCGGCCGCGCCGCGATCGGCGACGAAGCTGCGCTCGCCGTCCGGATCGACCACCACGCCGACCCGGCCGGTGGGGACGCCGGCGGCGCGGGATGCCCGGACGTGGACTCCATCGCGGCGCAGCGCATCGACCAGCGCGCGGCCCTCTCGATCTCGCCCCACCGCGGTCACCAGCGTCGAGCGGGCGCCGAGCCGGGCCAGCCAGCGCGCGGTGTTCGCGGCCGAGCCACCCTGTCGGAGCTGGACCCGACCGGGGACGTCGGTGCCCGGAGCGAGCGCGCGAGCCGGCGCCAGGACGACGTCGAGCATGAGGTCGCCGAGCACGAGCAGGCGGGGCGGTCGCTGCCGGCGGGCCATCGGCACAGCATAGCCTCGCGTCGATGGCCGGCGGCGCGCGAGCAGCGCGGTCGACTTCGCGCGCGGGGCGGGCGACGATCCGGGCGTGCTCGTCGAGCTTCGCCGCGCGATCCACGCTCACCCCGAGCTCGGCTTTCGCGAGGTCCGCACCACGCGCCTGGTGCGCGGCGCCCTGGCCGGCCTCGGCCTGGTCGAGCTGCCGTGTCCGACCGCGACCGGCGCGATCTTCGAGCTCGACACCGGTCGGCCCGGTCGCGCGGTGGTCTATCGCGCCGATCTCGACGCCCTGCCGCTGGAGGAGGAGACCGGCCTCGGGTTCCGGTCGACCATCCCGGGCGCGATGCACGCCTGCGGCCACGACGGGCACGTCGCGATGCTGGTCGGCGCCGCGCGACTCCTGTGCGGCCGCGCCGACGAGCTGGTCGGCCGACACGTCTTTCTGTTCCAGCCCGCCGAGGAGCTGCTCGGTGGCGCCCGCGCGCTGATCGATGGGGGCGTGGTCGCCATCCTGCGCGGCGACGTCCTCCTCGGCGTTCACCTGTCGGCGGACCAGCCCGGCGGCCTCGTCCTCGCTCGCCCGGGCATCGCCATGAGCGCGGCCGACGTGATTCACCTCGACATCGACGGGCCCGGTGGACACGCGTCCGGTCCGATCGTCGGCGATGTCGTGGCGGCGGCGGCGGCGCTGGCCGCGGCGCTGCCGACCATCGCGGCCGGCCATGCCTTCGTCGGGGTCCCGTGCGCGTGCAACCCCGGTGTCATCCAGGCCGGCAGCGCGGTCAACGTCCTGCCGCGGCGGGCGCGCATCGAGGCGTCGCTGCGGACCTTCCTGCCCGCCCAGCGCCAGGACGCGCTGTCGCGCCTCGCCGAGCTGGTCGAATCGGTGGCTGGCCGCACGGGGGTCTCGATCGCGCTGCGGCGGCCGCTCTTCGTGCCGGCGGTGGTCAACGACGCCAGCACCACCGCCGCCGTTCTCGCGGTCGCGGCCGGGCTCGGCATGGCGACGGCCGGGTCGCCGCCGCTCGCCCCCTCCGACGACGTCAGCGAGCTCCTCGCTCACATCCCGGGCTGCCACTTCTTCCTCGGGGCAGCGCCGCCCGGCCGGCCGGCCCGCCACCACACCGCCGACTTCGACTTCGACGAGGCGGTGCTCGACCCGGGCGCGCGCCTGCTGGCCGCCGCGGGCGACCGGCTGGCCCGGATCTCGTCGGCGCCGGACTGAGGACCTGTCGACTCATGGCCCGGCCGAGGCGACCGTCGAGGTGACCGTCGAGCCGGCGGCTACCGGCGCGGCCGCGCGGACCCGGGCGAGCAGGTGCACGCCGCCGATGAGGACCGCCGGCCTGAGCAACAGATTGACGACCGGCACCGCCAGCAGCCCGGCCACCGCCAGCCCGAATCCGGTCGACAGGATCGGATTCGCCGCCGCCAGCGCGGCCTCCTCGTGCCACGGGCGGGTGAGCGCGCGAACCCGGCGCGCCGCCCACCCCAGTGGACGGCGCACGAGACCGGGCAGGTCGGCGAAGCCGGGCCGTCCCGCCCAGGCCAGGAACCAGGGCCACTCGGGCGGGGCCGCGCCGGGCGCGCCAGCCACGCGCGCGCCGTCGAGCGCCTCGACGACGATCCAGTGGAGTGTCCAGGCCGCGCTCACCACGTAGGCAGCGGCCGCGCCGGCGAAGGGCACCGCGCCGACGATCCAAAGGACCGGCGCGATCGGCAGCGCGATGACCAGCGCGAAGCGGAGCAGCTGGCGCAGGCGGGGCATGAAGCGGGTCAGGCGAGGCTCGGCCGGACCCAGGCCGAGCCGCTCGTGCGCGCGCGCCGCCACGCGCGCGTACCTGTCGGCAAACAGGAACGGCGGGGCCGAGGCGGCGCCGGCCAGCGCGGCGTAGAAGCGCACCACCATGCCGCCGACGGTCGGGTGCGGGCCGCCCACCGCCGACAGCGCGCAGAAGATCGTGACCAGCACGACCGGAAGCAGCGCCGGTCGCAGGAGCTCGGGGTGGCGGCGCAGCATCCGGAGGCCGAGGAGCGGCTGCGCCAGCCCGTAGGTGAACGTGGCAAAGCGGTCGACCGCCGGTGGCGGCGGTCCCGCGGCTGCCTCGATCCATCGGCGCATCGACGTCGAGAGTACCGGACGCCGCGCCATCGCGGATCCGCTACTCTGGCGCCATGCACCAGCGGACCTGCCTGTCGCTCGACGATGCCCAGCGGATCCTCGGAGCGATCCAGGCGGAGCTGGAAGGGCGCGGACGAGGAGCAGCGATCGCCGTCGTCGACGAGCACGGCGAGCTGATCGCGTTCGCGCGCACGGACACCTGTCCGCTCCCCTCGATCAACAACGCCATCAACAAGATTCACCGCCGCGCGAGAGGGGCGACCGTCGCGAGCGATCGGCGACGCCTCGCGCAGCGAGCCATTTCCGCTCACCAATTTCGGCGACCTTCGCTACGTCGGCTGGGGCGGCGGCGTCCCGATCCTGCGCGACCAGCGCCCGATCGGAGCAGTCGGCGTCAGCGGGCTGCCAGAGGAAGAGGACATGGCGCTGGCGCAGCTCGGAGTCGCGGCGCTTATCACCGGCTGACCCGTGCATCACGCGTCGGAACCCTCCGGTCGGAAGGCCCCGACGCACGATGCCCAGGTGACGCCTCGATCAATTGTGGGACGGGACGCCCTCGGGGTCGGCGTTCGTATCGCCAGGTGCAGCAGGAGCCTCCGCACCGCCCTGACCCTCGCCCTTCACCGCCGGGCTCTTCGACGCATCGTCAGCCGCAACCTTCGACGTTGCCTTGGAGCTGGTTGCCGGGGTGGTATCCGCGACTCTCACTCTCGCTCGCGCCGAACATCCACCGATCGTTGCCGTGGCGAGTACGAGAGAGAAGATGGTGGTCACGATTCGCATGGGTGCCTCCTTCGCCTTCAGTGGTGCACGACGTGTGCCGCCACGGATTCGCGGAGATACGGCGGCCGAACGACCGATGGGCTCAAGGCGCACGGGCGTCCTGCCACACCGCGACTCGACGGCGCGCACGGCATGAACCGCAGTCGACCGCGCAATCCTGAACCGAGGCCACGCTGATACGATCGCGCCCGATGGTTCGCGATGTCCGCCTGCTCGACGAACGGCTGCGGCGGGCGCGCGGCCGCGATGACGTGACCCGCGCGCGCTGCGGCGTCCTGGTGGTGATGGACGAGGACTGTCCCGCGTCGGCTACTCGTCGGGGTCGTCACCGAAGAGCAGGCCGACCCTGAGATCGAGCGCATCGAACGGCTCGGCGCGGACGGTGTCCCCGCGGCCGGCTGTCAGCACGACCAGGTAGCCGCCCTCCTGCCAGCGCTGCACGACGAGGAGCTCGCGGTCCGGGTCGACCATCCAGTAGTGGCCGATGCCGCAGCGGTGAAAGGTGCGCTGCTTGTCGACCTGGTCGCGGGCGGCTGTCGAGGGCGACAGGATCTCGCAGACCCAGTCCGGACGGAGCTTGATCGGCCGGCCGCTCGGGCGCTCGGAAACATGCTCTCGTCGCCATCCGGCGAGGTCCGGCAGGTAGACGTCGCTGGTCTCGAATTCGATCTCGACCTCGGTCAGGATCCACCATCCGCCCGGCCTGCTGCCTCCGGGGCGGCGATGAAATCGGCTGCGGAGGAGCTCGGTCAGCGCGCCCTGCGCATCGCCGTGCTCGGCGCTGGGGCTCGCCTTCTCGTGCAGATGTCCGGAGATCACCTCGAAGCGCTCGAGCTCGACGAGGGCGGCGGCGGTTGCCAGTCCGGTTCGTCGGGGCGCGACCACGGATCGAAGATAGCAGGCAGGGGTGGGATCGCCGAGTCCGACATGCGAGAGCTCGTGCCGACGGTTGAGTCCCGTCTTTCGTGCGCTTACCCTCGCACCTTGAGGAGGAAGCCATGAGCCAGATCACCGATCAGGTCCACAGCAAGTTCAAGGTCTTCACCGGCAAGCTCGCGGCGGACGGGACGCTGGGCAGCCTTGCTGCCGAGGTGGAGTCGTGGGTGAAGTCGGCCCGGGTGGCGCCGAAGAGCATCGGGGTCGAGTTTCTCGAGTCCGCCGCCGTGCTCATTCTGTCGGTGGGCTATCGCGACGACGAGGCGGCCTATCCGGTCAAGCTGTCATCCGTTCGAATCGGCAAGATCGAGAGCATCGACCCGCCTGGGCTTGCCAGCATCGAGCGCTCCATGGCGACCGCCAGCGCGAACGTCACGAACGTCATCTGCCACGAGCTCTATGTCACGGCAGCCAGCGATCTGCTGATGGTCTTCATGGCGCATCAGGCAGGCTGATCTCGCCGCTCACGTGGACGCGGAGCTCATCCTCGATGTCCGATCCGTCTCGAGACGGATCGGACCGAGCGTCCTGGTCACATCCCGCGAGCGGCTCCTCGAAGAGCTGGCCGTCCTGGGGGAAGAAGAAGGACGACTCGCCGAGCCCGAACGGGAAGTTGAAGCCGTCCACCGGACCGACCAGGGCCAGGTTCTGGACGTCGCCGCCCGCCAGCGCCATCCGCCACAGTGCCGACCCTCGCGACCAGTAGAGGTCGCCGCCCAGCAACACCATGCGCCCCCCGGGCGCCAGCACCGTGTCGCCCGAGTCGGACGTCCCATCCGACGCGATCACCTCGCTCGATTCACCTGTGGCGGTCACGTGGACGAGGGACGGCCGCGCCTCGACGTCGAGCGCCGCGTAGTAGAAGCCGCCGGCCGCGACGACGAGCCCGCTCATCCGGTCGTTGCCGAAGCCGGCCGGCAGGTTGGCGGCCAGGCTGATGTCGTTGGGCCCCTCCTTCGAGCGGCGCCAGATCTGTCCATCCAGCCCGCTCTCCTCCCAGTAGATGCTGGTCTCGTCGAGCGCCACCGGGCTGCTCAGGAACTGGGACATTCCCTGGAAGTCCTCGCCCACGCCGCTCTCCTTCGAGTAGCGCAGGATCTCGGGCCCCTCGGTCCAGTAGACGTGCGTCTGGTCCATGACCAGCGAGAAGACCGGCCGCTCGGACCCATCGGCCGGGCCGGTCACGTTCTCCAGCGCACCTCCGCCCAGGGGCATCCGGCGGACCGGAGAGTAGCGGGCAGCGAGCGACCCCTCGCTGAAGAGATAGATGTGTGTCTCGTCGACGATGATCTGATCGCTGGGCCGGACCTCGGCGGACGGCTCCGACAGAACCTCCACCTCGCCGCCGCCGCGCGCGACCCGGCGCACGCTCGCCCCGGTGTCCTCCTCGATCGACGCGCCTTCGGCGTCGATCCAGTAGACGTGGTTCCGGTCGACCGCCATCCACTGTCCGAACGGTCGGGACGCACCGAGCGTCGCGATCGCCGTCGGGCAGCTCGAAGGGGCCGCGTCTGCCTGCGCCGCATCCGCGCCCGGCGCCGCGGCATCGGCGGTGGTTGCGGCGGCGTCCGGGTCGCTGTCTGCGCCGTCGTCGTCGCCGCCGCAGCCGAGCGACGCCGGAAGCGCGGAGCATGCGATGAGGAAGGAGAGCCGGCCCGCCGCGGTCCATTTGCGTGTCATCGGTGACGACGCCAAGCAAGCCGGATGCCCAGCGTTGAGCGCGAGCGACGCGCGCCGCGGCCGATCGAACAGCAACGAGTGCCGGAGCGGAGGCCGCGCGCAGCGCTCTCCGAAGACGGACCTCGACCCACTCGCGCCCGCCGATCCGCGATCGCCGATGCCGACCGTCCGGACATGCTCGCGAGAGACGATCGTCGCCCGATCGTCGACGCGGCCGCGTGGCTCCTGTCCTTGCCGCCGCCTGTGACCGCCTGGCGCACCGCTCGGCGCAGACCTGGAAAAAAGATCGCGACCTCCGGCGCCGGGGAGGCACTACGGCAGCCAGCACCGCTGGCGCGTTCCCCCCGACCAAGGAGTCCCGATGCGTACCCCCGCTGTCCTGTTCCTCGCCCTGTCCCTCGCGTTCGCCGCCGGCTGCAAGAAGAAGAAGGAGGGCGGCACCGAGCAGGGCGGCGGCGCGACCGCCACGGCCACCGACACCGCCGCGGCCAAGCCGGCCGAGCCAGCCGGCCCGCAGAAGCTGACCCCGCTGCCGATCCAGATGGACGTGCCCGCCGGCGCCACGATCTCCGACACCTCGGCCGACGCGCCCGCCGTGTCGGTCAGCGCGAACGACTGCAGCATCAAGGTCAGCACCACGACCGACGCCTACGCCAGCGACGTCGAGGGCGCGAAGAAGGAGATCCAGAAGGACCCGAACCCCTTCCAGAAGTTCACGCGCGAGGACAAGACCGCGACCGGCTGGCACCTCGAGTACGAGCTGCAGGCGATGGGCGAGAAGGCCGCGCTCTACGGCGTGCAGGTCCGGACCAAGATCGGCGACAAGGAGTACGAGTGCGGCACCAACTCGCGCAGCGCCGCCGAGCGCGACTGCGTGGCCAAGGCCTGCGCGACGCTCAAGCCCTGATCCGCGGCCGAGCCCGCGGCGCAGGCCGGCGACGAGCACTGATCCGGTGATAGCCTTGCGCTCATGGGGCAGGGATCGGACATTCTCTTCGCGCTGGTGGTCGCCGGGGCCACGGTGGCCGGCTGCTCGTCGGACCACCCTCCGGCGGAACGCCCGCGCCCGCGTGCGCCCGATACCGCCGCGCTCGACAGGTACTTCCGCGGGCAGTTCGCTGCGGACGAGCCGGGGGGCGCGGTCCTGGTCAGCAGGAACGATCAGGTGGTGTTCTCGGGTGCCTACGGGCTCGCCGATCTCCGCACCCGCGAGCCGGTCACGACGCGGACGCTGTTCAACGTCGGGTCGATCACCAAGACCTTCGTCGCGAACGCGATCCTCATCCTGCAGGAGGAGGGCAAGCTGTCGGTCGACGACGGGCTCTCGAAGTACTTCGAGCTCAAGCACCCGGAGGTGGCGGCGCGGGTCTCGCTTCGCCATCTGCTCACCCACACGTCGGGCCTGCCCGACGCCCGCGAGGTCGACGAGAACCCCTCCTTCTTCCTGACCGCGAAGGACGAGGAGAACTGGTTCCCGATCACGCAGGTCGACGCGCTCGAGTTCGAGCCCGGCTCGCGCTCCCACTACTCCAACCCCGCCTTCAACGGACTTGCTCTGATCGTCCAGAAGACGAGCGGGCAGCGGTGGCAGAGCTTCGTCCGGGACCGGATCTTCCTGCCTTCCGGGATGAAGACCAGCACGATCACGGATGGGCCGCACCCGTCGACCGGCGTGGCGCACGGCTACACGCGCGTCAACGGTGACTGGGTGGAGCAAGATTACGGCGAGGTCCCGACCTTCGCGGCGGCCGGAAACGGCGGGGTGTGGAGCTCGGTCGATGAGCTCGCGCTCTACGAGCGGGCGATCCGGCGCGCAACGTTCCTCTCGCGCGCCGCGATCGCCGACTCGCGCACGGTCAAGACCTTCGCCAACTGGACCGCCCCCGAGCCGCCCATGTTCGGCTGGGCGTGGATGATCGAGCGCCCCGAGGGCGTCCTCCACGTGGGCCACACCGGGACCCAGGGCGGCTTCCACAGCATCTACGTCACCATCCCCGACCAGGGGATCTTCTACGTGGTCCTGGCCAGCTCGCCGCGCGATCGGGAGGCGTTCGCGGCCGAGATCGAGCAGTGGCTGCGACGCCAGGGCTGGCTGGAAGCCGAGCCTGGACGGTGACACACGCGGTCGAGATCAACCGAGCTCGGCTCTACGGACCGCAGACGATGTTCCCGTCGTTGTTGGAGAGGTTTCCGGTGCGGAATCCGCGGCGTGGCATCCCAGGGGAGCCGTCAATCTTCCGGTCGGCTGTATCGTCGCGGGCCGAACGTCGACGCTGCGACCAGATTGGATTCTCTCCTTCATGTCGGTCCAGGATCGCGCGGTGACCACCGTCCTCGTGATCGGCGCAGGCGACATGGGCGAGCGGATCGCGGATGGGCTGGCCGCCGGTGGCCGGGTGCGCCGGCTGCTGGTGGCGGGCCGCTCATCGGCGCGCGATGCCGTCGCGGTGACCGTGGCCAGCGCCCGCGACTGCCTCGTCGAGGCGATCCGGCTCGACGCGTCCCGGCAGAACGAGGTGGCCGAGCTGCTCACCGCCACCCGTCCCGACCTGGTCGTGCACTGTGCCTCGCTGCGCAGCCCCTGGGCGCTGTCCGCCCGCCCCGATTCCGCGGCTCGTGCCGTCGCCGCCGCCGGTCTCGGCCTGCGCTTGCCCTACCAGCTCCCGCTCATCCTGTCGGTCATGCGGGCCGTTCGCGACGCCGGCCACACCGGGCCGGTGGCGAACCTGTCCTTCCCGGACGTGACCGGGCCGATCCTGGCCCGCCTCGG
>DATHKR010000330.1:0-39913 GCA_035489015.1 Kofleriaceae bacterium | reverse complement strand
GAGGCGACGGCGTTCGTGGCTACCGCCGGGTCGGGTTCTCCGGTGGTCGCTCTGTTCGCCGAGTACGACGCTCTGCCGGGGCTTTCGCAGGTTGCTGGCAAGTCGAAGAAGCAGGCCGTCGCCGAGGGGGCTGCTGGCCATGGGTGTGGGCACAATCTGCTCGGGACGGCTGGGGTCGCGGCGGCGATCGCGGCCAATCGCGAGCGGGTGGCCCGACGGCTGCCTGGGACCGTCCAGCTGTTTGGTACTCCTGCCGAGGAGCTGCTGTTTGGCAAGACGTTCATGATTCGCGCTGGCGCGTTCAGGAAGGCGGATGTGGCGCTGGCCTGGCATCCGGATGATCACAACCGGGTCACCAACCGCACGCGCCTGGCCGCCACGGCGGTCGAGGTGGAGTTCTTCGGGCGCTCGGCGCATGCGGCCGCGGCTCCGTGGCTGGGGCGCAGCGCGCTCGATGCTCTGGTGCTGTTCGATCATGCGATCGCTCTGATGCGGGAGCATGTTTTGCCGACGGCGCGCATTCATCGCGTGGTTCGCGATGGGGGCGAGGCTCCCAACATCATCCCCGACCACACGAGGGGCGAGTACTGGCTGCGGGACTCCAGCGGAGAGAGCGTGGAGGAGATGCTGAGGCGCCTGCGAAAGGCCGCCGACGGCGCCGCGCTGGCGACCGAGACTCGGGCCGAGGTCCACCTCTCCTTCTCGGTGCGGGACCCGGTCCCCAACGATCCGCTCGACGCCGTGCTGCAGCGCGAGCTCGAGCGAGTTGGTCCGCCGGCGTTCGACGCCAAGGACGTTGGCTTCGCCAGGGCCCTGCAGAAGGAGATGGGTCTGGAGCAGGCCGGGCTGGCCACGACGGTCATGCCCTACGCTCGGGGCAACGGCGGCACGGCGTCGTCGGACATCGGCGACGTCAGCGCCGTCATCCCGCTCGCCGAGCTCAACGCGGCCACTCGTCCGCTCGGGACCACCGCGCACCACTGGGTCCAGACGTCGTGCGCGGCGCACCCGCTCGGGTACAAGGGCATGGCGGTCGCGGCCAAGGTGCTCGCGGCGAGCGCGGTCGATCTGCTCGGCAACCCGGCGCTGGTGAAGGCGGCCAGGAAGGACTTCCAGGTGCAGACCAGGGGCCGATCGTACGTGTCGAAGCTGCCCCCGGGGGCGAGGCCGCGCCCGGCGCCTTGACCGCGCCGCCGGCCCGCTACTCGCGGGGCGCGGGGCAGCCGGTCGCCGCGAGGTCGATCGGCTCGAGGGCGCCGCCGCGCACTCTCCACGGGGCCCGGCAGCGGGCCAGATCGACCAGCGCGGCGACCGGGCGGCTCCAGCGGGGAATTCGCCAGAGGTGGGGGACTGGCTCGAGGGCGGCGGTTGCCACCTGGCGGCCGTCGGCGCGAAGGCGGATGTGGTAGATGCCGGCGGTGTGGCCGGCGCGGGTGGAGAGGAGCTCTCCGGTGGCGGGGTCCCACACTCGTAGCTTGCCGTCGACGCCGCCGGCGAGGAGGAGGTCGCCGGGGCCGTCGAAGGTGATGGCGTTGGCGGCGCCGGCCGGGCCGGTGATGTGGCCGAGGCGCACGCCGCGGCGGTCCCACAGATCGATCTGTCCGTCGATGCTGGCGGTCGCGAGGCGGGCTGATCGGGGATCGAACGATGCGGAGACGACCAGGCGGTCTCCGACGGGGAGCGGCCGCATGGCGCCGGTGGGGAGATCGACGAGGTAGGCGCCGTGGCGGTCGGTCGCGTCCACCGTCGTCGCTCCGCCGAGGACGGCGGTGGTTCCGTCGGGCGAGATGACTCCGGCGATCGTGCGCAGGTGGTCGGTCGCGAGGAGCCGCATGGCCTTGCAGTCGGTGGCTCTCCAGAGGCCGCTCTTCGGTCCGTCGGCCCAGCCCAGGATGGTTCCGTCCGGCGCCGCGGCGAGGCCGAGGAGTGGGTGACCGAGTGGCTCGCTGGCGCAGCGCGGGGCTCCTTCGGTTTCCCAGACCCGGATGGTTCCGTCCTCGCCGGCGCTGGCGAGGGCGCCGCCGGGGAGCCAGACGGCTCCGGTCACGCCGCCGACGTGTCCGGACAGGGTTCGCACGAGCTGGCCGCTGGCCGGGTCCCAGATCTTGACCACCCCGTCCTGGCCGGTGGACGCGACGCGGCTTCCGTCGGGAGAGGCGGCCACCCACTGGACTCGTCCGGCGTGGGCCGCTTCCATCCGGCGCAGCTCCTCGCCGGTCGCGGTGTCCCAGATGCGCAGGCTTCCGTCGCGGCTCCCGCTGACCGCGCTGGATCCGTTGCCCAGGTAATCGATTCGCCGGGTCTGGTCGGCATGACCGGTCAGCGCCGCGTCGTCGACCGGGACCGGCGGACTCCAGGCCGACAGGGCTCCGGCGTAGGACGCGGTGAGGAGCCCGCCTCCGCCGGTGAAGAGCACGGCGGCCGGGCGGCCTGGCTCCTGGGCGAGGATTCGCAGGTGTGCTCCGGTCCTTGCGTCCCAGAGGCGGATGACGCCTCGATCGTCGACGGTGGCGAGCTGGCGTCGATCGGCGGAGAAGGCCGCCACCACCAGCCCGAGCGCGTGACCCACGAGGTCGGCGAGCGGGCGAGCGGTGTCGACGTCCCAGAGGACGGTGCCGCCGGCCGTGTCCACGGTGAGCGCTCGCTCGCCGGATGGATCGAGCAGGCCGAACAGGAGCTGGCCGCTGCCGACCAGGGCCGGTGACAGCGCGGCGAGCTCCCGGCCGGTGGCCAGGTCGAAGACTTTCGCGCTCTGGCCGTCGCTGGCGACGAGGAGGGCGCGGCGGCCGGCCGCGTCGATCTGGGCCGGGCGGTCCTGGATCTCGCCGGCTCCACCGAGGGCTCGCAGGCGCCGGCCGGACGCCGCGTCCCAGACGACCGCGTCGCCTGGCTGGCCGGTCGAGACCAGCATCGCGCCCGACGATGTGTAGACCAGGCTGGTCACCTCGCCGGCGTGGGCCGCCCAGCGCAGGACGGGCTCGCGCTCGCCGCGCCGGCGGATCTCGATGGTGCCGGCGCGATCGCCGGTGGCGACGCGGTCCTCGACCGGCGACATGGCGACCGCCGCGATCCTCCCGCCCTCCGCTGGCGGCACCTCGACGAGGCGCCCGCTGGCTCCGTCGAACATTCCCAGGTCTCGCCCCGCGATCGCCAGCCAGCGGCCGTCGGACGACAGCGCCGCGTCGCCGACGTCCCAGGTCAGGTCGACGTGGTCGAGCCGCCGCCCGCTCGCCATGTCCCAGCGCTCGACCAGGCGCTCGTCGCTCGCCGACAGGGCAATCGCGCCGTCGGACGACAGCGCCAGCGTCGCCAGCGAGCCGCGCGCCGATCGGGCGATCCAGCGCCGCGACTCGAGGGCGTCGGCCGCGGCGCCGGCCAGGTAGGCGAGGCCCGGATCGATGGTCCCGGCCCGGCTCGCGCTCTCGGCCAGGTGGGCCAGCGCTCGCATCGGATCGCCGGCGTCGAGCTCCTGGCGGCCGAGGTCGCGGTGCAGCCTGGCCAGGCTGCGCGCGGTCTCCTGGTTGGCGCGCTCGGCCGAGCCGAGGGCGCGCTCGGCCACGCCGCGCTGGATCTCGGCCTCGTCGCGCTCGCCACGCACTCGCTGCACGCTGTAGATGCCGACGGCGACCAGCGCGATGGCCGCGGCGGTCGCGGCCGCGATCACCGGGCGGTGGCGCCGGATCCAGCGCGCCAGGAGCTGGCCGACCGAGTAGTCGTGGGCGCCGACCAGCTGGCCGGTCGCGAAGCGGCGCAGGTCCTCGGCCAGCTCGCGCGCGCTCGGGTAGCGGTCGGCCGGATCGTGGGCCATCGCCACCGACGCGATCGCGACCAGATCGCGCGGCAGCTCCGGGTCCAGCTCGGCCAGGGGGCGGGGCGGGCCGGCTCGCACCCGGTCGAGGATGTCGTCCGCGCTGGCCGCGTCGGCGTACGGCATCGCGCCGCCGAGCACGTGGTAGAGCATCGCGCCGAGCGCGTGGACGTCGGCTCGCTCGGTGACCGCCTCGCCGCGGGCCTGCTCCGGCGACATGTACGCCGGTGTCCCGAGCAGCGAGCCGGCCATGGTCAGATCACCCGCCGCCCCGTCGGCGACCGGCTCGGCGGCGCCCTCGGCTCCGGCCAGGTCCTTGGCCAGCCCCCAGTCGATCACCACGGTCTCGCCGAAGCGGCCGACCAGCACGTTGGCCGGCTTGAGATCGCGGTGGATGATGCCGAGGTCGTGGGCGTAGGCGAGCGCGTCGGCCGCCGCGGTCACGTGGGGCAGGAGCGCGAGGCGGTCGGCGCGCGAGCTGGCGGCGCGGATCGCCTCGGCCAGCGAGCGCCCAGCGACCAGCTTCATCGCGTAGAACGGGACCCCGTCGGGCCAGCGGCCCACCTCGTAGACCGGGACGATCGCCGGGTGCTGGAGGTTGCAGGTGACCATCGCCTCGCGCTGGAAGCGCCGGCCGGCGTCGCCGGCGTCGCGCAGCATCTCCTTGATGGCGACCAGCCGCCCGGTCCGGCGATCGCGCGCGCGCAGGATGCGGCCCAGGCCGCCGCGGCTGTGCTCGCCGAGGATCTCGTAGGTCGCGCGATCGACCACCGGCATCGCCGCCGGCGGGCCGCTCGCGGATCCGCTCGACCCGGCCACGAGCGTGGAGCCGTGCGCCGCGGGGTCGAGCGCCGGCGCGGTCGCGGCGAACGGCGAATCGACCGTGTCCGCTGGCTCCCCGGGCTCGCGGCTCGGCATCGGCGCCTGATCTAGTCTTCCGCGCCGGCCGGGCGGTCGATCCCGAAGCTCTCGATCCAGCGGTAGATCTGCCGCCGGTCGCGCTGGAAGTGCCTGGCGGTGGCGCGCACGCTCCAGCCGTTCTGTTCGAGCACGGCGGTGAGCTGCTCGCGGGTCGGCGCGACCGGGGCCTGGCGCGCCTCGCCCGCTGCCGGCGCGGCGGCGCTCACCGCCGGGCTGCGCCGCACCCAGTCGGGTAGCCGGGCCGCGGTGATCGGTTGGTCGGCCGGCTCCGCGGCGAGCGCGTGGACCAGGCGGTCGAGCCCGCGCAGGTTGTCGGGCCAGTCGGCCAGGAGCAGCGCCTCGGCCGCGTCGAACGCCATGTCGAGCGGTGGCCCGGCCTGCCCGCGCCGGTCGAGCCAGTCGCGGTGCAGGCGTCGCATCCACTCCAGGACATCCGCCCGCCGCTCGGCGAGCGGCGCGACCCGCACCTGCCACAGCGCGAGCCGGGCGTACAGGTCGCGGCGAAACCCGCCGCGCTCGACGTCCGCCTCGAGGTCGCGGTTGGTGGCGGCGATGACTCGCACGTTCACCTGCTGGGCGCGACTCGAGCCGACCGGGACGATCTCGCCCTGCTGCACAGCGCGGAGGAGCTTGGCCTGGAGCTCGAGCGGCATCTCGCCGATCTCGTCGAGGAACAGGCTGCCGCCGTCGGCCGCGCGGAACAGCCCGGATTGGGCGGCGGTCGCTCCGGTGAAGGCGCCCTTCTCGTGGCCGAAAAGCTGGCTCTCGAACAGCGGCGGGCTGACCGCGGCGCAGTTGACGACGACGAGGTCGCCCTTGCCCGGGCCGAGCCGGTGCAGCTCCGCCGCCACCCTCTCCTTGCCGGTCCCGGTCGCGCCGACGATGAGCGCCGGCGACGGATCCGGCGCGGCGCGCGCCACCAGGACCCGCAGCTGGCGGGCCGCCGTCGATCCGCCCGGGATCGCCTCGCGCGACACGTGAGCCGGGTCGCCCCCGCCAACCCCGTCGCCGATCTCGACGACGCAGAGGACGTCGCCGAGGCGCACCACGTCGCCGGTGGCCAGCCGCGTGCGCTCGCCGGTCTGCACCCGGGCGCCGTTGATCCCGGTGCCGTTGTGGCTGCCGAGATCGATCAGCATGTGGGCCTGCAGCCGCGGGTCCCACTCCACCGCGGCATGCTGACGCGAGACGGTCGGGTGGCGCAGCCGGGGCAGGTCGTCCGGCTCCGGGTTGCGGCCGAGCACCACGCGCTCGCCGGACAGCGGCAGCTCGCAGGCCAGCTCGGGCGGATGGACCGCGCACAGGCGGGCCGGGGGGCGCGTGGCGCCGGCGCCGGCATCGGGTTCGCGCCGGGTGACCGTGCTGTCGCGTCGAGAGTCCCAGCCAGACACGCGTTCCTCCACTCTACGCCATACAGGGTCGACCGGGTCGATCGAGGAACGGCCGCCGCTCCACCGCCGCGTCCCCGCCGCGCTCCCATCGAGGTTCCCTGGCCGTGCGCCAACCAGTCGCTATCCTTCGCTTCGAGCGCCGCCCGCGCCGGGGGCGCGAGGATCCCGCGGGGCGATCGGCTCTCGACTGTGAGGAGGTCGCCCCTCCTGCGAATCATGTGCTCGATGGAGCGAGCAGCGACGATGGCGACCGATGCGCGGCAAGAGTTCGGCGAGCTGCTCGAGCGCCACCGCGCGATCGTGTTCAAGGTCGCCGGCACCTACTGCCGGCACCCCGATGACCGCGCCGACCTGGCCCAGGAGATCGCGACGCAGCTGTGGCGGGCCTGGCCGCGCTACGACCGGGCGCGCTCGTTCACCACCTGGATGTACCGGGTCGCCCTCAACGTGGCGATCTCGTCGCTCCGCAGCCGCGGCCGGCGCGAGCGTCACGTGGTCCCGCTCGACGAGCGAGTGCACGACGTGGCCGACGATCGCGTGACCGACCCGGACGGCGACCGGCGCCTGCGCACGCTCGAGCGATTCATCGAGCAGCAGGAGCCGCTCGATCGCGCGCTGCTCCTGCTCTACCTCGAGGACCGCAGCCAGCGCGAGATCGCCGAGATCCTCGGCATCTCCGAGAGCAACGTGTCGACCAAGATCCACCGGCTCAAGCAGCGCATCCGCAGCGAACCCTGAACCAAGGAACTCACCATGGAGCTCGACGACATCAAGTCAGCCTGGCAGGCGCTCGATCGGCGGCTGGAGCGACAGCACGCCCTCGGCCTCCGGCTGTTCACCGAAGGCCGGGTGACCGCCGCCAAGGCCCGCCTGGGCTGGTTCATCGCCGGCAAGTGGCTGCAGCTCGCGCTCGCGCTCGCGCTGACCATCTTCGCGGCGACCTTCTGGATCGCCGAGCGCGGCCACGCGGCCCTGATGCTGTCCGGCATCGCGCTGCACGTCTACGGGGTGGCGCTGGCCATCTCCGGCGTCATGGAGCTCCTGCTCGCGATCCGGATCCGCTACGCCACGCCGGTGGTCACCCTGCAGCGGTACCTGGCGCACCTCAGGGCATGGCGAGGCTGCATGATGCCGTGGCTCGGCCTCTCGCACTGGCTCCTCTGGGTACCGGCCACGTTGATCGGCTTCCGGGTGACCACCGGCGTCGATCTCTGGGCTCATGCGCCCCGGGTGGTGATCTCGTTCCTGGTGGCGGGCAGCGTCGGCCTCGCGGCCACGCTCTGGCTGATTCACGCGTCACCGGCGCGCCTGCGCCGGCGAGTCCGCGACTACCTGGATCGAACCAACGCGGGCTGCGCGATCCTCGGCGCCCAGGGCGCCCTCGACGAGATCGCGCGCTTCGAGCAGGAGTGAGCCGCCGGGCGCCGCGGATTCCTGATACGGGAGGCGGAGCCGGCGGCGTTTCCCTGAGGGTGCCCCGGCGCTTCGCCTCGTCGAGGCCCGATGTTCAGGGCCTGAGCGCGCGGCGCTGCTCTTGCAGCGGCGACGGCCCACGACGGTGGGGCGACTCCGACGACGAGCGACGCGCGAGCGATGGCGACTGACCCTGCAGGTCGCATTTCTGCTGTGGTCGTTCGTCACCGTCGTGCACGCCAACCTGGTCCGGCCGTACCTCCTGCATGACCGAGCGGAGCCCGGCGCGCTGGCCGCGGCGTACGGTGCCGCCGCCCGGTGGGGGACGGAAATCGGGATGGGCTCGGTGTGGCGGATGTACAGCCCGGTGCCGCGCGAGCTGCGCGAGACCCGCTGGTACGCGATGGACCGGGGCGGGCGCTGGGTCGCTCTCGAGGGGCCCGGCTCGACCGCCGCGCACCGGCGGGGGCGCTCGCTGGTGGCCGCGCTCCTGTGGGACTTCAAGCGGGCACGGGTCAACGACAACTACTTCATCACCCGCTACGTCGACCTCCTGCCGCGCCTCTACGTGGCCGCGACCCGGGCGGCGATCGCGCGCGAGGTGGGCGAGATGCCGGTGGCGCTGCGGGTGCAGTCGGTGTCGGCGGCCATCCCGACACCGTCGGAGAAGGGCGACTGGACGCCCGAGCGGGCGCGCTTCGACCGGGTCGCGTGGGAGACGGTGTTTCGATGATCGCTCGCGCGGCGGGCGCGCTTCGCCGCTTCTTCTTCACCGACGTCGACCCGTTCGTGCTCGGGATCTACCGGGCCGCGCTGGGCGGCTACCTGATCCTGTTCTACGTGATGCTGGCGCCGTCCTGGCTGCTCTACTACGGCCCGGGTGGCATCACGCCGGTCGTCGCGAGCGGAGGCGGCGGTTCCCTGCTGCTCTCTCCCCTCTTCTGGCACGTGCAGTCGCGCGCGGTCATGTGGGCGCTCTACGGCGTCTCGCTCGGCTGCGCGGTCCTCCTCGCGATCGGCGCCTGGTGGCGGATCGCGCTGGTGTGGCTCTGGTACATGAACCTGACCCTCCTGTTCAGCAACCCGTACGTGGTCAACGGCGAGGAGCAGGTGATGGGCGTCCTGCTCCTCTTCTCGCTGTTCCTCCCGCTCGGCGCGTCCTTCACCTGGCGGCAGCTCGCCCGTGCCGACGGACGGCGCGCGATGCTGACCGCCAGCGCGAGAGTGCCGGTGTGGTCGCTGCGGGCCCTGCAGCTGCAGCTGCTGCTGGTCTATCTGGCCAGCGTGCCCGCCAAGCTGTCGGACCCGGCCTGGCGCGACGGCACCCTCGTCTACTACGCGATGATGGCGACCGACTACCCGCGCTGGCCCGGGCTCGAGATCTTCGCGTGGGGCAACGCCGCGCTGAGTCGCATCCTGACCGGGTACTCGCTGGCGGTGGAGATGCTGGTCCCGTTCCTCATCTGGTTCCGCCGGCTACGCCTGCCCTGCGTCGCCGCGGCGCTGGCGCTGCACGCCGGCATGGCGGTGCTCATCGAGGGCGTGATGATGTTCAACCTGGCCATGATGGTCGGGCTGATCCTGTTCCTGCCCGGCCAGCGCACCCGCCTGTGGATGGCGCGACGCCTCGCCGTGGTCAGCGGGCCACCCGCCACAGCGGAGTCCAGGTCGCGGCGACCTCGGCGGCCGCGTTCCAGCGGGTGTGGCCGGGGATGAAGTCGGCGGTGGTGACTCGCTCGGCCAGGCCGGACAGCTCGACGCGCAGGTCGGGCGCGAGGTCGACCGCCGCGCGCAGGCCGCCGCGCGCGCGCCGCTCGTCGGGCAGGTCCTTGGTGCGCACGATCGGGCCAGTGCCGAACGCGTAGAGATCGCTCGACTGGTCGGCCAGCTCGAGCCAGGGCCAGAGCCGGGCGCCGTCGAGGTCGACCCGCGCGCCGACGAAGGCCGCGGTCGAGCTCGGCCCGAGCGGCGCGCCGGCGATGCGGCCAAGGCTGGTGGTGCCGGTGGTGAAGAGCTGGTGCTCGTGCGAGCGGACGCCGGTGCGGGTCAGCTCGACCAGGAGGCCGGCGCGCGGCCCGACCCGGTCGACCTCGACCGACAGGACGTGGTCGGCGTCGTGGCGCAGCATGCTGCCGAACTGGTCGCGGAGGTCCTCGGTGGCGACCTGGTACGAGACCCGCAGCCCGGCCGCGGACGGCACGGTCACCGCCGCGTCGGCGGCCAGGCGGTTGCTGGCGAACCCGAGCGAGAACGGCTCGCCCGCCTTGTGCCGGACGTGCTCGAAGACGTAGTCGGCGAGCGAGAAGTCAGGGGCGCCGTCGCCGCCCATCACGATGAGGTGGGTGAGGCCGAGCTCGACGGTGTCCCACAGATCGGCCTGCACGCGGGTGCCGTCGACCAGCGCGCCGTGAAAGGTCTGCGGGTCGCGCAGGCGCCCGAGGAAGAACAGCGCGCTGCCGCGCAGGGTGGAGCCGCGCGGGCCGATCAGATCGATCGGCGCGGTGGAGGCCCTCACCTGATCGAGCGGCGCGATGTGATCGCCCCAGGCGGCGTGGGTGCGCGGCGACGGGCCGATGACCAGCGCGTCGCGTCCGACCAGGACGGTCAGCGGGCCGAGCTCGGCGCTGGCGTAGGCCCGGTCGATCGCCGCGTCGGCGTCGTACTGGCTGGTCCCGGCCAGCACCCGCACGCGGGTCGCGGCGGCCAGCCAGGCGCCGTGGCCGGCCGCGGAGTCGAGCTCGGATTCGAGCCCGGCCCCGGCGCCGCACGTGCGCCCCTCCTGGTGCTCGCACGAGATCGACACCCCGCCGGCCAGATCGCGCGGGTGGACCTCGGTCGAGTAGGGGCGCAGGTGATCGCGGACCAGGAGGCCGCGCACCCGCAGGCGGCTGACCGGGGCCAGCCAGAAGCCGCGCAGCCCGGCGGAGACCAGGCGCGGATCGGGCGGAAGGCCGGCGGCGAGGCGCAGCGCCGCGATCCGCGCCTCGGTCAGCGGGCGAACGCCGCCCAGGTAAGGGGGCAGCGCGCCGGCCGCGCGCGCGCGAGCGAGATCGAGGTAGGCGGGATCGTCGAGCGACAGGTCCGGCGAGGCGTGCGCGGCGCCGGCGCCCGCGGCCGCGACCAGGGTCAGCCCGACCGCCAGCGCCAGGGCCGGCGCGGCCTGCGCGCGAGAGCGGCCGGATCCCATCCGGCTCAGCCGGCCGGCGAGCCGGGCGCGATCGATCGAGAGCGCGGGCGCGGCAGGTGCGCCATCACCCACGCCTCGGCCCGGATCAGCTCCTCGGGATGAAACAGCACCGGGAAGAGCGCCATCATCCCCCACGGGAAGATGCCGAGCCGCATCGTCACGCCGATCCCGATGTGGAAGTTGATGCCGAGGAAGATCCACACCCAGCGCAGGCGAAGGCGGTTGGCCCACCGGCGCAGGAAGCCGGGCCGGTCGCGGGTGGCCGACCAGTAGGTGAGGGGCAACATGAGTGGGCTGCCCAGCTCGAACACCATCGTCAGCGCGGTCGCGATCTGGAGGAGCGGATAGAGCGGCGCGATCCACGACGGGTCGAACCGGGCAAAGTGCGGATCGGTCAGGATGTTGGCCAGCGCCGAGTAGCCCTCGAGCGGGCCCCACGCGCCGTCGGTCTTGTTGTGCCCGGCGGAGAAGTAGACCCAGACCAGCTGGAGCAGGAGCAGGTAGCGCGGCCAGGCCGGCACCTCGTCGGGGAACGGGCGGCCGAAGCGGCGGCGCAGCCAGGCGTCCACCGACCAGCGCGCGTGGCACTGCGACGCGGCCAGCACCATCAGCACCGCGCGCAGGAGGAAGTCGATGCCGCGATCGCTGTCGGGCGACATCCAGCCGAGCTGGGCCCAGGTCAGCGCCAGGACCACGGCGGAGATCCGCGACAGGAACCCGGCGATGAGGCAGAGCGACGAGATGACGCCGGTCCACCACAGGAGCCACGCGGTGTCGTTCGACGCGCCGAACCAGCGCCCGGCCGCCGACGCCGCGTTGCCGACTCCACCCCAGCCCAGCCCCTCGGGCGGTGGGCCCCAGATCGCCTCGACCAGCCCGTACGTGCGCGACTGGAGCAGATCGGCCAGCAGAACCGCGGCGACCAGGATGCGCACCAGGGCCAGCGTGGTGGGAGGCTCGCGCCGGTCCCAGAACGCGACCCACCCGGCCGGCGCGCGCCGGAAGATGTTCCGGCGGCGCGGGGTGCCCGCGGTGGAGCGCTCGATCGGCGCGGGGTGGGCGACCGCGTCTTCGGTCGCGGCGTCCTTGGCCGCGTCGACGGCGTCGTCGTTCGTGGCGCGCTCGGCCGCGTCTTCCTTCGCGGCGCCCTCGGCCGGCCGGTCGGTCGAGGCGGGCGTCCCCTTCGACCGCTTCATGGCTCGACCTCCTCCTCGGTCGAGGTCGGCTCGACGACCGTCGGCTTCTCGCGCTTGTTGCGCCGCACCACCCGCTCGAACTGGAACTTGCCGAGCGAATCGAACCGGCCGAGCCGCGGCCGGACCTTGACGTTCTCCAGCCGCACGCGCACCTCGTTCAGGTCCGGGCGCACGTCGAAGATCTCGTGCGCCACCCACTTGGTGAACGGCGCGTAGCCCCGCCGCGGCGAGCGACCCGGGTTCCACGCGCCGCGCACCCGCCGGTACTCGATCTCGTCGGCCTTGAACGTGTGCTCGTCATCGTTGGGCCGGTAGATCACCTCCCAGGCGCCCTTGCGGTCGGTCCGGCCCTCGACCCACAGGCGGTGCTGGTTGAGGTTCGCGGTCGGGAACAGCTTCCAGGTCTGATGCAGGCGGAACGCCTCCCGGATCGAGCGGAACGGGCGGATCAGCTCGGTGCGGATCTTCCGCAGCGACTTCACCGTCGGAACCAGCGAATCGGCCACCTTCTTGTTCGACGGGATCGGGCAGCCGTCGAGGAGGCCGATCGCGATGACCAGCGCGATCAGCACGGAACGCGCCGCAGGCCAGTATCGGACCCATCGCACCACGGCTCCATCTTACGTCGACGGCGGCGCGCGATCGATCGTCAGCGCCCACGCTCGCGCTCTCGCCGACCCGCTGGGGTCCCGGGTCCGCGGCCTCGCCGACCGCGGTCTACAGGCCGGGAACCAGCATCGCGGCCATCCGTGCCGGGTTGATCACGCCGAGCTGGGCCATGGCGGCCTCGGACTGCTGAACCAGCGCCGCGTCGCCGATCGCGATGCCGAGCCCGCGCCGCGCCGCCTCGGCGTAGAGCAGCATGCCGGCCCGGTCGAGCGCGGCCACCGCGTGGCGAAGGGTATCGGCGGCGGCCGCCTGGTCGCCGTCGGCGCGCTCGGCCCCGGCCCGGAGCAGGAGCGCGAGCCCGTCGCCCCACGGGGTCCGCTCGCGCGCGATCGCGCGCGCCCGCGACCGCGCGCGCGCCATCAGGGTCCGGTCGCCGCTGGCGCAGCCGAGCGCGAGCTCGGCCCGGCCGCGGAAGTGAAGCGCCTCGACCCGGTTCTGCTGCACGCTCAGCAGCAGCGACGATCGCAGCGCGGGCCAGCTCTCCTCCAGCCGCCGGTGGGCCGCCTCCGGCTGGCCGCCGTAGAGGAGCACCTGGGTGGTGGCGAACAGGTGGAAGTAGTGCTGGAAGTGAAAGCCGCGCTGCGACCAGCGCCCGAGCGCGTGCTCCCCCTCCTCGAGCGCGTGCCCGACGTCGTCGCGGACCAGCTGATCCATCGGAGTGAAGAAGGTGCGGCAGGTGGTGAACGCGTAGAGGTCACCGCGCTCCTGCGCCGCGCGCAGGATGCCGGGCAATCGGCGCACCATCTCCTTCACGTCGCCCAGGTACCAGAGCGCCCACAGGCCCATGATGCGCGCGCTGGCCAGCTCCCAGGCCACGCCGCTGCACTGGTCGGCCAGGATCTCCTCCGCCCGCCGGCAGTTCTCCTCGGCCGCGTGCCACTGGCCCATGCAGATGCCGCCGATGCCGGCCATGAGCGTGTTGAGGCCGACCAGGTTGGGTGGGTTGCCGAGCCGCGCGGTCAGCTCGACCGCCTGCTGCAGCACACGCTCGGCCCCCTTGCCGCGGGTTCCCGGTACGTAGCGGTACGCCACCTCGACCGAGAGAGCGCGCGCCACCCGGCCCGGCTCGCCGGTGGAGAGCGCCAGGCGCAGGTGCTTGGCCTGGAACTCCGCCCCGCGGATGACGTCGATGAGGCCGAAGCCGACCGCCAGCGCCCACGAGACGTCGACCCGGGTGAGGTCGCGCTCGCTCACCTCCGACTCCTGGCGCGGCTTGAAGCCGAGCCCGCTCAGGCGGATGAGCGCGCGCTGGCGCATGAGCGAGAGCATCGCGCCGCGCGGCGTCTCCGGAAAGCTGAGCTGGAGCCCCTCGAGCGCGCGGCGCAGCACCTCGATGCTGGAGTCGACGTGGCCGCTGCGCAGGAGCTGGCCAGCCGCCTTGGCGTGCAGCTCGACCACGCCCTCGCGCGCGTCCTGGGCCGCGGCCAGGTAGGCGTTGGCCGCCTCCGCGCCGCGCCCGGCGTTGACCAGCGCGTCGCCCAGCCGGGTCCGGATCGCGGTGCCGTCGCGCGAGCCGGGCGGCAGGAGGTCGAGGCAGCGCCGGTGCAGGCGCGCGGCCCGGTCGAACGCCAGCGCGCGCTCCGCCTCGATCGCGGCGATGCGCGTGTAGTAGAACGCCTTCTCGCCGTCGCCGGCGCCGCCCCAGTGGATGGCGAGGATCTCCGGCGCGGCCCCGGGCGAGCCCTCGAAGGCCAGCGCCAGGCGCTCGTGGTACGTGCGGCGCTCGGCCGGGCCCAGGCGGGCCAGCACCGCCCGGCGCACGCGGTCGTGGAAGAGCTCGATCTTGTCGCTCTTGCGCATGCCGGTGGTCTGCACGAGCTTGATGAGGCGCAGGTGGCCGACCCGGCGCACGAAGTCGGCGAACTTGTGGCGGAGGATGGCCGAGGCCATGCCCTTGACCAGCGGCGACGACGCCACCGCGACCAGCTCGACGATCTCGCGCGAGGCCCGGTCGAGCATGAGGACGCGCGACCACAGCACGTCCTCGAGGTGGAGGCCGCCTCCCGGGTCGGCGCCGTCGAGCCCGCCGAAGCGGACGATCTCGTCGATGTAGAGCGGGTGGCCGCGGCTCTCCTCGACGATCGCGTCGATCTCCGACTCGAGCCCCGGGGCCATGATGAGCGCGAGCCGGCGCACCATGTCGCGCGCCTCGCTGACCGGCAACCCCTGCAGGCGCAGCACCGTCGCGCCGGGCGCGCCGATCGCCTGGGCCGGGGAGGCGAGCGGGGCCGGCGTCTCGTGCCCGTCGCGCACGGTGGTGATGAGCAGCATCGGCGGCGCGTCGGGCGGGCGGACCAGTTCGCGCAGGAGCGCGACGCTGTCGGCGTCGGCCCACTGGAAGTCGTCGATGACGATGACCAGCGGCCGGCGGGCGGCCAGCCGCGCGAACAGCTCGCGCAGCCCGGCGAACATGCGCGCGCGCAGCTCGGCCGGCTCCACCTCGCCGGCCAGCGGGCGCACCGCCCGCCCGATCATCTCGCAGCGGCGCAGGACCGGGAACACCTCGGCGACGTGGGTGACGTGGAGTGGCACCAGGGTGGCCGCCTCCACCTGCGGGAGGTGGATGAGGTAGTCGCTCAGCGTGTCGGCCACCCCGTCGAACGCCTTGTACGGGACCGACTCGCGCTCGTAGCAGGCGCTGCGCAGGATCAGCGCCTCGCGCTGCGATCCGGCCAGCTCGTCGGTGAACGCGCGGACCAGCGCGGTCTTGCCGATGCCGGACTCGCCCTGGATGAAGACCGCGACCGTCTCGCCGGCCCGGCTGCGCGCGTACGCCTCGCGCAGCGAGGACAGCTCCTCGCCGCGCCCGATGAACAGGTGGTGCGGGAGGCTGATCGAGGAGCTGACCGAGATCGGCGCGGTCACCTCGGCGCCGAGCCGGAGCAGGATGTCGCGCTCGGTGGGGCGGTCGGCGGGCGAGGTGCGGAGCAGCTCCATGCACAGCTCCTCCAGGTCGTTCGGGATGCCCTGCATGATCTCGCTCGGCCTGACCGGGGTGCGGAACTGCTTGGCCATCAGCACCTCGAGCGGCATGCCGTCGAACGGCGGCCGGCCGGTCAGCGCCTCGTAGAGGACGATGCCGACGCTGTACCAGTCCGACTCGGGACCGACCGGGATCGAGGCGGCCTGCTCGGGCGACATGTACGCGATGGTCCCGACCACGCGGTCGCTCGACCGATCGTTCACCGCGGTGATGAAGCCGAAGTCGAGCAGCACCACCCGGCCGTTGCGCGACACCAGCACGTTGGACGGCTTGATGTCGCGGTGGACGAAGCCGGCGTGGTGGAGCGTGGCGACCCCGTGGGCCAGCTGGGCCAGCGCCGCGCGCAGCCGCTCCTCGTCGAACTTCGCGCGCGGCTGGGCCGGGTCGAAGTCGAGATCGGTCTCCTCGCCGGACAGCTCGTCGTCGGAGGCGCGGCTCCAGCGCAGCCGGACATAGCTGTAGAAGTCGATCCCCTCGACCAGCTCCATGGTGAAGAACCAGGAGCCGTGGGCCTCGATCAGCTCGCCGAGCGAGACCAGGTTCGGATGCTGCAGGCTCTGGATCGATCGGAACTCGTTCTTGAAGCGGAGCAGGCGATCGCCGTCGAGCTTGCGCAGCGTCTTGATCGCGACCGTCTCGTTGCGCTCGCGGTCGAGAGCGCGATAGACGACGCCCATCGCCCCCTCCCCCAGCCGAGCGACGACTTCGAATCGGTCGGTGCCGCGAAAATCGTAATCCACGTGTTGGTCCTTACGAGGATCACCGGGTAGCGGGGGATTCTGCCGCGCGCTGACGGATCATCGTAGTCGATCTCAGACGTTTGGAAACTGGCTGTCGGCCTTCCATCCATCTTGCGGCCTGAGCCGAGCGGGGGCCGTGTATGCTTTTCTGGGGAAGACGCGGTGCTTCCGTTCAACACGTGGCAGCGATGCTGTCCGCTGTCGGGTGGGCTCGGTCCGCTCGCCCGTGTCGGCGATCACCTCGCGCGGCCCGACACCCGGGCCGAGCTGGCCCGCTGCGAGGCGGAGGAGCGCTTTCCGGCCGAGGTGATCGCGCGGCTCGACCAGCTCGGCCTGTCGCTCCTGTTCGCGGCCGCCCCCGACGCGCCCTACACCACCGCCCATCACATCCACGCGCTCGGCGCGGTGACCGCCCAGGCCAGCGGCAGCCTGGCGATCACCGTCGGGGTGACCGGGCTGGCGCTCCTGCCGGTCTACATCGCCGGGACCGGCGCGCAGCTCGAGTGGGTGCGCGAGCGGGTGCTCGGCGGGGCGCGGGCCGCGATGCTGCTCAGCGAGTGGTCACACGGCTCGGACCTGGGCGCCACCGAGACCCGCGCCGAGCGCGAGCCCGGCGAGCCTGGCCACTACCGCATCACCGGCGAGAAGCAGCTCATCAACATGGGTCGGCGGGCCGAGCTGCTCATGACCCTGGCCCGCACCTCGCCCGCGCAGACCGGCGGTCTGGGTGGCGCCGGCGGGCTGAGCCTGTTCCTGATCGAGCGCGACGCCACCGTCGATCCGCTGCCGCGCTGGCGCATGCTGCCGGTCCCGGCCGCCGACATCGGCGGGGCCCGCTTCCGCGGGACGATGGTGTCGGCCGGGCGCCGCATCGGCGAGGAGGGCGAGGGCTTCCGCCTGGTCCAGAGCGCCCTCACCCTCTCGCGCGGCGGGATCAGCGCGTTCGCCAGCGGGACGGCCAGCCGGGCGTGCGGCCTCGCCTTTGCGCACGCGCGCGAGCGCGCGCTGTATGGCCAGCCGATCGCCCGCCTGGCCGGGGTGGCTGATAATCTGGCCAGGATGGCGGCGCTCGAGCTGGCGGCCAACTGTCTGTCGCTGTCGGCGGCGACGGCGGCCAACGCGCTCGGCCAGCGCGCCGCGCACCTGACCGCGGTCGCCAAGCTGATGGCGTGCGACCTGGCCGAGCGAGCGGTGAGCGAGGGGCGCGCGGTGGTCAGCGCGCGCGCGCTCCTGGCCGACCTGCCCTACCAGCAGGTGGTGCGCGACGTGATGCTCTACGGCATCTTCGACGGGACGCGCCACCTCATGATCGATCAGATCCAGTGGCGCGTGCGGCAGATGTGCCGCGCCGGCCTGGCCGACCCCGACGGCGTCGGCGTCGGCGTCGGCGATACCGGCGCGAGCGACGACCGCGAGCGCGAGGCCATGCACCGCGCCGCGCCCGTCTCGCTGGTCGACTCCGCGCGCCTGCGCGGCCGGGCCTGGCTGCCCCGCCCGGCTCGCACCGCCGCGCGCCTGGCCGGGCTCGACGGCGCGGTCGACCTGGCCCCGCTGGTCGACGGCGCCCGCGCGCTGGAGGCGGCGACCGCGGCGCTGCCGGACCAGGCCTGGTCGGATCCGGCGCTGGCCGCCGCGATGGCGGCGAGCTGGTCCCGCCTGGAGGCGGCGCTGGCCGTGGCCGAGCTGGGCGATCCGGTGCGCCGCGCCGGGCTCGGGCTGCCCGCGCTGGCCGCGAGCGCGACCGACGCCCCGCTCGACCCGGCCGAGCTGGCCCGCCTGGCGATCGCGCTGCTCGCGCTGGAGGCGCTGGCCGACGCGCGCGCCGCCCTGGCCGGCGCCGGCATCGCCATGGCCGCGGAGGCGGCCGAGCGAGCCCTCGCGCTCGATCGGACCCGCGCCGCCGGCGCCGTCCGCGGCGCGCTTCGCGAGTGGAGCTAGCCTCCCCTCGCCTCCGGATCCGGCGCCGCCGGATCCGACCTCAGGAGCTGCAACTTGCCACCCATCGATCACACCACCCTTCTGCCCGCGGCCGCGGCCGCGGCCCGCCCGAGGAGCTAGCGTGGGCCAGTCCGGGACCATCGACATCGTGAGGCGCTTCATCGCCGAGGTGTGCGCGGCCGATCCGGCGTCGATCCAGCCGGCCGGGCGGCTGCTCGCGTTCGGGCTCGATTCGGTCCGCCTGCTCGACCTCCTCCTCGCGGTCGAGGAGCGGTTCGGCCTGCAGATCAGCGAGAGCGATCCGGACCTGGCCGAGGTCGAGACCGTCGCCGACCTGGCCGCGCTCATCGATCGTCGACGGGCGTCGAAGGGGGATGGAGCGAGTTGAGCGAACCTCCGGACGACTCCGGCCCGCACGTCAAGCCGCTCATGGCCGCGCGGCTGCGCGCCATCGGCCTCGACGTCAGCTACGAGCGGGCGAGCGGCGACCGGCTCACCTACCGCGACGCGGACGGCCGCGAGGTCGAGGTGCTCGACCTGGTCGGCGGCTTCGGCGCCGCGATGTTCGGCCACAACCACCCGCGCCTGGTCGCCCGCGCGATCGAGCTCCTGCGCCAGGGCCGGCCGTTCCTGGCCCAGGCCAGCATTCGAGCCCCGACCGAGCGGCTCGGCCGCCGGCTGTGCGAGCAGGCCGAGCGCGTCGCCGGCCGCCGGTTCGTGGCCCACTTCGCCAGCACCGGCGCGGAGGCGGTGGAGGCGGCCATCAAGCACGCCGAGATGGAGCGGCGCCAGCGGGTCGATCGCGAGCTGAAGCGGATCGAGGTCGAGCAGCACCAGCTCCGCCGCCGGCTGCGCGCGGGCAGCGCGCGGGTGTCGGGGCCGCTGTTCGAGCGCGCCGCGCGCCTGTTCGGGCTGTCGCGGCTGGGCGGCCTCGACGAGCTGTTCCTCCGCCTCTACCACGACGCGCGCGAGGTGCTCGACCGCCCGCCCCGCTTCCTCGCGGTCGAGGGCGCGTTCCACGGCAAGACCTCCGGCTCGCTCAAGCTCACCCACCGGGCCGAGTACCAGGCGCCGTGGCGCAGCATCGGGCCGACCTGCGCGTTCCTGCCCGACGGCGATCCGGCGGCGCTGGCCGCCGCGCTCGAGGACGCCACCCTGCGCTACGTCGACCTCGAGGTCGGCCCCGACGGCGAGGTGGCGCTGGCCGCCCGCGAGCTGGTCAACGTGGCCGCCTGCTTCGTCGAGCCGATCCAGGGCGAGGGCGGCGTGCACGAGATCGGGCGCGAGACCCTGCTCGGCCTGCGCGCCGCCGCCGACCGCCACGACTTCCCGCTCGTCCTCGACGAGATCCAGAGCGGGATGGGCCGCACCGGCCGCTTCTTCGCCAGCGAGCACGCCGGGGTGGCCGGCGACTACTACCTCCTGTCCAAGGCGCTGGGCGGCGGGCTGGCCAAGATCTCGGCCCTGCTGGTCGCCCGCCAGCGCTACCAGGAGCAGTTCGGCGTGCTCCACACGTCCACCTTCGCCGACGACGACTTCTCCAGCGAGGTGGCGCTGGCCGCGCTCGACCTGCTCGAGGAGGACGGCGGCGCCCTGATGCGCCGCTCCGCCGTTGCCGGGCAGCGCCTGCTCGGGCGGCTGGGCGACCTCATGGCCCGCTACCCGGACCAGATCCGCGCGGTGCGCGGGCGAGGGCTCATGATCGGAGTGGAGCTGGCCGACCAGCGCGACTCGCCGTCGGCGCTCATCCGGCTGCTCGGCGACCAGGAGCTGATCGGCTTCATGGTGTCGGGCTGGTTCCTGCGCGAGCACGGCATCCGGGTGGCGCCGACCCTGGCCGCGCGCGCGACCGTGCGCGTCGAGCCGTCGGCCTCCATCGACGACGCCGACCTCGATCGGTTCTGCGCCGCGCTCGAGCGCCTGGCCGCCCTGCTCCGCGCCGGCGACGCGTACGGGCTGGTCCGGTTCGTGGTCGGGCGGGCCGGCGAGCCGGCCCCGCCACCGCGGCCGATCGCGCGGCGCGCGCCGGAGCCGGATCACGAGCCGGGCGCGGCCCGGGTCGGCTTCCTCACCCACTTCCTCGCCCCCGGCGATCTGCTCAGCTGGGACGCGCGCCTCGCCCCGCTCGACGACCGCGACTGCAACCGCTTCCTGACCCGCACCCGCGGCATGGTCGAGCCGTTCGTTGCCGCGCGCACCGCGCTGCGCTCGCCGCTCGGCAGCCGGGTGGACGCGACCATCATCGGCCTGCCGTTCACCCCCGAGCAGGTGGTGGAGGAGATGCGGGCCGGCGGCGGCGACTGGGCCCGCGAGCTCATCGATCAGGGGATCGAGCTGGCCCGCCGGCTCGGCTGCGCGGTGGTCGGGTTCGGCGGCTTCACCTCGATCCTCACCGGCAACTGCCGCACCGTGATCGCGTCGGACATCGCGCTCACCACCGGCAACTCGCTCACCGCGGCCGCCGCGCTCGAGGCCAGCCAGCGGGCCGCCCGCCGCCTCGGGCTGACCCGCCGGGTGCTCGGCGTGGTCGGCGCGATCGGCAACATCGGCCGGGTCCTGGCCGAGGTCGCCGCCGACTGGGTCGACCAGATCGTCCTCATCGGCCGGCCCGGCGCCGAGCGCCGCCTGGCCGCCGCCGCCGCCGCGATCTACGCCAGCGCCGCCCGCCGCGCGACCGGGACCGGGCTGACCGCGGCGCTCCTGCGCGGCGACCTGCTCGACGGCGCCGGCCAGCGCGACGACCTCGGCGAGTGGCTGCTCCGCCGCGGCGAGGCCGAGCTCGGCCCGCGCGCGCCGGTCCGCATCGCGACCGACATGAGCGCGCTGGTCGGATGCGACATCGTTGTCACCGCCTCCAACGCCGCCCGCCCGGTCGTCTTCCCCGAGCACATCGCCGACGACCGCAGCGTGGTGGTGTGCGACGTGGCGGTGCCGTGCGACGTGCACCCGCGGGTCGCGATCGAGCGGCCGCTCGCCACCGTGCTGCGCGGCGGGGTGGTGCGTGCCCCGCTCGGTCAGCCGCTGGCCATCAGCGGCATGAGCCTGCCGCCCGGCGAGGTGTACGGCTGCCTGGCCGAGACCCTGCTCATGGGCCTGGCCGGCATCGGCGAGGACTTCTCCTACGGCGCGCTCGACCCGATGCGCGTGCGCCGCATCCGCGACCTGGCGCTGATGCACGGCTTCGCCCTGGACGAGAACCCAGTCGGCGCCGAGGACCATCTGCCACGCGAGTGAAACACCATGCCCGTTTCCGAGACGATCAACCGAGTCTTCCGCGACAGCTTCCCCGAGGCGGAGCGCAGCAACTTCCGCACCTCGGTGTGGGCTTACGGCCTGCCCGAGAAGCCGGAGGACCTGCAGCCGATCCACCCGACCTTGCTGCACGCGCTGGCCACCGCGGCCAAGATGGAGGAATCGATCGGCATCACCCTTCTGCCCGAGAAGGAGGGCGGCGCCGAGGTGCAGGCGAGCTACCGCCGCCTCTACCACGACGCCATCGTCATCTCGGCCGGGCTCGCCGCGCTCGGGATCGGCGCCGGCGACCGCGTGCTCATCGTCCTGCCCACCTCGATCGAGTTCGTTGCCTGCTTCTTCGCGGTCCAGTTCCTGCGCGCGATCCCGGTGCCGGCGTACCCGCCGGTCGGGCTGCGCATGAAGGCCGGGCTGGAGAAGCTGGCGCTGATCGCCGCGCGGGCCGGCGCGCGCCTGTGCATCACCGATCCCCGCCTGCGCACGCTGCTCGGCGATCTGCTCCTGCGCGCCCCGGTGGTCGAGCGCCTGGTCACCGTCGACGAGCTGTCGACCGGGCCGGAGCCGAGTGATCGCTTCCGCTCGTCCGGCGACGACCCCGGCTTCATCCAGTTCACGTCCGGCTCGACCGGCAACCCCAAGGGCGTGCTGCTCAGCCAGCGCAACCTGGTCTCGAACATCCACGCGATCGGCCAGTCGCTGCGCATCAACCGCAACGACGTGGTGGTGAGCTGGTGCCCGCTCTATCACGACATGGGGCTCATCGGGACGCTGCTGTTCTCGATCTACTGGCGCCTGCCGCTGGTGCTGCTGTCGCCGTCGGCGTTCCTGACCCGGCCTTCGCGCTGGCTGTGGGCGATCCACCGTTTCAAGGGCACCCTCTCGCCGGCGCCCAACTTCGGCTACGGCATGTGCGTGGCCCGGGTCAGCCCGGAGGAGCGCGAGGGGCTCGACCTGTCGAGCTGGCGCTTCGCCATGAACGGCGCCGAGCCGGTCGACTATCGGACCCTGGTCGACTTCGACCGCATGTACGGCGAGCACGGCTTCCGCATGGAGAACCTGTACCCGGTGTACGGGCTGGCCGAGTCGTCGCTGGCGGTCACTTTCCCGCGCCCCGGCGCCGGCGTGCGCTACGAGGTGGTCGACCGGCAGGAGCTGGCCAACGGGCGCGCGGTGCTGGCCAGCGGCAAGGGATCGATGGCGGTGGTCAGCGTCGGGCGCGCGGTGCCCGGCCACTACGTCGCGGTGGTGGACGAGAGCGGCGCCGCGCTGCCCGAGCGCGAGGTCGGCCACGTGGTCGTGCTCGGCGCCTCGGTCATGCAGGGCTACTACGACGACGACGAGGCGACCGGGCGGGTCCTGCGCGACGGCTGGCTATGGACCGGCGACCTGGGCTACTTCGCCGATCACAACCTCTACCTGACCGGGCGGGCCAAGGACCTCATCATCATCCGCGGCCGCAACCTCTACGCCGAGGACCTGGAGCGGACCGCCGAGCGGCTGCCGGGCGTGCGGCCGGGCAGCGCGGTCGCGTTCGGCATCGACGCGCTGTCGGGCGGGACCGAGCGAGCGGTGCTGATCGCCGAGACCCGGGCCCACGACCGCGACGAGCGCGAGGCGCTGGCCGCGCTCATCCGCGAGCGGGTGTCGGAGTTCTGCGACGTCGAGCTCCACGACGTCCAGCTGGTCGGGCCCGGAACGGTGCCCAAGACGTCGAGCGGCAAGCGCCAGCGCTCGCTGTGCCGACAGCTGTACCTGACCGGTGACCTGCGCCCGCCGCGCACCAGCCGGTTCTCGGTCGGCCTCATCGTCGCGCGATCGAAGCTCGGCCTGTTCCTGCGCCGGCTGCGGGGCGGCCGAGGCGGTTGAACCGGCGCGCGGATCGACGGCCCGGCGCCGCGAAGATCCGGGCGAGGAGTGCTACCGTCCGTGGCTTGGGAGCCTGGGGCACCGGCAACTTCGAGAACGACGGCGCGCTGGAGTTCGGCGGCGACGTGATCGCGAGCGAGGACGGGGCCGACCTGGCCCGCCGCCAGCTCGAGGTGGCGTGCGCGCCGGGCAAGCTCGACGCCGCGGCCGCCGAGGCGGTGCTGGTCGCCGCCGAGCTGGTCGCCGCCGCGCGCGGAGCAGCGGGCGCCGGGTTGCCGCCGCCGATCGCGAAGTGGGTGCAGGTGGAGGCCCCGGGGTTCGGCGAGGACGACTGCCGGCTGGCCCTGGCCGCGTGCACCCGGGTGGCGTCCGACTCGGACCTGCAGGCGTCCTGGTCGGCCGAGACCGGCAAGGTCGAGGAGTGGACCGCGGTGGTCGGCGAGCTGGTCGACCGGCTGCACCGCGCGCTCGGCGATGTCGACCCGGCCAACCCGGGCGGAGCCGCCCCGGCCCGGGCGACCGCGCCGTGGCGGCTGTGGGAGGCGCTCGATCCGGCCACCACCCGCTTCGTCGCCGCGCTGTTCGAGCGCTACCCGGCGCTGGCCGAGTCCACCGAGATCCGCGTCGCGCTGAGCTGCGCGCTGAAGTCGAAGAACGAGTTCGACGCCGACCTCGCCCTCCGCCTCACCATCACCCCGGGCGGAGACGTCACCGTCGAGTTCGCCGGCCTCGAGGAGACCTTCTCCGTCGTCGACGGCGACGGCGGCGAAGGCGGCCAGTCCGACGAGGACGACCAGGACCACGTCGGCGAGGACGGCGACGTGGACGTCGACGCCGATCACACCGACGACGAGGACGACGCCGGGAACGCCGCCCCCGCCGGATCCGGGGCGATCGCGATCGGCCCCGACACCCTGAGCCAGTTCCTCGACGACCTCATGGCCGACCGCGTATGCGTGGTCCACCGGTACGTCGGCGACGACCTCGAGCAGGCCTTTGCGGTCGCGGTCGCCGACGTGGAAACCGGCATCCGCGCCGCCCTCGCCGCGCCCGCCACCCGCCGCTTTCTCGGCCGCAAGAAGCGCCCGAGCGCCATCGTGGTCTCCTGGACCGGCGCTCACGACCGCGAAGTCGGCGGCGACTGACCACCCAGGAGGCCCGATGATGACCCTGACCGCGGGGCTGATCGATGTGTTCGCGGACGCTCCCCTCGACTTCATCGTCCTTCGCGGCACGCTGCAGGTGTAGACCGATGTCCCAGCCCGCCGGCCTCTCCCGACGCCTCGGTGTCTTCGACGCCACCATGATCGTCATGGGCGGGATCGTCGGCGCCGGCATCTTCGTCAACCCGCACGTGGTCGCGCTCGAGGTCCACTCGGCTGGCCTCATCCTCCTGGCCTGGTTGCTCGGCGGCCTGGTCGCGCTGGTCGGCGCCTTCATCTACGCCGAGCTGGCCGCGCGCCGCCCCGCGGTCGGCGGCCAGTACGCGTACATCCGCGAGGCGTTCCACCCGCTGACCGCGTTCCTCTACGGCTGGACGCTGCTCCTGGTGGTGCAGAGCGGCGGGATGGCGGCGGTGGCGATGACCTTCGCCCGCTACTTCCTCGAGCTCACCCACTGGCGGGTCCCCGAGGGCGCGGTGGCGGCCGGGGCGCTCGCCATCCTGACCGCGGTCAACTGCCTCGGGGTCAGGTGGGGCAGCAACGTGCAGAGCGGGCTCATGGTGACCAAGGTGGTCGCCATCGTCGCGCTCATCGCGTGCGGGCTGCTCGCCGCGCCGGCCGCGGCCGCGCCGGCGGTGCCCGTGCCGGTCGCCGCGCCGCATGGCGGCCTGATCCTGGCGATGGGCGCCGCGCTCATCCCGGTCGTCTTCGCCTACGGCGGCTGGCAGACCTCGAGCTTCGTCGCCGGCGAGCTGCGCCATCCCGAGCGCGATCTGCCGCGCGGCCTGCTCCTCGGCGTGATCGGCGTGATCGTCCTCTACCTCGGGGTCACCTACGTCTGCGTCCGCGTGCTCGGGCCCGACGGGCTGGCCGCCACCGGCGCGCCCGCCTCGGAGGTCATGCGGCGCGCGGCCGGCGAGACCGGCGCCAAGCTGATCGCGCTCGGCATCGCGGTCTCGACCCTCGGCTTCCTCAGCCAGGGCATCCTGACCGCGCCGCGGGTCTACTACGCCATGGCGCGCGACGGGGTGTTCCTGCGCGCGGTCGGCTCGCTCCACCCGCGCACCCAGGTGCCGGTGGTCGCGATCGCGCTGCAGGGCGTGGTCGCCACCATCATCGCGCTGTCGGGCCGCTACGAGCAGATCCTCAGCTACGTGGTGTCGGTCGACTTCCTCTTCTTCGGCGCGACCGCGACGGCATTGTTCGTGTTCCGCCGCCGCGACCCGGACGCGACCGGCTACCGCGTGCCCGGCCACCCGTGGACGACCGGCTTCTTCGTGCTGGCCTGCGCCGTGGTGGTGGTCAACACCTTCATCAGCTTCCCGGCCAACAGCGCCGTCGGGATGGGCATCCTCCTGACCGGCGTCCCGATCTACTACCTCTGGAAGCGGCGCAAATCGTCGCCCTGAGGCGAAGGCCCGCCCTACCGGGTCGGGCCGGTCACCTCGTCGGCGCCGAGGTCGACGCGCGGGTTGTCGCTCGCGCCGGCCATCACCCGCGCCTCGCCGTCGACGTCCACGTCGGACAGCGGGATCGGCCTGCTCCCGCCCTCCACCGCGAACGGCCCCGGCGCGCCGATGTCCACCAGCGGCGACGACGGCGCCAGGTGGAGCTCGTCGTCGAGCTCCGGGTCGACGAACAGGTTGCTGCCGTCGAGCGTGATGCCGGTCGAGTCGGCGGTGTTGGAGAAGAAGTCGTTGGTGGTCGCCACCGTGACCCCCGCCGCCACGGTCAGCCCGACCGGCTCGGCGACCAGGATGCTGTTGGCGAGGAGCAGCGCCGACTCGGTGCGGACGCCCTGCCCCGGGTTGTCGGCGATGGTGCAGTTGAGGATCGAGGACGGGCTGTCCGGGCCGATCCACACCCCCGCCTGTCCGTTGCGGTTGCCGGCCACGATGGAGCTGGCGATCTCGAAGCTCGACATCTCGACCGCGACGCCACTGCCGGTGCCGGCGTTGGCTCCGGCGCCGTTGTCGAGGATGCGCACCCCCTCGACGGTGACCACGCTGCCGATCACGAACAGGCCGCCGCCGGACCCGGACGCGGTGATCTCGTTGTCGGAGATCTCGCCGCCGACGATGTGCACCTCGGCGCCGGCGATCTCGATGCCGCCGCCGTTGCCCGACAGGTTGATGCCGCCGATCCGGTTGCCGCTCACCACGTTGTTGACCAGCAGGACCGGTCCGCCGCCCGTGATCTCGATGCCGCCGCCGGCCGAGAGATCGACCGGCGCCTCGTTGTCGATGATGATGTTGTCGATGAGGGTGGCGCTGGTCCCCTCGAGCACGATGCCGCCGCCGCTGCAGTCCTGATCCTGCCCGCTGACCGTGTTCCCCTCGATGCGGTTGCCGATCACCAGCGCGGCGCCGCCCGTGATGTACACGCCGCCGCCCAGGAAGAAGGCCTGATTGTCGACGATGACGTTGTGGCGCAGCTGCACGTCGCTGTTGCTGACGTGGAACGCCCCGCCGTGGTCGTTCATCACCCGTCCGCCGGTGACGGTGAACCCGTCGATGATCGGCGCCACCGCGGCGCTGTCCCCGACGCCGCCGTTCACCCTGACCACCGGAAGGCTGTCGTCGTCCGGCGAGATGGTGGTCACCAGCTCGTCCGGGTTGCGCCGGGTGAAGTCCTCGCTGTACCCGCCGAGCAGGACCACGGTCCTGTCGATGACCGGGTTCTCGACGTAGCTGCCGGCGGCGACCGCAATCGACTCGCCCGCGGCGCTGGCCGCAACCGCCGCCGAGATGGTCGGCAGGCAGCCCCCGCCGCCGCCGACCTTGACGCAGGTCGACGTGCGCGTGGTGAACGTCCACGAGCTCCCCTCGGCCAGCGAGTTGCCGGCCACGTCGGCAGCGGCGGTCGACACCGTCGCGGTGTAGATCGTCCCCGAGGCGAGCGCCTCGGCCGGCGTGAACGTGGCGGTGAGGCCGTCGTAGCCGACCGCGCCGTCGATCGGCTCGCCGTCGGCGAGGACCTGGAACGAGTCGCCGGTCAGGCTGTCCGGATCCATCTCCTCGGAGAAGGTCACCGAGATGGTCAGGTCGACCTCGAGATCGGCCGCGTCGGCGCCCGGCTCGGTCGCCGTCACCGTCGGTGCGGTGGTGTCAGTCGGTCCGCCGTCGGGGCCATCGCCGCCGCCGCCGTCGACCTCCGCACGCTCGACCTTGCCGCACCCGACCAGCACCACCAGGCCGATGATCTGACCGATCACCAGGGCTGGTCCATGGACCCACCCACCGCGCCAACGCCCCATCCAGCGACCATAGCACGCCGCTCGACGCTGGACCGGTCACCCACGGGGCGCGATGATGCGCAAGACATGGACGTGCCGCGCCCGACCGATCACCACGCCCGCCTCGCCGATCTGGCCGGCACATGGGTCGGCACCGACGTGGCCTACCTCCCCGACGGCTCCACCGCGCGCTTCGGCGGCCGCTACGACCAGCGCCTCGATCTGGACGGCTGGTTCCTGGCCATCGACTACGCGCAGGAGGCCGACGGCGCGGTCCGCTACCGCATGCGCGCCGTGATCGGCTGGCTACCGGCCGAGGAGCGCTACTTCATGCACTGGTACGACTCGTTCGGCGGCTCCAGCACCGAGCTGCGCGGCGACTGGGACGGCGACGCGCTGGTCCTGACCGGCCCCGACCCGCAGGAGGGCGGCCTCACCCGGTTCAGCTGGCGGGTGACCGGCAACCGCCTCGCCATCACCCTCGACGCCTCCGACGAGGAAGGCACCACATGGGTGCGCCGCCTCGACGCCGACTACGCCCGCGCCGGCGACGCCGGATAGCGTCCGGGCGCGCGGCAGCTATTTTCCGGCCGCGAACGCCGACTGCAGGCGCTGGAACAGCTCCGGCGACGGCACCTTGATCGGCTGCGCGGTCAGCGTCGCGATCGCCTCGTTGACGGCGCCGTCGCCGTCGGCGGTCCGCTCGACGAACTGCCCGGGCGCGCCGACCAGCGCGGCCGGCGGCTTGCCGCCCTTCCAGTCGCGGATGAGGACGCGCGAGTCGGTGACCTGGACGGCGGGGGTGGCGTCGACCGCGGCGACCTGGTCGACCTTCTCGACCACGAAGGTGGTCCGCTTCAGCTCGGCCGCGCCGCAGCTGGTGCAGCGGATCTCGGCGCCGGTCGGCCAGGTCCGGTAGAACAGCGAGTCCTCGACCGACACCGCCCCGGCGTACGCGATCGCCAGGTCGACCGCGAACGCGTTGTTGAGGAAAGCCGAGCGCGACACCCGCACCGCGTCGAAGTGGCCGGCGTCCTCGCCGCGCTGGAGCAGGCTGATCATCTGCATCGGCGAGTCGGCCTGGTAGTTGCGCACGAACCAGGACTCCTCGATCGACACCTTGGTCCCGTTCTTCTTTCCACCGTCGGCGAACACCTCGAGGTAGCCGCCGGCGAAGTTCGGGTCGCTGAAGCGCGCGTCCACCACCATCACCCGCTTCATGGTGAAGTCGGTGGCCACGTGGATCTCGGTCGGGCCGCTGCGCGCCCCGGTGATGGCCAGGTTCTCGAGCCGCAGGCTGCGCGCCCGCACCCGCCCGGGCAGCGGCAGGACCCCGCCGGAGCCGCGGATCACGACGTCGATGCGCGCCGTGCCCCCCGGCGTGCCCGGCTCGAGCGACCAGCCGCCGGCGACGATCGGGCCGGGCCCGACCGCGACCTCGAGCTTGCCGTCGAAGCCGGAATCCCAGAGGCGCTGGTACTCGCTGTTCAGCGCGAGCAGGTCGTCCGAGGTCTTGAGGTCGAACACGCGGCTCTCCTTGGGCGCGCTCGGCGCCGGCTGGTCCCCTCCGGAGGCGGGCGGCTTTCGGCCCGCGTTCGCGTCTCGATCACCCTTGGCGCACGAGGTCGCCAGGCCGGCGACGAGGACGAAAGCGGCGAGCGCTGGCTTCATGACCTCGGGAATACACCAGAGTCGACCGCGCTGAAGTTGCGGAAGAACTCCTCGAGCGACATCGTGAAGATCCCGTCGGTCGAGCCGCCGGTCGGCGTGCCGTCCTCGGGCCGGGTCGCCTTGTTGTCGCCCTTGCGATCGGGCTCGTTGTTGTGGTGCGGGTTGCGCAGCCGCACGGTGGACACGTTGGTGTCGACCATCGGGTACATGGCCGGGCGCGCCGCCGCCGGCACCCCCTGCAGCGCGACCGGCGCGCCGCCGGTGTTCACGAACGAGACGCCGACCACCGAGTAGCTGTGGCCGCCGTAGACGTTGCGCTGGCCGGGGCTCTTGTCGGTGCCCATGTTGCGCAGGTCGAGCATGAGATCCATCGCGGCGCGGATGGCCGGCGCGCGGCTGACGTCGTGCAGGTGGTTCTCGCCCTCGACCGCGTCCACGCTGATGTCGACCCGGCGCCAGTCCGGGCTGGCGTCGGCGCCCTCCTCGCCCAGCGCGGTGACTTGTAGCCGGTGCGGCGGCTCGACCGCGCCCGCCCCGCGCAGGCTGGTCGCCACGTTGTCGGCCCGCCGCTGCGACAGCTCCTGGTTGTACTTCTCCGCCCCCTTGCTGGACGAGTGACCGGCGACGCCGACGTTGGTGACCGGCGACGGGTTGGCGGCCAGCTGGGCGCCGAACGCGGCCAGCGCCGGCGCGGACGCGGCCGGGACCTGGTCGCTCTCGTTCTCGAACTTGATGACGCCGGGGTTCGCCTTCTTCACCGCGTTCAGCTTGGTGACGTCGACCGGGCCGGGCGCGACCGCCGCGCCGCACGCCGTGCCGATGCCGGTGTACGCGGCCGCCTTGGCCACCACCGGGGCCACGTCGGGCGGCAGCGCGTTCCACGTGGTCCAGCTGGCCTGCACCGCCTGGACCTTGGCCTGGCGCTCGGCGTCGAGCTTGGCGAAGTCCGGATCCGCGATCGCCACCGGCAGCGCCAGGCCCAGCTTGTTGACCATGTCGATCTCGAAGGTCTGCGCGGTCAGGATCGGCGCGTCCTTCTCGCCCGCCTTGGAGTCCTCGCCGCGGCCGGCCAGGAGGAGCAGCTGATCGACCACCCGCGGGTTGGCGGTGAGGACGTTGCCGCCCGGGGTCCAGGCGGTGTTCTCGCGCTTGACGTTGGCCGCCTTGGAGTCGGCCTGGGACCCGTAGATGACCGACAGCGCGTACATCGGCACGCCGCCGTCGATGTCGTCGTAGCCGGATCCGCCGGCCGCCTTGCCGGGGCGCGCGCCGCCGTACTGGCCGTGCTGCTGGGCGAAGCGGGCGAACGCCTTCTCCAGCAGCGGGGCCCAGCGCGCGCACTGGAACACGTCCTTGCGGTGCACCTCGAGCGCGCCGCCGTTCACCTTGGCCCACCAGTCGGACGACTTCGGGGTCGGCGATGAGCGGAGCTGGCTGCCGTGGATGCCGCCGCCGATGTTGAACGCGAGGTCGTTCGACACCGACACCTGCACCGGGATGTAGTCGTAGTCCGGCCCGCCGGCCATCGACTCGAGCCACGACTTGGTGTGGGCCTGGCGGCGCCACAGGGTCACGGTCGCCCCGCCGCGCCCGTCCGGCGCCATCATCGACTTGATCTTGCCGGGGTCGCGCGACGCGATCGACATCGCGGTCGACTCGAAGTAGCAGTCGCCGATCGACATCTGCTGGACGTCGCCCGCGCCGGGCTCGCCGTTGATGAAGAGCGAGCTGTCCGCCTCCTCCTCGACGGTCGGCTGGCTCATGGTGCCGCGGAACTGGTTCACCTCGGTGAAGCCGGCCGGCGGCGGCGACACCGCCGCGCCCTCCTGGTAGACGAGGTCCGGCACCGGGCTGCCGGGCGGCTCGAGGTGGAGCTTCGAGCCCTCGCCCGCGACCACCCGCACCGTCGACAGCTTCGCCTCGTTGCCGGCCGCGGTCGGCTTCGCGTGGTTGATCGAGTCGTCGATGCCGGGCGCCTTGTGGGTCGTGGTCGGGTTGCCGGCGCTGTCCTTCCGCTCGGCCGGGTTGCCGCCGAGCGCCTCGCGCGACACCGCGGCCGGGCTGGCGCTGGCGCTGGCGCTGGCCTGGAACGACCTGCCGGACATGATCGCGTCGGCGCCGCGCTCCGCCTCGACCTCGGCCGGGTCGTGGGTCTGGCTGACCTGGAGCGCCGACCGCTGCGGCGCGCCCGACGGCCCCGACTGCTGCTGGGCGACGTGGACCAGCTCGTGCGCGATCAGGTGGTCGCCCTGGGGCGTCCCCGGCTGGTAGGCGCCGGACCCGAAGTGGATGTCGCTGCCCTGGGTGTAGGCCCGCGCCGAGATGCCCTCGGCCGCGGCCGCCGAGTCGCCGCCGGTGTGGACCCGCACGCCGTCGAGGTCGACCCCGAGGAACGACTCGCCGCGCTGGCGCGAGGCCGGGTCCAGCGCCGCGCCGGAGCTGGCGCTGGCCTTGTCGACCGCCGCGGCCGGGTCAGCCTGGCCCGATTGCTTGTCCGGGCCGGTCGCCTTGCGCGAGACCATGTTGCGGTCGACCAGGCTGCGCTTGCCGGGCGCGACCGAAGGACTCGCGCCCTTGCCGGTCTCCAGCGAGGAATCGTAGTTGCTCGACCGCGACGCTTTGCTCATGGGTCTGAAGGGCTCCCTGCTCGACCTACTTTGTACCAGGGGCGGCTCCGCCGGCTTCCCTGCCCCGCCCACCCGGCGGCCGGATTCCAGCCCGGCTGGAAGCTCAGGAGCCGGGGGCCGCGGCCCCGGCCGCCATGCGCCGGCTGAGCAGCGGCAGGAGGTAGCCGGCCACCTCCTGGAACACGTTGTTGTCCGGGTCGAGCACCTTGCCGATGCCCTGCACGGTCAGGAGCGCGACCATGACCAGGGTCAGGTCCGGGATCGGCCGCGCCTTGTAGGCCCGCGCAATCGCGAAGATGTCGGCGAACAGCTGGCTGTACTCGAGGCTGGCGGTGTCCTTGGAGCGGAAGCGGGTCAAGAGCGCGTCGATGTCGCGCCGCAGGCTCACCCAGTCGACCTCGCCGATGTAGTGGTGGAACCGCTTGATGTGGCCGACGAACTCGTCGGCGCTGCCCATGGTCAGGCAGCGCGAGAAGTCCACGAACTGCTCGAGCACGTCGCTCTCGAGCAGCTTGGCCAGCCCGGCGTCGAACACGACCAGGCTGTGGTCCTCGCGCACCAGGAAGTTGCCGGGGTGCAGGTCGGCGTGGATGAAGCCGTCCGCGAAGCACATCTTGAACATCATGGTGCGCAGCGTGTGGGCCAGGGCGCGGTCGTGGGCCGCGTCGCGCAGGTCGAACCGGGTGCCGTGCATGAACTGCATGGTCAGCACCCGCGTCGACGACAGCGCCCGGTGCACGACCGGGAACACCACCTCCGGCACGGCGGCGAAGTTGGTGGTGAAGCGCTCGTAGTTGCCGGCCTCGACCGTGAGATCGGTCTGCAGGACGATCGCGTCGACAAACTGGCGCAGGTGGCCGACCGGGTCGTTCAGGCGCATGCGCGGGTGGATCGCCGCCACCCGGGCGCCGAAGAGCAGGATGGTGGCGTCGCGCTCGACCTGGCGCCGGATGCTGGGGCGCAGCACCTTGACCGCCACCTCGGTGCCGTCCTTCAGCCGCGCGCGGTGGACCTGGGCCACGCTGGCCGCGGCGACCGGGCGGTGGTCGAACTCGGCGAACAGCTCCTCGAGCGAGCGGCCGAGGTCTGACTCGACGATGCGGCGCGCCCGCCCGAACCCGAACGCCGGCAGCCGGTCCTGGAGGACCTTCAACTCGTCGATGATCTCCGGCGCGAGCAGGTCCGGGCGCGAGCTCATCACCTGGCCCATCTTGATGAAGGTCGCGCCGAGCATCGTCATCGAGCGGCGGAGCATGCGGCCGCGCCAGCGCTCGAGCCGATGGGCTCGCCGCGCCGCGTCGCGCACCGTCGCCCACAGCGCCGCCCGCCCCAGCCCGTACACCACGAGCGCGACCACGACGAAGACGAAGAGGAAGACGCCGCGGAGGAGGTTGGCCGGCCAGCGCAGGAGAGACACGCCCGGCCATCCTCCCACAGATCACTTGTCTTCGCGGCGGGCCTCGGCCATGAGGGCGAGCAGGGCGCAGGCCAGGACGAAGCGCGGGTCGGCCTGGCCCGGCGCGATCGTCACCTCGAACTCCTTGGTGAAGAACCGGAAGATCTGGTGCATCCGCGCCGCCTCCTGCCCGCGCAGGAACAGGCTGTGCTTCGAGGTCAGGATCGGCAGGAAGCGGCGCAGGATCGACGCCCCCTGCTCCTCCATCATCCCGATCTCGTTGCCGTCTGGATCGAGGATGAGGAACTTGTCGCGCACCAGCGAGGCCATCCCGCGCTTCTGCACAGACCCCAGCGGGACCCCGGTGGCGGCGTCCACGATGTCGAAGGTGAAGTTGATGGCGACGATCTGGCGGGCCCGGATGCGCAGGAGCGGGACGGTCTGCTGCTCGTCGCCGAAGACCACGAACTCCTCGCGCAGCTTCAGATACGGGTGGCGCACCCGCATGATGAGCTGCCCGTCCATGGTGAAGACGCGGAAGACCCGCTCGAAGAACGACCAGAACGGGCGCTTGATGCGGTAGCTCGACTGGCTCCACATCGAGATCGACCGCACTTCTCGGGTCAGCTCGGTGCTCACGCCCCTGGATAGCAGCGCCCCGGGGGGCCAGCAAGGCGATAGACTCGGCCGATGAACCGTCGCCGTGGCGGGCTTTTCCTCTTGCTGGCCGCCACCCTGCTGGTCGCGGCGGGCCGGGCGTCGGCCGGACCCGCGTCCGACGACGGCGCGGGGGTGCCCGCGGTCGGGCCCAACCCCTGGGCGGCGGTGACCGATCCGTCGCCCGGGCCGCCCCGGTCGATCGGCGGCTACAGCGCCGGCTGCCTGGCCGGCGGCGAGCAGCTGCCCGCGGTCGGCCCGGGCTTCCGCGTCGCCGAGCCGGAGCGCGCGCGCTTCACCGCTCACCCCGCGATGATCGGCTTCCTGCGCGACCTCGGCGCCCGGGTGGTGCGGGCCCGGCTCGGCGAGCTGCCGGTCGGCGATCTGTCGCAGCCGCGCGGCGGGCCGGCCCCGAGCGGGCACGCCAGCCACCAGACCGGGCTCGACGCCGACATCTGGTACGTGGACGGGCGGGGGCGCGACCGGCCCAGGAAGGTGGCGATGGTCGACCTCGAGAGAAACCGGGTGACCGCCGCCTACGGCCGCCGGGTCCAGCGCATCCTGAAGCTGGCCGCCAGCGACCCGCGGGTCGACCGCATCTTCGTCAATCCGGTCATCAAGCGCGAGCTGTGCACCCGGGGCGGGAAGGACCGGGCCTGGCTGCACAAGCTCCGCCCGTGGTGGCTGCACCACGAGCACTTCCACGTGCGGCTGTCGTGCCCGGCCGCGAGCCCGGAATGCCAGCCGCAGTCCGCCATCGCGGCGGGGGATGGCTGCGCCGAGGTCGACTGGTGGCTGAGGCCCAAGGCCGAGGCGGAGCGGAGCGAGAAGCGAAAGCGGTATCGATCGAAGCAGGGCGTGGTGCCGGGCCTGCCGGCCTCGTGCCGCGCGCTGGTCCCCTCGACCCCGTGAGAGCTCCGCGGCAGCCCGCCCATCGTTCGTCCCCGGATTGCCGTCCCACTTCCGTGGCGCGGCGCGGCGCGCTCCATTGCCGTGTGGGGTTATGTAGGTAGTAGCGCTCTGAGATTGTTCAAGATTTTGATTTTGCTGCAATAGCGGGTGGCCCGGGACGGCCGCTGCTGACGATTGCTGGGTGGGCCGCGGGTCGCTCCGTGATAGCTTTTTCTCTTTGTTGGAGGTTTGACGAACGTGGAGTTTGTCCGCCCAAGGTCGCTCGCGGGGGGCGAGCGACGAGCCAAGGTGCCACGCGCCTGTCCCTATTGCGGTCGTCTCGTCAGCCTGGCCACGCCTCACGTGCAGGTGGCCAGGTCGGGCGTGCGCCTGTTCTGCTCGGCCGATTGCATGGAAGCGGCCCTGCAAGGATGGCCGCGCGCCCACGCCGGCGACCTGCCACCACCGACCGAGCGCCGCGCCGAGCCGCGCGCCGCCCGGGTCGTCGAGCGAAAGCCGCGGCTGTCGCGCGGCAAGCTCATCCTCATCTTCCTGGGCGCGTCCAGCCTGTCGCCCTGCCACCATGTCGGCGATATCACCTCGAACGGGACGAGGCAGGCCAGCGCCATCGCGCTCACGTCCAGCTCGAGCTCGACCTCCGCGCAGCACGGGCCGCGCACCTGGGGGCCGAGCGCGCCGGACGAGGAGGAGCTGGCCCTCGAGTTCATGGGCGAGATCGGCGGCGACCGCTGGCTGCACCCGCTGGCCGGCCCGGCCCGCCGCATGCCGATCCGCGGCAGCCGCGTGTTCGGCGCGGCCCGCAACGGCGACCGCCCCGGCGAGTGCCGCAGCGGCCACTGCGGTGTCGATATCGGCGGCGAGATGTGGGGCGAGCCGGTCATGGCCGTGCACGACGGCATCGTCGATCGAGTGAAGCGGGTCGACGAGGGCAACGGCGGAATGTACGTTCGGCTCGCACATCGCGAAGGCCGCGTCTTCTCGCAGTACTTCCACCTGGCCGCGATCCCGCGCGACCTGCGCGAGGGCAAGAAGGTCAAGGCCGGCCAGGTCATCGGCCTGCTCGGCGACACCGGCGTCAAGGAGTCGACCGCGCACCTCCACTTCGCGATCTCGGTCAAGGCGACGCCGACCTCGCGCGAGATCTACATGGACCCGGAGCCGCTCATCGCGCTGTGGCCGCTCAAGGTGCCGCTGGCCAGCGGCGGGGCGGACGCGTCGTGGACGCCGGGGGTGCCGCTCGGCGCGGTCGGTCGCGTGAGGCTGGACGCGAGCGGGGTGCCGCTGCCGCGGCGAGCCGACATGAAGCGGGCCGCGGCTCGCGCCAAACGTGGCGGTGGGGGGGCCAGCGCCGCACCCGAGGACGAGGGTGCGGCCGACGAGGTCGAGGGCGAGGACGTGGCGTCGTCGTCGCCGATCGGCCCGATCACCGGGATGGGGACGCCGGTGAAGTCGGAGGCCAGGGCCAGGTCCGACCGCAAGGCGGCGGAGCCGGCGGCGGATCAGCCGCAGCAGCCGGCGCGGTTTCCGTTCGCGGCCCAGCCGGCCACCACGCCACCGTAGCTCCGGCGAGGCACGGCCCGGAGACGCACGGCCGGCCAGGCGACTCCTCGTCTGGCCCCTCCCGCCCACATGTAGGGCATTCCGCGCGCCGTCGCTGCCGGCTCGCGTGCGCAGGATCGCAGGCCGGTGCGCTTGCGCCGCCCGAGGCGCGTTTACCGGTTGCGCGGGAGCGGAGCCGTTCGGCAGGATGTTCGGCCGGGCCGACCGATCGCTCCAGGGTCGCCCGAGCTCGAAGCGATGCGAATCCCGCGCACCCCACGCCTCCTCGCCCTTGCCCTGGTCGCCCTCGTCGCGGCCGCGTGCGGGCCCTCGGTCGGTCCGGGAGGCAACTCGCGCGAGATCGGCGGCAGCTATCCGATCTCGATCGAGGAGGCGCCGTGGCAGGTGTCGGTGCAGGACTCGTCCGGCGCGCACCTGTGCAGCGGATCGATCCTGACCGACACCTTCATCCTCACCGCCCAGCACTGCGCCGGGGCCGAGGCCACCGGGCTGTCGGTCCTGGCCGGGGTGGACCGCCTGAGCGACCCGGGCTCCGGCCAGCGCCGGGAGGTCATCAAGGTCATCCCCTTCCCCGGGTACACCGATGCGCGGCTGGGCAAGGACGTCTCGCTCCTCCGCCTGACCGAGCCGCTCGACCTCGACGGCCGCCGGGTGGAGCCGATCGCAATCGCCGACGGGCGGGCGACCTCGCTGGGGCTGACCGATCCGGGCGTGATGGGGACCGCGAACGGCTGGGGTGCGCTCAGCCAGAGCGGCCCGTCGTCCGACGACCTCGAGGCGATCGACCGGCCGCTGGTGTCCAGCGAGGACGCGCGCCCGGCCATCGAGCTGGACCTGACCGAGGACCAGCTGCCGGTCGGCTACCTCGACGGCGAGGACGTGGACTCGTGCCGGCTCGACGGCGGCGCGTCGCTGGTGGTGCCGGACGAGGAGGGGACCGGCGCTCTTCTGGCCGGGCTGGCCAGCTGGAGCGACGGCTGCGACGTGCCCGGCGCGCCCGGGATCTACGCGCGGGCGTCGTCGTACACCGAGTTCATCGCCGAGTTCGTGGTGGACGAGCCGCCGCCGCCTCCGCCGCCACCGCCCCCCGAGGGCGTCCTGTTCATCAACGAGGTGCTGGCCGATCCGGGCACCGGCAACGACTACAACGGCGACGGCGTGGCCAGCACCACCGACGACGAGTTCGTCGAGCTCATCAACGTGGGCGACGGCGAGCTCGACCTGTCCGGCGCCACCGTGGCCGACGACTTCGGCCCGCGCGGCGCGCTGCCCGACGGGACGGTGCTGGAGCCGGGCGCCGTGCTCGTGATCTTCGGCGGCGGCACACCGACCGGCTTCGAGGTGCAGACCGCGGCGTTCCAGCTCGGCCTCAACAACGACGGCGACAGCGTGACGATCACGTCGGCCGACGGCGGCGTGGTGCTGGCGGCGATGAGCTACGCGGCCGAGGGCGGCCAGGACCAGTCGATGGTCCGCCAGACCGACGGCGAGGAGTCGCCGTTCGTCCTGCACACGACGCTGAGCGCGCTGCTGGCGTCGCCCGGGCTGCGCTCGGACGGCACGCCGTTCTGAGCCGCGCGGGCCGGCCGCGGCCTCATCGGCGCGGAGCCAGGAGCGCGTCGAGCTCGGCCTCGACCTCGGCGTGGAGCTCGGGCGGCGCGCCGTAGTGGACCGAGCGGGTCCGGCCGTCCCGGTCGAACACGAACAGGGTCGGCACCGCGCTGATGTCGCCGAACTTGCGAGCCAGCGCCGGGGTGGCCATGGCCCAGGTGATCGGCGCGCCCAGCTCCTTCATCACCGCGCGCACGCCCGGCTCGTCCGACTCGACCGCGAGGGCCACGACGGTCACCCGATCGCCGTGGCGGCGGGCCACGTCGCCCAGCCAGGCCAGGGTGCCCCGGCACGGCGGGCACCAGGTGGCCCAGAACTCGACCACCACCACGCGCCCGGCCAGCGCCTTGCGCCGGATCGGCGCCCCGTCGAGGCCGACCAGCGACAGCGCCGGCAGCGACGCGATCTCGCCGCCCTGCGCCGTCCGCGCCCGCGCGCGGGCGAGCTCGGTCCTGCCGGCGAGGACGAGCTTCACCATGCGGGTCAGATCGGCGCGGAAGCGCCGGTGGCTGGCCGCGCTCTTGAGCGGCGCGTAGCGGCCGGTGTCGGTGCCCTCGCCCTTGCCGAAGAAGCCGAAGTCCTTCGGCGTGGCGACCAGGATGTCGTCCACGAAGATGGCCGGGTAGCGCTTCACCCCGAACCGCCGGGCCAGCGCCGAGTCGCCGTAGTTCTCGACCGCGAAGCGAGCCGCGCCGCCGAAGTCCTGCACCACGCTCTGGGCCAGCAGACCTGCCGGGTCGGACAGGTTTCAGGTGAACGGCCAGCGCACCAGCGTCACGGTCACCCGCGGCGGCGGACGCGGCGCGGCTGGCGGCGGCGGTGGGCCGAGCGCGGCGAGGTAGCGGGTCACGACGTCGCCGGCGATCGCGGCGGCGGCGACCGGCGGCTTGTCGGCGGTGGCGGCGTCGAGATCGTCGAGGCCGACCTCGATGAAGAGCTGGCCGACGCTGTGGTCGACGCCGGCCGCGGCCAGGCGGTCGGCGTGAGCGCGAAGCCGGGCGGCGAGCGCGGCGCGGTCGAAGGTGGCCGGCGGGCGCACCCGGGCCGCGCGCACGGCGGCCTGCAGGTAGCGGAGCAGCGCGCCGCGGCGCAGGCCGGCCGCGTCGAGCTCGCGCGCTTCCTTGATCGCGGAGCTGGCCGCGATGAACTCGGCGTGGCGGTCGATCGACGCGGGCGGGCGATAGGCCGCGAGCAGCTCGCCCTCGAGGGCGTCGAGCTCGGCGCCGAGGCCGCGCAGGGCCGGCGCAGTCCCGGTCGCCGGCCCCGACAGCGAGCGGCACAGCGCCACCAGGTCGCGCTCGGCGCGGGCCGACCCGAGGTAGAACAGGCCGTAGATCGGCATGGTGTTGCGGCCGTACTCGAGGCTGGCCTCGTAGTCGAGGCGCACGTGGGGCAGCGCGGCCTCGGCCACGGCGCGCAGCGCGGCCGGCTCGACCCCGTCGAGCGCGCGCGGATCGAGGCGGCCGAGGTCGGCGCCGAGCTCCCCGCCCACGCGCTTCCACTCGGCCTCGAAGCCGGCGGCGTCGTTCTGGCCGGCGGCGATGCGCTCGCGCACGTAGACCGCCGCCCCGAGGTCGGTGCGGGCGAAGGCCAGGCGGAGGAGCGCGAGCCGCGGGCGGCCGGCGGCGAGCGCGGCCCGCGCGCCGTCGAGGATCGGCAGCGCGCCCTGGCGGATCTCGACCGAGATCTCGTCGGTGCCGGTGTCGGCGCGGGCCAG
>DATHKR010000329.1:0-7855 GCA_035489015.1 Kofleriaceae bacterium | reverse complement strand
AGTGTACCTCTGATGCGCGCTCGAACGCGCCTCCTCTTTTCGCCGGAGGGCGAGAGCGGCCGCGGGGCGTCCCATCGTTCGCGACCTCGCGAGGACGTAGGGCGGTCCACACTCTGCTGGAAGCGAGTAGCCGAAAACCCGGCTCAGGGCCGCGGGAGCCGTCACCGGCGTCCTGGCCGCGGAGCGGATTGGATACGATTGCGTCATGCGCGCTCCCCGCATTCCCCGCGTCCTGGTGGTCGGCTTCCTCGGTCTCGCCCTCGTGCCCGCCTGCGGCGACAACCTGCACGGAGGGGGCGGCGACGACGATGACGGCGACGACGGGGCCGGGACGACGACGGACGCCGGCGGCGTGGTCGGCGAGGACCCGGCCGATCCGTCGCTCTACACGACGCCGCCCGGCGAGGAGATCTCGTTCGGCACCCGGGCCGGCGACCTCCGCAACTACTTCCACCGCAAGGGGCCGGCGGCGGTGCACCTGCTGCTTCGCTCGGGCGAGGCGCCGCGCATCATCGCGGCGTTCCCCGCCGAGAACCAGGGCATCGGGGTCTGGTTCGCGGCCGCCGACCCGACCACTCAGCTGTGGTCGGGTGAGCCGGACGACGGCGACCTCGCCGCCGGCGGCGCCGTTGCGCCGGTGACCCGCGCCGACGAGGACGCACGGCCGATGCACGGGGTGCGGGCGACGGTGCGGAGCGACGCGACCGAGCTCCGCGCCACTCTCACCATGCTGGCCAACGTGCGCACCCTGCGCGACTACGGCTACGGCCTCTGCCTCGAGAACGCCGCCGAGTTCCCCGCGCTGCGCGACGAGACGATCGAGGTCTTCGCCGAGCACGGCGCCGTGCGCATCCGCCGGCAGCAGATCGGCGGCGAGCGCGCCATGGAGCTCCTCCTCGTGGCCGGCGAGGGCACCACCGTGGCCGTGCGCGACGAGGAGGTGCCGGCGCGCGAGCCCTGCCGCGCCGACGCGGGCAGCGGGAGCGAGAAGGTCATCGAGATCGCCGGCGAGCGCGGGATCCAGGTCGATCTGATCGCGCTGTCCGACGAGGACCCGCTGACCCCGATCGACCGCGCCGACCTCCTCGTCGACGAGCCGGCCCCCAGCCTCGAGCTGGATGCGCTCGCCTTCCTGAGCTACGCCGAGAAGCTGCAGGCCGGCTCGTGGCGGTTCCTCACCTACTTCGGGCGCGACACGCTGCTCTCGGAGCGGATGCTCATGCCCGGCCTGCGCAGCGATCTGGTCCGCGCCGGCCTGACCGCGGTGGTCGAGCGCATCAACGCGGTCGAGGGCGTGCAGGATCCAAACTTCGACTACACGATCGAGGTCGGCGACGTGGCCCACGAGGAGGAGCTGGGCGACTTCGCCGCCTGGAAGAACCAGATGCTCGACGACCCGCCGGCCGACCTCCGCCAGATCCGGCTCGACCACAAGATGATCGACGACGACTTCCTGCTCGCGCCGGTCCTGGTCGACTTCTTCGCCAAGCTCGAGGCCGAGGACCCCGACGGCGCCGCCGACGCGATCGCCGCGTTCCTGGCCCAGGAGCGCGCCGACGGGCTCACCTACCGCGACGCGATCGAGCGCAACCTCGCCCTGGTCCTCGAGCGCGCCCGCCCGTTCGCCGACGACCCCGCCGCGCCCGCCGCCAAGAAGGAAAAGCTCGTCCACCTCAAGAACACGGTCCCGGTCGGCCAGTGGCGCGACTCGGATCAGGGCATCGGCTTCGGCCGCGCCCCCTTCGACGTCAACGCCGGCCTGGTCCCCGGCGCGCTCGAGGCGGCCGTCGCGCTCTACACCCGGCTGGACGAGCCGGACCTGGCCAGCGAGGCCGGGCGCATGCTGGCGGCCTGGCAGGGGGTCGAGGAGCTGTTCCTGGTCACCGAGCGCCTGTCGACCGCGCGCGCGAACGTGGCCAACTACGCCGCGGCGGTCGGCGTCGCCGATCGCTCGTCCCAGCTCGAGCCCGACCAGGGCAGCCGCTACGCCTTTTACGGCATCTCGCTCGACGACCAGGGCGCGCCGGTCCCCATCCTCCACACCGACCACGGCCTGGTGATGGAGTTCGCCCGCCCGTCCGACGCCTACCTCGTGCGCGCCGCGAGGACGATCGGCAAGGACTTCCCGGCCGGCCTGATGTCGCCGGTCGGCGTGATGGTGGCCAGCCCGGCCCTGGCCGACCCCGCCGCGACCGTGGTCGATCCCAACGATCTCCGCGACGACAGCGACGACGAGGTGGTGCCGCTGCGCGACATCTTCTCCAGCGCCCAGTACCACGGCACCGTGGTGTGGTCGTGGCAGCAGGCCATGCTCGCGTCCGGGCTCCGCCGCCAGCTCCAGCGCGACGACATCGCCGCGCCGACCCGCGCCGCGCTCCAGCAGGCCGAGTGCGGGCTGTGGCGCACGATCGGCGCCGCCGAGGAGGTCCGCGCCGGCGAGCTGTGGAGCTGGGAGCCGGACGCCGACGGCCGCCCGGTCTATCGCCCCTTCGGGTTCAACCTGGCCGACGTCGACGAGTCGAACGCGATCCAGCTGTGGAGCACGGTCTACCTGGTCGTGCACCCGCCCACCGCCATCGAGAACCCGGCCTGCGTGATCTTCGGGCGCTGACTCTCGTCACTCCGGTGCGGCTGGAGGTGGAGCTCAAGCGGAGGCCAGCGCCTCCCCACCCGGGCCGCGCTCGATCGCGGGGACCAGCTCGGCGGCGATGAAGTCCTCGATCGGTCGGGTCGACAGCACGGTGATCTCGGGCTCGCCGCGCACGCCGCGAGCGCTGAAGATCTCCCACGTGTCGTTCATGCGGGTCGCGAAGTCGAGGCTGGCGCCGCCCGCCACCATCGCCGCGACATCGGCGTCGCGCGGCGTGAGCTCGCTCGGGAAGGGCCGGCCGAGCCGGTCCTCGATCGCGCGGGCCAGCTCGCGCAGCGGGACCGGGTGCTCGCGGCGCACCTCGACGGCGTGTCCCGACCGGAACGGCGCGTGGCCGAGGCCCTTCAGCGCGGCGGTGGCGACGTCGCGGGTGGCCGCCCAGTCGACCGGGGCGTCCGGCGCGATCGGCGAGGCCAGGACGCCGCGCGCGTGCATGAGCGGGAGGAAGTAGAAGAGGTTCTCGATGAAGCTGGCAGCGCGGAGGTGGACGGCCCGGAGCGTGGCGACCTCGTCGAGCATGCGCTCGACCTCGCCGTGCACCCCGATGAGCCCGGCCAGCGACCGATCGTGCGCGCCCATGGCGCTGAGGAAGACGGCGTCGGGCAGGCGGGTGGCGCGCGCGGCGTCGGCGTACGCCCGTCCGACCCGGCGGAAGTCGGCCCCGAACGTGGGCGAGCGGAGGTCGGCGCGGACGACCAGAAACGCGGCGTCGGCGCCCGCCAGGGCGCCCTCGACGAACGCGCGGTCGGCGATGTCGCCGACCACCGGCTCGGCGCCGCGGTCGACCAGCGGCTGCAGGCGCGCGCGATCGCGACCGACCGCGCGCACGCGGTGGCCGGCGTCGAGCAGGCCGAGGGCGACCGGCTTGCCGATACGTCCGGTGGCGGTGGTGACGGTGAAGGTGAGTTTCCGGGCTTGGTCCATGCTCCCAGGACGCCGGCCGCGCGGCAAAGGATGCGGTCTCAGCCCGCGAGATCGTCGAGCAGGTAGGGCACGTACCGGTAGTCGCGGATCGAAATCACGCACCCGTCGGCGATCTCGAGCTCGATCACGTAGCGTGTCCGGTCGGTCGGGTCGCGCCCGACGCCGATCACCTCGCGGCCGTCGAGCCACATCGGGGTCAGGTACCAGCCACCGACCCGGCCGTAGTTGGTCAGGTACGAGCCGACCCGCTCGACCCCGGTCCGGCGCTCGCGCGACACCAGATCGAGCCGCACGTCCTCGACCAACATCGCGCGGACCGCGGCCCAGTCGCGCGCGTTGAACAGCGCCGCGTAGCGCACCAGCGCCGGGCCATGGGCGGGGAGCGCGGCGGGGGCATCCTCGGCCGCGAGCTCGACCTCGAGCCGGCGCAGGCGATCGCGGCCCCGATGGAGAGCGGCCTTGACCGCCGGGATCGTGGTGTCGAGCGTCGCGGCGATCTCCTCGAGCGACGCGCCCAGCACGTCCTTAAGGATCACCGCGGCGCGCTGGGCCGGCGGTAGAGAGACGAACCGCGAGACCGCCACCCGGACCGCCTGGCCGCGCGACAGCTCCTCGGCCGGATCCGGCTCTCCGCTGGCCAGCTCCTGATCGTCGTCGAGGGGCAGCTCGCGGGCCCGTTCGCGCCGGCGCAGGTGATCGATCGCCTTGTGGTGCGCGATGCGGAACAGCCAGGCGCGCAGGGCAGGCAGCTCGCGCAGCTGCGACAGCTCGTAGTAGGCGCGGGCCAGCGTCTCCTGGACCACGTCCTCCCCGTCCATCACGGATCCGACCATCCGCGCGCAGTAGCGGTGCAGCTCGGGGCGCACGTCCTGGACCAGGGCGAGGAACCGGGTGTGGGCGGCGCCCAGGTCGGCGAGAGGAGAGTCGGCGTCGTTCATGGCTCCGGGCTCCGGGCGCGGAGGCGCCCCGCAGAAGGGACGACCGCAGCGGCCGGAAGGATGCGCTCCGCCGCGTCGCCTCGCCGCAAGGCGCTACAACAGCTCGAAACCAGACCAAGGTCGCGTGGTGATCGGTGAAGTCGACGCCCGTGTCGGGATCGGCCCGGCCGCAGGAGGGGGCCGAACTCTTGCTAGCATGGTGAGATGCGAATCAGAGCCCATGCCATCAGTGAGAGGGGCGGGCAAGCGGAGCCCTTCTCCTATGAGGGGGAGCCTGGCAAGCGCGACGTCCTGGTGAGGATCACGCACTGCAGCGTCGCCAGGGGCGACATCCAGTTCATCGACGATGACTGGGGCGACGCGCGGTTTCCCCTGGTCCCGGGCCACGAGATCATCGGCATCGTCGAAGAGGTCGGGTCCGAGGTGGCCGACTTGCGGCGCGGCGATCGCGTGGGCATCGGGTACCAGCAGCAGGCCTGTTTCGCGTGCACGTTCTGCCAGCAGGGCATGGAGCAGATCTGCCCCGGCCAGAAGGTCATCGCTGTCGATCGGTATGGCGGTTTCGCCGATCAAATCATCGTCGACGGTCGGTTCGCCTTCGCGCTCCCGGCGCAGCTCGACTCGGCGACGTCGACGCCACTGCTCTCTTCAGGCCTGACTGTGTTCGCGGGGATCCTGCGGGCGCACCTGGCGGACCGGTCCTCGGTGGCGGTGCTCGGGCCGGGTGGTCTCGGTCACCTGGCGATCCAGTTTCTTCACAAGATGGGGCACGGCGTGTCGGCCTTCTCTCGCTCGCCCGCGAAGCGGGAGCTGGTCGAGCGCCTGGGAGCCGTGTACGTCGACAGCGTCGACCCCGAGTATTCGACGCGTCACCGCGGTAGCTTTGATTTCATCCTGTCGACGCTGAATGTTCCTTTCGACCTGGACTCGTGCTTGCAGATGCTGAAACCGAACGGCCAGCTCTGTCTGGTGGCATCGCCGGTGAGGCAGCTGTCGCTGGGCGGCGGATTGCTGTCGAACTCCCTCCGGACGATCTACGGCAACTACACAGGGAGTCGTGCCGATACCTCGAGCATGCTCCAGTTTTCCGCGGAGCACGGTATCGCGGCAATTGTCGATGTCATGCCGTTCTCCCGGATCAACGAGGCCATCGAGAGGGTCCGCCGCAGAGACGTCCCGATGGGATTGGTGCTCGAGAATCATCTCGCGAGGCCCTCATGCTGAGCCTGAAGGCACAGCGGGTGGTCGTGGTGGGCGGGACCAGCGGGATGGGGCGCGCGACCGTGGAGGCTGCGCTCGAGCAGGGAGCGACCGTGGTCTCGGCGGGTCGGCGCCCGGTCGGCGTCCGGCCTGCGACCGACGGGGTGACCGAGGTCGAGCTCGACGTGACGAGCGAGGCCTCGGTGCGCGACCTCTTCGCCGGGCTGGGCGCCATCGATCACGTGCTGGTGACCGCCTCGCCCGGGACGCCCGGCGCGTTCCTCGACCAGGACCTCGCCGGCGCCCGTCAGTTCATGGACGGGAAGTTCTTCGGCAGCTGGCTGGTCGCGCGCCACGCGGCGCCGCAGCTCCGTGCGGGGGGCTCGATCACCTTCATCACGGGCGCGGCCGTCATGCGGCCGCCGCCGCGCGGATCGATGATCACGGCGGCGTTCGCGGCACTCGAGGCGCTGACCCGCGCGCTCGCGCTGGAGCTGGGGCCGATCCGGGTCAACGCGATCCGCCCGGGCTACACCGATAGCGAGATGTGGCAGTTCCTGTCGGACGCCGCGCGCGATGACCTGCGGCGGCGGGTGGCCGCGGCCATGCCGACCCGCCGCATGGGCACCCCGGCCGACATCGCGCACGCCGCGATGTTCCTCATGACGAGCCCACAGACCACCGGCGCGGTCCTCGAGGTCAGCGGCGGCGAGACGCTCGTCAACCCGCTGGACGGCTGATCCAGGGCCGCTGGAGGTTCAGGGCTCCGCGACCCAGACGACCTTGTCGCCCTGCTTCTCGAACTTGCCGATGCCGGGGAAGGGAAAATGGACGGCGTAGATGCGCTGGCCCGAGGCGGCCGATTTTTCGAGCAGAGCCTTGCGGCTCGCCTGTGCCGTCGGCGCATCGCCGTCAAAGGCGATGGTCCAGTCGGGCTGCTGCACCGAGATGACGGAGTGGTGCATGGTGTCGCCGATGTAGAGAAGTGACTGGCCGTCCGAGGTGATGAGATAGCCTGAATGGCCCGGCGTGTGACCCTTGATGTCCACCGCCTTGACGACGCCCGGGATCAGCTCGGCGTCCGGCTGAAACTCGACGACCTTGGGCGTGATCGCAGCGACCAGCGCGGTCATCCCGTCCGTGCCCTTGAGCGAGGCAAGCTCGTTGGCAGACATGTGGATCGTCGCGTTCGGGAAGGCGAGCGTCTTGTCGGCCTTCACGAGGCCGCCGACATGGTCGCCGTGGCCGTGGCTGATGAAGATGTCGGTGACGCTTGCCGGGTCGATACCGGCGGTGGCCATCGTCGCCGGAAGCTTGCCCAGCGTCGGGCCGAACAGCCCCGACGCGCCCGTATCGAAGAGAAGGACCTTGTCGGCCGTCCTCACCAGGAGCGGTTGCACCGAAAGATCGATCGTCTCTGGCGACAGGCTGTTGGCCGTCAGCAGATCTGCCACTTCCTTCTTGGTCTTGTTGACGGCGAGAGTCTTGTTGTCGTTGGGTACCGACAGGCCGCCGTCGCGCAGCGCCGCCGCCTGCAGGGCGCCGATGGTGAAGGGCTTGACGTCCGCGCTTTCCGGAATGGCGGCGATGGCGGACGCGGCAGGAGCGGCAGCCCCGGATGGGGCCTCGGCCTTGGGCGAGCAGGCCACGAGCGGGAGCAGGACGGTGGAGGCAAGGGCGACAAGCCTGACACGGACAGTCATGATGATCTCCTGCAGTGAATGGCCGCTGAAGACTCGCGTGCCCGGGTGGCCTCCAGCAATGCCGTGGCGACCAATTCAGACCCGGCTCAGCGGGATCGGGCCGCCTTCGGACGGGTTCCGACGAACGCGGCCAGGTGTTCGCCGGTCAGCGTCGACCTCGCCGCCACCAGGGCGGCCGGGGTGCCCTCGAACACGATCCGCCCGCCGTCGTGACCAGCGCCCGGCCCGAGGTCGATGATCCAGTCGGCGTGCGCCATCACCGACTGGTGGTGCTCGATCACGATGACCGACTTGCCGGCGTCGACCAGCCGATCCAGCATCCCGAGCAGCTGCTCGAGGTCGGCCAGGTGCAGCCCGGTGGTCGGCTCGTCGAGCACGTAGACGCCGCCGTCGGCGCCCATGTGCGTGGCGAGCTTGAGCCGCTGCCGCTCGCCGCCCGA
>DATHKR010000328.1:0-5077 GCA_035489015.1 Kofleriaceae bacterium | reverse complement strand
CTCTCGCTGGATCGAGAGGGGGACGACGAACGGGACGCCGCCGGGGGCTCGGTGCCGGCGGTCGAGGGGCGGATCGTAGCGGACCGCGAGGAGCGGCAGGGACTCGAAGGGCGTCATGGCTGAGCGGAAGGTCCACGCGGTCTGGACCCGGGTCGACCGGTCTGCCTGCTGGTCGCGCACTGTTTCCAGCTCGAGCCGGTAGTCGCCGTCCTCGGGCGGGAGGTTGAAGAGGTTGAAGAACCCCAGGTCCAGCTGGCCGAGTAGCTCGCCGTCGTGGAAGAGGCGCACCTGCCCCTCATCGAGGAGGACATCGCGGCTGCGGTGCTCCGCGTCGTCGGACAGGGGGGAGGCATCGAAGACCAGGAGGAAGTTGTCGGCCCGGAAGAACGTCGGGTTGCGACCTTCGTCGACCGGGAACGAGGGCGCCAGCACGCCGTGGTTCCATCGGGTGCGGTAGGTGCGCCCCGGCTCGTACCGCGAGGACGCCGGCGTCGACAGCTCGCCGAAGGGCGCGCGGGCTTCCTCCTCGATGACCGCGTGCGTCCAGGCGCTGGTCTCTTCGGTCGTGAAGAGCTCGGTCCGGCGGGCGGGTGTCTCGAACGAGACGCCGTCGTTCCAGCTGATGCTGATCTGGAACGCCGTGGCGCTACCGGTGGAGACCAGGCGCGCGAACCGCCCGGCTGGCATGGCTGCGACGTCGAACTCGACGGCGGCGAGGTCCTCGAGCGCCACGTGGCGGACGAAGCCGGTCGGGAAGCGGCCGTCCTCGACCCCGAAGACGAGGTGGTAGGCGGTCGGGCTGGCGAAGAAGGGATCCTCGTTCCGCGGCGAGTCGGCCGGGTGGGCCCAGGTGCTGGTCAGGATGGTCTTCAGATCCTCGGGGGCCACCTCGGGCCCGACGTGGCCGAGGTAACGGCGGGCGGTGACGTCCGGCGCCGGGTCGATGAGGCTGGAGAACAGCGGCCCCACCGCGCTCATCCGGGCGTAGGCGAGGATGGTGAACATGGGGCGCGCGGCCTGGTCCGGCACCGTCTCGATGTCGGGCTCGGCGGTGCGCGCGTCGAAGGTGGCCTCGGTCGGGGCGGTCACGTCGAGGAGCGGCTGCGCCAGCACGGCGCCGTAGGGCGCGCCGTCGTCGTCGATCCCGTTGATCAGGGAGTCGACCGCGTACTGCCCGGGCGGCAGGCGGACGGTCGAGACGCCGCCCTCCTCCGCGGGGAACAGCGACTCGCCGGTCTGCAGGTCGAGGACGGTCGGGAACCCCACGCTCGGCTGGCCCTGGCGGTCGAGGAACCGGAGGACGACGTCGTGAAGCTCGATCTCCCGGTTCACGCCGATCGGCGTGCGCACGTCCAGGCCGCCGCCGCTCGCGACCACCATCCCGAGATACCCGCCGTCGGGACCGTCGCCCCGGGTGTCGACCGTCACCGTCACCGAGGCCTCGCCGCCGGGCGGGACCGCGACCGACTCCGGCGCCACCGTGAACATCCCGGTCGGGGCGGGCCCGCCGTCGGGGCCGACGCCGTCCACCGACACGGTGAGGTCGACCGCGGCGCCGCCCAGGTTGCGGTAGGTCAGGGTCTTCGCGATCGGCTCGTCGTCGTCGTGCGGCCACGCGACGCTGCCGACGACGAGGTTGGGCGGCAAGGCCAGCACGGTCTGCGCGATCGCCTGGCCGACGTCGACCCGGCCGCTGCCCTGCTCGTGGATCGCGATGCCGTCGCCGGGCAGCGCGGAGCCCATGAGCGCCGCCTTGATCTCGGGTGCGCGCCAGTCCGGATGCTGCTGAGCGACGAGCGCGGCGGCGCCGGTCACGTGCGGGGTGGCCATCGAGGTGCCCGAGACGCGGGTGTAGAAGTCGTCCACCGGGTTTCCGTCGCCCAGCGGGGTGCCGACCGCGCGCGCCGCGGCGATGGCCACGCCGGGCGCGGTGATCTCGGGCTTGACCGCGGCGTCGCCGAGGCGGGGGCCGATGCAGGAGAACTCGGCGAGGGCATCGTCGGGATCGACCGCGCCGACCGATAGCGCCGCGGTCGCCGTGCCCGGCGACGAGACGAGCATCAAGTCGGGGCCGCCGCACCGGCCGGCGTTTCCGGCCGCGGCCACGAACAGGGTGCCGTACTGCGCGGACAGGGCATTGACCGCCTGCTCCATCGGATCGTCGCCGAGCGTGTCGCCGCCGCCCAGGCTCATGTTGACGACCCGGGCGCCGCTCTGCGCCGCCCACTCCATGCCGGCGATGATGCCGGACTCGGGGCAGCCCCACGCCTCGCACACCTTGCCGACCAGGATGGCCGCGTCGGGCGCGATGCCGCGGTAGAGCCCGCCCTCGGCGGCGCCGCTGCCGGCCGCGATCGACGCCACGTGGGTGCCGTGGCCGTAGAAGTCGGGCGCCTCATCGGGATCGGTGCCGTCCTCCATGAAGTTGCGCTGCGCGGCGATGCGCCCGGCGAAGTCCGGGTGGCTCGGGTCGATGCCGGTGTCGAGCACCGCGATCGTCACGCCCGCGCCGGTGTAGCCCGCCTCCCACGCGATGGGAGCGCCGATCTGGGCCGCGCTGTGATCGAGCATGATCTCGCGCCGACCGTCGAGCCAGATCTTGACGCCGGCACCGGCCGCGCCGCCGCGCAGCGAGGTGCGCGAGCCCGCGCCGGCCAGGGACGCCCACACCGCGGCGGCGCGGCCCTTGGGCACCGACAGCGCCTCGCCGCCGATGCTCGGCAGCGCGCGCCTCACCACCGCGCCCGCGCTCGACAGGGTCGAGCGGGCAATCGCGCTCACCCCGCCCGCCCGGGTGATCAGGACCGGCAGGTCAGCGCGGCCGTCGTCGTCGTAGCCGAGCTCGACCAGCCCGGTGACGTCGAACAGGCGGCGGTCGAGGACGCCGGCGGCGATGAGCGGCTGTACGTCGGTCGGGATCACCAGCAACCGATCTCGCTCCGTGACGGTGTGGAAGCGCACTCCCTGCCGCCCCGGGGCCGCCGTGATCGACGTGACCGGGCCGTGGGCGCCGCGCATCGTGATCCGATCGCCGGTGATGAGCGTGACGTGCGAGGGAATGTCGGACGGAGACGCCGCCGCGGCCGGCGTGCGCGCCGATCGCGGGGCGGTCGGCGCCACGCGCCCCGATCCTCCCGTCGGGGTTTCCGGATCCGGCCGATCACCGTCCTCGGGATTGGTTGCGCAGGCAACAAATAGAATACAGATCGAACCCGCCAGGAACCTTCTCACCACGTTCATCTCATCCTCCCCTCGGGACGGCCACTCAGAGCCAGAAGCCAACGCCGGCGCTCAGGCCGACCGCGGTCGATGGCGCGGTCTCGCCTCCCTCGCCGACCTGGCGGAACCAGTAGGTCTGCACGGCGCTCTCGAGGAACAGGTAGGAGCCGTTGGCGGTCTCGCCGCGCACGGTGACGCCGACGTCGAGGTGGGCCATCCCGGTCACTCGATCGGGCTGGACCCGCTCGCTCTCGAAGCGCTGCCAGAACACGCCGCCGCCCAGGGCGACGAACGGCTCGATCGCGGCCAGCCGGCTGTCCCACACGTGCCCGATCCGCGCCTCGCCGCCCAGCTCCTCGAGGTCGACGTCGACGTGGTTGATCGTGGCGCCGCGCTGGTAGCCATCGTGCTGGTAGCTCGCCCGCAGCCCGAAGGTCATGCTCGGGTACTCGGTGGTCCACCCGGCCATGGCGCCGAGCGAGCTGCCCTCGGCGTTGGCCAGCGGCGAGCGGACCCGGAACGCGAACAGCGGCCCGTGCACCTCGTCGAGGACGTCGCCGCCTCCCTTGCGGACCAGGCGATCGTAGGCGATCCGGTCGAGGGCGCGGTCGAGCACGATCTGGCTCTCGCCGGCCCGCACCGCCAGCTTCCCCTCGAGCAGGTGGTCGGGCCCGCGCGCGCGCACGAAGTAGCGGCCCTCGCGCACGCTGATCACGCGCTGCCGGTCCCACCGGCCGATCTCGGCCACGACAGGGCCGTCGGACCCGCCCTGAAAGAGGAGGTAGCTCCGTCCGTCGGGGAAGACGATGAGGCCGCGCCGGCTGCCCGGCATCTGCAGTCGGGTCAGGACCAGGTTGTCGTGCCCCGACATCGCGTAGCGGAACGACGGGTGCTGGGTGCCGGCCAGGGTCCGGCTCGAGGCACGCAGGGTGTTCTCGTAGGCGTAGCGGTAGACCTCGCCCAGATCCATCTCGCCGTCGCCGCTCTGGTCGGCCGCGCCCAGCATCCCGGACAGGAGGTAGTGGGTGAAGAACGAGCTCTTGAGGCGGTCGGACTCCTGGGCGTCCTCGTTGGCCGCGCTCGAGGTCAGGTAGATCGCGCCGTGCGCGGCCAGGCGCTCGTCGAGCTGGATGGCGAAGGACGGCCCCGGGCGCCCGCCCTTGGAGCGGGTCAGCGCGCCCGAGCGGCACGAGTCGACCACCAGCAGGCGAACGTCGGCCGCGCTGCCGCCGACCAGCTGCTCGAGCTCGCGGGTGGAGAAACGGGTCGGGCCCAGGTGGAGCTCCTCGGCGTCGGCGTGGCCCGAGTAATAGACGAGGAGCACCACCTGGGCCGTCCCCGAGAGGACGCGGACCCGTTCGTTCAGCGAGACGATCGCGCGCCGGACGGTGACCGCATCGGCGCCCTGCATGAGGACGACGTCCTCGTGGCGGAAGCCGCCCAGGTCGATCAGCACGTCGCGGAAGCGAGACGCGTCGGACTCGGCGTAGCGGAGCTCGATCTCGTCGTCCTGGCCCTCGTTGTTGCCGATCAAGACGGCGATCCGCACGACCTCGGCGGAGGCGGCGGCGGGCGCCAGGCCCAGCAGCAGGGCGACCAGGACGGCGCGCGTCACGGGCTCTTCTCCAGGGCCAGGTGATCGACGGTGCAGCCGGCCACGCGCAGGTTGCCTCCGAGGTCGAGGGCCGCCGTCAGCGTCGCCACCGGGACGGGGGCATCGCAGTGGACGAGGTAGATCGTCTCCGGCCCCGGCGAGCCGTCGAGCACGATGCTGCCGGGCAGAGCCTCCTCCTCCTCGGCGCGAGTCGCCGGGGCCGCGCGATCCCCCGGCGGGTAGTAGCGCGAGACCTCGCCCGAA
>DATHKR010000327.1:0-4245 GCA_035489015.1 Kofleriaceae bacterium | reverse complement strand
CCGCCCATCCTGGAGGCCCTCCTCGGCGCGGCCGACGACCTGCTCGACGACCTCGACGTCGAGCTCGACCCGGGCTTCGGAAGGCCGGTGCAGCTCCAGCTCGACGGTCAGCTCGGCGCGCTCGAGGTCGTCCCGGGGCCTCCGATCGGCAGCGCGCCGGGCCATGTGACGGTTCGCCAGGATCTATCGATCTTCGCCGAGGGCATCACCGAGGGACTCCCCGAGGGCGAGCCCCTCCATCCCGCATCGCGCGGGGCGCCGCGCCTGGATCTGACGTCGGCCCCGCCGGATGCGACCACGACCGGGCTCCGCCTGGCCATCCGGCTGGACCTCTTCAACGCGCTCCTCCATTCGCTGTGGGACGCCGGCCTGCTCGAGGGGCAGGGAGCGTTCGGCGGTCTCTCCGCGGAGGTCAGCGCGAAGCTGCCGCCGGTCGTGCGCCCGACGCCGCAGGAGACCACCTGCACCATCGAGGGCGAGCGCTGCGATGTGACGCTCCAGCTCGGCCAGGTCGAGGTGACGCTCCCGGATACCGGGCAGCGCTTCGCCGTGTCCGCGTCGGCGGGTGCACGGATCGCGATCGACGGCGCCACGGTCTCGATCCTCGTCCAGCCGGTCCCCTCGGTGCGAGTGTGGGAGCTCTCCGAGGAGCCCGGCACGCTGCCGCCGGAGGCGGTGGAGGACCTCATCGCGGACGTCGCCTGGCCGGTGCTGTTCGGCGCGATCGGCGAGAACCTGACCGTGGCGCTTCCGCTGCCGGATCTCGCGGAGCTCGGTCTCGCCGACCTCGCACCCGGCCTCGCTACCGCCTCCCTCGAGCTCGTCACGCGTCGCCCCCCGACGGTGAGCGGCGGCATCCTCGTCCTCGACGCGGACATCGCGCTCGAGACTCCACCGCCCGGATCGACCGGACCGAGGCTACAAAGCGTGGAGACCGGGGTCGCGCTGTCGCGCTGAGCCTCGAGTCGGCAGCGGTCGACGCGCGCGATCCGGAGGCCCAGAAACGGGCGACTGCTGCGCGGGCTATTTCGACGCGTCGTCCTGCTCGATGCGATCGGCGGGCTGCCTCTCGCGGCGGGAGAGCCAGGTGAAAGGGAGCGCCAGGAGCTGAAGAGCGACGGAGACCAGGTACGACGACGCGTAGCCGGAGCTGTCCGCGATGCGGCCGAGAGCGGGTTGCAGGACGACGCCACCGGACGACGCCATGAGGTTGTCGAAGGACAGGACGGTCGCCCGCTGGGCGGACGGGATGAGACCGTTGAGATAGGCGGAGCGGACCGGGGTGGACGCGGAGGAGACCAGGGCCCAGACGGCGAGGGCGGCGACCGCCAGCCAGAAGTCCTGAACCAGGCCGATGGCGGCCAGGGCGGCCGCGCTGACGACGACGCTGATCAACAAGATCGACGTCCGGCGCTCGAAGACGCGGCCGGCCAGCGGCACGATGAGCCCGCCGACGATCTGCGAGCCGGCGACGAGCGCGGCCGACAGGCCGGCGACGACGTAGGCATCCGGGTTGCCGTAGAGCTCGAGGAGGTAGGGCTGCATGGCGTAGAACCCGTAGATGCCGACGCCCATCGTGAAGGGCGCGGCGAGCATGACCCAGCGGACCGGCCGGTTCCGGAAGCCGTGGTGGATCGACATCCTCAGGACGTGCTTGACCTCCTCGACGGGGCGCTTGCCCCGGGCCGGCGTGAAGCCCCAGTCGCGCATGAACAGGTAGGCGACGACGAACGTGACCAGCAGGAATCCTGCCCGGAGGACATAGGCACCCCGAGGTTGGTGGCCTGAGCGACGAGGCCGCCGGCGATCGAGCCGGTCAGCATGGCGACGCCCTCGACGATCTCGCCCTTCGCGAGGACCGACTCGATCTTGCCCTCGTAGCCGGTGTCGGCGAGGGCGTCGATCAGCCAGGCGTCGGTGGCGCCGGAGAAGAACGTGAAGCCGAGGCCGAGGAGGACCGAGGTGACGGCCCAGGCCCAGAAGGGGGCGTCGAGCTGCCAGGCCAGGAGATAGAGGGCCGTCGCGATCGATAGGGTGATGGCGCCGATCAGGTAGGACGCGCGGCGGCCCACGGTATCGGCGACGACGCCGGTCGGGACCTCGAACAGGACCTGGCCCGCGGTGAAGAACGCGTTGGCCGCGAAGGCCTCGGTCCTCGTCAGCCCGGCGTCGAGGAGGAACAGGGTGTTGATGCCCCAGATGAGCGACGCCGCCATGGTGTTGAACAGCGCCAGGGTCAGATAGACGCGCTGGACGTGGCGCGGCGTTCGCTGCATGCACAACACCTAGCGCCGTGAACGGCCTACCGGAAGAGCCCGGTGCCGGCGACCTGTCGGTCAGTGCCGAGCGACGTGGGTAGCTCGTCCATGAGCCCGATCCTCTCGGTGGTCACGTGGACCGTCCTACGGCGTCGCGGTGACCTTCTGCCGGGTGACCACCAGCCCCGCTGTCGACCCGCCGGCGCGCACCAGACCGAGGATGACCGTGGTGCCTTCGGCACCGCGGATGCGCGCCAGCGCTCCGTCGAAGCCGAGCTGAGCCACACCCGCGCCGTCGACGGCGACGACACGGTCGCCCGCGACGGTGCCGGCAGGGATCCCCTGCAGCGCCGCGATCGCGGCGGCGCTCATGCCTTCGCCATTGCGCAGGAGCAGCGTCGTTCGCAGCGGCTCGGCGAGCTTCGTCAGCCTGTCCGAGAGGAGCGCCAGGGTCTCGGCGCGCGACAGCGCTTGCTCGGGATCGACCGGCGCGTCGCGCAGGGCCTCGGCATCGGCCTCCCTCGCCTCGCGACGCCCCGCGCCGCGGTAGCGCATCCGCCACAGGTTGCGCAGCACCTCGGCCAGCCACGGGCGCGCCGGGCGCGTCGGATCCGGGGGGCTCCGCAGCGCCTGCACCCAGGTCTCCTGGACCAGGTCCTCGGCGTCACCCTCGCGGCCGTCGCCGCCCCCGCCGCGCGCCAGCTCGCGGGCCAGCCGGCGCAGGAAGGCGCCGTGCTCGCGCACCAGGGCTTCGGGGTCGGAGCGCGCCATCACCCATCACCATGCCGCCGCGAGCGAAGTGTTGGCGAAGCGGCGATGGCGCCGCCATGGGATCCAGGGGCGAGTCATCGACCCGGCATCCAGATCGATGAGGAAGCGGACCCCGCCGATCGTCACGGTCGCCTGGCCGTCCTCGAAGGTCGCGCTCGCGGTGAACCCGAACCGGACCACGGTGTCGTCGTCGCTGCGGGTCCGCTCGTACTCGATCGACCAGTCCTCGAACTCGGAGGTGAGCTCGAGGTCAAAGGAGCCCGCCACGGCGACCGCCTCGTCCTGGAGGCCGTCGAGCTGCCAGTCGACCGAGAGCGCCACGGTGCCGGTCCAGCCGAGGAGGGACAGCTCGCCCTCGACGTGACCGCTGATCGAGGCCGCCGCCGCCGACGGGCCGCACGCCTCCATGGACGCACCGCCCGCGTCGACGCAGGCGATGTCGATGTCGACGGTCAGGCCGAGCGGTGCGCGCGCGCGCCGTCCCCGACGCGTCCCCGCGGGCCAGGTCCAGCGCGGACCCGGTCAGGCCGTCCTGGCTGCTGAAGCCGCGGCTGAGCGCCGCGCCCAGCGAGCGCGCGACCTCCTCGCGGTCCTGATCACCCAGGTCCTCGGCGCCGAGCGCCGGCGGTGAGTCGCTGGAGCAGGCCGGCACGAGACAGAAGGCCGCGCCTGAGGCCGCGGCGACCTGCAAGGCGGGGGTCCTGGTCAGATCCTGGCGGGAAAAACCGACGCTACCTCGCGCCCGGGAGCTGGGCGAGGGCTCGATTTACAGGCGCCAGCCAACGACCGTATCGAGCGCGAGGAACGGGGTCGAGGTGGCGAAGCGGCTGTTCGGCACGTCATCGATGTCGAGCGCGTAGCGGATGTACTGCGCACCGGCGCCGACGCGGAGATCGAGACGCCGGGTGAGGGCGAAGGTCCAGCCGACGACCGCGCCTGTCGTGAACCCGAAGCCGTCGCCGGTGCCGGAGAACCCGGCATCGGCCGGGGTATCGCCGCGCACGGCGACACCGCGGCCGTAGCCGGCGACGTAGAGCCCGCGGCCGTCGGTGCGCGCGAACCAGGTCAGACGGCCTCCGAGGGCGAGGCCGCGGACGTCGTCGCCGAGGTCGAACCAGGGCAAGAAGTAGGTGCCGAAGATGCCGGCGCCGAGCTCGACGGCGAGCTGGCGGCCGATCGGGTGCTCGAACGCGAGGAGCACGACGGAGAGGCCGAC
>DATHKR010000326.1:0-82404 GCA_035489015.1 Kofleriaceae bacterium | reverse complement strand
CAGTCGTTCGGCGACGAGCCGGCCGCGCCGGCCGGCCACACCGCGCCCGACTCCTACGCCGACCCGGACGCCGACGGCGACCCGACCTCCGACCACACGCCGCAGGACATCCAGACCTTCGCCGACGCCACCCTGGACGCCCGCCGGCTCCGCTTCGCGCTGAACGCGTTCGGCGACGCGTCGTTCCTCGGCCGGGCCCCGTCCGAGGGCGAGGACACCGCCACCTTCACCCTCGGCACCCTCGCGCTCCTCATCAACGGACAGCTCGGCGAGTCGCTGCTCGGCACCGCCGAGGTGGCGTTCGACGCCAACCGCGATAATCAGCAGGCGGTGAAGCTCGAGCGACTGTCGGTGCGCTGGCAGCGGCCGCGCTACTTCCTGGTCGGCGGCCGGACCCACACCGACCTCGGCTACTGGAACACCGCCTTCCACCACGGCGCCTGGCTGCACCTGCCGATCCGCCGGCCGCGCGCCCTGCGCGGCGAGACCAGCGGCGGCATCCTCCCGATCCACTGGATCGGCGTCGAGGGCGGCGTGATGCTGCCGACCGGCCCGGGCACGCTCACCGTCGGTGGCGGGGTCGGCAACGGGCGCGGCCACGACGAGGGCGACATCCGCCTCAACAACGACTCGAACCGCTTCAAGGCGGTCCGGGTCAAGGTGGAGTACCTGGGCCTCCTGCCCGACCTGCGCGTCGGCGTCGGCGGGCTCTACGACCGCATCGCGCCGGAGGACGCCGCGGTGCGCCCCGCCCTGCCCGACGAGCGCATCGACGAGTACATCGGCAACGCTTACTCCGCGTACCGGGGCGCCGAGCTCACCCTCATCGCCGAGGCCTACGGCATCTGGCACCGCGCCAACGGCGACACCTTCACCACCACCGACGGCTTCGTCGTGGCCGGCTATCGGTTCGGCCGGGTCACCCCGTACGTCCAGGTCGAGCGGGTCGACGCTCGCGGCGGCGTCGACCCGTTCTACACCCCGATGCCCGACACCCCGACCCCATCCACCCCGGCCGACCAGACCGAGGTCCTGGTCGGCACCCGCTTCGACACCAGCGTGTGGAGCGCGCTCAAGCTGGAGTACAGCGCGCTCCGCCTCGACACCCGCGACGCCATCGACCACAGCCTCATGCTCAACTGGTCGTTCGGCATCTGAGCGCGGTGCTCGCCCGGCTCAGCGGCGGACCTTGCCGAGGTCGACAAAGGCGTTGTCCTGCATGATCTGGAACGGGCGCTCCTCGAAGCGGAGCACGCCGTTTCCGTCGTGCTCGATGATCTCGAGCTTGCCCATGCCATAGCCCATCGGGCCTCGCGAGTAGTAGTGGGCCTCGAGGCGGTAGGGGTAGGCGCGACCCTTGCGCGGGCCGCGGATGGTGAAGCACTCGGGGCCGTAGCCGGTGGTGACGTCGGCGTAGAGGCGGCCGCCCGAGGCGAGCTCCGGCTGGCTGTAGAAGGCGTGGTTGCCGGCGCCGTCGTGGATGTGGAAGTCGACGTCGTTGGCGTCGGTCTCCCAGTGGAGGACGAAGCGGATCGACGGCTGGTTCTCGCTGGTGCCGCCGGCCTTGCGCAGGCGGGCGCGAATCTCGGCCCGGCGGGCCGGCTCGGCGCGGATCCAGGCGGCGGCGACCAGGCCCATGTCCTCGGCCAGGATCTGCCTCACCCCGGCGAAGCGGCCGTCCGGATACTCCTGGGCCAGGCCGTGCTCGAGGGCGGCGAAGGCCTGCTCGTGCTTGCCCTGCTTCAGCAGCGCCATGGCGAGGAGCCGGTGGCTGGACGGGTGATCGGCGCGCTGCTCGGCCGCCCGGGCGTAGGTGTCGGCGGCGAGGGCGAGGGCGGCCGGATCGGCGATGCGGTCCAGGCGCTCGCCGGCGAACCGGCGCAGGTCGGCTCGCTGGGGGAAGAGATCGATGAGCGAGCCGTAGGCGCGGGCGGCGCGGCGGAGGTCGCCCTTGGCCTCGAGGGTCTCGCCGAGCGCGACCAGCGCCATCACGTCGCCGGGGGCCTCGGCCCGCCACGCGGTCGCGGCCGCGGCGGCGTCATCGAGCTTCTTGCGGCGGAGCAGCCGCATCACGCCGCGGAACCGCCCGGTGTACGGGTCGACCCGCGCGACGTCTGTCTCCTCGCTCTGGCCGGCGACCTGATCAGGCATCGAGTCGCGGGTCGGGGGGCGAGCCAGGGGCTGCCGCGCGGGCTCGGGCGTGGGCGCGGGATCGGGCGCGGGCGTCGTCGTCGCGGGCGTGGCCCGGTCGGCCTCCGTGCGGCTGCCGGTCGGGCCCGCGTTGCCGGCGCCGGCGACTGACGGCGCGGCCTCGGCCGGGGGAGTCACCGGGGCGGCGCCCTGCTCGTTCGCATCGAGGTCGGCCCGCTCCTCGGGCTTCTTCTTCTCGTCGACAGAGTCCACTCTCCTGCCCTCGAGCACGCCGTCGGCGACGGACTTGTCGGCCGGCGCGCCGCGGGCCGACGGATCCGCGCCCTCACCCTCGTCGTCGGCGACGTCGCCGTCGGCCTTGCCCTTGGCCGGCTCTTCCTTGGTCGCGATCTTGGGGCGGTCCGGCACCGGGCGCGCGATCACGAGCGAGCGCTCGCCGCGGTGGACCAGGGCCAGGCCGCCGTCCTGGACGGTGAGGATGTCGGCGAGCGCCTTGCGGTCGATGCCGAAGCGGGCGTAGTCGTCCGCGGTCTCGAGCACGAGCAGCGCGGTGAACGGCGAGAGGACGCGCTTGGCGGTCGACACCGCGGTGATGCGGTCCTTCAGCTCCTCGCGCCGGGCGCGCTCGGTGGTCGGAGAGAGCGCGTCGCGCTCGGCGACCAGCGACGCGATCTCGGCCCGCGCCACCGCGCGCTCGAGCAGCGGCCGCTCGACCCGCGCCGACGAGGCGGGCACCTCGACCGGCGCGCCGTCGAGCAGGACGCGGACCGACCGGCCCTCGGGGATGCGGGCGTAGATCAGCGCCTGGTCGCCGGCCTGGACCGCGTCGAGCCGACGCGGCCACCACCAGTCGGCGCCCTCGACCGCGACCACGATCCCGGACCGCGACCGGCGGGTGAGCCGGTCCGCGATCGCCTCGGGCTCGCCGCTGCCGTCGATCACCGCGCCGTCGCGCGGCAGGCCGGCGGTGACCAGCGCGGCCAGGCGGTCCTGGTCGCGGATGCCGCCGACCGCCACCGCGTCCAGCCGCTCGACCCCGGCGGCGGCGAGGCCCTTGACCGCCGCGCGCAGCGGCTCGGCGTCGAGATCGCCGGCGGTGGCCACGCCGTCGCTGACCAGCACCACGCGCCGGTAGGGCGCGCCGTCGTGGCGCGCGTCCGCGGCCCAGCGCAGCGCCGCGCCCAGGTCGGACGCGCCGAGCGGCTTGCGGGCCAGCAGCTTCGCGGCCGCCGCGGGGTAGCCGCGCGCGCCGCCCTTGTGGATGACCTCGACCTCCTGATCGAACGCGGCGACCAGCACCGGTCGGTCGCCGGCGCCATCGCCGAGCCCGCGCATCAGATTGTCGACGGTGCGGGCCTGATCCTCGAAGCCGAGCGCGCGCGACGCGCTGGTGTCGACCAGGACCAGGAGCGAATCGATCTCGTCGGGGCTGTCCTCGATCGACGGGGTCACCCGCGCGACCGCGAGGTCGCCGGCATGCAGCGCGCCGCCGCCGCCCAGGCGAGCGGCCGGCACCGTGAAGTCCTCGACCGGGACGACCTCGCGGCGATTGTCCTCGGCGACGACCGCGCCGCCGGCGGAGACGCGGATCGAGAGCTCGCCCAGCGAGGGCAGGCCGCGCAGCGGGAAGCGGTACGGCTCGCCGGCGGACACCAGCTCCTGCGAGTAGGAAAGGACGATCTCCTTGCGCCCGCGCGCCGGGATCGGGAAGACTCGCGCGCTGAACTCGTTGCCCGGCGACTGCTCGAGCAGGGCCGGGTCCTGGCGGCGGTGGAGGAACTCCTCGTAGGCGCGCCGCGCCGCCTGCAGCTCGACCACCTCGCCCTCCTGCCAGCGCTCGTCGATCTTCATCGCGAAGCGGCTGACCGTGGCGCCGGTCGGCAGGGTGATGCGGAACTGGCCCTCGATGACCCGGTCCTCCGGGTTCTCGAAGGTCATGTGGACCTGGGTGAAGGCGAGCGGCGCGTCGGCCACCGCGTCGGCGCGGAGCGAGACCAGGGCCAGCCCGGTCCCGTCGCTGGCGGTGAGGCTCACCGGCGCCTCGCCGGCGGCGATCTTCGGCGCGCGCGACGAGGTGAAGCGGAACGAGCGCGCCTGCACCGGGGCGCGGCGCGCGGCGACCAGGGCCCGCGCGGCCGGGCCAGGCGCGGGTGCGACCGCATTGCCTCCCGACGGCTCGGAGCAGGCCAGGGACAGGAGCGGGACGAAAGCGGCAGCGATCCAGGCGCGTTGCATCCCCCGACCAAACGCGCGGCGACCCCGGCCGATCTGTCGCGGGGCCCGATGCGCTGCAAGCGGTCGGCCCGGCGGCGAGGCCGGCGAGGAGGCCGGCGGGCAGCCGGCGGGGAGCCGGCGCCCGCGCAAGTGCGCGCGGCGACGCAGGTCCGCGAGTCCGCGAGGCCCGGGATCGATCGGCTCTGCCTGGCCGCGCTGCCCGGCCGCGCTGCCCCGCCGCTCTGCCCCGCCGCCCTGCCCCGCCGCCCTGCCCCGGCCGCCCTGCCCGGCCGCTCTCCCCGCCGATCGCTCGCTCAACCGCGCCCGACGAGCCGTCCCGCGCCGGCCGCCACCACCCCGATCGCCGATCCCGCGGCGAGCGCCGCCACCGAGCGGGCCGTGCGGCGCGCTTCGACCGCGACCGGGTCGGCCCCGCAGAGCGCGTCGAGCCACGGCTCTCGCGGCGGCCGGGCGAGGACGCCGTCGAGCGCGAACAGCACCACCTCCTCGATGCCGGCCGCCTCGGCCACCGCCACGTCCTCGGCCAGCTCGCGCGGCGATCGGTACGCTCGCTCGTCGCCGAGCGCGCCCAGGCCGACCACGCCGAGGGAGATTGCCGCTGACGGGCCCCACCTCGCCGCGCACGTCGCCGCGATCGCGCGCAGGAGCGCCAGCGCGTCGGGGCGCCGCAGGGCCCCGCGCGAGTAGCCCTCGAACAGCGACGTGTAGGCCATCGCGTTGACCGCGTCGAACCCGACCCCATCCACCGGGGTGCCGAGCAGACGCTGCCAGCCGCGGCTGGCCAGCCCCGACGGAAGCATCACCAGCGGGGTGACCGCGGCGGACACCCGCACCGCGTCGCCGCGCAGCTCGTCGACCAGCCCGGCCAGGGCGCGGCCGCCGTCCGGGTCGGGCAGCTGGAACAGCGCGCGCGCCCGCCCGGCCAGCATCCCGCGCACGCGGTCGATCGGCGGCTCGAGGTCGAGCGCGATCTCGTCCGGCAGCGCACCGGCCGCGCGCAGGCCCCCCATCAGCTCGCGACAGAAGCGGGCGAACAGGGCCGCGTTGGCGGCGCTGGGCCAGCGCCCGTCGCGATCGTCCACCATCGGCCACAGCCCGATCCCGACCCCGGCCGCGCGGCAGGCGCCGACCAGGGCCGCCGCCCGACTCACCGTCGGCGGCGTGACCGCGACCAGGAGATCGATCCGGCGACCGGCCAGCTCGGCCAGGAGCGACGGCTCGACGATCGCGTCGTAGGGGAGCATCTCGCTCCACAGGCGGCGGCGGGCGGCGGACACGCCCGGGATGATGACACGAGGGTCCGTTCCGGCGCGGCCGGCGTTCCACCGACTGGACCGACCCGAGAGGGAGTAGGGTGGCCCATGTCCATCACGCCCGGCGTTCCTCGCATCGTCGGTCCGTCGCGGTGGATCTTGGCCGGCAGCGCCGCGGTGCTGCTGGTGGCCGTGGTGGTGATGGCGCGGCTCGCCGGCTTCATGTGGGACGTGGAGCGGACCGACCTGTCGGTGAGGCCGAACGATGCGTGGCGCGCCGCGCACTCCTGTGTGTCGGCCTACTCGGAGGCGGCTCGCCTGGCCGCCGAGCCGGACCGCAACGTCTACCGGGAGAGCGAGTACCTCGACCGCAAGATGAGCGGCCTCAAGGTGGACACCTACCACTATCCGCCGCCGTTCCTCCTCCTGCCCGGCGCGCTGCAGCGGGTGAGCGGCGGCGATCTGCTGTCGCTGCGGCCGGTCTGGTTCGCGCTCCAGCTGGCGCTGGTCGTGGCCGCGATCGTCGCCCTGGCCCGGTGGATCGGAGGTCGGGAGGGGGGCCTGGTGCTGGCGGTCGGGCCGCTGTTCCTGGCGTCGCCGAACACCCTCTTCACCCTGCAGATAGGAAACTTCCAGCTCTCGGCGCTGTCGCTCGGGATGATGGCGATGATCGCCTTCCAGTCGCGCCGCATCGCCGTCCAGGGGCTGGGGGGCGCCGCGCTGGCCTTCACGGCGCTCGGCAAGGTGTTCCCGGGGGTGCTCGGCGTCTACCTGGTGATGAGCCGCCGATGGCGCGCCGTCCTGTGGATCGCCGCGTGGGCCGCCGTCCTCGTGCTCGTCACCCTGCTGGTCTACGGGACCCGCCCGTTCGAGGACTTCATCCACTACGAGATGCCGCGGCTGTCGAGCGGCGATGCCTTCCCGCAATCCGAGCGGCCGGGCATGGTGGCGAACAACCAGTCGATCTACGGCCTCACCGTCAAGCTGCGCACGCTCGGGCTCACCGCCCTCGATCGCGCGGCCGGGCTGTCGGTCTCGTCGGTGTACGGGATCCTCGTCCTCGCGCTGGCGGGCTTCCTGGCCTGGCGCACCCGGCGCGGGCCGGCCCAGGCGGCGGCCGAGCCGACCGCGCGACTGGCCTCGGCCGAGCTGTGGCTGGCCCTCCTCAACCTGGCGTCGTTTCGCAGCCCGTTCGTCGGTGGCGCCTACGGGGTGGTCGGCACCACCTGGCTCGTCACGCTGCGGATCGCCGGCTCGACCCGGCGGTGGCAGATCGCGGTGTGGGGAGCGATCCTGGCCGCGTTCATGATCGGAGGCGCGATGATGCCGCCGCCGACCTCGCCGCCGCCGATCGCGACGGTCTGGGCCTATACCGGGCTTCACCTGCTCATGGTGGGCGTCAACGGGTGGGTCTGCTGGAGGCACGCTAGAATGACCCGATGAGGGTCCTCTACGGCGTGGTCGGCGAGGGCATGGGTCACGCGATGCGCTCGCGCGTGGTCCTCGAGCACCTGACCGGCCAGGGTCATCAGATCGAGATCATGGCGTCGGGGCGCGCGTGCCAGTTCCTCGCCGCGCGGTTCGGCGGCGTCAACCAGATCCACGGCCTTCACATGATCGCCGAGGACAACCGGGTCAGGCTGGGCCGGACCGTGTGGTCGAACGTCCTGGCCGGCATCACCGGGGCGCCGCGCAACATCCGGGCGTACTTCGATCTCATCGACGACTTCCGGCCCGAGCTGGTGATCAGCGACTTCGAGTCGTGGACGTACTTCTACGCCAAGCTGCACGGCGTGCCGATCATCAGCATCGACAACATGCAGGTCATCAATCGCTGCCTGCACCCGCCCGAGATCCTCGACGGCGTGCGCGCCGAGTTCGAGCTGACCCGGGCGTTCGTCAAGTCGAAGCTGCCGAGCTGCGACGCGTACCTCATCACCGCCTTCTTCCGCGCGCCGATCCGCAAGGAGCGGACGTCGCTGTTCCCGCCCATCCTGCGGCCGGAGATCCTGGCGGCGACGCCGCGCCCCGGCGAGCACCTCCTCGTCTACCAGACCGCGACCGGCTACGACGCGCTGGCCGACGCGCTCCGCGCGAGCGGAGTCGAGTGCCGGGTCTACGGCATGCGGCGCGATCTCGCGGAGGACCAGGTCGACCGCAACCTCACCTTCCGGCCGTTCTCGGAGACGACGTTCATCGAGGATCTGGCCTCGTGCCGCGCGGTCATCGCCAACGCCGGGTTCACGCTCATGGGCGAGGCGGTCCACCTCCACAAGCCGATGCTCGCGTTCCCGCTCGCGCGCCAGTTCGAGCAGATCCTGAACGGCCGCTACCTGGAGCGCGAGGGGTTCGGCATGACGGTCGAGGATCCGTCCGACCTCGGCCGGCTGCGCGCGTTCCTGGCCCGGCTCGACCGGATGGAGGAGAAGCTGGCCACCTACCGGCAGGACGGCAACGGCGCCCTCCTCGCCGCCCTCGACGATCTCCTGCGCCGCGCGCCGTCGCTCTGACCGGCGCGCCGCGCGGTCCGATCACTCGAGCAGGTCGCACGCCTCCTTCATGAAGGCGAACACCACCGGGTCCATGCTCGGGTGGATCCGGTCGACCGGCTGCTCGGCGTACATCCGCTTCAGCGACGCGGTGATGCCCGGGTCGCCGCCGGTGAAGCCGGCCATCGTCCGCGTGGTCAGCTCGCGCCATCGCCGGGCCAGCGCCTGCGCGGCCGGGGCACCGGGCGGCGTGGCGCGGTCGAGCTCCGCCTTGACCTCGGCGAAGAGCGCCTGCCACTCGTCCTCGACCCGGCGGATCGCGTCGTCACCCAGCTCCTCGCGCCGGCGCGCCAGCGCCTCCCGCTGCTCCGGGGTGTAATAGCTCTCGATCATCGTCATCACCTCCACGGTCTCGATGAAGTGCTCGACGTCGTCGCCGCCGCGCGCGACCTGCTCGCGCAGCCGCTCGAGCCGCTCGCACAGCTCCTGTTGCTCGGCCAGCGCCTCGCGGGCGCGGGCCAGGTGGTCCTCGATCAGCCGGAGCGGGCTCCACGCCTCGTCCTCGAGGCAGGCGCGGGCCTGCTCGAGCGAGAAGCCGAGCGCGGTCAGCCCGCGAATGCGCGCCAGCCGGGCCAGATCGGATCGAGCGTAGCGCCGGTGGCCGGCCTCGGTCCGCCCCGACGGGACCAGCAGCCGGATCGCCTCGTAGTGGTGGAGCGTCCGCACCGACACCCCGGCCATCCGGGCCAGCTCACCGACGGTGTACGAGGTGGGCTGTGGCTGGTGTCCGCTCATGACGACACCCTACGGCCTCACGTCGCGTGAGGTGCAAGCGCTTTTTCATCAAGGACGAGTGTCGCGCTCGGCGGCCAGCCAGGGCTGGGCGAAGTAGCGGTCCCAGCTGTCGGGCAGGATGGTCACGACCGGACCGGGCAGGCCGGGGCGCGCGGCGATGCGCAGCGCGGCGGCCACGTTGGTGCCGGCCGAGCCGCCGACCAGGAGACCCTCCTCGCGGATGAGCCGGCGAGCCATCGCGAAGCTCTCCTCGTCGGAGATGGTCTCGGCCTCGTCGATGACGTCGCGGTGCAGGTTGGCGGGCGGCTCTCCCGAGCCGATGCCCTCGACCGCGTAGGGCGAGTCGGGGCCCGGCGTTCCGGTCCTGACCCACCCGGCCAGGCCGGAGCCGGCCGGATCGGCGAGCACCACCCGCGTCTCGGGCGCCACTCGCTTCAGCACGCGGCCGACCCCGGTGATCGTCCCGCCGGTGCCGGCGCCGGCCACGAACGCGCCGACCCGGCCTCCGGTCTGCTCGAGGATCTCGACCGCGGTGGTCTCCTCGTGCACGCGGATGTTGGCCGGGTTGCGGAACTGATCGGCCAGGAACCAGCCGCGCTCGCCCGCCAGCCGCTCCGCGGTGACGCGGAAGTTGTCCGGGCTCGACGACGGCGCGTTGGGGGTGATGATCACCTCCGCCCCGAGCGCGGCCAGCTGCGCGCGCTTGTCGCCCGACATCTTCTGCGGCATCACGCAGACCAGGCGGTAGCCGCGCGCGGCCGCGACCAGCGCGAGGCCGACGCCGGTGTTGCCCGCGGTCGCCTCGACGATCGTCATGCCCGGCGTCACGCCGGGGCGCAGCGCGCCGCGCTCCTCGGCGTCGCGCACGATCGCAAGCGCCAGCCGGTCCTTGACGCTACCGCCCGGGTTCAGGTGCTCGCACTTGACCAGCACCGGCGTGGGCAGCCCGCGGGCGACGCTCCTCAGCGCCACCAGCGGGGTGCCGCCGATCTGATGGAGGACGTCGCGGGGCTGGTACGACACCCCCGCAGAATAGACCGTCAGAACGAAGCAGACCGCTCCGCGCTCCACGAGCTTCTCAGCTCGGCCGGGAGCGTCACCGACTCGTAGCCGGTCGCCTCGCCCTCGAACCAGCCGACCCGCCAGAAGCAGGTGGCGCCGGCCCCGACGTCGAGCTCGGGGATGTCCGGCAGGCTCACCTCGGTGCCGGTGGTCTCGATCAGGCGATAGTTGACGTTGCCGCCGTCCCACTCGCACGACAGGTGCAGGCCGTAGCGGGTCCCGCCCGCCAGCTCGTCCCAGCGGAACACGGTGGCGCCGTCGATCGACGCGCCGTCGGCGGGCTCGACCAGCTCGACCGCGGCGGGCAGATCGATCGCGACGTCGTCGGCCGGCAGGGTCAGCGCGAGCGAGACGTAGGCGCTCGGGCCCGCCGGGGGCCCGCCGGTCAGGTCACCGCCCCGGAACGCGAGTCGCATGGTGGCCCCGTCGATGTCGGGGGCGGTGAGCTCGAAGTCGCCCGGGGTGAGGGCTGCGTCGCCGCTGCCCAGGTCGACCGCCGCGCCGTCGGCCAGCTCGAGGCGCAGCGACGGGCGCAGCGCGGGGGCGAGCCCGTCGGCGACGGCCACGCTGCCGGTCACGTGCGACTCGCCGACCGGGGCGAGCTCGATCGACGCCTCGGCGGTCGCTCCCTCACCGCTGTCCCGGAGCGTGATGGACGCGTTGCCGAATCCGATGTAGTGGGTGGGCGGATCCGCGGTGTCGGACTCGAGCGCATGCAGATCGAACGAGCGCGAGGCCGGCCCCTCCCAGCGGAAGCCGGCCAGCTGGAAGGTGCCGTCCTCCTCGGCGAGGCTGACCGCGCCGGTGTCCGGAAACTTGCCGCCGAAGACCGCGATCTGCGACTCGCCGCCGGTCGTCCCGCTGATCGACCCGGTGATGTCTCCCTCGTGGGTCGTGACGCGCGATCCGTCGACCGGGATCTCCAGCCGGGTCTCAGTCTGATCGACGAGCTCCCAGACGTCCTGGAAGCGCATCGACTCGGTCTCGAGGGCCTGGAACAGCCGCACCGAGTAGGGCGGCTCGATCCCGACGAACCCGGCCTCGCCGCGCTGATCGGTCGTGGCCCACTCCTCGTCATCGACCTGCACCCGGACGCCGGCGATCGGCGATCCTCCGTATTCGGAGACGGTGGTGATGACCACCCCGCCTTCGTCGTCTGCGCCCGAACAACCGGCTACGCTGGCCAGAACAGCGATTCCGATGGCTCGACGAACACCGTTCATGCGCCTCAGAATAGCACTGACGTTCCTCGACCGACGAGATGAGATTCGAAGTTCTGCACACGAGAGCCGGGGCGCGCACTGCCATCGCCGTGGCGTGCGCCGGGGCCATCGCGGCGGGATCCGGATGCAGGGAGAAACCGACCCCGCCGCCGCCCGCCGACGCGGCCCCGGCCGAGCCGGTCGACCGGGTGGTGCGGGTGCTGCGCGGATCGGCCGTGTGGTACGGGGCCGACTGGCACGGCAAGCGGACCGCCTCCGGCGAGCGGTTCGATCGCCACGATCTGACCGCCGCCCATCGCACGCTGCCGCTCGGCACCCGCGTCCGCGTGACCGACGTCGCGAGCGGGCGGAAGGTGGTGGTCCGCATCAACGACCGCGGACCGTACGGGCCCAACCGCCGCCGCGTGATCGATCTGTCCGAGGCGGCCGCGCGCCAGCTCGGCTTCGCGGAGCGCGGCTCGACCCGGGTGAAGCTGGAGGTGCTCGAGGCGCGAGATCCGGCCGCGGCCGGCCCGGCGGATGCGGGCGTGCCGGCCGGCGCCGCGGCGAGGCCGGCCGGGGCCGCCGCGCGGCCTCGCATCGGCCCTATGCCGTGATCGCCGCGATCTCGCGGGTCAGCCGCTGCTGCGGCTCGCTCGGCAGCGTGGTCTGCATCGCCACCACCTTGGCCAGGTCGCCCTCCACCTTGATCTCGCCGGCCAGGAACGCCTGCACGCCGGCGCTGACGTCGCCGCCGACGAAGATGCGGCGCGCGGTGTCGGCGCCCAGGGTCAACGTGGTCGCCACGCCTGGCTGGTGTCCGCGGGTGAACAGCCCGTCCTTCATGAACAGCTTCACCTCGCCGCCGGGCGAGGTGACCGTGACGTTGACCTCGACCGCCTTCATCGCCGCCGGGATCTGGAGATCGCCGGCCGCGGCGACCAGCTCGTCGACCTTGTCGAACCACTCGTCGGAGAGGAACTCGTAGCGCATGCCGCGCACCATACCGCGCGGGTCGCGCCCGCGCACTCGCCGGCGGGCTCGACGCCAGGGGCCCTAAGGCTGACTGCCGGCGTTCTGGAGCGCGTCGCGCCGGGTGCAGCCGGTGCGGTTGCCGCGCGCGCATGCGCGCGTGTACATCCCGATCGCCATGGTGGCGTTCTGGGCCACCCCCTCGCCGTTCTCGTACATCGCGCCCAGCCTCATGCAGGCCGACGCGTCACTCATGTCGCAGCCGCGCTGCAGGCACGGCGCGGCCCCGAACGGCTGGCGCGCCTCCTCCGCTCCGTCGGCGCAGGCGCGGCACGACGCCGCGATCCCCTGCTCGCAGGCGCGCCGCTGCGACTCGTACGCCCGGCCCGGATCCGGCGACCTGCCGTCGGCCTCGAAGAAGACGCTGGCCAGGCTGGCGCAGGCGCGCGCGATGCCGCCCTCGCAGCCCTTCTCGAGCAGCCGCTGGGCGTCGCGACCGCTGTAGCCGCTGGCGCGCGCGCCTAGCTCGCAGCTCCGGCCCAGCCCGGCGTCGCACGCGCGGACGAGCAGCTTGCGGGCGCGCGCGGTCGCCGCGGCGTCGCCGTCGTCGAGCAGCATCTCGGCCAGGCCGTGACAGGCGGCCGCGTCGCCGGCCCGGCAGCCCTTGTCGTCGAGCTGGCGGGCTCGCCGCGAGTGCTCGGCCGCCTTCGGGTTGCTGGCGCGCGGCCCACCGGCCCGCCGCATCGCCTCCATCGCGCGGCAGGCGGGCGCCGATCCGCGATCGCAGGCGGTCGCGCAGGTGGCGGCCTCGGCCGGCTCGTGCGCCTCGTGCGGGTCGTAGCTCGCCACCGCCATCGCGCAGCAGGCCCGCGCGCTGCCGCCGGTGCACGTCTTCGACAGGATCGCCCAGCCCCGGCGCGGATCGGTCTCGACGCCCTCGCCGCGCACCATCATGCCGCCGATGAGCGCGCAGGCCTCGGCGTCGGTGCCGCCGGTGCAGGCGGCCTCGAGCGCGGCCGCGCCGGCGCGGGTCTCGCGCGCGCTGAGCGGCGTGGTCGGATCGGCCACCACCCCGCGCCCGCCGGCGACCTCGCGCGCGCTGGCCACCCGCGCCCGCGCCCCGGGGAGCGCGGCCAGCGGCATGGCGTTGTCGAAGCGGCCCTTCAGCTCCGGGTGCTGATCGCCGCCGGTGTCCTTCGACACGTGGCGGTAGGTGAAGTCGAACAGCTCGCGGATGGTGATGAAGCCGTCGCCGTCGTCGTCGGCGTCGCCGCTCAGGCCGGCCAGGAGGTGATGGGTGAAGACGCCGTGCCCGCCGCCCCACTTCTTTCCCTCGGCCGAGGCCTCGGTCGCGCTCGACGCGGTCAGGACCGCGGTGCCCGGCTTCGACTCGGCCAGCTGGCCGACCAGGCGGTTGGTCTCGGCCAGCGCGGCGCTGCGCCGGCCGCGGAACCCGGCGAAGCCGGCGGCGCCGGCGTGACATGCGTCGGCCAGCAGCACCACCCGGCGGGCCGGCGCGCGCGAGATCGCGTACTCGATGTCGCGCTGGGGCAGGCCGGTGCCGACCAGCTCCTTGGGATCGGTGTCGTGGGCCAGGTAGTAGAGATCGCCGCCCGGGTCGGCCATGCCGTGCATGGCCAGGAAGAGGACGATCATGTCGTCCGGCGCGGTGCGGCGCGACAGGCTGGTCAGCGCGGTCAGCACCGCCGCGCGAGTCGCGTGGTCGTCGGTGAGGAGGACGCGGCGCTCGTCCGGAATCCGGCCACCCTCGTCGCCGGCGAAGAAGGCGTCGATCGCGGTGGCGTCGCGGTTGGCGAACTCGAGCGCGAGGCCGGGCGTGCGGTAGTTCGACACCCCGACGGCGAGGATCCAGATGCGCGGCACGCGGGTGATGGCCGCCGGCGCGGGCCCGGCCGGGGCCGCGGCGCCGCGCGATGTCTCGCCTCCCCCGCCCGAGCAGCTCATGACCAGGAGGAGGAGCGGGACAGCGACGGCGGCGCGCATGGCCAGCCAGTGTAGCGCCGGTCCCGCCGGGGCGCCGGCGGCCGCGGTGAATGACGCGGCGCGGCTCAGCTGACCGTGACGCGGCGAACACCGCGCGCCTCGAGCAGCGCCGGCACGCGCCCGCGCTGATCGCCGGCCAGCGCGATCGAGGTGCCCTCGACCGAGCCGCCGCAGCCGAGCGCGCGCTTGAGCTCGCGGCACCAGGTGTCGAGCGCGGTCGGCGCGAGGCCGAGCTGCTCGATCACGGTCGCCTCCTTGCCGCCGCGCCCCTTGCGCTCGTAGCGGACCACGGCGCGAGCCGGCCCGCGCGGCGCCGGTGGCTGGCTGGCGGTCGGCTTCGACGCCGACGCGTCGGAGGCCGGCGCACTGCCGGGCGGCAGCCGGTCGCGCAGCTCCGCCAGCGACGCGAACGGGCTCGACGACGGGGCCGGGGCGGCCGCCGGGCGGCTGGGCTTCTTGCTCATCGAGCGCCTTCGCTCCTCGGGTTCGCGATCAGTCGAGTCGATAGCGGATGCGATAGACGTCGCCGCTGATGTTGAAGTAGAGCACGCCGCGCTCGCCGGTCCGCACCGCGGCGCCGAAGTTCCACGCGCCGGCCCGGTTCACCTTCGCGCCCAGCCAGACCGGCGCCTGGTACGCGCCCCCCTTCCACACCGAGACGTAGAGGTTGGCGGTGTCGGCGCCGCGACGCTCCGAGGCGAACGCGATCGAGCGGCCGTCGTCGAGGAACGCCGCGTCGAAGTCGTCGACCGCCGACCCGACCACCGGCCCGACGTTCGCCGCCTTTCCCCAGCCGGCCCCGTCCCGCGCCGCGATGAAGAGGTCGTGCTTGCCGGAGCCGCCCCGGCCGTCGCTCGCGAACAGGAGGCGCTTGCCGTCGCTCGACACCGTCGGTCCCCACTCGTCCCCCTTCGAGTTCACCTGGGGGCCGAGGTTGCGCGGAGTCCCGTAGCCGCCCTTCGCCGCCGGGACGAAGTAGATGTCGTCGCCGCCGAGACCGCCCGGCCGGCTGGAGAAGAAGTAGATGCCCGACCCGTCCGGGGCGAACGACGGATCGAAGTCGTTGGCCGGCGAGTTGAAGGAGACCGCCCGCGGCGCGCTCCACCCCTTGCCGGTGGAGGTCGCCTCCCAGATGTCCCACTTCCCGGCCCCGCCGGTGCGGTTGATGCTCCCCCACAGCATCCGCTTGCCGTCGGGGCTGAAGGTCACCTTCACCTCGGACAGGTCGGTGGCGAGCACCGCTTCCGGATCCGAGAGCACGACGAGCTTCGCGGCGAGCACCAGCGCGGGGAGCGACATGGCCCTGCTTTACCACGCGACGGCCCGCCGGCATCGCCCGCGGCATGAGCTGTTAGGAGGACGGACGGTGGCGATCCGGCCGCGCGGTCACCCGCGCGTATCCTCGAGCGATGGAGATCCGGCGGGTGGGCTCGGCCTTGATCGCGGCGGTGGTGCTCTCGTGCGCCGGTGGCAGGCCGTCGGGCCCCGCGCCGGCGAGCTCGGCCGCGCCGGCCCCGTCGACCTCGCCGGCGACCGCGACCGCGACCGCCACGGCGACCTCGCCGGCGGCGGCGACGCCGGCCGCGAACAGCCCGACCGCCGAGCGGCTCGCCTTCTGGAAGGACGTGCACGCCCGCGGCGACGCCCCGCCGGCCGGCGCCGACGTGGCGGCGCTGACCATCGAGCTGCTCGGCTACCTGCGCTCGCCGGATCCGGACGTGCGCGACCGCCTGGCCTACGAGGTGCTGGCCGCGTGGATCGGCCGGCCCGGCCTGCTCCCACCGGCGACCGCGCGCGAGATGACCAGCATCCTGCTGGCCCGCCTGCGCGAGCGCCCGGCCGCGGTCGGCGACGACACCGTGTTCGGCCGCTCGTTCGCCGCGCTGGTGCTGGCCGAGATCGCCGCGCGCGACATCGAGAAGCCGACCATGTCGGAGGAGGAGCTGACCGCGATGGTCGCCGCCGCCCGCGCCTACGCCGCGGCCGAGACCGACCTGCGCGGCCGGGTCGAGGGGCGCGGATGGGCTCACGCGGCCGCCCACACCGCCGACTGGCTGCGGGCGCTATCGCGCAACCCACGCCTCGGCCGCCGGCGCGGCCAGCTCGTGCTCGACGCGATCCTCGATCTCACCATCCGCCGGCACGGCTTCGTGCTGTTCGACGGCGAGGACGGCCGGCTGGCCCAGCCGGTGCTCGACCTCCTCCGCCGGCGCCACATCGACACCGCGGCGTTCGCGGCCTGGGTCGACAAGCTCATCGCGCCGCTGCGCATCCCGTTCGGGCGCGAGTTCGACCTCGGGCTCTACGCCGCCCAGCGCAACGCGCGCAACCTGGCCTTCACCCTGTTCGTGCAGCTCTCGCTCGAGCCGAAGCCGACCCGCGCCATCACCGACGCGCTGGCCGCGCTCAGCGCGGCGCTGCGGGGTTGACCGGCCCGACCGCGTCGACCGCGAGCACGCCCAGATCGTCGGCCCCGTGGCCGCGCGCGATGAGCTGGTCGGCGCGCGCCGCGATGCCGCGCAGCGCCGACAGCGGCGCGTCCCCCAGCGCGTCCAGCATGATGCCGAGGTCCTTGCGCGCCATGGCCAGCTCGAAGGTGGCGGCGAAGTCGCCGTCGGCCATCCGCTTGCCGCGGATGTCGATCGCGCCGCCCGGCTTCAGCCGCGAGATCAGGCCGTGGGTCTCCTCCGCCGGCACCCCGAGCGCGCGGCCCAGCGCGAACGTATCGGCCAGCGCCCCGGCCAGCGCGATCAGCATCGAGTTGCCGAGCAGCTTGAACGCGGCGGCGCGGTGCAGATCGGCCCCGACGTACCAGAGGTCGCCGGTCATCGACGCCAGGGCCGGCTCCACCCGGCGGAAGTCCGCCTCGGGCCCGGCGACCATCATCATGCCCTTGGCGTCGCGCGCGGCCGCCGGCGACATGAACACCGGCGCGTGCAGGAACGCGCGCCCCGCCCCGGCCAGGGCCGCCCCGCGCGCCGCCGCGCCGCCGGCCGAGGTGGTGGTGTGGTCGACGATGACCGCGCCGGCCGGCGCGGCCGGCAGCGCCGCCGCCAGCACCTGATCGACCGCGGCGTCGTCCTTGAGGCAGAGGTGGACGCGATCCGCGCCGGCGACGGCGTCGGCCGGCGACGACGCGATCCGCGCGCCGGCGGCGGCGAACGGCTCGGCCCGCGCCGCGGTGCGGTTCCAGACCGCCACCGACTCGTGAGTGGCCAGGAGGTGCTGCACGAAGCCCGAGCCGAGCAGCCCGGTGCCGAGAAAGGCGATGCCCATGGCGGGACCGTAACGCAAAGCCGGACCGCGGCAAATCGCCGCCGGTGCAGCGGCGCGGATCGGCCGCGAGAACGATCGACTGTTCATGAGCGGGCCCTCATGCTCGGGCGATGTCTCTCCGCACCGTCGTCCTCTCCTCCGCCGCGCTGGTCGCCGCGCTGTCGATCGGCTCCGCCTGCGCGACCGGCCAGGCGGCCGGTCCATCGACCACCGCGCCGGCGGGGCCGCCGCTCAGGGCCACGCTGGACGCCCACCTCGCCGCGGTCAACGCGCGCGACCTCGACGCCCTCCTCGCCACCGTGACCTCCGGCGAGTCACTCACGCTGATCCTGCCCAGCGGAAACGTGCTGACCACGCGCGAGCAGTACCGGCAGCTCCACGTCGACTGGTTCGCCGAGACCGACTGGCGGATGGTGTTCGAGGTGAAACAGGTGCGCGAGCTCGGCGACACCGGCATCGCCCTGGTCAAGTACCAGTCCCAGGCCAAGCAGGCCGACAGCAGCTATCAGACCCAGCGCGAGGCGCTGCTCAGCCTGGTGTTCGCCCGCGAGGCGGGCGCCTGGCGCCTGGTCTACGACCAGAACACCGTGATCCCGCCGCCCGAGCCGTCCACCCGGTAGCTGTGGACCGGCAAACCACTCGATCGAGCCGGTGAACGTGGACCGGCGCGCTACACGAGATCGATCCGTCGCCCGATACTGACGGAGTTGCGCGGCCCCGCGCGCGGCCACGCGCTTGCAGCAGTCGCGGCCGAGCCATGCCGCGATGACCAGCGAACTCCTCTTCAGGGCTGCAAGGAACAAGTACGCGCGACTCAGCCCGAGAGAACAGTCGGTTCTCCTGGCGGCGGTGCGCGGGTCCGACGACAAGGAGATCGCCGACTCGCTCGGCTGCTCTCTGTCGACGGTGCGGACCATGTGGCAGCGCGTCTACCAGAAGACCGGGCTGGTCTCGCGCCGCAAGCTGATCGCGAACATCTGGGAGGAGGCGGTGCGCAGCCTCCACGTCGTTTTTTGAACGACATGCCTTTCGCGCGCGAGCGTGGCAATCGTAGGTCCATGAAGAACTCGCGACTCCTCCTGTGCAGCGCCCTCGCCGCCGGCAGCCTGGTCCTGGTCTGCGCGCTCGTTCTCGGGTCCAGAAATCAGGACTCCAGTCGGCCATCGACCACCGGCGTCTCCGTCGATCGCGCCGGGACGCCGGCCGCCGCCTCCACCGACATGACTCGCATGAGGACCCAGGTCGCCGTGCTCCAGGCCCAGGTCGCCGGCCTCCGCGACCAGGTGGCGGCCGGGCCGGCGCCGACCGCGGACCAGGCCGCCGCGGAGGTCGTGGTGTCCGACGCGGACCGGCGCGCCGAGGGCGATCGGCGCCAGGCCGCCTACATCGCCGGGATCGAGGCCGCCTTTGCGCGCGAGGTGGTCGACCCGGGCTGGTCGCCGGCCATCAGCAAGCGCGTGTGGGCCGCGATCGACGGGATCGACGTGATGCGCGGCGCCACCCGCGGCGTCGAGTGCCGGGCGACCAGCTGCCGCGTCGAGGTCCAGGACGACGGCTCCGGCGCCCTCAGCAAGGGCCTGCCTCTCTTCGCCCAGCAGTTCGCCGACGCGCTGCCGCGCATGGCCGGCCAGGTCGTCCGCGACGAGAGCGGCCCGACCGGCATGGTCCTCTACCTGATGGGCCCGGACCAGGCGCCGGGCCCGACCCAGACGGCTTCGAAGAACTGAGCGGTGCCTCCATTGCCGACCTGCCCCGATGCCCAATCCCGGGCAAAGGGGATCGATCTACCCAACGACAGAGGTGAACACGTGAAATCCATCGCACTCCTTGCCGGTCTGCTCATCGTCGCGGCCATCCTGGGCAGCGCGGCCGTCGACGCCGGCGCCGCCGCCTCGCAGAACATCAACACCCACGGCGCCACCTGCAAGAACTACAACGCCGCGCAGGCGCTCGACATCGACTACCTCAGCTACGGAGTCAGGAACGTCAGCACCGGCTCGCGCCCGGTGATCTGCTCCGTCGAGCGCCACCCGGTGACCGGGGCGACGCAGGCGTTCTACGTCGACGGCACCAACTCGGCGGGCCAGGCGACCGTCTGCACGCTCACCTCGTACAACTACAGCGGGGTCTACCAGAGCTCGGTCAGCTTCAGCGAGTCCATCGCGAACTACGATCACTACGCGACCCTGCCGACGATCGGCTACTACGACTACGTCTCGCTGGTGTGCACGCTGCCGCCCAGCGGCCTCGGCACCCTCCGCGGCGTGGTCGCCCTGGACAGCTGACCGCGGCCGCCACGCTCCTGCCGATCAGGCAGCTCCCGGCTCGACCAGGGGAGCGTCGGCAGGGGCCCGCGCGGCGCGCCGCGCCACCGCGAGCGCCACGCCGAGCAGCAGCGCCGCGATGAGGAACGGAACCCCGGGCAGGTGGACCGGGCTGTCCTCGTCGACGAAGTAGCCGAACGAGCCCGCGAAGATGGTCGGACCGATGATCCCCGCCATCGACACCAGGCTCATGAGCGCGCCCTGGATGCGGCCCTGCACGTCGGCGCCGACCTGGCGGGTGATGAGCGCCTGCGACGCCGGCGCCGCCATCGCCCACAGCGCGCTGATCGGCAGGCCGATGAGGAACATCCAGCCCTGGCCGGCCAGCCCGTAGATCGCGAAGCCGAAGACGCCGCCGGTGAGGCCGAGCAAGAGCGCGCGGCGCTCGCCGAACCGCTTCACCGCGCGGCCGACCAGCCCGACGTTGACCACGACGCTGAGCACGCCGACCGCGGCGAGCACGTAGCCGACCTCCTTCTGGCCCCAGCCGTAGCGATAGTCGGCGAACAGGACGAACACGCTGGGATAGACGTAGTGGGCCAGGTTGGCCAGGAACACCACCGCCGCCAGCCCGAGCACCTGCGGGTAGCTCTGCAGGAGCTTCATCGAGCCGAGCGGATTGGCGTGGGACCAGTCGAAGCGCACGCTGCGCCGCTCCGCGGTCAGCGACTCCGGCAAGACGAACAGGCCGTAGCTGAAGTTGAGGAGCGCCAGGCCGGCGGCGAACCAGAACGGCAGCCGCAGGTCGATGTCGCCGAGGATCCCGCCGAGCAGCGGGCCGATGATGAAGCCGAGCCCGAACGCGGCGCCGAGCATCCCGTAGCTCCTGGCCCGCTGCGACGGCTCGGTGACATCGGCGACGTACGCGTTGGCGGTGGTGAAGCTGGCCGCGGTGATCGCCGAGATGACGCGCCCCACGAACAGCCAGCCCAGCGACGGGGCGACCGCCATGAACATGAAGTCGAGACCCAGCCCCAGGCACGAGAGCAGGATCACCGGGCGGCGCCCGAACCGGTCGGACAGGGCGCCCTGAACCGGCGAGGTGACGAACTGGATGAGCGCGAATACCGTGCCGAACGCCCCGATCCAGTAGGCGGCGGTCGACGTGGTGCCGCCGGACAGCTGCTCGACCAGGTGCGGGAGGGCCGGGATGATCAGGCCGAACGCCAGCACGTCGATCAGCACCGTGACGAAGATGAAGACCAGCGCGGCACGGCGCGCGGCGGGAGGGGCGGCGAGATCGGTCATGGTGTGCTACCAGGAGCGGCAAGAACTCTACTCGCTTTTTCGGCCGCGTCATGACCGGCACGGCGTGCCCGGTTCACCCCGAGGGGGCCCGGTCGTGACCGGGATATGACCGAGCCGTGTCGGACCCTGACGCCGTACCTCTGGTACGTCTTCCGCATGTCCAATCTGGCTGCCGAGACGCTGTCTTCCCCGGAGGTCGCGCAGGCGCCGGTCGGCGCCGACCGGACCGGCTTTCGCGGCCTGTACCGCGACTTCTTCGACCACGCCGAGGTCAAGCGGCGCTGGAGCGTGGTCGACGGGATCCCCTGGGACCAGATCAAGATCCGCGCGGTGGACGAAGATCTGGTGGAGATCCTCGAGGCGTTCTACTCGGTCGAGATGTACCTGCCGGACTACAGCTCCAAGCTCATCGCGCTCAACCGGCAGAACCACGGCATGGCCTGGTTCCTCACCAACTGGTGCTACGAGGAGTCCAAGCACTCGATGGCCATCGAGGAGTGGCTGATCCGGTCCGGGCGGCGCACGCAGGCCCAGATGGAGCTCCTCAACCAGCGGCTCCTCGCGGTCGAGTGGGCGCTCCCGTTCGACACCGGCCGCCGGATGGTCATCTACTCGATGCTCCAGGAGCTGGCCACCCAGCTCAACTACGTCAACCTGTCCAAGCTCACCGCGCCGGCCGGCGACCAGGCGCTCCAGCGGCTCATCCTGCTCATCGCCAGCGACGAGGGCAGCCATCACCGCATGTTCGTCGACTGCGTCCGCGAGTACCTCGACCTCGATCGAACCGGCACCGTCGACGACCTCGCCTTCGTGCTCCAGCACTTCGAGATGCCCGCCCACGACCTCATCCCCGACTGGAAGCGCAAGGGCGAGCTCATCGAGCGCCACCGCATCTACGGCGGCCGACAGTTCGTCACCCGCGTTCTCCTGCCGTCGCTCAAGAAGATCGGGATCGACCGCCGCGAGCTCCAGCTGTCCCGCGTCCGCCCCGAGTAGCTACTCGCGCCGGCACAGCACGAAGTAGTGGTCGAGGGACCGCTCCTGCTTGTAGGCGGCGCCGATCGAGACGTGGGCGGAGACGCGGCGCATGAAGTCGCGGGTCTGGTGGTAGACGAAGCGCTGGAGGCGCCAGTCGTTGGGGACCACGGCGGGCCAGCCGTCGGGCACCGGGCCGTCGGGGATCTGGAAGTAGTCGACGACGACGGCGCCGCGCGGCTCCCAGGTCGGGTTGCCGGCGGTCGGGATGGCGACGAAGAAGCCCGGGCCGACGACGGGCCGGGTCGGGCCCTCGTTGTAGCCGAACAGGCGGGGACCGCCGCCGACCGGCCGGCAGAAGCGCTTCTGGAACCGGCGCAGGGGAGATGGCAGGGGCAGCGTGTTGAGGCCGTCGTGGATGACCTCGACGCGCTCCGCGGCGGCGCCCACGAAGTAGTCGAGGTCGAGCGGATCGGCCGCCGCGGCCTTCTCGTACAGGGCTCGCTGGGTGTCGCGGCCGAGGCCGCGCAGCAGGGCTCGCCTGCCCTCGCCGCCCTGCTGGTCGAGGTGACGGCCGATCGCGCCGATGTCGGCGCCGGGATCGGCGAGGAGGGACGTGAGCGAGGTGGCCGCCATCGCCGGCACTCTACTCGATGGATCGCCGCCCGGGTGATTCCGCTCGGTTGCGCGGTCGACTTCCCGCCGGCCGCGAAGTCGTGCGACAGATCCGCCCGGCTCCGGTCCTTCCTCTGTGATGGCTCTCCGTCTCCACGTCGCCGCGCTGGTGATCGCCCTCTGGTCGGCGGGCGCGGCCGGCTGCGGCTCCGGTGATCCTCGCGCCTGCTCGGTGACCTGTGGCGCGGCCGGGGCGTGCCCGGGCGGGACCGAGTGCGGCGGCGATCTCTACTGTCACCTGCCGGCCGAGATCGCGGACAGCTGCCTGGCCGGGCCGATCGACGCCGCCCCGATCGACCCGGTCGACGGGGCGCAGGCGCGGATCGACGCCGCCGAGGACCGGCCCGACGGGGGCGGCCGGCTTCGCTTCACCGGCGAGGACGCCCCGGCCCTCGAGGTCCCGGACGACGACCTCCTCGGCATCGACACCACGATCGAGGCGGACGTCCCAGATCTCGAGATCGAGACGGTCGAGGTCCACCTCGAGATCTTCCACGACTGGCGCGGCGACATGGTGCTGACGCTGCTGTCGCCGGATGGCGAGAGCGCGGCGGTGGTCGACATCCTGCCCGACGACAGCGGCCTGGACGTTCGCGGCACGTTCGAGGTGGAGGGCTTCACCCGCGGATCGCGCGGCGACGGGACGTGGACGCTCCACCTCGAGGACCGCGGGCCGGGCGACGTCGGCGTGCTCGAGTACTGGTCGATCGGGGTGAACGCACCCGCGCCGTGAGCGCCGGCCCGATCAGCCGCCGGCGCCGTCGACGCTGTCCTCCGGATCGGGCTCCCGCGTCCGCATCGTGACCAGCTCCTCCGCCGCGGTCGGGTGGATGCCGATGGTGGCGTCGAGCTGCGGCTTCGTCATCCCGATCCTCACCCCGACCGCGAACCCCTGCACGATCTCGCCGGCCTCGTGGCCGACCACGTGGATGCCGAGCACGCGCTGGGTCGCGCGGTCGACCACGATCTTCATGAGGGTGCGCGATTGCCGCTCGGTCATGGTGAGCTTGAGCGGCCGGAACACCGAGCGGTAGATGTCGACCGCCGCGCACGCCGCGCGCGCCTCCTCCTCGGTGAGCCCGACGGTGGCGATGGGCGGGCTCGAGAAGACCGCCGAGGGGACGTGGGCGTAGTGGATCCCCTCCGCCGATCCGGCCTCGCCGCCGAACAGGCGCCGCGCGATGATCATGCCCTCGGCGATCGCGACCGGGGTCAGCGCCCGGCGCTCGACCACGTCGCCGGCGGCGTGGATCGACGGAACCGCGGTCTGCAAGTGGTCGTCGACCTCGATGACTCCGCCGGGCAAGAGGCGCACGCCGACCTCCGCGAGGCCGAGCCCGCGGGTGCGGGCCGCGCGGCCGATCGCGGCGATGACCGCGTCGACCTCGACCACGGCGCCGCTGTCGAGCGAGACCCGCAGGCAGCCCTTCGCGGTGCGCTCGATCGAGGTCACCTCGCACCGGAAGCGGAGGTCGATCCCCTGCGCGGCCAGCTCCACGGCCAGGTGCTCCTGCACGTCGCGGTCGAAGCCGCGCAGGAGGCGCGAGCCGTGGTGGACGATCTCGACGTGGGCGCCGAGCCCGTGCAGGATGCCCGCCATCTCGACGCCGATGTAGCCGGCGCCGATCAGGATCACGCGGCCGGGCAGCGCGGGCAGGTGAAAGATGTCGTCCGACACCAGCACGTGCTCGGCGCCGGCGAAGACCGGCCGGCGCGGCACCCCGCCGACCGCGACCAGGATGTGCCGGGCGCGGAGCCGGCGCGCCCCTCCCTCGCCGGTCACCTCGACCTCGTTCGGGCCGATCACTCGCCCGCAGCCGCGCGCGATCTCCACGCCCCGCCCGGTCAGGATCTGCTCGTAGATGCGGTTGAGCCGCGCGATCTCCTGGTCCTTGCGCGCGATCAGCGCGGCCCAGTCGTGGCGGGGCGGCTCCACGTGCCAGCCGTACGACACCGCGTCGCGCCACAGCTCGGTGAACTCGGCCGCGTACCAGAGCAGCTTCTTGGGCACGCAGCCGAGGTTGACGCAGGTGCCGCCCAGCTCGCGCTCCTCCACCACCACCACGCGCGCGCCCAGATCGGCGGCCACCCGCGCCGCCCGCACCCCGGCCGAGCCGCCGCCGAGCACCAGGAAGTCGAAGTCGTTCGTCGCCACGCGCCTGATCTAACACGGCCGCGCGGCGACGGCGACGGTCACTCCTTGGCGATGAAGGCGTCGAGCGCCGACCGGTCGGAGATGAGCTCCTTGATCCGGGCGGCGTCGACGTCGGCGACGATGATCTCGCCGACCTCGTTGTTGACCTCGCTGTAGATGCCCAGCTCCTTCATCCCGGCCGCCTGATGCTGGTTGTCGTCGGTCGGGGTCAGGTAATGGACCGAGTCGAGACGGTAGCGGTGGACCAGGAACAGGTGGGCCAGGGTCATGAGGCGCTTCTTGCGCAGGCTGAGGTCGAAGGTGTTCTGGTCGCGCACCGACAGGATGCGGCGCCCGCGCCGGTCCTTGATCGTGGCGAACACGATGTTGAGCAGCTTCTCGCCGGCCGCGGTGCGGATGATGAGCTCGCGCAGATCGGAGCCGATCGTGTGCGGGCGCAGGGTCACCGCCAGCGCCTCGCCGTGATCCCAGCGGGTGGCCCACTGCCGGAGCCAGTCCTCGAGCACCTTGGGCGGGACCTCGGTCTGGACCAGGTGCTGGAACTGGGTCGAGCCCTTGCCCATCGCCCTGGTGCTGGACGCACGCCCGGAGATCGACATCAGCGCGGCGTCGGCGCGCGGCCCGCCGACCAGCGTCTGCGGGGTGCGGTACGGCGACTCGAGCAGGCGGAACTTCCGCTGCAGGCGGGCGAGCGCGAGCATGCCGTCCTCGCGCAGCGCCATCGCGAACTCCTCGCCGGCCAGCCCGTCGATCTGGTGGCCGCCGTAGGTGATGAAGTTGAAGACGAACCCGAGCTTGCCCAGCTCCTCGGGGAACCGGCGCATCTCGTCGTAGGTCATCCCGGTGGTCGCCCAGTTGAACGACGGCGACAGGTTGTAGGCCAGCATCTTGTCGGGGTAGACCGCGTGGATCGCGTCGGCGAAGCGGCGGGCGTCGGCCAGGTCGGCCGTCTTGGTCTCCATCCACAGGAGATCGGCGTAGGGCGCCGCGGCCAGCGACTTGGCCACCGCGTAGTCGATGCCGCCGCGCACCGGGTAGTAGCCGTCCGGCGTCTTGGCGTGCTCGCAGTCCCAGGTGGCGGTGATGTGCATCGCGGCCGCCCGCTCGCGCACCTCGTAGAACGAGGCGCGCGCGGCGAACTTCAGCCACTCCGCCCGCGTCATCGGGAACGTCTCGCCCTCGCTGGCGCGGAAGTCCATCGCGTCGGAGATCGCCTCGCCGAACGTCTTCACCCCGGCCTCGTTCTGCCAGGTGTCGACGAAGCGGCCGAACACCACGTCGAACGCGCCGTCGATGGCGACGCCGCCCGAGTCCGACCCGAGCGACGCCGCCGCGACGTCGACCGCCCCGGCCAGCCCGGTCCGCTCGAGCCACGCCTCCGCCGCCGCGTACTCCTCGTCGCACATCCCGTACAGCTGGTAGCCGGACAGCTCCTCGACCCCGGCGCGGTGGAAGCGGCGCAGGAGGGCCAGGAACGCCGCCTTGTACGCCGGCAGATCGAGGTTGGTGGCGCCGAGGATGAACGGCTGGTCGCGCTCGTCGCTGCGCCCGTCGAGCAGCGTGGCCGACTCGGCGTCGGTGCGGGCCACGATGATGCCGGGCACGCCCATGAGGTCGAGCTGGAAGCGCGCGGCCGACAGCCGCTTGATCTGCTCGTCCTCCGAGACCAGCACCTTGCCGCCCTGGTGGCCGCACTTCTTCACCCCGGGCTTCTGATCCTCGATGTGGTAGCCGGGGACGCCGACCTCGACGAAGCGGCGGATGAGGTTGCGCACGTGCGAGTCGCCGCCGTGGCCGGTGTCGGCGTCGGCGATGATGAACGGGCGGAAGTCGATCTCGCGGGTCGCCTCGCGGTCCTTCTCGCTCATGCGGGCCCGCGCGTGGTGCTGGTTGCGATCGGCGGTGAGCAGCGCGCGCACGATCGGCGCGGCCTCGTCCGGCACCTGGCTGAGCGGGTAGCTGGCCAGGTCGGGGCCGGGATCCTCGCCGACCGAGCCCTTGGCGCTGGTCGCCCAGCCGCCCAGGTAGATCGCCTCGATCCCCTCGCGCTTCATCGCCACCGCCTGGCCCGGCGAGTACGGGCCAAACGTGGTGACGCACTTCTTCTGGCCGTACAGCTCGCGCAGCCGCTGGTGGAACGCCTCGGCCGCGCCGCGAGCGACGCTGTAGTCGATCGGGATGGTGCCGCGCTGCTCGATCACCTCGCGGGCCGAGTGGAGCCGGATGAGGCCCCGGAAGCGAGGGCTGGCGAACCACTCACGGAGCGCGGCGATCTCCTTGGCATGCATCGTCATGTTGGTCCCCTTCCACCCTTCCCCTGAAGATCGGCTGGCTGCCGGTCGAAGTCGGCGTTCTCGGTGATGCGCGTCCCGTTCGCCGCGAGCGCGGCCAGGTACTCGTCGATGCGCGCCCGGGCGCGCCCGAGGTCGTGGTTGTCGAGGTTGAGGTCGAGCAGGTCGATGTACCAGGGCGGCTTGGTCTGGCTCTCGACGTAGCGCTGGGCGATCTCGCGCGCGATCGGCAGCGTGGTGGCCTTGGAGTCGTCGTGGACGTCGCGGTCGTCGGCCGCGGTCAGCGCGGCGTACTCCTCCTCGAGCAGCCGGGCGAACAGGGCCGCCTCGAACACGTCGCCGGCCCGCACCCCGGTGCGCTCGTCGTCGTCGGTGAAGGCGGCCCGCTTGTGCAGCCACTCCCACAGGATGCTGAGCCGGATCTCGCCGGTCGCCATGTCCTCCATGAGGTAGAGGACGTCGTCGTCGCCGAACGAATCGGCCGGCTTCAGCGCGGCGGCCTGGAAGCCGCGCCCGAACGCGTTGCCGTACTGCAGCGCCACGCTCAGCAGATCGCGCGCGCCGCGCACGGTGCGCGGGGCCGGCTCGACCCGGGTGAGATCGCGCGCGTCGTCGTCGCCGTAGCCGAGGCGGGGGAAGGCGCGGCCGAGCTGGTTGGCCTGCCCGGCTCGCTCCCACACCGGTCGCACGATGTGGACCATCTTCCAGTGCGCCACCCACTTGCCGCTGGCGCCCGCCTCGCGCTCGCGCTCGCCGCCGGCCACCGCCCGCCCCATGCCGTCGGCCACGCCCTCGGGCGAGCCGACCGGGATGTTCGGCTCCATGCCGCCCTGCCACAGCGCGGTGCGCCCGCTCCGGTCCGGCGTGTTGACCGCGCGCCGGACCCGGTCCTCGTACACGCCCATGTAGCCGTAGGTCATGGTGATGGCGTCGATGTTGGGGTTGACGAACTCCTCGTCCCACGCCATCGCGTCGGCGACGCTGTTGATGTAGTCCCAGCGCCCGGTGTTGAAGCCGACGAAGCGGCTGGCCAGCGCCGCGCGGATCTCCATGAGCTGGTAGCTGGCCTCGAGCTGCTCGACCAGGACGTAGGTCTTGATCGCGCCGACCGGCAGCCCCGCCTGCGCCTCGAGCGCGGCGAGGATCTCGTGCCACAGCGCCGCCTCCTCGGCGGTCTGGATCTTGGGCAGGTAGAGGACCAGCGAGCGACCGGCCGCGCGCAGGGTCTTGTGGTTGCCGAGCACGTAGGCGGCCGCGTCGACGATCGACGCGCCGAACCCGGAGCCGTCGCGGTGGCGGACGTGGCGGTCGTCGAGGTGGAGGCCGCGGGCCCGGAAGATGCGGGTGGTGTGCTCGAGCTGGGCGCGCCAGTCGTCCACGATGCGCCGGCCGAGCATCTCCTCGCCCCACGCGTTCATCTCGCCGGCGACCGCCTCGGCGACCCGCGGGAACGGATCCTCCCCGGCAAAGGCGATCCGGAGGTTGCGCTGGTTGTCGAGCGACATCGCGCCGACCTGGCCGAGCGCGTCCTCGCCGTCGAACATCCAGCCGTCCGCCCCCGACAGGAGCGCGTACGCGACGCTGCGGATGCTCTGCTCGATCGACGAGCGCGGCCGCGCGGCCGGACCGGTCCCCTGGATCCACTGGCGCTGGAGGTCGTGGGGAATGTCCGAGCCGTCGAACGCCCCGTCGCGCGCCTCCTGTACGGTGAGCCGGGTGCGGGCGATGCGCGCGTCCGGATCGAGGAACTCGATCCGCTGCCGGTCGCGCGCGCGGGCGGCGCGCCGCTCGGCCCGCTCGCGCATGAGGTGGCGGCGCTCGATATCCAGCCCGGTCAGCGACTCGAGCGCCTCGACCACCGGTTCCGTCAGGACGTCCGGATAGGACTCGAGCACTCCTCTGCGGAGCTCGAGCCGGCCAGCGTCAGTGGAGCTCATCGTTTCTCCACGCGTCGTCTATCGACGTTAACGTCACTGCGCGCCGCGTCAAGGACTGTTACGCCGCGCGACAAGAAGGCGCACGCGTTGCACCCTCCGCCCGAGGGACGAGATACTTCCGAGCTCAGTCAGGAGTCCTCATGACCGTCCCCTCCGACATCGCCATCGCCCAGGCCGCCAGGCTCCGCCCCATCGCCGACGTGGCCGCCGAGCTGGGACTCGGCACCGACGACATTCTCCCTTACGGCCGTTTCAAGGCAAAGATCGCGCCGGAGGCGGTGGCCGGTCGCACCCCGAAGGGGCGGCTGGTGCTGGTGACCGGTATCAGCCCGACGCCGGCCGGCGAGGGAAAGTCGACCGTCACGATCGGGGTCAGTCAGGCGCTGCGCCGGCTGGGGCACAAGGTGGTGGTCGCCATCCGCGAGCCGTCGCTCGGCCCGGTCTTCGGAGTGAAGGGGGGCGCGGCCGGCGGCGGCTACGCCCAGATCGTCCCGATGGACGAGATCAACCTCCACTTCACGGGCGACTTCCACGCCATCACGTCGTCCCACAACCTCCTCTCCGCCATGCTGGACAACCACATTCACCACGGCAACGCGCTCGGGCTCGACTCGCGCCACATCAGCTGGCCACGCACCATGGACATGAACGACCGCGCCCTGCGCTCGATCATCGTGGGCCTGGGCGGCATGAACGGCGGGCCGACCCGCGAGGACCGCTTCGTCATCGTGCCGGGCAGCGAGATCATGGCGATCCTGTGCCTGGCCCGCGACCTGCCCGATCTCGAGGCGCGCCTCGGGCGGATCATCGTCGGGCTGACCCGCGACCGCCGGCCGGTCCTGGCCAGCGATCTCAAGGCCAGCGGGGCGATGACCCTGCTCCTGCGCGACGCGCTCCTGCCCAACCTGGTCCAGACGCTCGAGGGCGGGCCGGCCCTGGTCCACGGCGGTCCGTTCGGAAACATCGCGCACGGCTGCAACTCGCTGGTCGCCACCCGGCTGGCCCTGTCGCTGGGCGACATCGTCCTGACCGAGGCCGGGTTCGGCGCCGACCTCGGCGCGGAGAAGTTCTTCCACATCAAGTGCCGGTTCGGCGGCCTCAAGCCGGAGGCGGCGGTGGTGGTCGCGACCATCCGCGCGCTCAAGATGCACGGCGGGGTCAAGAAGGACAGCCTGGGCACGCCGGACGTGGCCGCGCTCAAGCGCGGGATGGTGAACCTCGAGGCGCACGTCAGGAACGTGCAGAAGTTCGGGGTGCCGGTCATCGTGGCGCTCAACCGCTTCGTCACCGACAGCCCGGAGGAGCAGGCCGAGGTGCTCTCCGCGGCCCGCCACTGGGACGCGCGGGTCGCCCTGTCGGACGTGTGGGCGCGCGGCGGCGAGGGCGGCGAGGACGTGGCCAGAGAGATCCTGGCCGCGCTGGCCGACGGCACCGCCGACTTCCGGCCGCTCTACGACTCCGCGCTGCCGATCAAGACCAAGATCGAGGCGATCGCCACGCAGATCTACGGCGCCGACGGGGTCAACTTCGCGCCCAAGGCGGAGAAGGCGATCGCCCAGTGCGAGGAGATGGGCCTGGGCAAGACCCCGGTGTGCATGGCCAAGACCCAGTACTCGTTCAGCGACGACCCGACCAAGCTGGGTCGGCCCAAGGGCTTCAAGATCAACGTGCGCGACGTCTACCCGTCGGCCGGGGCCGGCTTCGTGGTCGCCCTGGCCGGCGAGATCATGACCATGCCGGGCCTCGGCAAGACCCCGAGCGCCGAGGCGATCCGCGTCCACCCGGACGGCCGCATCGAGGGGCTGTTCTGATCCTGGCGCTGGAGAGTCCATGAAGAGCCAGCCCGACCCGGTCCACGCGCTCCTGTCGCGCCTGTCCATCCAGCACCCGATCGTGCAGGCGCCGATGGCAGGCGGCCCCACCACCCCCGAGCTGATCGCGGCGGTGTCGGAGGCGGGCGCGCTCGGATCGCTCGGCTCGGCGGTGTCCGCGCCGCAGAGGATCCTCGACGACGTCGCCGCGATCCGCCAGCGCACGTCGCGCCCGTTCAACGTCAACCTGTTCGTGCTGGACGAGCCGCGGGCCGACGACGAGGCGACTCGCTCGCGGATTCAGCGCGCCGCCGAGCTCATCGCCCCGATCCGGCGCGAGCTCGGCCTGGCCGAGGTCAACATCCCGACCCGGTTCTGCGAGCGCTTCAGCGATCAGCTGGCCGCCGTGCGCGAGGCGGCCCCGGCGGTGGCGAGCTTCCACTTCGGCGTGATCCCGCGCGACGAGGTGCTCGCGCTCAAGGCGCGCGGCTGCGCCGTGCTCGGCAGCGCGACCAACGCCGCCGAGGCGCGCGCGTGGGAGGAGGCCGGCGCGGACCTCGTCTGCGCGCAGGGCGCCGAGGCCGGCGGCCACCGCGGCACCTTCCTGGGCACCTTCGAGGAGTCGCTCATCGGCACGATCGCGCTGGTCCCTCAGATCGCCGCGGCGGTCGGGATCCCGGTGCTCGCGGCCGGCGGCATCATGGACGGGCGCGGCATCGCCGCCGCGGTCGGGCTCGGCGCGGCCGGCGCCCAGATGGGGACCGCGTTCCTCTGCTGTCCCGAGTCGGGCATCCACCCGGAGTACAAGCGCGTGCTCATGAGCCCGGCGGCGGCGCGAACCGTGGTGACTCGCGCCTTCTCCGGCCGGCCGGCGCGCGGCATCGTCAACCGCTACCTCGAGCTCCTCCACGGCCACCAGGACGAGGTCCCGCCGTATCCGATCATGAACGCGATGACGAGCGAGCTGCGCGCGGCGGCCGGCAAGGCCAGCCGGATGGAGTACGTCTCGCTGTGGGCCGGCCAGGGCGCGCCGATGAGCCGGGCGCTCCCCGCCGCCGAGCTGGTCGCGACCCTGGTCGACGAGATGCGCGCCGGCTGACCCGATCCGCCGCGCTACATGGACGACTGGGCCGGCGCCTGGGTCGCCTGCGCGCTGCGGTTGAAGAACTCGGTCGCGCTGCGCCGCTGGGCCGTGACCTGGGCAGCGCACAGCCGGGTGTACTCGAGCGCCTTGTCGAGGTTGTAGGGGCCGCCGATGTGGCTCTTCACCCGCGGCCGCATGAAGCGCTCCAGCTCGACCGCGGCGTCCTCGCTGCAGCCGTCCTGCAGGTAGCTGAAGAACTGCACGTACGCGGGCGGGACCACCGGCGCGATCTTGTCGAAGTTGGCCACCAGCCACGCCCACGCGGCCGGCTTCTGCTCGAGCGTCTGGGCCTGGCCCTGGAGCACCGAGAGGCGCTCGTTCACCCGCAGCCGCTCGTCGAAGGCGAGCGCGCGGGCCCGGTCGGCCAGCTTCGGATCCTGGAACTCGGCCAGCCCGCCGAGGAGGTGCCCGCGCACGACCGAGTCCTGCTCGCTGGCGAGCCGCTCCAGCATGGTGTCGAACAGCTCCGGCGTGCCGAGCCGGCCGGCCGCCTGGACCGCGACCGACACGATGTTCCGGTCGACCGCCTCCGGGTGGACGTGACCGTCGGTGCCGACGTACGCGCGGCCCAGCCCGGCGGCGCGCTCGAGCACCGCCGGGTCGCGCGCGGTGAAGGCCAGGTACGCGATGAGCCAGCGGCGGAAGCTCTGCACGCGGGCCGGCTCGCCCGCCCTCGACTTCCAGCCGACCTTGGCCAGGACCGGGCCATACAGCGAGCGCATGTGCGCCTCGACCGTGCCGCGCAGACCTGGCTCGACCAGCTTCTCGCGCACGAACGCGAGCAGGCCGCCCGGCTCCTGCGCCACCGACGGCTCCGGATCGCGAGCCAGCGGCCCGAGCGCGGCCAGCACGTCGGCTGCCGGCAGCGCGCCACTGCGCAGCCCCGACGACAGGTTGCTGGCCAGCGACAGTCGCTCGGCCGGGGTCAGCTGCTTGTAGCCGCTGGTCAGGAGATCCTTGAGCTGGGCCGGGGCCAGCGCCCAGCGGTAGTAGCCGTGCGCCTCCGGGTTGAGCGCGATCCACGCCGGGCACGACTTGCGGGCCAGCGGCAGCTCGGCCTCGGCGGTGGCGAGCAGCATGCAGTCCGGCTTCTGCTTGGGGCCCGCGCTGCGCACGCAGACCGGCACCGACCAGCGAACGTCGCGCGACGCGGTGGAGCCGAGCGGCAGGTTGCGCGACTGCTTGAGCGCCACCCGCGGCGGGCCGCCCTCGCAGCGCAGGGTGGCCTGGACCAGCGGGATGCCCGGCTGGTCGATGAAGCTGCGCATGGCGGCGCGGATGTCGGTGCCCTGCTCGGACAGCGCCGCGACCAGGTCGTCGCGGGTGGCGTTGCGGTCGGCGTGGGCGGCCAGGTAGCCGCGCACGCCGGCGCGGAAGGCCTCGGGGCCGAGGAACTGCTCGAACATGGCGATGACCTGCGAGCCCTTCTGGTACGCGATCTGGTAGTCGAAGCCGAAGATGTCGCCCTCGACGACCAGGTTGGGCCGGATCGGGCGCACCGTGGACAGCTCGTCGGTCCTCATCGCGCCCTGGACCTCGCTGAGGTTGATCAGATCCCAGCGGTTCTGCGGCGCCCACTCGACGGTGGTCTGGGTCTCCATCACGCTGGCGAACGACTCGTTGAGCCAGAGGTCGTCCCACCACTGCATGGTCACCAGGTCGCCGAACCACTGGTGCGAGATCTCGTGCGCGACGGTGACCGTCATGCGCAGCTTCTGGTCCTCCGACGCCGTCTTCGGATCGACCAGCAGGAGCGGCTCGCGGTAGGTGATGATGCCGGCGTTCTCCATCGCGCCGTACTCGAAGTCGGGGACCGCGACGTGGTCGAGCTTGGGGTACGGGAACTCGATCCCGAACCACCGCTCGAGCATGACCAGGAGCTCGCCGGCGGCGTGCAGCGCGGTGGCCAGCTCGGGCCCGCGCCCCTTCGGCGCGATGCCGCGGACCGGCAGCGGGCGCTTGCGCACCTCGTTGGGCGGAAGCGGGGCCGGGGTGACGACGTCGAACTCGCCGACCGCGACCGCGACCAGGTAGCTGGGAAGCGGCCGGGTCGGCTCGAACGTGACCCGCCGGAGCTCCCCGGCCGCCGCCTCTTCCTTCACCGGATAGTTGGAGACCGCGACCGCGCCCTTCGGCACCGTCATCACGACCTCCCACGGGATCTTGAAGCTCGGCTCGTCGAAGCAGGGAAACGCGCGGCGCGCATCGACCGCCTCGAACTGGGTGAACGCGTACCATCGCTCGCCCGTCTTCACCCGGTAGAGCCCGACCAGCTTGGGGTTGAACGAGCCGGTGAAGGCGAGCGACAAGGTGGCCGACCCGGCCGGGACCTCGCGAGGCAGGACCAGGCGAGCCGCCCCGCGCGAGTCATCCTTCTCGACGGTGAGCGCGAGGCTCTCGCCTCCGACCGTCAGCTTCCCGTCCGACAGCGTCAGCTCGCGAGCCGAGATCCATAGATCGCTGCGCGGCTTGTCGAGAGCGAGAGCGATCTCCACCCGCCCCGAGAACGTCTCCCGGTCCGGCACCACCTCCAGCTCGACCCGCTGGCGGGTCGGGCGCACATCGGCCGGAAGCCGGAAGATCGGAGCCGACGCGGCATCGTCGGCGGCTGGCTTGTCTGGCGCGGCCGCTCCGGTCGCGGTCGCGGCCGGAGCGGGCGTGGTGGCCGGTTCCTTGGCGCGCGGCACGGCCTCCTTCGAGGACGGCTTGCATCCCGGCGCGGAGGCCAGGAGACCGGCGAGGAGGAGGGCCGGCACGGTGCGGACGGGGCGGTCGCTCATGGGCATGAAGGTAGTCAGCATGGCAAGCCTCGTGCCACGGCGCGACGGCGCCGGCGAGGGCGAGGCGAGAGCGCGACGCCAGCAAGGACGCGGCTCTGGCGCGCGCCGACGAGAGCGATCGGCGTGCGCGACAGCCGCGAGGGTGCAACGCGTTACAGGCCTGGCGCCTCGCTGTTACGCACCCGGAGCCGGGGCACCGGCTGGATCGGCGCGACCGGTGGCGGCCGCGCTCCCCGCCGGTGTGACTCGCGGAGCAACAGGCGGCGCGGCTCGATGCCGCCCGGTCGATCGCCTTCCGATACCCGCAATCTACCGGGTTCGCGCGAGGCTGCGCCGCGCGGAGCCCTGGCGCGCCCGACTCCCCGGACCTGGCTCCCGACGTGCACAGGATCGCCGTGGCGCCGCTCGAGATCGTCGCGCCGCCAGGGAGACACGCATGGCCCGTGCAGATCGCCGCGACGTGGAGACCGAGCTCGAGGTGCCGATCGCCGCCCGACCGGCTCGCTCGCGGACCGGGGCGATGTTGACGGCCATCCCGACCGGCGGGTCGCCGGCCGGCGGCTCGTCGCCGGTGTTCGTCGGGCGGGCCGCCGAGCTGGAGCGACTGCGGCGCGGGCTGGCCGATGTCCCGTTCGCGGTGATCGTCGGGCTGGCCGGGGTCGGCAAGAGCGCTCTGGCGCAGCGCTTCGCGGATGGCTGGCGCGGTCCGGTCGCTCGCCATCATGTGTCGGTCGGGATGGCGGTCACCTCGCTGCTCGACGATCTCCGCCGCGGCCTGGCCCTGCCCGGCGAGCCGACGGTGGAGATGCGCACCGACCTCGAGCGGGTGACCGCCCTGGCCGCGCGCATGGACCGCGGCGCGGCGCTCGCGATCATCGAGGACGCCGACCGTCTGCCCGACGTCGCCTCGCTCGCCGCCCTCGACGTGCTCGCCTCCCTGCTCCGGCGCGGTCGGGTGATCGCCACCTGCCGCGCTCGCCTGCACGAGCGCGCCGGCGGGCCCGAGCGGGTCGAGGTGATCCTGGATGGCCTCGACGCCGGCGCCGCCGCCGAGCTGTGGGCCCGGCTGGACGATCTGCACGGCGCGCGCGGCGGGTTCGAGGAGGCGTGGCAGCGCACCCGCGGCAACCCGTTCCACCTGCGCCGCGCGCATGCCGGCGACCTCGACGGCGATCCGGCGTCGCCGACCGTCGCGGCGCTCGAGCCGGCCGAGCGGCGGCTGGCGCTGGCCCTGGCGCTGGTCGGCATGCCGCTGCCGCGCGAGCTGGCGGTCGAGCTGGTCGCCGGCGATCCGCTCGCGGCCGGTCCGCTCGCGGCCGAGCGCGCGATCCGCGGCCTCGCCGCCCGGCTGGTGGTCGACACCACCGCGCGCGGCGAGCTGGTCGTCCACGATCTCCTGGGCGGGCGCCTGATCGCCGCGGCCAGCCGCGAGGAGACGATCGCCGCGCACCGCGCGATCGGCTCGCTCGACGGCGCCGGGCTCGGCCTCATCGCCGGCACCCGGCTGCGTGTCCGGCACCTGGCCGCGGCCGGGATGGCTCGCCCGGCCCGCGATCTCCTGCTCGCGCGCGCGGCCGAGCTGGTGCGGAGCGGCGGCGCCGGCGAGCTCCTGCGCGGGCTCGACCTGGTCACCAGCGAGGCCGACGCCGAGGCGCGCCTGGCTCGCGCCCGCGCGATGGCCCGCATGCTCGACTTCGGCCGCGCCCTCGACGAGGTGATGGCGCTCGGCCCCGACCGCGACGGCGCCGGCGACTCGCTGCGCGCGACCTTCGCCCACCTCGCGCTCCTGACCCTCGGGCTCGACGTGGCCGGGCGGGTGAGCCGGGCCGGGCTCGCGTCGCCGACCGCGCCGCCCGAGCTGCGCGTCCGCTTCGCCGTGGTCCATCTCCTGACGTCGACCTATCGCGGCGACGGCGACGCCGCGCGCGCCGCCATCGACCGGGCCGCCGCCGGCCTGGCCAGCCCGCTCATGCGCGGGTACGCCGGGTTCGCCCGCGCGTTCTCGCTCTGGCTGGAGGAGCGCGACGGCGAGGCCGAGCAGGCGATGCGCGCGGCCTGGCCGCTGTTCCGCGACCGGCTCGGCTTCCGCGCCTCGGTGCTGGCGCCGGCGTTCATGGTGACCGTGCTGGCCCGGGTGGGCAAGATCGCCGACGCCGCGGCCGCGCTCGCCGAGGCGGAGCGGTCGCTGGCGCGGTTCAACGACCCGCTCATGACCCTGTCGCTGCGCGCGATGCGCGCCACGCTCCTCGAGAGCCAGGGCGACTTCGCGGCCGCGCGAGACGAGGCGGCCGCGGCGGAGGACGGGTTCGCCGGGGCAGGTCACCGCATCGGCGCGCTGTGGAGCCGGCTGGTCCGCGCCCGCGCGTCGCTCGCGTGCGGTCAGCTCCGGGCCGGCCGCCGCCTCCTCGACCAGGTGACCCGCGAGGCCGCGGCCGCCGGCGCCGCGCTGATGGTCCGGCTGGCCGCCCGCGCCGGTCGAGCCGATCCGTGGGTGGCGCTGACCGGGCCGCCGCCGCCCGACAGCTCGCGCCCGGGCGAGGCCCGGCGCGACCGAGTCCTCGCGGTGCTGCGCTCGCTCGGGGCCGGCCAGGTCGCGGTGGCGCGCGGCTACCTGGCCGCGCTCGATCGCGCCGCGGTCGACCCGCTCGAGGCCGCGCTCCTCGCGGTCGCCGATCGCGCGCTCGACCTCGGCGATCCCGCGGGGGCCGATCGGGCCGGCACCGACGATCCGCGCGTGCACCGCGCGTGCGAGGCGGCCGCGCGCGCCGGGGCCGACCCGGAGCTGGTGCCGACCATCGCCGCCTGGCTGGACCAGCGCGCCGCCGCGCGCGCCGCCGGCCAGGTCCGCCGCGTCGTGGTCGACCGCCGCGCTGACGAGATCCGGGTCGGCGACCTGACCATCGACCTGGCCCGCCGCCCCGCCCTCCGGCGGCTGTTCTACGCCCTCCTCGAGGCGCCCGGGCGCGGCCACGATCGCACCGCGCTGGCCCGCGCGATCTGGGCGATCGACTACCGCCCGTCGGTGCACGACGGCGCGCTCTGGGTCAACGTCAAGCGGCTGCGCGCCCTGGTCGCCCGGGCCGGCCTCCAGATCGTCTCCGACGACGACGGAGTCGGGCTGCGCGTCGAGCCCGGCTGCGAGCTGCAGACGACCGGCCCCTGATCTCGCCTAGCCGCGGCGAGTGAGCACCTCGATCGCGTGTCCGTCGGGATCCTTCAGCACGGCCCCGAAGTAGTCGGCGCCGAACTGGGGACGCTCGTCGGGGTCGCGGTCGGGCACGGCCGATCCGCCGGCCTCGATCGCCACCGCGTGGAAGCGCCGGACCGCCTCGCGATCCGGCGCGCGGAACGCGATGTGCGTGCCCTGCCCCGTGATGGGACGGTCCGGATCGACCGGATAGAGGAAGAAGATCCACTCCTGGTCGGGGCCGAACGCCACCTCGGCCCCCTCGCGGCGCTGAAGCCGGTAGCCGAGGGTCGACAGGATGCGCTCGTAGAACGCGGTCGATCGGTCGAGGTGGTGGACGCCCAGCGAGACATGATCGAGCATGAGGACTCCAGTGCGGGTTCAGGTGAGGGAGAGCCAGTCGGCGCGCTGCTCGCGCGTGAGGTTGCTGCCGGTCAGCACGGTGCCGACGCGAAGGCCGGCGAACCGCGCGCGATCCGCGGCGATCGCGGCCAGGCCTGCCACCGCCGACGGCTCGGCGACCAGCCCGGTCAGCGCGTGCAGCGCTCGCATCGCGGCCACGAGCGCAGCGTCGTCGACCGCCACGAGATCGTCCAGCACCCCGGCGAGGTCGTCGACCGCGGCGGGCACCGGGACGCGGACCGCGATGCCGTCGGCGATCGTGTCGGCGACCGCGTCGGCGACCGCGTCGTCGGCGGCTGCGCCGAGCCCGCGCAGCCAGCAGTCGCGCATGACCGGTGCGCCCGCGCTGCACACGCCGATGACGCGGGTCGCCGGCCAGCGGGCCCTGGCCCAGGTGCCCATCCCGGCGGCGAGCGCGCCGTTGCCGACCGGCACGACCAGGGCGTCGAGCGGGGTGCCGTCGAGCTCGGCCGCGATGGTGCCGGCGCCCTCGGCGATCGCGACCTCGGCGCCGTCCTCGACCGGGGTCCCGCCGCGCGCCAGCACGTGCTCGCGCGATGCCGCCTTGGCGTCGTCGCAGTCGAATCCGCGCTCGATCACCTCGCCGCCGCACTCGAGAATGCGCGCGACCTTGTACCGGCTCGCGTCGGTCGCCACGAACACGGTGACCGGGACGCCCCGGCGCCGCCCCGCGTCGGCCAGCGCGAGCCCGAAGTTGCCCGCGCTGGCGCAGACCAGCGGACCGGGCGCGCCCGAGCCGGCCGCCCGGGCCGCGACCCAGCGCGCGACGAACAGATCGGCGCCGCGCCCCTTGAAGCAGCCCAGCGGCCCGGCGGCCTCGTCCTTGATCACGATCTCGCAGCCGAACCAGCGGTCCAGGCCGGGATCGCGCCGCTCCGGCGTGTCGAGGAAGGCGGAGTCGATGAGCGCCCGCGACGAGGCGATCCGCGCGGCCGACAGGCGGGGCCCGTCGGTGCCGGGGTGGGCGGGTGATTCATCCAGGCTGGCGTCGGTCATGGTGACTCCTTTCGACGCCGACGATCGTAGTGCGCGAGCCGCGAGGTTTTGCCGCGTATTCGAGCCGGCCGGCGCGGCGATCTTGCGCGCGGAGGGGGCTCCATGAGCAGGAAGCGCGCGGTGGAGCTGGACGAGCTCGATCGCAAGATCCTCGCCCGCCACCAGCGCGACACCCGGCTCGGCGCCGAGGCCATCGGCGCCGAGGTCGGCCTGTCGACCGCGGCGGTTCATCGCCGCCTCAAGCGAATGCGCGACGGCGGCGTGATCGAGGCCGAGGTGGCGGTGGTGAACCCGGAGTCGGTCGGCCTGCCGCTCACCTGCGTCGTCAACGTCGAGGTCGACCGCGAGGGCCGCGAGGACCTCGACCGCTTCAGCGCGCGCATCCGGGCATGCGCCCCGGTCCAGCAGTGCTTCTACGTGACCGGCCAGTCCGACTTCATCCTGGTCGTCTCTGTCTCCGACATGGCCGCGTACGAGGCCTTCACCCGCGACCACCTGCTCTCCGATCCCAACATCCGCAGCTTCACCACCCACGTCGTGCTCGCGCGGGTGAAGACCGGGCTCGCCCTGCCGATCGGAGGCGAGCGAGGGACATGAGCCGTCAGCGCCAGTCTGGTTCCCCACGCGCGGGCGCGGCGTCTCGCGGCGCGGGCGATCGGATCCAGGGGTTTCGCGCCGAGTGGGCCCGCGAGCTCCCCGATCTCGACACCGAGCCGATGGATCTCATCGGCCGCGCCTACCGCGCCGCCTCGAGGACGCGCCGCGCCATCGAGGGGAGCTTCGCCCGCTTCGGCCTCGACAGCGGCGAGTTCGACGTGGTCGGCACGCTGCTCCGGGCCGGCCCGCCCTACCAGCTCACGCCGACCGAGCTCTACACCGGCCTCATGGTCTCGTCGGGGGGGCTCACCCACCGCCTGATCCGCCTGGCCCGAGCCGGCCTGATCGCGCGGTCGAGGTCGCCGATCGACGGCCGGAGCCTCCTGGTCACCCTGACCGGCAAGGGCCGCAAGCTGGCCGAGAAGGCCTTCCGCGCCGACATGGCGCTGGAGCAGCAGCTCCTCGACGGGCTCGCGCCCGCCTCTCGACGGCGGATCGCCGCCGCGCTGCGCGAGCTCGGGGCCGTCATCGACGCGAACGTCGAGCGCCTGGGCGCCTCCGCTACGCCGACCGCGGCCCGGCGCCGGGCGGCTGGTCCGGGGCGGCGCCGCCCTTCAGCTCGATGACGTTGCCCTCCGGGTCGCGGACGTAGACCGACGGCCCCTCTCCGTTCGCGCCGTAGCGCATGCCGCTCTCCACCACGTCGACCGCATGGCGGGCCAGGTGCGCCCGCAGCTGCTCCTCGTCGAACGGCTCGATGCCGAGGCAGACGTGGTCGACGTTGGGCGCGTCGCGGCGGGGCGCGTCCCCGCCCCGCCGGCCCAGCTCGCCATCGACGGTGACGAGATCGATGAGCGACGCGCCGGCCCGCAGCTGGGTGAGGCCGATCGCCGGCTGCTCTCGCTCCACCCGGCAGCCCAGCACCTCGCCGTAGAACGCCAGCATGCGGGGCAGATCGACGACGCGAAGGACGACGTGATCGATTCCGGTGAGCGCGAACGGTCCCATTGACGACTCCTTGTCCTGACACGGGGAGGATGGCGGATCTTGTCTTTGTGTCAAGACAGTTTTCCGACCCTCCAAATGGCTCCGTGAACTATGAACGAATTGGATCTTGGAAGGAGCCACTCGAATCTCTACGTTGGGGGCATCCAGGAGGACCGCATGGAAACCGCGAACACCACGACCCCCACGACCACGACCACCACCAGGGCCGCCCCCTCACCGGTCATCGACAGCGCGTCGCTGCCGTGGCAGCCGATCAGCCCGGGCTTCTGGCTCAAGGCGCTGCGGGCGGAGAGCGACGACCAGGCCCGCGCGCTGCTGCTCCGGCTCGAGCCGGGGACGATCATCCCGCGCCACCGGCACGAGGGCGAGGTGCACGCGTTCAACGTGTCCGGCCAGCGAAGGCTGCTCGACACCGGCGATGTCGTCGAGCCGGGTGGCTACGTGTACGAGCCGCCCGGCAACGTCGACAGCTGGATGGCGATCGGCGACGAGCCGCTCATCGTCCACGTGGTCGTGCGCGGCGCGGTCGAGTACCTCGACGAGAACGGCCAGGTGGTGAGCCGGTCGACCACCGGCTCGACCGGCGACGCCTACCGTCGGTTCCTGGCCGCCACCGGGGCTCCCGATGCCCGATAGCCGACCAGCCCTGGAGGACGAGGTCGTCGAGCCGGCCGACCGCCGGTGGCGCGCGGCGATCCTCTACGCGCGCCTCGCGCTGGGCGCCGCCTTTCTGTCGGCGGTGGCCAGCCGGCTCGGGCTGTGGGGCGACGGCACCTGGACGGGCTTCCTCGCCTACACCGCCGAGGTCAACTCGTTCGCGCCGGCGTCCGCGATCCCGGCGCTGGCGGTCCTCGCCACCGTCGCCGAGCTCTCGCTCGGGCTCGCGCTGGTGGTCGGCTTCCAGCTGGCCCGCACGGCGCTCGCCGCCTCGGTGCTGCTCGCCGTGTTCGGGATCGCCATGGCGATCTCGCTCGGTCCCCAGTCTCCTCTCGACTACTCGGTGTTCTCGGCGTCGGCCGGCGCGCTCCTGCTCAGCAGCTCCAGCCGGCGGAGGAGGTAGGGCAGCGAGGGCCGGTGGGCCGGCTCGGCGTCGAGACAGAGGCCGAGGAGGTCGGCCATCGGGGGCCGCAGGTCGAGGGGGGCGTGGCGGCCCTCGCAAAGGGACTGCATGTTTCCGCCCGCCCACGAGTCGGGGAAGGGATATTGCCCGGTGGCCCACTCGGCGATCATCGCGGCCAGGGTGAAGACCAGCGACTCGGGGCCCTCGCCTCGCTCGCGGTAGACCTCGGGGGCGTAGTAGTGGCGCTCGAACAGGCGGCCGGGGACCAGGCAGCCGCCGCCGGTGTGGGCGAAGAGCTCCCAGTTCCTCCCGCTGAGGCCGGTGGCGCGGAGCTGGTCGCCGTCGCGGGTGGCCCAGATGTACTCGGGGCGCACTCCGACCAGGAGCGGTCCGGCGTCCGCGGCCCGCGCCAGGATCGCACCGACCGAGCGCCCCAGCTCGACGGCCGCGCGCGGCCCCAGCGGTCCGCTGACCAGACGCGGCAGCCACTCGCTGCCGGCGTCGGCGCCGCGGCCGTCGGGCAGCCGCTCGACCAGCGCGACGTGCTGGCGCTGGTGGGTCCGGCGGAGCTCGTCGCCGCTCGGGTCGAACGGGCCCAGGTGGACCAGCTCGAGGACGCCGGGCAGGCGGTACCCGAGCTTCTCGAGCAGCTCGGCGCCGGGCGCGCCGCGCGGGGCCCAGATCGTCGAGACCAGGGCGCGAGCGTCGGGCCGATCCGCCCGGGTCGCGAGGTGGAGCTGCTGCGAGCCGGTGCCGCGCAGGTGCTCGGTCACCCGCCAGGCGCCGCCGGCGAGCGTGTCGCCGATCGGGAACTCGGCGCTTGCGGCTGGCATCTCAGCCGACCTCCACGTCCCGGTCCATGGCGATCGCTCTCTTCACCAGCGCCTGGACCTCGTGGACCTCGCCGACCCGGTTGGCGAGGGTGTGGACCGGGCCTTCGTCGCCCTGCCAGGAATCGACCATGGTCGGGTCGCGCGCGGTCAGGCGCGCCGCGGTCTCGGGGTCGACTCGGAAGCTGGCGTCGGTGAGCTCGGCGCGGAGGGCGCCGTCGAGGCCGTCGAGCAGGCCGACCAGGCGGCGCAGGCCGTCCACGTTGTAAATCTGGAGATCCGGGTCGTCGTCGTGGGCGGCCCACTCGTCGCGCAGCCAGGCGCGGATCGCGTCGCCGCGGCGCGGGTCCACCAGCGACCACAGATCCGCCGCGGTGTGGAGGTAGGTGGTGCCGTACTTCAGCTCGTCGGCGGTGCCCGCGATCCCCAGACTCATTCGCCCACCTTCTTCGCCGCGGCGGCGGCCTTCAGGATCTCGTCCACCAGCCGGTTCAGGTCGGTCGTGGTCACGCCCAGCTTCATCTCGTAGCCCAGGTTGTCGGGGCCGGTGGTCCTGGCCTTGCTCGCATCGCCGGTGCCGGCGTCGATCTTACCGGTGATATCGGTGCGGCGGTGGTGGTGCAAGCGGGTCGACGTGTCGCCGTCGGCGATCGCCTTCAGGGCGTCGAGGCCCTTCTGCTGCTGATCCTTGGCCCCCGCGGCGCCCCGGCCCGACTTGACCTCCTGCATTCGCACGATCTCGCGCTGGTGCAGGACCAGCACGTCGAAGTTGGTGAGGCGCTCCCACACGGCGCCGTCCAGCTCGTAGAGCGGCAGCTGGGTGTCGGGCGGCAGCGAGGCCTCGGCCTCGGCGCGGGTCTTGAAGTCGCCGAAGCGGCGCGACACGTCGACGTCGTCGAGGACGACGTGATCCGGCATGCCCTGGAACTCCGCCTTCGCGTTGACCACGGCCAGCTGCTCGGAGATCCGTCCGCGCAGACCGTCCGCGTCGCCGCTGGCGATCGCCTTCTTGACCAGCGGCGAGTCGAAGAAGCCGCTGTCGCGCAGCCGCTGGTGGGCCTCGGTGACGCGCACGTCCTTGTCGGCCGCCTTCCCGGCGGCGCCGGACTTCCGCCGGGCCCGGCCCTCGAGGAACTTCTGCGGATCGCCCTTGCCGTGGAGGATGCCCCACACCTCCTCGGGCTGCTTGCCGGCGCTGATCTCGTCGAGCTCGGCCCTGCCCTCCTTCGACAGCCGGCCCTCCAGCTCGCGCAGGTGCGCCTCCGACTCCGCGCGGGTCGCCATGCCGGTCTTGCCGGACTTGCTGCTCTGGCCGCTCTGGCCGCTCCGGCCTGGCCCTGCCGCGTCGAGGTCCGCCGCCCCGTGGGCGACGAAGCCGTCCGGCTCCTTCATGTGCATGGCGCCGTCCGGATCGGCCTTGCTGGGCGGGGTGACGTGCACCTCGCTTCGCAGCACCTCCTTGCCCTCGAAGAAGCCGACGATGGTCGCGCGGTGGACCGGCGGACCGTCGACGCCGATCCGGCCGACCTCGACCGCGTCGAGGACGCGGAACTCGAGGCGCGCGTTGCCGCCCGCCCAGTCGGCGCCCGGCTTCATGACGAAGCCGTCGGCCACCACGAACGGCGTGAACACGCCGTGGTCGCGGATCCGGTGATGCGACATGTACTCGACGTCGCCCGGGCTGGGGTAGACCTTGGCGCGCTGGAGGAGCGGGACGTCGGTCACCTCCTGCAGGCGATCGATCGAGACCCGGCGAGCGCCGCCCGGCACATCCTCGTCGAGGTCGTTTCCCTTCACCGACGGGTGAGTGTGGCCGTCCGCCTTGACCCCGGGCAGCTTGCTCCAGTCGACCGCCGCGATCTCGCCGCGGACGATCACGAACCGACCGTCGGGCAGCTCGCCGAGGCCGAACTCGAGCCCGTCGGCGGTGTTGAACCCCTTCGGGATCGCGACGCCGAGCTCGCGCGGGATGACGTCGACGTCGCCGCGCGAGATCGCCCGCAGGATCTCCTTGCCCTTGCCGGGGTCGGCGAACGTCGTGGTCCCGACGATGCGGTTGGAGAGCTTCCAGTCGGCCGCCGACGTGATCCGCCCCGGCAGCGGCGCCTCGATCCGGACTCGCGCGCCCTTTCCGGCGCCGTGGATCTCGAAGTACATCGCGTGGGAGTCGGCGTCGTACTTGACCCGGGACACCTGGTCGCCGGCGCGGCGCTTCCAGGCCTCGCGGGTCTCGACCAGCCTGGCCGGGTCGATGAGGTAGCGGCCGTCCCCAAGCGCGCGGACCTCGACCGCGCCGAGCCCGAGCGAGCCGGCCAGATCGTCACCCAGCCGGTGATAGCGCGGCGCGCCGCGCCCCTTCATCGACGCCGTCGCCATCCCGAAGAACTGGTCCTCGGTCATCACCTTGGCCCGGAGCGGCATCGTCTGGTCCTGCGACAGACGCTCGCGCTTCAGGTAGTCCGGGTCGGGCCGGACCGCGTGGCCCTGGGCCCGCTGCTCGATGACGTGCATGACGTCCGGGTCGGTGCCGTTCTTCACCACCACGGCCACCTCGACGTGGTCGCCGCGCGGCCTTCCGGCCGCGGCCGGCTCGGTGGTCAGGTAGACCTCGTGCTCGGGGAAGAGGTCGCGGATGCGCTCGATCTCGCTCTCCGGCACCACCTTGGTCAGCTCGCCGCGCTGGGCCGCGAAGTCGCCCATCGGGCCGCCGGCGCCCAGGCGCGCGGTCTCGTAGCGGGCGACCAGCCGCCTGGCCCGCTCGTCGCCGCCGAGCCGGTCGACCAGCTTCTTGCGCGCCTCCGGCCAGGTGGCGGTGTTGCGCGGGTCGATGTCCAGATCGCCGGCCGCGGCGCGCAGCTCCGCGACGTCGTCGGCGCGCGCGAACGCCTTCTCGTGCAGGACCAGGTCGCCCTGGTCGACCATCTGCTGCAGTCGCTTCACCACCGCCGGCGGCGCCCCCTCGGGCGCGGCCACGGTCGGCCTGGCGCGGCCCGGCACCAGCTTGTCGGGCTGCTCCATCCACTTCGCGTACCAGCGCTGGAAGTCCTCGTCGTGGAGGAGGTCGCCGGCCCGCTTCCTCGACTCCGGGCTCGCGCCGTGGGCGGCCTCGAGCTCGATGTCCTGCGACTGCCAGCGGGCCGCCGCGTGCATGTTGGCGTCGCCGTCGGGGAGGTTGATGTGCCGGTCGCCCAGCTTGACGTCGGCCAGCCGCGCGATGGTGACCCCGTTCACCCGGTCGAGCACGATGCTGGGCGCCCCGGTCCTGAGATCCGGCAGGTCCCCCTTGATGGACAGGAGGACCATGCCGCCGGTGACCGCGAACTGGGCGATGAGGAGCGCCTTGGCCTGCCGGCGGTCGTGCGGGTCCTTGATGGTCTTGTCGACCTCGTCCAGCTGGCGCTCGAGGTCACCGGTCATGACCAGGAGCTGCGCGCCGCCGGTCGCGATCGAGATCCCGGTCAGCGTGCGATAGGACAGACTGCCGGCCCGGGCCATCCAGGACCACGCGCCGGTCCACGCGGCGCCGGTGCCGGCCTTGGCCGCGGTCGCCGCGCGAGCCGCGCCCATCGCCAGCTTGCCGCCGCCCATCGCCCCCAGCGACATGATGTTGCCGACGATGTCGAGCACGTTCAGCATGATCATCGTGGTGTCGGCGAAGCCGTGGTCGAGCCCGTCGGCCAGCTCGCCGATCGACGCGACCGTGCCGAACACCGCCGAGGCGGCGAACGCCGCGGTGGCGTAGGCGCCGACCACCAGCGGCGTGGCCGCGCCCAGGGTCACCAGGATGAGGCCCACCGCCGCCAGCACCAGCGCGATGTCGGCGACCCACTCGTACCACTCCTTCTCCGCCTCGCAGCGGACCCGGTTGCCGCTGCCGTCGGGCAGCTCGTAGCGGATGGTGCCCTTGGGCAGGTGGCGCTTGTGATCGAGCTTCTTGAACAGCTCCTCGGGCGGCTGCGCCTCGCCGTTGTAGTCGACCCTCGCCTCCCACACGTGCTGCGGGTTGTGCAGGTCGCGGATCTGCCACTCGTCGCCGTCGGCCCAGACGAACAGCTGGAGCGGGACCTGGCGGTACTTGCCGAAGTCCTTCTGCTTGTAGCTGCCCTTGTCGGGCATCTTCTCGTACGACTCGTCGGCGATGAAGGTGGCCGGGATCCGCACCACGTCGCGCCGGGCCTCGCGCGCCTTCTGCGGGCCGCTCACCGCCGCGAGCTCGGCCGAGCCCTTCCCGTACCTGTCCTCGGTCTTCTGGGTGATCCACTTCACCACGCCGTTGCGCAGCCCGCGATAGGCCTCGCTGGCCTGGCCGTAGTCGCCGGCCTGGAGGTGAGCGCGCAGGACGCGCCCGTGGGTCTGGACCTGGACCAGCCACTGGTCGGCGCCTGCGATGATCTCCTTCTCGCCGGTGAACGGGTTGGTGCGGCCGAACCGCGCGGCGACGGTGCGGTCGCCGGTCTCCAGCTCGAGCCACCAGTCGATGGTCCTGGCGTCCTCGAGCGCGCGATCGAGCACGCCCTGGTCGGCCTTGCCGCTCGCGGTCTGGGCGGTGATGACGACCATGTCGTCCCTCAGCTGGTTCCAGGCCCCGACGGTTCGCTCGTCGACCAGCCCGCGCTGCCCGGCCAGCGCCACCTGGACGTCGAGCGCCGCGTCGAGCGCGCGCATCTGCCGCTGCACCCCCTCCATCTCCTGCAGCTTCTCGCTGAGGTTGCTGAGGTGGGCCATCCGCGCCGCCTCGGGCGAGCTCGGGCCGAACTTGGGATCGGCGGCGAACTTGCTGCCGATCCAGCGGCCGACCCCGTTGCGCAGCTTCTGGTAGCTCTCGACCGCCGCGCCGTACTTGCCCTCCTCGAGGCTCCTGGCGGTGCGCACGCCGTAGCCGGCCTCGCGCAGCTCGGCCACGACCCCGTCGCGGATCGCCCAGCTCTCGCCGGTGTTCGGGTCGAACCCGGTGCCGCTGATCGGCTCCAGACCGCCCGGGCCGACCGCCTCGCCCGGGGCCAGCCGCCGGCGGCTCCCGGTGATCCTGAGCGCGGCGACGCCCCGGGTCGAGTCGGTCAACCACGAGGCGACCGCCTCGGCCGCGCTGGCGGCGCGCGTGATCCGCTCGGACGCCACGGTCCCGCCCGCGAGCTGGGCCTGGACGAAGATCATGTCGCCCTTGAGCGCGGTCCACGCGTCGGCGGTGAGCCCGTCGATCCAGCCCAGCTTCACCGCCTTCTGGATCTCCGCGTCGACCGCGGCGTCGATCTGGATGCGGAACTCGTCGAGCTGCGGGTGCTTGTGCTGCTCGTCGAGGATGCCGACCGCCTGGGCCGCGCCGGCCGCGTGGCGGTTGTCCTTCGACTCCTCCCACCCGGCCACGAAGCGCCCGTCGCGCACGCGGAAGGTGTGCTGGGGCCGCCCGGTGATGGTCTCGCCGTGCAGCGAGATGCGGTGATCGCGGTGCGCCGACGGTGGACCGTCGATGACGCGGCCCTGCGGATCCTTGGGCGGATCGAGCGCGCTGGTGAGGTGGAGGTTGGCGAATCCCCATTCCTTCCTGACATAGAAGGAGAGCTGGGTCGGCAGATCGGCGTGCGGTTCGAGCCGGGGCTCGGCGATGCCGATGAGGCGCGTGGAGAAGCCGGCCACCGGCCCCTCGGGTCCGACCGCGGAAACCCCGAGGACGACGTCGCCCGCGTCCACCTTCTCGGCGGTGAGCCGGAACCTGTCGCGGTACTCGGACAGCTCGACGTCGATCGTCTCGATGGTGCCGGTGGTGTGCTGGCGCGAGGGCGGCGCCTCCTGGTCGGTCATCCACGCGGTGGCACGGGTCTCGCGCGGCAGCGAGAAGACCATCGCCTGGGCCCCCTCCAGGTTGGCGCGGTAGGTGGTGCGGTCGGGCGCGTAGAACGAGTCCTCGTAGAAGACCAGCACCGGCGCGGCCGACGGCGTCGGCCCGAGCTGGATCCTGGCCGCGGTCTCCCCGTCGGTGGCGGTGACCAGCTGCGGGCCGATCGCGTCGAACGCGCGCGCCTGCTCGGCCGACAACGTGAAGCTCTGGCCGGCGGTGGCGCCGGTCGAGAGCTGCGTGACGCTCATCGCGTACGGCTGCGGCTGATCGACCCCCGCCGGCCGCGGCGCGAAGCGGAGCACGATCTCCTTGGTGCGATCGCCGTCGCCGTCGATGCGCAGCTCCCAGTCGCGCGCGCTGTGCTGGACGGCGCGCGGGGTCTCGCCCGGGAGGTCGCCCTGGATCGGCGCCCGATCGTCCGGCCGCGACGCGCCGGCCGGCGCGGGCGAGAGCGCGGCGTCCTGGGCCGGCGGGATCGCGCCCGGCGTCCCCGGCAGCTTCTGGACCATGGTGCCGACCCGGACCCCGTCGCGGTCGTAGGCGGCCAGGTCGTGGACGTAGAAGTCGTCGTCGCGGCCGCCCGACCGGAGCGGATCGTCGAGCCCGCCCAGCGACGGCCGCATGCCGGAGCCACGCCGGCGCGGGGCGTGGACGGTGTGGACCAGGCGGGCGTCGAGCTGGCCGTCGCCGTCGAGATCGAGCTCGATGTCGCGGCCGTCGCTGCGCAGGACGGCGAGCGTGATCCGCCCGGGCCGGTCGCCCTCCAGCGGGACGATCACCTGGTCCTCGCCCTGGGCGTGGGCGAGCGAGAGCACGACCGCGTTCGAGTCGCCGTGCCGCCGCGCGCGCAGCGCAAAGGCGTCGCCGTTCAGATCCAGGTGGGTGGACGCGACCCGCTCGTCCCCGTCGGAGGCGCCGCCGACCGGCAGGCGAACCGCCAGGAAGCCCGGCATGGTCGGGAAGCCGTTCAGCCGGGCCGAGAGCTGGTGGGTCCGCCGATCGAAGCGACCCAGTCCGTCGCCGTCGACCTGATCGCGGACCTCGAGGATGCTGCCGCCGTCGCCGTGGAGGTCGTAGACCAGCTGGTCCTCGCCGCGGGAGACCACGCGCGCGGCGTAAGGGCGGTTCTCGTCGACCGGATCGGCGCCGGCCACCCGGCGGCGGTCGGGCGCGAGCACGAGTGAGCGGGACGACGACGACTCCATGGTTCCGGCCGCGGTGGCGTCGACCGGGAACGGACCGAGGTAGGTGATCGTGACGGTCAGCTTGCCCTTGGTGCGGGCGAGGCGGACCTCGAACGGATCGCCGAGCACCGACAGCTTGACCGGGCCCGGGAAGACGTCGCGGTCTGCCTCCCGGGCCCGCATGTCCTCCTCGGTGACCAGCGCGCCGCCGAGCGGGTGGCGCTGGATCGCGCGCGAGGCGCCCGACGACGACGACGATGACGAGCCGGCGTGGACATCGAGCAGCGCCTCGACGGACTCGCCGGCCACCACCCGATCGGCGACCTGGTCGGCGTGCTGCTCGTACGCGTCGCCGGCCCGGCCGACCCCGTCCTTCAGCTGGACCCCGCCCCGCTGCTGGACCACGTGGGCGGCCTCGTGGGCCGCGGTGTGGAGCGTGGGCACCTGACCGAACGCGACGTGGTTGCCGGTGGCGTAGGCCTCGGCGCCGAGGTCGGCCGCCGCGCCGGCCGCGGGGCCGCCGACGTGGGCCTCGATCCCGCCGACGTCGTGCCGGCCGAACGCCGGCTGGATCTGGTCGAGGAAGGGGAGTCGCCCGCCCGGTCCGCCGACGCCGGCGGCCGCGCGCTCCTGGACCGCCGCCTGCGGATCCAGACGCCCGCGCGCCTGGACCGCCGGCAGCGACATGGTCAGGGTGCGCTTGCCGGGCGCGACCCGGTGACGCGGCGGGTCCGGGTTGCCGATGAGCGAGGTCGAGGTCACCTTGCCGGGCGCGATGCGACGCTCGGCCTGGGGCTCGCCGCCGTCCTCTCCCGGGTCGTGATCCCGGTCTCTGCCGCCGCGCGGGCTCATCCGCCGTCGGTGCGGTCAGAGCAACGGTTGCGCCAGCCGCAAGAGCCCGCCATCACGGCGGCCGCCCCGCCCCGCCACACGGATCGCGCGTGCGAACCGTGCGCACGATCTGTGTGGGGGCGGTCTCCCGCGGCCTACTGACAGCGGCAGGAGTAGCCGCCGCCGACCTGCACGTTGGTGGGGTTGACCGACACGGTCACCCCGGCGCACTGGGTCTGGAAGCCGGGCCAGCCCGAGCAGCGATAGGCGCACTCCCAGGCCAGGCCGCCGCACAGGGCCAGCCACGCCGCGCCGACGATGGCGGCGATGATCGCGATCGCGATGGCCGGCGCGATCTGCTCGCCGTCCTCGAGGGAGACCAGCATCGCCTCCAGCGCGAGGGCGGCGACCAGGGCGCTCTGCTCCGCGTCGAGGTCCTCGATCCCGGACAGCTTCACCACCGTGTCGGGCGCGTCGCTGGTGGAGCCGGTCAGGAACACCTCGAAGCCGGCGGGCAGGAGGCGCACCGCGTGGACCGCGCCGCGCGGCAGCTCGCTGGCGCCGTCGTCGGCTCCGGTGAAGCTGTCCAGCTCGAGCCGGTCGCCGCGCCGGACCAGCGTCGCGGTCTCGCCGGTGTCGAGCGGGACGACGATCTGGTTGCCGCGGCGGATGGTGGCCAGATCGGTCGTCTCGACCCCGTCGACCACCAGCGCGCGCTCCCACGACGCGAAGTCGTCGAGGAGGAACCCGGACGAGCCGAAGTCCTGCATCTGCCGGGTGCCGGACTCGTCGGGCAGGTTGGTCCAGACCTGGACGGTGACCTGGCGGGCGCCCGGGTCGGCCCCGCCAGGGTCCTGTCCGGCGGTGCAGCCCATGCCGGTGAACGCCACCGCGGTCAGGCCTGCCACGAGCTTCGCTGCGAGTGAGTAGGTGCGCTTCATTGCCAGTCTCCTTGGTTGCTGCGGTTTCTCCCGGGCGGAATCGGTCGAGCGAGCGCGGCGCGGCGGCGGGCCGCGACCAGCGCGAGGAGCGAGAGCAGGAGCGCGGTCGGCGCGCCGGTCGACCGGGTGGCGCGAGCGACGCCGCAGCCGCCCCGGACGCCGACGCCCTGGGTCGGCAGGCACGCGCCGAGGTCGCCGTCGGTCGCGACGCACGATGCCCACGGCGGACAGCCGGCGCCGGTCGCCGGCGCGCACGGCTCGCGGCAGGTGCCGCGCAAGCAGATCGAGCTGGCGCACTCGATGCCGTCGGTGCAGGCGGCGCCCTCCTCCTGCGCGCGGCAGTCGGGATCGGGCGCCAGGCATGCGTCGACGCACGCGCCGTCGGCCGCGCAGGTGGTGGCGCAGTCCGGGTCGACCCCGTCGCACAGATGGCAGGCGCCGTCGCTCGCGGTGCACGGGCAGTCGGGGTCGCCCAGCCGGCAGCCGGCGCCGCAGCGCCCGTCGCCGGCGCGGCACGCGGGTGGATCGAGGTAGGCGACCGCGTCCTGGATCCACGCGGCGTGGGCGGCGACCGCGACCGCGCGCGCCGTCGCGCAGCCGGCCGCGCCGGTCGATACGACGCCCGCGATGCGCGGTGCCGCGCCGCCGACCAGGACCGGGCCGCCCGAGTCGCCCGGGCAGGTGCCCGGCTGGTAGCGAAACGAGTCCTCGGCCTCCGAGGTCACCTGCGCGTCGCGCCCGGTCGGGCCAGCCGCGGCCGCGCCGAAGCCGACCGCGCGCACCGCCGCGCCGACCGGGGGCGCCGCGCCGTCGAGCTCGAGGGAGGAGCGCGGCCCGCCGCCGGCGATGCGGAGGACCGCCAGGTCGGCCGAGTGGAGGAAGTCGTCGTAGTCCGGGTGAACCGCGCCGTCGAGCACGCGGACGAGCTCGCCGCCGAGCCTCACGTCCTGGCCGCGGAAGAATCCCCAGGGCCACCTCACCACCCCGTCGCGCGCGATGCAGTGCGCCGCGGTCAGGACGATGTCGGGGGTGAGGAGCGCGCCGGAGCAGAAGACGCGCTGATCGGCGTCGACCAGCGCGCCGACGACGTCGATGTCGGCGACCGGCGCGGCGCCGGCGTCTACCGGTCGATCCGGCCCCGCGTCGTCATGATCATCGTCGTCGTGGCCGTCGTCGTCGTCATCGTCGTCATCGTCGTCGGACGGGGCCGCCGAAGCGACCGCGCCGGCCACCGGGTGCGGCTCGGCCGCGGACACCCAGCGCGCCGCGACCACCAGGCCGACCAGCACCCAGGTGGCGCGGCGACGAGCGCGAGCGGCGGCGAGCTGGAGTGTGCGTCGCATGGGGGATCCCCCGCGAGGCGAGCCGGCCACAGCGACCGCGACCGCGCCTCACGTGGGTCCACCATCACGCCGCGCGATGCTCGAGTCGATCGACACGCATCGACTCGAGCGGATCACGGATCAGAGCAGCGGGTCCGGCGCGTAGGTCCCGTGGAACGTGATCGGCACCTGGTGATCGAACCAGGCGCGCGCGACCGGGCCGTCGGGCAGCCGGGCGGCGTCGTAGATGGCCAGGAACGCGCGATCGCTCGGGTCGTCGTGGCAGAGCGCGATCACGTGGCCGTCGTCGTCGGCGGTCGCGCCCGGGCGCGGGACGAACAGCGGCTCGGTCACGCGCTGGGTCGCCGGCAGCTCGTGTGACACCACCGCGCCGGTGCGCGGATCGAGCCGGCCGATCGCCCGGAGGTCGTCGAACGCCAGGTAGATGGTCGGGTCGGCGGTGCCCTCGCGACCGGGCGCGACCGTCGGGAACTCGACGGGCCGGTCGAGCAGCGGCTCGGACCTGAGCGTGCGCGCGCGCAGGTCGATCGTGGCGCGGTGGGCCCGCCCCTCGGTGAGCATCTGGTCCTCTGCGGTCGCGGGGGCCGACAGGTAGCGGCCGATCTGGCCAAACGAATCGAAGTCCGGGTAGCGCACGTAGTCGACCACCAGCTCGCCGGCGCGGGTGAAGGCGCTGGCGAAGTGCCACTGGTAGAACGCGTCGACGATGAAGCGGACGACCTCCGCGGGCCGGTCGATGGGCACGCAGATCACCTCGGTGCCGTGCTCCGGCCTCCACTTCCACAGATCTTCGAACCGGCCCAGCTGCAGCAGCATGCGCGGCACGACCACGCGGGCCGGCGAGACGAAGAAGACCAGGTGGGTGTCGGTCGCGATGAAGTCGTGCAGCATGACGGCCGCGTCGAGCACGACGCTGCCGATCCAGCGCGCGGCGCCGGCGTCGGGCAGCTCGTAGAGGTGCAGCCTGGTGGTGCGGCCGTACTCGAGGCCGAAGCCGTAGATCGCCCGGCGCGCCCCGACCCGGTGCGGGTGGGCCGAGAAGGTCTGGATGACGACGCCGCCGAGGGCGGTCTCGCCGCGCACCGAGAGATCGCGCGGGTCGAGCTCGGTCGGCACCGCCCCCTCCATCAGCGCGAACAACCGGCCCTGCCACACGAGCGCGCTGGTGTTGGCGGTGTTCTTGCGGCGCCCGCCGATCATGTTGCGGACCCGGCGCCACCACGGCGCCGCCTGGCCGTAGCGCAGCGCGCCGGCGGCCCGCTCCTCGATCAGCCCGGCGGTCGGGGTGATGATGGAGGCGCCGAGCGCGGCGCCCCCACCGAGCCGGACCGCGGTGATCGCGCCGTCGCCCTCGAACGGGTGCGTGTACCTGGTCCCGTCCATCTCGAACTGCCCGGGGCCGTTGCGGTAGAGCGTGCCGCGCAGCTCGGCCGGGATCACCCCCTCGATCTCCAGCGGCTCGAATCCGTGCTCGCGCTTCAGCCCCTGCGACCACAGCCGGGTGGTCAGCGACGGCGCGGCCGGCGCGGCCGCGAGCGGCGGGGCCAGCGCCGCGCCGAGGCGAGCGCTGACGGGAGACGGGGCGGATGCGGTGGCGACGGCGTGGCGGGTGGTCATCGGCAGCTCCTCATGTAAACGCTGTATACATCATCCTGGCGCCGCCCCGATTGACCCGCAAGGAAAAATGTAAACAATGGTTACATTCCGGGCGAAATCAAGCACAAGCGGCGCGGCTATCACCACGGCAACCTGCGCGCGGCGCTGATCGCCGCCACCTTGCGCGCGATCGCCGAGGACGGCGTGGCCGGGTTCACGCTGCGCGACGTGGCCCGCCGCGCCGGTGTCTCGCCGGCGGCGCCCTACCGGCACTTCAAGGACAAGGAGGAGCTGCTGACCGCGGTCGCCACCGAGTGCATGAGCCGGCTCGACGAGGAGGTCGCGGCGGCGGTGGCCGAGGCGCTCCCCGATCCGCTGGAGCAGTTCCGCGCCAACGGCATCGCCTACGTCCGGTTCGCGGCGGCGAACCCGGAGCTGTTCCGCGCGCTCACCATCCCCGGCCTGTTCGAGCTGCTGCCGCCCGAGCAGCGCGCGCGCCAGCAGCAGCAGGAGGCCGACCAGCGCGCCGCGGTCGCCGCCGCCCAGGCCGCCGGGTCGATCTCCCCGCTTCCGATCGACGAGGTCATGCTGGCGGCCCGGTCGATCGTGCACGGGCTCGCGCACCAGATCGTCGAGGGCCAGCTGGGCGCGGTGGACGCGGCGCGCGCGACCGAGCTCGCGGTCGCGGTGACCGGGGTGATCGGCATCGGGCTCTATCCGCGCAAGAGCGGCATCCCGGACGACGTCACCCGTCGGACCGGCGCCCATCGGCGCAGACGCTGACCGCGCGGCCAGGCCAGGGGGTCGCGCAGGGCCGGGCCGGGCCGGGAATCGACGGGCGCGCTCGCGCGTAGAATCCGACCATGTCACGCGCCCCCCTCGCGATCGTCCTCGGCGTCCTCCTCCTCCTCCTCCCTTCCTCATGCGAGCAGGGAGAGCAGGAACAGCAGAAGGCGCCGGTCGCAGCCGGACAGCCGTCGGCGCCGCCTGCCCCGGCAACCACCCCGACACCCGAGCCCGCATCAATTGCGCCCACCGCCCCCGCCGCGGCGCCACCGGCGGCGCCCCAGGCCTCGGCCGACGAGAAGGGCGCTCCGGTCGCACTGACGTCGCTGGTCGGTCACGTCGGCTTCGACTGGACCGGCGCAACCAAGGCCAGGTGCCGGAAGCTCGACGAGAAGATGGCCAGGAAGCTGACCGCCGGCGGCGGCCAGTGCCGGCCTCGCGATCCGGCCGAGGCATTCAGCGAGGGCGCCGGCCCCTGGTTCAGCTGCAAGGCGGGTGCGTCGGAGTGGCTTCTTTACTCCACCGAGAAGATCTGCCGGGACCAGCTCGAGACGATGGAGGCCAACGGCCCTTGATTGGATGAGTCTGCCAGTTCTCGCTCTGCGCAAGACTCGTACGAAGGCTCTCACTCCTGGAATCACTGATTCGAAATCGGTCAATCTCGGAGACGTTCATCGCGGCTCATGTGGGCCGGTGCCCCCCGGGGCTGGCCGATGTGCTCCGCTCCCTCAGCTGTTCGAACTGACAGCATTTACTTCTCCCCCGAACCGATTCAACCTTGTTGCTGTCCTCGTTCTGCGAGGACAGGCAAGGGGGGCCATGAATCTGTATCCGGGGACCGGGTCACGGGAGCTGTCGCTCGCGTTGACTGGTAGTCCGTACCGAGACGGAGACTCTGTGTTCGCAGTGCACCTCGCCGGGCGGACTTTCGGCTCGGGGTCGGCTGACGCCTGACCGATGCGCTCACCAGGTGTCGAGGAAGCGCCGCTCGCGCCGCTCGGCCGGCCGCGCCGCCCGCAGGCCGCGCACCAGCCACTCGCGTGTCTCGGCCGGATCGATGACGCCGTCGATCTCGAGGTACGAGGCCATGCTGATCGCCTTGCCGCGCTCGACCTGGACCGCGACCGCCTGCTGGACCATCCGCTCGCGCGCGGCGTCGTCGGGCAGCGCCTCGAGCTCCTTGCGCAGGGCCAGGCGCGCCGCGCCCTCGAAGCCCATCGCGCCGAACTCGCCGGTCGGCCAGCTGACGGTGAAGAACGGCGCGTGGAAGTGACCGGCCGACATCGCCTGGGCGCCGAGCCCGTAGCCGCGCCGCAGGACGACGGTGAAGGTCGGGACGCGCATGCTGGCCGCCGCGGCGAAAAGGCGCGAGGCGTGGCGGACCAGCCCGGTCGCCTCCGCCCTGGGGCCGACCATGAAGCCGGGCGTGTCGCACAGCGACAGGACCGGGAGGCCGAACGCATCGCACAGGCCGAGGAAGCGGGCGATCTTGTCCGATGCGTCGGAGTCGATCGCGCCGCCCAGGTGCTGCGAGCTGTTGGCGATGACCCCGAGCGGGCGGCCACCGACCCGGACCAGCGCGGTGACCGCGGCGAGCCCGAACTCGCGGCGCAGCTCGAGCACCGTGCCGGCGTCGGCGATCGTCTCGATGATCGGGCGGACCTTGAAGGCGCGCCGCCGCTCGGCCGGCACCATGGTGCGGAGCGCGCGCTGGTCGTCGCAGGTCCACGACGCCAGCGGGCCCTGGAAGTAGCCCAGGTACTTGCGGGCGGCGGCGACCGCCTCGGCCTCGTCGGCGACGCGGATGTCGACCACGCCGCTCCGCGACTGCATCTCGATCGGCCCGACCTCCTCGGGGCGAAAGCTGCCCAGCCCTCCCCCTTCGATCATCGCCGGCCCGCCCATGCCGATGGAGCTGTCCTCGGTGGCGATGATGACGTCGCACAGCCCCAGCAGCGCGGCGTTGCCGGCGAAGCAGCGCCCGGACACGACGCCGACGCGCGGCGCCAGCCCGCCCAGCGCCGCGAAGCCGGCGAAGCTGGGCGTGTCGAGGCCGGCCACCAGCGGCATGTCGGTGTCGTTGGGCCGGCCGCCGCCGCCCTCGGCGAACAGCACCACCGGCAGGCGCTGGTCCGCGGCCAGCGCGAGCATGCGGTCGAGCTTCTTGTGGCTCATGCCGCCCTGGGTGCCGGCGAACACGGTGTAGTCGTAAGCCAGGACCATGGCGCGGGCGCGCTCGGGGCCGAATGCCTCGGCGCCGATCGTGCCGATTCCGGTCACCAGGCCGTCGGCCGGGCTGCGCGCGACCAGCTCGTCGAGCGAGTGGCGCGCGCGCTGCGCGGCGACCGCGAGGCCGCCGTACTCGATGAACGATCCGGGGTCGACCAGATCGGCGATGTTCTCGCGCGCGGTGCGCTGGCCGGTCTTGCGCCGGCGCGCGACCGCGTCGGGTCGCGCCGCGTCGTGGGTGGCGGCCACGCGGGCGCGGAGCTCGGCCAGCTCCGGCCGGACCGGGCCGTCGTCGTCGCTGCTCATGGCGCGTACCGTACTCCGACTTCCCGGGCAGGGCGACGCGGGCGGCGGCCGGGTGGCCTGGGGCGAGGATCGAAGGATGGGGGGAATCGATGAGCGAGTACCAGTTCTACGAGTTCCGCGCGATCGATCGCGCGCTCGGCGAGAAAGAGATGAGGACGCTGCGAGCACAGTCGTCCCGCGCGCGCATCACGTCGACCAGCTTCATCAACGACTACTCCTGGAGCGACTTCCGCGGCAACGAGGACGCGTGGATGCACCGCTACTTCGACGCGTTCCTGTACCTGGCCAGCTGGGGCAAGCGCGCGATCAAGCTGCGCCTGCCCGCCCACATGATCGATGCCGACGACGCGCGTCGCCACGTCACCGGCCGCGCCTTTGCGATGCGCGAGAAGAACGGCCACGTCGTCCTCTCGTTCCTGTCGGACCGCGCCGACACCACCGGGCTCAAGGGAGAGGGCAAGCTGTCGTCGTTCATCGGGGTCCGCGCCGCGCTGACCCGCGGTGATCTGCGCAGCCTCTACCTCGGCTGGCTGCTGGGCGCGCAGAGCGGCGAGCTGGCCGACGACGCGCTCGAGCCGCCGGTGCCGGTCGGCCTGGCCCAGCTCGACGGCGCGCATCAGCGCCTGGTCGAGTTCCTCCGCCTCGACCCCGACCTGCTCGCGGCGGCGGCCCGGGCCAGTCGCCCGATCGAGGAGCACACCCCGCCACCCAAGGACGTGCGCGCGTGGCTGGCCGACCTCGCCCAGGGCGAGAAGGACGAGATCCTCGAGCGCCTGCTGGTCAGCGACGACCCGACGATGGCGACCAAGGTCATCCAGCGGCTCCGCCGCGAGCGCAGCGCCGGCGACGGCGATCTCCCGGCGCGGCCGCGCACCGCGGCCGAGCTGATCGATCGAGCCCGCCAGGCCGCCGCCGAGCGCAGCCAGATCCAGGCCGAGATGGCGGCCAGGGAGAGCCTGATCCGGGAGCAAGCGGCGGCCGCCGAGCGCGCCCAGCGCCTGGAGCAGCTCGCCGGCAGCGAGCCGATCCTCTGGGACGAGGTCGACACCCTGATCGCGACCCGCCAGTCCAAGAGCTACGACCACGCCGTCGCGCTCCTGGTCGATCTCCGCGACCTCTCCGCCCGCAGCCAGCTGAACGACTTCCCGGTCCGGCTGCAGGCGCTCTACGCCGAGCACCTGGGCAAGCCCAGCCTCATCCACCGGATGCAGCGCGCCGGGCTGTGACACCGACCGTGTGACCGCGCTCGCCCGGGTGATACGCTCGGCGGCGCGCCCGTGAGAGATGGACCGGTCAGCTGCTTCGGCGAGGGAAGGCCCGGACGATGACGCCGCTGGTCCTCTTCCTGGCCGCCGTGTTCGGCGCCGCGCTCGGCACCGTGTTCGGCGCGGCGGTCGGCGGGCTCTTCCGCCTCGCCGCCGAGATCTACCCGGCCACCGCGCTGGTCTGGCGCGGCGCGCACTGGTTCGCCGCTTGGGTGACCGCCATCGCGGCCGGCGCGAGCCTGTTGATCTTCGAGCCCTCGCCGGTCGGCGGCAACGACCTGGCCTGGCGCGGCGCCACGGTCATCGCCATGTTCGCCGCGCTGGCGGTCCTCATGGTCTCGGCCGCGCGGTGGAGCCGTCCGGCCAGGCCGCGAACCCCGCCGTCGTTTGCATCGCCGAGCGGCGCCCTCGGGCTCATCGCCATCGCGCTCGCCGCGGCCGGCCTGATCGGGCGAGCCGCGGGCATGCACGGCGGCACATCGATCGCCGTCGTCGCCATCTTCACCTGCGTCATCCTCATCGCGATCGATCTGGCCCGCAAGCAGCGCCGCTTCGACCGCGTGCGCGCGCGCATGACCGAGGTCCAGCACTGGCCCCTGCCCCGCCCCGGCGACCGGATCGATCCCTACGAGACGAACCGGGTGACCGGCCGCTGGAGCAACGCCAGGATCGGGGTCGCCCTGGTCCAGACCGGCGCGGTCGTGCGAGTCGCCCTCGACCGCTGGCCCGCCGACCTGTCTGCCACCCCCGCCGATCGCCGATCGACGCCGACCGGCGACTCGACCCCGACCGGCGATCCCACCTTCGACAGCCACGTCCGCCTCGGCGGCGACCAGGCCCTGTGGCGCCCGCTGCTCACCGTCGACGTCCGCCGCCTGCTCGGCTCTCTCGTCGGAGATCGCCGCGGCGCCGTGGACGCGGGCTCGCGATCGCTCGAGGTCGCTCTGCCCGGATCCCAGAGCCAGGCGCTGACGTCCATCCTCGATCAGATGGCCGAGCTGGCCGCCGCCCTCCCTGACCGCGTCGGCCCCGAGGCCCTGTTCGACCGCCTCCGCGCCGAGCCCGACGCCGAGGTCCGCCGCGGTCACTACACGTGGCTCCTCGGCCGCAACTGGAATCCACCCCAGGTCCTGCGAGCCGCGGCCGCCGATCCCGACCCCGACCTCGCTGCCTGGGCGCGCGCCAGGCTGCCGCCCGGGTCGGGCGCCTACCGGTAGCGGTTCGAGCCCTCGGGGCGCGGCACCGCCCTCCGCGTGTCGGTCCGCATCACGGGCACGACAATCTTTGACAATTGAGTGCAGACCGGCCGGTCGGACACGGGCGTTTGGCCTCGCGGGAGGATCTCCATGTCCAGAATCGTTTCGAAGTCGGTCTGCTGTGCCGCGATCGCGTCTGCCCTCACCCTCGCCTGCGCGAAGTCCGAGCGCGGCGCGTCCCCACTGCCGTCCAGCCCCACCGGGGTCGCCGAAGCGCCCGCGGCCGCGGCACCGGTCCCGGCGGCCGACCCAGCGTCGAGCAGCGCCGACACCGGCGGCGCCGCGGCGACCCGCCCCGCGGCGACGTCCACCGTCGGCGAGGAACCCGCGGCCGCCGGCATCGCCTCCGAGCACGCGAGCGAGTCGCAGGCAGTGGGTCGGGCTCCCGGGCAGCTCACGGCGGGCGACTGGGACGACAACCTGAACGATGGCTTCTTCCGCAGCTATCTCTCGTCCGTCCGCAGCGGTCGTCCCGACCTGCCCGCGGTCTCCCTCGACGACCGGGTGACCATTCGCGTCACCGGCGAGGGCGGCTCGCCCGTGCGACACGCGCTCGTCACGGTGCGTCACGGTGAGGATATCTGCTTCTCCGCGCCCACCGGCGCCGACGGCCGCCTCCTCTTCTTTCCCGCCCACGACTGCCCGCAGGGCCGGGATGCGATCACGGTCACCGCGGCGAGGTCCGCGGTGGGATCGCCGCCGGTCACGCTGCAGGCCCCCCGCGGTGACTCCTGGACCGTGGTCCTGCCCGGCACCGGCGCCAGCGCGCGCCGCGCGCTGGATCTGGCCCTCCTCGTCGACGCCACCGGCAGCATGGGCGACGAGATCGGGTATCTCCAGGAGGAGATCCGCGGCATCGCCGAGAGCGTCCGCGCCGGTGTGCCGGACGTGTCGCTGCGCTTCTCCCTGGTCGTCTATCGCGACGAGGGGGACGAGTACGTCACCCGCGTCTTCCCGTTCACCGGCGATCTCGACGCATTCCGTCGCGACCTCTCGGCCCAGCACGCCGGCGGCGGCGGCGACTATCCGGAGGCGGTCGACCAGGGCATCACCGCGCTCGACCAGCTCGACTGGCGCTCCGGCGAGGTCACGCGGGTCGCGTTCCTCATCGGGGACGCTCCCCCGCACACCGATCGCGCCGCCGCCTACCTGGAAGGCGTCGACCGCCTGCGCCGGCGCGGCGTCCACGTCTATCCGATCGGCGCCAGCGGCGTGGGCGACGAGGCCGAGTACCTCTTTCGAGTGACCGCCGCGCTCACCCAGGCGCGCTACCTCTTCCTCACCGACGATTCCGGGATCGGCAACAGCCACGCCGAGCCGCACATCCCCTGCTACTCGGTGCAGCACCTCGACGACCTCCTGCGCCGCATGATCGTCCTGGAGCTCACCGGCGAGTCGGTCAAGCCGCGCTCGGTCCTCCGCACCGTCGGACAGCCGGTCGACGGCCGCTGCGCCCTGTCCGGTGGCCGGGTCGCCCTGATCGCCCGCTGAGCCGCTCGACGGCTTGCCCGATGAGCTCGCCGATCAGGCTTCGTCGCCCGCGCCGGTGTCGGCGCGGAGGAGCGAGACCGGCAGGTGGTGGAAGACCTGGCCGGCCGCCAGCGCGCCCTGATCGGCGGTGACGACCTCGCCGGACAGGACGTCGCGCCAGCGGGTCGGCGCGCCGTCGGGCAGGCGGATCGCGGTGTCTCGCCAGGTGCGGCGGCCGAGCGGCATGCCGGCGCCGAGGGTGGCGGGCAGGCGCGGGACCGCGGCGATCAGCCAGTGGTCGCCGAGGTGGCGGGCAAAGGCGATGATGTGGTCGGCGCGGGCTCCCTCGCCGTCGAGCGGGGTGTAGGAGCCTCGCAGGAACAGGGCCGGCTGCTCGCGGCGGGCGCGCAGGCCTCGCGAGGTGATGTAGAGCTTGATCGCGCCACTCTGCCAGCGCCGGCACAGCGACGCGCACAGGTCGGCTCGCTCGGCGGCGGCGCGCTGATCGAGGTCGGCCAGGAGGCTGGTGCGGGCGGCGAGGTCGACCGGCTCGCGGTTGTCGGGATCGACCAGGGTCAGCGTCCACAGCTCGGTGCCCTGGTAGAAGTCGGGCACGCCGGGGGCGGCGATCTTGAGGGCCAGCTGGGCCAGGGAGTTGACCGCGCCGTGCAGGGCGACTCGCTCGACCACGCGCTCGAGGTCGGCGGCGAAGTCGGGGGCGCGCGCCGGATCGAGGATCGTGTCGGCGAAGCCGAGCAGGGCCTGCTCGTAGGCCTCGTTCACCCGGGTCCAGCTGGTGTGGACCTTGGCCTCGCGCGCGGCCTTGACCAGGTAGCGGGCCAGGCGCTCGCGGAAGCGAGGGCGATCGGCCGGATCCTGCGGCCAGGCTCCGACCAGGGTCTGGTACAGGAACAGCTCCTCGTTCGCGTCCGGCGCGACGTGCCCGTTCACCTGGCGCCGGTGCGGCGCGTTCATCCGGTGCCAGCGCCACAGCGCGCGCTGCCAGGCGTCGTGGGCGTCGGCCAGGACGTTGAGGCGGCCGCGCACGTCCTCGCTTCGCTTGGAGTCGTGGGTCGAGGTCGCGGTCAGCCCGCCCCACCAGCGGTCGACCTGGGCTCGCGCGTGGCGGTGGAAGCCGGCCGCGCCCACCTGATCGCGCGGCGGATCCGGCTCGCCACCGACCATGTTGAGCGACAGGAGCCGGTTGTACTGGTAGAGCGCGGTGTCCTCCTGGCCCTTGGCCATGAGCGGCCCGGTCAGCTGCTGCCACTTCAGCACCAGGTCGAGCCAGGCGCGGTCGCGCTCGGGGTCGCGCTCGGCCGGACCGCCGAGCTCGAACAGGAGCACCCGCCGCACCATGGCGAGCGCGTCGGCGTCCAGCTCCGGCCGTCGCCGGGCCGCCTCGGCCACCGCGTGCTCGATGCGCGCGCGGTCGGCCGGGCGCTGGACGAGATCGCGGGCGTAGGTCCGGTAGGCGGAGAACGCCGCGGTCACCTCCGCCAGCGCCTCGCCCAGCTGGCGGTGCGACAGATCGCGCGCGCTGCGGTCGAGCTCGGCCAGGCGGTTGAGCTCCGCGCTGCGCTGCGCGATCTCGCCGGCGAACAGCTCGTCGAGCACGCGCAGCTTCTGGCGGTGGAGGAGATCGGCGAACCGCTCCGGCCGGCCGATGAAGCGGTGATAGAGGTCGTCGAGCGCGGCCAGCCCGACCGGGTCGAGCAGCGCCGAGGTCACCGCGCGGCCGAACTCGTAGCCGGTCGTGCCCGCCACCGGCCATTCGCCGGGCAGCTGCTCGTCGCCGCTGAGGATCTTCTCGACCACGATCCACACGCGCTCGCCCTGGCCGACCCCATCGCCGCGCGCCGCCACCTGCAGGCGCTCGAGGTACGCGTGCGGATCCCACAGGCCGTCGATGTGATCGATGCGGAGGCCGCTGACCAGCCCCTCGCGGACCAGGCGAAGCGCGAGCTCGTGGACCCGGGCGAACACCTCGGTGTCGCCGACCCGCACCCCGACCAGGTCCGCCACGTCGAAGAAGCGGCGGTAGTTGATCCGTTCGTTCGCGATGCGCCAGTAGGCCAGGCGATAGGCCTGCTGCTCGAGCAGCGCGTGCAGCCGGTCCGGATCGCGCTCCGCCTCGAGCGCCGCGGCCACCGCCTCGCGCGCGCCCGGGTGGGCGGTGAGGATGCCGGCCAGGCGCCCGCGCAGCCCGGCCGCGGCGCGCGGGTCGAGAAATCGCGGCGCGTCGGTCCCGGCCGCGTCGGCCCCGGCCGGCTCGGCCCGCGCCGCGCGGATCTCGCCGGCGAGCGACGCGATCGCGCCCGCCCACGCGCCCCCGCCGTGGTCCGCCCTCGCCGCGATCGCCTCGAGGGGCGCCGGCCACGAGTGCACCGCCAGCGGGAAGCGCCGGTCGTGGTACGCGACCACCGGCTCGTCGTCCTCGAGCGCGAGGCGGATCTCGCCGCGGGCCAGCACCTCTCCGTAGTAGGCGCCCAGCACCGGCAGCAGCACCTGGCCGCGCCCGGTCGCGCCGGTCGGCCGCCAGTCGATGTCGAACACCGGCGCGTCCGGCGAGTCGGGCCCGTCGGCCAGCAGGTTGCGCCACCACCGGTTGGCCGTGGTCGCGGCCATGTGGTTGGGCACGATGTCGATGAGGAGCCCCATGCCGCGCGCGGCCAGCGCGGCGGACAGGGCGCGCAGATCGTCCTCGTCGCCCAGCTCCGGGTTGATCGCGGTCGGATCGCACACGTCGTAGCCGTGGGTGCTGCCGGCGGTCGCCGCGGTGATCGGCGACAGGTACAGCGCGCCGACCCCGAGCGAGTCGAGGTACGGCACCGCGGCCAGCGCGTCGGCCAGGCGGAAGCCGGACCCGAGCTGGAGGCGATAGGTCGCCGAGGCCGGGCCGCCGATCATGCGGGCGTCGCTCACGCCTCGCTCGCCCCGTCGCAGACCAGCAGCACCGCCGAGCGCGCCGCCACCCGCACGCGCCCGCGCTCGCCCTCGATCCAGCGGTCGTCGGCCGGGGTCACCGCCCCGGCCGTGGCCACGCCCGTCCAGCGCGGGTCCGCGGTGTCCAGCGCCACCCGCCATCGCCCGATCGGCACGCCCACCTCGCGCTGCTCGCGCGCGAAGCTGGCCACCAGCAGCACCTGCTGGTGCGCGCGAGCCGGCCCGTCCTCGGTCCAGCGGAGCAGCATCAGCAGCCCCTCGTGCTCGAGGCAGCTCACGTCGACCCGCTCGCGGTCGAGCCGGCGCAGCGCGGGCAGCTCGCGGCGCAGCCGGAGGAGCTCGCGGTAGAGCTCGAACATCCCCGCCGCCGCCCCGGCCGCGATCTCCTCGCTCACCTTCGACCGCGCGAACGTGGCCGGGTCGTGCGGATCCGGCACGTCCTCGGCCCGCCAGCCGAACGCGGCGAACTCGGCGATCCGCCCGCGCCGCACCGCCTCGATGAGGCCGGGGTCCTCGTGGCTGGTGAAGTACTGGAACGGCGCCCGCTCGCCCACCTCCTGGCCCATGAACAGGAGCGGCACGAACGGCGCGCAGCAAAGGAGCGCCGCCGCCAGCCGGTCCTCGGCCGGCGACACCGTCTCGCTCAGCCGATCGCCGCGCGCGCGGTTGCCGATCTGATCGTGGTTCTGGGTGAACACCACGAACGACCGGCCCGGCGCCGAGCCGGTCGGGTTGCCGTGCCGCCGGCGGCGCACCCGCGAGTAATCACCGCTGTAGGCCCAGCCGGACGACAGCACGCGGGCCAGGTGGCGCAGCGACCCGTAGTCGGCGTAGTAGCCGCTCGCCTCGCCGGTGAGGAGCGTGTGCACCGCGTGGTGGAAGTCGTCGGCCCACTGCGCGTCCATGCCCATGCCGCCGCGCTCCCACGGCGCGACCAGGCGCGCGTCGTTGAGGTCGCTCTCCGCCATGGTCAGGATCGGCCGGCCCAGCTCGGCGCCGAGCTCTTGCAAGGACGAGCTCAGCTCGACCAGGAACGGCCGCGCCGAGGTGTCGACGATCGCGTGGACCGCGTCGAGCCGGAAGCCGTCCAGGTGCAGGTCGCGCGCGAAGTAGCGGGCCGACTCGACGAAGTAGCGGCGCACCTCGTCGGAGTCCGGCCCGTCGAAGTTGAGCGCCGAGCCCCACCAGGTCCGGTGGCGATCGCTGAGGTAGGGCCCGAACGAGGGCAGCCAGTTCCCCTCCGGCCCCAGGTGGTTGTAGACCACATCGAGCAGCGCGGCGAGCCCGCGCTGGTGACAGGCGTCGACCAGGCGCATGAGGCCGGCCGGCCCGCCGTAGGTCGACTGGACCGCCCACGGGAACACGCCGTCATAACCCCAGTTGCGCCCGCCCGGGAACTCGGACACCGGCATGATCTCGATCGCGTTCACGCCGAGGTCGATCAATCGATCGAGCCGCGCGATCGCCGCGTCGAACGTCCCGGCGGCGGTGAACGTGCCGATGTGCAGCTCGTAGATCACCATGCTCTCGAGCGGCGGTGGCCGGTAGCCGGCGTCGGTCCACGCGAAGCTCGGGTCGAACGCGGCCGACGGGCCCATCACCCCGTCCGGCTGGTGGCGCGACGCCGGGTCGGCCAGCTCCATGTCGGCGCCGGCGCCGGCGTCGGCGCCGGTCAGCCGGAACCGGTAGCGAGTCCCCGCCGCCATCCCGTCGCGCGCGCCGAGCACCGCGCGGTGCACCCCGTCGGCGCCGCGCTCGAGCGGCACCACCCGGTCGGGCGACAGGATGTGGAGCGACACCTCCGCCGCGCGCGGGGCCCACACCGAGGCGTGCCAGCTCCCGCCGGAGAGCGGCACCAGCCCGGGAGGCAGCGCGGCGGATTCGATCGGTGCCGATCTCACCCGGTCGACTTAACCGAAGGCCGGGCGCGGCGGCACTCCGAAATCGCGAGAACGCTCGATCAGCCGGCCATCCGGTGGAGGAACACGGCGACCGATCTACCGTTCAGCCGGAAGCTGGAGCCCGCGCCCGCGACCGTCCCGCTCGCCACCGGGCTCGACGTGTCGAACGCGAGGCTCCACTCGGCCCCCCACTCCTCGCCCGGGAAGACGTAGTCGAGCGGCTGGTCATGCGCGTTCAGCAGCACGAACAGCGCGTCGCCGCGGATCCGCTGGCCGCGCTCGTCGGGGGTCGGGATCGCGTCGCCGCCCAGCACGAACCCCAGCGTCTTGATGTGCGGCGACTCCCAGTCTGACCCCTCCATCTCGCTGCCGTCGGGCCGGAACCAGGCCAGATCCTTCCAGCGCGAATCCCACAGGTGCTCGCCGCGGAAGTGGCGCCGGCGCTGGAGGACCGGCTGCTCGCTTCGCAGCTGGATCAGGCGGCGGGTGAACTCGAGCAGCGCGCGCCGCCGGTCGTCAAGCTCCCAGCTCAGCCAGGAGATCTCGTTGTCCTGGCAGTAGGCGTTGTTGTTGCCGCTCTGGGTGTGACCCATCTCGTCGCCGGCGCACAGCATCGGCACGCCCTGGGACAGGAGCAGCGTGGCCAGCAGGTTGCGCTTCTGCCGCTCGCGCAGCGCGATGATGTCCGGATCGTCGGTCTCCCCCTCGACCCCGCAGTTCCACGAGGCGTTGTCGTCGGCGCCGTCGCGGTTGCGCTCGCCGTTGGCCTCGTTGTGCTTGTGGCTGTAGGTGACCAGGTCGTGCAGGGTGAAGCCGTCGTGGCAGGTGATGAAGTTGATGCTGGCGTGGATGCGCCGCTCGCTCCACTCGTAGAGGTCGGCCGAGCCGCTCAGGCGATAGCCGACCTCGCCGGCCTGCTCCTCGTCGCCGCGCCACAGCCGGCGGATGGCGTCGCGGTACTTGCCATTCCACTCGCGGACCGGGCCGGGAAAGTGCCCGAGCTGGTAGCCACCCATGCCGGTGTCCCACGGCTCGGCGATGAGCTTGACCCGCGACAGCACCGGATCTTGTAGAACGATCTGGAAGAAGGGCGCGTCCGACCGGTAGCTGCCGTCGCCGGCGCGCCCGAGCACGGTGGCCAGGTCGAAGCGGAACCCGTCCACGTGCATCTCGGTGACCCAGTAGCGGAGCGAGTCGGCCACCATCTGCGTGACCGGCGGGCTGTCGAAGCGGAGGCTGTTGCCGGTTCCGGTGAATTCGAGGTAGTGGCGCCGGTCCCCCGGCATGAGCCAGTAGTACGAGCGGTTGTCGATCCCCTTCCACGACAGGGTCGGGCCCAGGTGGTTGCCCTCGCAGGTGTGGTTGTAGACCACGTCGAGGATGACCTCGATCCCGGCCTTGTGCAGCGCGCGCACCATCTCGCGGAACTCGCGCACCGCCCCGCCCGGGCGGCGGTCGCTCGAGTAGCGCTGCTCCGGCGCGAAGAACCCGAGCGTGTTGTAGCCCCAGTAGTTGCGCAGCCCGCGATCGGTCAGGAACGAGTCGTCGGCCGACTCGTGAACCGGCAGCAGCTCGATCGCGGTGACGCCCAGGCGCTTCAGGTGATCGATGACCGGCGGCGTGGCCAGCCCGGCGTAGGTGCCGCGCAGCTCGGGCGGCACCTCCGGGTGGCGCATGGTCAGCCCGCGCACGTGCGCCTCGTAGATGATCGTCCGCCGCCACGGCGTGTCGAGCCGCCGATCGTCGCCCCAGTCGAAGCCACCGGCCATGACCACCCCGCGCGGGCAGCCGGGCGCGCTGTCGCTGTCGTCGCGCACCAGATCGCCGCCCGCGTCGCCCAGCGGGTAGCCGAAGACGTGCTTCGACCAGTCGGTCTCGCCGACCAGCGCGCGCGCGTACGGATCGACCAGCAGCTTGTTGCGGTTGAAGCGCAGCCCCTCGGCCGGCTCGTACGGGCCGTCCACCCGGAGGCCGTAGAGCGCGCCCGGCTGCAGCCCGGGCAGGTAGCCGTGGAAGACCTGGTTGGTCTGCTCGGGCAGGGCGAAGCGCGCGATCTCGCGCGAGGGCTCGTCGGGCGCGTACAGGCAGATCTCGACCGAGGCGCCGTCGCGCGAGTAGACCGCGAAGTTGACGCCGTTGCCGTCGAAGGTCGCGCCGAGCGGCAGGGGCGAGCCCGGCCAGATGTCAGGTGAATCCATGAGGTCGGGCGCGCCGATCAGAACGGGATGTCGTCCAGCTCCGGCCGCGTGTCGTCGGACACCGGCGGGCGGTCGTCATCGCCGAGCGGCGGCGGATCGTCGCGCCGTCCGGTGCGGAGCGGCTCGACCGACCACACGTCGAGGCTGTTGAAGTACTTCACCTCGCCCTGCGGGCTGCGCCACTCGCGGCCGCGCAGGCTGAACTCGACGCGGACCTCCTCGCCGACCCGCAGCCGGTCGAGCAGCGCGCAGCGGTCGCCGGTCAGCTGGAACAGCACGACCTGCGGATACTTCGGGTTGTCGGTCATCTCGACGACGAACTCGCGCTTCTGGAACCTGTCGGTCACCTGCTTCGTCTCGAAGATGGTGTGGAGCTTGCCGCTGACTTCGATGCCCATGGCCGGGAGGATAAGGCACCGGGCGGTGTCTGTCTGCGCCGGGCGCGATCACTTGCGCGGGAGCGCGCCTCCGACGGCGGATCGGCCGGAGGATCGGCCGGAGGATCGGTCCGAGCGCCGGCCCGCGGCCCCGTCACCCGTGCGACCGGCATAGATGGTGTGCAGGCTGCCGGCGCGGCGCACGGCCCGCACATCGTGCGCCTCGACGGTGAAGCCGGCCCGGCGCATGCGCCCGACCAGGTCCGGCGCCTTCACCGCCGACCAGATCGCCAGGCAGCCGCCGGTCCTCAGCGCCCGCGCCGCCGCGGCCAGCCCGGCCGGACCGTACAGCGCGTGGTTGGCCGGCTGGGTCAGCGCGTGCGGGCTGTTGTCGACGTCGAGGAGGATCGCGTCGAGCTCGCGGGCCCCGGCGATCGCGTCGGCCACGTCGCCGACCCGGACCCGCAGGCGCGGATCGGCCAGCGGGTCGCCGGCCAGGTGGGCGAGCGTGGTGCGGTTCCAGTCGACCACCTCCGCCACCAGCTCGACGACGACCGCCTCGCCGCCGGCCGGCAGCAGATCGAGCGCGGCGCGCAGGGTGAAGCCCATCCCGAGCCCGCCGACCAGCACGCGCGGCGCCGGCCCGAGCCGAGCGCAGCCGACCCGGGCCAGGTGCTCCTCGGAGCCGTGCCGCCGGCTCGACATGAGGAGCTCGCCGTCGACCTCGATGACGAGCTCCTGATCGCGGCGGCGCAGGGTCAGGGTCCCGCCGCCCGCGGCCGGCGCGCGCGCGATCTCGATCCAGGGCTTCAACGCGCGAAGTGGTCCAGGGCGGCGCGCGCGACCTGGTCGCCCGCCTCCTGCACGAAGTGCCCGGCATGCTCGAGCACGAGCGGCGCCGGACAGCCGCGGATGGTCGCGCGCAGGCGCTCCATGGCCAGCATGCCGAGCACCGGGTCCTGCACGCCGATCGCCATGAAGCTGGGCCCGCGCCAGCTCTCCTTCCACCAGGCGGCGGCGCGGCGCGAGGTCTCCGCGCCGGGCATGTCCGGCGCGACTGGCACCAGCATCGGGAACCGGCGCACGCCGGCGCGGTGAGCCCGGTCGGGGAACGGCGCGCGGTAGGCCTCGACCTCGCCGTCGGACAGCCCGGGCACGGCACGGCGCATGAGCTCGCCGACGTCGAAGTCGGGCTGGCCGGCGACGAACTGACGCCAGGCCAGAAAGCCGGGCCCGGGCGGCTCACCGACGGCGAGGGTGGTGTTCATGACCACGAGCCGCTCGATCGCGTCCGGCATGTCGAGCGGCAGGGTCAAGCCGAGCAGCCCGCCCCAGTCCTGGCAGACCAGGGTGAAGCGGCCGAGGCCGAGCCGCTCGATGAACGCGATCAGGCTGGCCCGGTGGAAGTCCCAGGTGTAGACCGCGTCGTCGGTCGGCTTGTCGGAGCGGCCGAAGCCGAAGAAGTCGGGCGCGACCACGCGCGCGCCCGACTCGACGAAGACCGGGATCATCTTGCGGTAGAGATAGGACCAGGTCGGCTGGCCGTGCAGGCACAGGATGACGTCGCCGCCGCGCGGCCCCTCGTCCACGTGGTGCATGCGCAGGCCGTCGAAGCCGGCCAGCTCGGCGTGGCGGGGCGCGTAGGGCCATGCCGGCAGGTCGGCGAAGCGGTCGTCGGGCGCGCGGGCGAAGTCGAGCGGCGGCATCGGCGCCGACCATACCGCACCGCGCTGGCCGCCGGTCATCGAGCGGCTGGCCGCCAGCCGTCGTCTACTCGCAGTCGGCGACCTCGCACCTCCAGCACTGCGAGCCGGCGCCGTCCTCGTCGATCCACGCGGCGCACATGAAGCCGAAGCCCCAGCAGCTGATCGAGAACGGAGTCTCGAGCATGCAGCCGAGCGGCTCGCGGCCGCCGTTCCGGTCCACGAACGAGTCGACGCCGTGATCGATGGTCTGCTTCTCCTGCGTGTTGCGCGACTCGTACGTGATCGGGCGGCCGTTCCGGTCGGTGAGCTTCACCGGGGCCCCCGAGCCCCTGGTCGACGACTCCGCGGTGGTGAGCTCGTCGTCCGGCTGGTCGACGTCGACCGCACAGGCGGCGACCGCAAAGGCCGAGGCGAGGCAGAGGGCCAGATAGATGCTCGAACGCGATCGAAGGGTCATGTTCACTCTCCTTGTGAATGGGCGCGCACCGCCGGTCGCGCGGATCCCCGCAGCGTCCGTGGCGAGACCGGTAGAGCGCCTGACCCGCGCGGCGTTACGCCGGGATCCCCGATCGGTGCGCGGGGTTGACAGCGCGCAGCGCGCGGAGGAGCGTGGAGCGATGGTCCGGAGCCTCCGCGCGGCCGTCATCGCCTGTGTCCTGGTGGTCCCGAGCCTCGGCTGCAAGTCGCCGGCTGGGTCGTCGGCCGAGCGCGAGCCGGCCGGCACACCGACGGATCCGGTGACCGTGTGCAAGCGGATGGGCGACGTGTGCCGGCTCGACGAGTCGCGCCTCGGCGTGTGCAACGCCGCCCCGGCCGGGTCCGCGCCCGCCTCGTGCGACGGGCGAACCCCGTGCTTCGTGTGCATGTCGCAGCACTGATCCACTCGCCGCCGATCGATCGACTGGAGTCGCCCATGCGCCTGCCCTCCCCCCTCCTCGTCTGGCTCGGTCTGGTCGCCTCGCTCGGCCTGCACGGATGCGCCGGTGGCGGGGCCGGCCCCGCCTCGTCACCGTCGGCGGCGTCGACGCCGTCGCCGTCCGCGGCAGCGTCCTCGCCGACCAGCGCGGCGTCCTCGCCCTCCCCGCCGTCCGCCGCCCCGTCCGCCGCCCCGCCCACCGACCCGCCCGGCCCCGCGCTGCCGACCCTGTTCGACGCCGCGGCGATCGACGCCTACGTGGCGGCGCAGGTGAAGCGGCGCGAGCTGGTCGGCGCGTCGCTGGTGATCGTGCGCGACGGCAAGATCGCCCTGGCCCGCGGCTACGGGCTGGCCTCGCTCGCCTCCGGCGAGCCGGTCACGCCGGACACCGCGTTCGGCATCGGCTCGATCACCAAGCAGTTCGTGTGCACCGCCGCGCTCCTCCTGGCCGACGACCGCAAGCTGTCCCTCGACGACAAGGTCGCGGCCCACTACCCGAAGCTGACCCGCGCCGGCGACATCACGCTCGACGACCTCGGCGCGCACATGTCCGGCTACCCCGACTTCTATCCGCTCGACTACGTCGACCGCCGCATGCGCCAGCCGATCGAGCCGGACCAGATCATCCAGCGCTACGCGACGGTGCCGCTCGAGTTCGAGCCGCGGACGCGCTTCTCGTACAGCAACACCGGCTTCGTGGTGCTGGGCCGGGTGGTCGAGAGGGTGAGCGGGCAGCCGCTGCCCGAGCTCCTGCGCCGGCGCGTGTTCGGCCCGCTCGGCATGACCCACGCCTCGTTCGAGCCGGTCCCGGGCACGCCCGGGGTCGCGGCCGGGCACGTCAGCTTCGCGCTCGGCGCGCCCCGCCCGATCGCGCCCGAGGCCAGGGACTGGCTGCACGCCGCCGGCGGCATGTACGCCAGCGCCAGCGACCTGGCCCGCTGGGACCTGGCCCTGGCCGGCGGCAAGCTGCTGTCGCGCCGCTCGCTCCGCCGCCTCACCACCGCCCGGACCCTCGCCAGCGGGCGCAGCACCGACTACGGCTGCGGCCTCGGGGTCCGCCGCGTGGGCGGCGAGACGGTGCTGTCCCACTCCGGCGCGGTGGCCGGCTTCCTCGGCTACAACACGGTCATCCCGCGCACGCGCTCCGCCGTGATCTTCCTGGTCAACACCGAGGGGGGCAGCCCGGGCGACCTGCACCAGCAGCTGGTGTCCCTGGTGGTCGGCCCGTCGACCCACGTCCCGACGGTGAAGGGCCCGCCCGCGACCCAGGTCGCCCTCGATCTCCTCCACCAGATGCAGCGCGGGACGATCGACCGCGCCATGGCCGCGCCCGAGCTGGTCGACTACTTCGAGGACAGCGGCCTGGCCCGGGCGGCGCCGGCCCTGCGCGCCCTCGGTGAGCCGAGCGCGGTCGAGGCAGCCGAGACCAGGGCGCGCGGCGGCATGGAGGTGACCACGCTGCGCTTCACCTTCGCGGAGCGCACGGTGAAGGCGCTGCTCTACCGGACGCCCGACGGCGTCGTGCACGAGTTTCTCCTCATGCGCGACTGACCGCGCGCGTAGAGCCGATCAGGCGAAGTCCGGCTCGCCGTCCCGGGCGCGCGAGTCGAACAGGACCTCACCTCGCTCGCCCAGGTTCTTCGGGTGAAAGACGTGGTGAGGCCCCATGAGGTCGACCTCGAAGCCCATCGACCACAGCGCCAGCTCCGAGCAGTAGAACCGGCTGTCCGACGGCGCGCCGATGATCCCGAGGAAGTCGTAGCCCTTGCCGATGACCGAGCGAGCCTTCTCGAGCGCCTCGGCCCCCTTCGCGCGGGTCCAGCCGTCCGGGCGGATGATGAGCAGGCGGTGGCTGTGGCGCAGGAACTCGGCCAGCGGCGTCGCCACCACGCCGACGCCCAGCGCCTCGATCACCTGCTCGCGCTCCAGATCGAGCACGCAGGCGTGGGACAGCGGCGAGTTGCTGGCGATCGCGATGATGTCGTCGCCGACGTGATAGCCGCGGACCACCAGCCACATGCCGCTGCCGGCTCGCGCCCGGATCGCCCGCAGCCACGAGGCGGTCTCGTTCTCGAACTCGGGGCCGGTGCGCCGGTCGCAGCCCTCGAGGCCGCGACAGGTGCCGAGCCCGGCCGCGGTGAGGCCCAGCGCTCCGGCGAGCATCGCGAGCGCCTGGCGCCGGTCGGGCACGGCACGAGCTTCGCCCTGGTCGCCACCCGGCGCAAGCTAGACCAGTGCACCGGGCTCCCCGGGCCGGTCGCCTCGCCGCGCGGCTACGTCGGTGCGGGCCCGCCCATCGCCTTCTTCGCGCGCTCGTTTCGCTCGGCCAGGGTCAGATCCTCGACCCGCATCGCCATCGCCCACGAGTGGCCGAACGGATCGCGCGCCATGGCGTAGCGGTCGCCCCAGAACATGTCGGCCGGCGCCATGATCGACTCCGCCCCCGCCGCCAGCGCCCGCGCGTACCAGGCGTCCACGTCGGGGCAGTAGATGTTGAGCACGGCCGTGGTCCCGCCCAGCGCGGACGGCGACTGCGACGGCCCCGGGCCCATCTCGGGGAACTCGTCGGCCATCATGATCATCGAGTCGCCGATCTTGATCGTCGCGTGCATGAGCTTGCCGCCGGGGCCGGGCGACCGCTCGACGACCTCGGCGCCGAACGCCTTCTCGTAGAACGCGAGCGCCTTCTCGCACTCGCGGATGGTGAGGTGGGGGGTGACCGTGTGAAAGCCGTCGGGGATGTGCTTCGTCATGATCGTTTCCTCGCTTCGGTTCGAGTCCTGTATATGGCACGCGGGGCGAAACAGGGTACGACTGTGGTCTTGCTCCTCGACCACGTCCTGTCGTCGATCCTCCCGGCCAGCCAGGCCATGGCCGCGGCCGCGCGCGACCGGCTCGAGCGCCGGCTGCCCACCGGCGAGAACCTGGGCAAGCTGAGCGCGGTGGCCGCGCGGCTGGCCGGCGCGCGCCACACGCCGCGCCCCACTCTCGCCCGCCGCACCGCGCTGGTGTGCGCCGCCGATCACGGGGTGGCGTGGCCCGGGATCGATCTCGGAGTGGACGGGCCGGCCGCCTCCGCGCTCCGCCTCATCGCCGCCGGCGAGGCCGCGGTCTCGGCCGCGGCGCGCACCGCCGATGCCCACCTGGTGCTGGTCGACGCCGGGGTTCGCGGCGGCGAGGGCCTCGACCTCGGGCGCGGGGTGATGGGCTTCCGCCTGGCCGACGGCACCGACTCGATCACCATGGGGCCGGCCATGAGCGAGGAGACCGCCCGCCACGCGGTCGAGACCGGCATCGCCCTCGCGATGGCCCTGGCCGACGCGGGCCTGGACGTGCTGGCGCTCGGCCAGGTCGGCCCCGGCGGCGAGGTGGCCGCCGGCGCGCTGATCGCGGCGCTGACCGGCGCGAGCCCGGCCGAGATCGCCTCGGACCCGGCCGATATCCAGGTCATCGCCGACGCGCTGGCCGCCAACCCGGCTGCGGTCGCCTCGACATCCGCGTCGCCCGGCGCGTCGCCCGGCGCGTCGCCCGACCCATCACCGGGCGGGTCGCCGGCCCTCTCCGCCGACGGCGCCGCCGCGATGCGCGCCCTGGCCGCGTTCGGCGGCCTCGAGGTCGCCGTCCAGGTCGGCGTCATCCTCGCCGCGGCCTCGGTCAACGTCCCGGTCGTGCTCGACGACGGCGGCACCTGGGCCTCCGCGCTGGTCGCGGTCCGCCTCGCGCCGGCCGCCGCCGGCTACCTCATCGCATCGCACGGCGGCGCCCGGCCCGGGTACCGCCGCGCGCTGCGCGCCCTGGAGCTGGAGCCGCTGTTCGATCTGGGGCTCGCCCACGGCGAGGGCACGGGCGCCCTCCTCGCCCTGCCGCTGCTCGATGCCGCGGCGCGCGTCCTGGTCGAGGTCGGCCCGGTCACCGGCCGCTGACCGCCTCACCCGAGAGCTTGCCGTTCCGCGTGCCCCCGGTCACGAGCGGGGCCGGCGCTCCCTCAGTTGAAGTACGAGATGAGCGCCAGGCTGAAGGCCAGGAGCGCCACGACGATCGGCGCCAGACCCATGTCGCCACCGAGGCTTGCGAGTCGTCTGATACTCACGGGAACGGAGTCTTCCCGAACGCTCCGAGAGCGTCAAGTTCGGTGGGGTAGGATGTTGTATTCACTGAATGATGTCGTGCGATTGAGTCGATTTCAGCACTCCCGGAGAGGTCGAAAATTCGACGCCCGCGGCGCTTGCCTCGCGGCGCGCCGGCCGCCCCGCGGCGGGGGACAGACGGCTCCCATGCCGCGCCGCGCCAGCCGCCGATCGCGCGCGGGCACGACCACCCGGCAACGACCGGACGCATACTCGCCCGGCCCCCATGCCCCTCCCCGTCCCCCTCGCCTATCCCGACCGCATCCCTATCGCCCGCCTGCCCACCCCGCTCGAGCGGCTGGAGCGGACCAGCCAGCGCCTCGGCGTCGAGGTGCTGGTCAAGCGCGACGACCTGACCGGCGCCGAGCTGTCCGGCAACAAGATTCGCAAGCTCGAGTTCTTGCTCGCCGAGGCCCGGGCCCGCCGCGCCGACACCGTCATCACCTGCGGCGGCCAGCAGTCGAACCACGCCCGCGCCACCGCGCTGGCCAGCGCGCGCCTCGGCATGCGCCCGCTCCTGGTCCTGCGCACCGCCGACCCGGCCCGCCCTCCCCCGCCGACCGGCAACATCCTCCTCGACCGCGTGGCCGGCGCCGACATCCGGTGGATCTCGATGGCGGACTGGGCCCGGCGCGACGAGCTCATGGCGGAGATCGCCGCCGAGCTGACCCGCGCCGGCCGCCGCCCGTACGTGGTCCCCGAGGGCGGCTCCAGCGCGCTCGGCTCGTGGGGCTACGTGCGCGCCGTCGTCGAGGAGCTCGACCCGGAGCTGTCCGCGCTGCCGGCGCGCTCGACCACCCTCCTCTATGCCTGCGGCTCGGGCGGGACCGGCGCCGGCCTCGTCGCCGGCGCGGCCCTGTGCGGCTGGGGCGAGCGCGGCATCCGGGTGGCCGGGGTCAACGTGTGCGACGACCGCGACTACTTCGTGCGCGCGATCGGCCGCATCTGCCGCGACTTCGCCGCGGCCGCGCCCGCCGCCGGCCTGGCCATCCGCGACCAGGACATCGACATCGTGGACGGCTACGTCGGGCTCGGCTACGCCCGCTCGCGCCCGGAGGAGCTGGCCGAGCTGCTCGCGCTCGGCCGCGCCGAGGGCCTGGTCCTCGACCCGGTCTACACCGGCAAGGCCTTCTACGCGCTGGTCACGGAGCTGGCCCGCGACCGCGACCGCTTCGGCGAGCGCGTGGTCTTCCTCCACACCGGCGGCCTGTTCGGCCTGTTCCCGGCGGCGGAGGAGATCGGCGCGCTGCTCTGACCGGGCCGGTCAGCGCGAGCCGGCGGCCGACCCGGCCAGCAGCTCATCGAGCGTCGACTCGAGCATCTCGGCGCTGATCATCCCGGGCCGCCCGTACGTCATGTGGCCGCGGCGGTCGTAGATGAACGTGGTCGGCAGCGCCTGCGGGTAGTCGAACGCGCGCGACAGGCTCTCGTCCATCTGGACGATCGGATAGTTGATGCCGTACTGGCTGCGGAACGCGGCCAGCTCCTCGTCGCTGACGTCATCGGTCATGAGGCCGAGCAGGACCACGCCGCGGTCCTTGTAGCGCTTGTACACGTCGACCAGATCGGGGATCTCCATCGCGCACGGGCGGCACCAGGTCGCCCAGACGTTCACCACCACCACCTTGTTGGCCAGCGTCTCCGGCGGCCACGGCGTGCCCGCCCGGTCGGTGAAGGTGATCTTGGGCAGACAGCGCGGCGTGTCCTCGTTGCACGCCGCCTCGGCCCGGCCCAGCCCCACCTTGACCCCGCTCCCCTCGCCGCCGTGCTGGAACTGGACGAACACGAACACCAGCAGGCCGGCCAGAACGGCGGCGGTCGCGGCGATGATGGCGCTTCCCTTCATGGCTCCCTCAGCGGAATCGCAAGAGCGACCGCGCATAGTCCTCGGGCGGCTCGAACCCGAGGAGCTCCATGCAGGTGGCGGTGACGCTGGCGATGCCGGCGCCGTCGGCCCGCTGCGGGTCGATCTCGTAGAGGTCCCCACGGCGGGGGTCGTGAATGATGAACGGCACGGGGTTGAGGGTGTGGCTCGTCTTTACCACAGGTCTTCCGCTCGCGCTGTCGCGCAGGACCTCGCCGCCCTTGCCGCGCTGGAACATCTCGTCGGCGTTGCCGTGGTCGGCGGTGATGAGCAAGATCCCGCCCAGGCGGTCCAGCTCGGCGGCCAGCCGGGTCAGCTGCAGGTCGATGACCTCGACCGCGATGCGGGTCGCGTCGAAGTTGCCGGTGTGGCCGACCATGTCGCCGTTGGCGTAGTTGACCCGGGCGAACCGGTGGCGGCCGCTGGCCAGCTCGACCAGCAGCCGATCCGTGATCTCGGCCGCCTTCATCCACGGCCGCTCGTCGAAGGTGACCCGGTCCGAGGGGATCTCGACGTAGGTCTCCAGGCGATCGTCGATCTTGCCGCTGCGGTTGCCGTTCCAGAAGTAGGTGACGTGGCCGTACTTCTGGGTCTCCGAGATGGCGAGCTGCGTCACGCCGGCGCGGGCCAGGTACAGACCCATGGTCCGATCGATGGCGGGCGGCGCGACCAGGAAGCGCTTCGGCACGTGAGTATCGCCGTCGTACTGCATCATGCCGGCGTAGAGGACGTCGGGCCGGCGGCCGCGGTCGAACGCGGTCAGGCCGTCGTCCTCGAACGCGCGCGAGATCTCGATGGCGCGGTCGCCGCGGAAGTTGAAGCAGACGACCGAGTCACCGTCGACGATCGGCCCGATCGGCGCGCCGCCGCGCGCGATCACGAACCCGGGCAGGTTCTGATCGTCCACCCGGCGCTCGGCCCGGAAGGTCTCGACCGCCTGACGGGCCGTCTCGAACGGGCGGCCCTCGCCGTGGACGTGGAGCTTCCAGCCGCGCTCGACCATCGCCCAGTCGGCCTCGTAGCGGTCCATGGTGACGACCATGCGCCCGCCGCCGGAGGCGATCGCGGCGATCGCGCCGGTGGCGGAGATCTCGGCCAGGACCGATTCGATCCGGTCGATGTACTCGAGCGCGCTGGTCGACGGCACGTCGCGCCCGTCGAGCAGAGCGTGGACGAAGAGCCGCTTCACCCCCTCGCTGGCGGCGCGGCGCAGGAGCGCGGCGAGGTGATCGATGTGCGAGTGGACGTTCCCGTCGGACAGCAGGCCAATGAAGTGGAGCGCGCTGCGGTTGGCCAGGCAGCGGGCCACGAGCGCGCGCCAGGTCTCCCCCTGGAACAGGCCGCCGGTCGCGATCGCCCGCTCGACCAGCGACGCGCCCTGGTCGTACACGCGGCCGCAGCCGAGCGCGTTGTGCCCGACCTCGCTGTTGCCCATGTCGGCGTCGGACGGCAGCCCGACCGCGGTGCCGTGGGCGCGCAGGGTGGTGAAGGCGCCCGGCACCCACATCGAATCCATGGTCGGCGTGGCGGCCAGCTTGACCGCGTCCGCCTCGTCGCCGTTGCCCACCCCGACCCCGTCCAGGACCACCAGGACCACCGGCCCCGCGGGGCCGGCGAACCGCGCGTGCTTCCTGAGCTCGAGATTCATGGATCTCCCGAGCCTAACACGCAGCGGGGGCCGGTCATTCCGCCCCGCGAGCCGGGCCCGCCCGCCCTACTGCGCGCCTTCCTTGGGCGGCTCGATCCGGCGGAAGCCCTTCGCGGCCGGCGCCTTCGGGTTGAACACGAACCAGGTGTCGGCGACCCTCTTCGCCGTGTCGGGCTCGAAGAACTCGAACTTGTTCACGTCGCCGCCGGAGTTGATGACCACCGACTGCTTCACCCGGTAGTTCTCCGGGTCGACGATCAGATAGAGGTCCTTGAACTGCGCCGAGGGCTTCTTCGGCGTCAGGTGGAGGACGCGATCGGTCTTGCTGCCGAACTTGCCGGTGCTGTCGAGCGCGACGTTGAAGTCCAGCTTGAGGTTGCCCTTGCCGGTCAGGAAGGTGACCGCGACCGGCAGCGCGCTGTTCGTCAGGCTCTGCTCGAAGTACTGCTTGTTCTGCACCAGGACCACCCAGATGGTGTTGCCGTCGGACATCTGGCTGCGCGTGATGCTCTTGTTGCGCTTGGAGACGTAGTCCCAGCGCATCTTGCCCGGCTTCTTGAGATAGACCTGCCCGTCGCTGAGGGTGGTCTTGCCGAAGGTGCCGCTCAGCACGGTCTGGCGGAACTTGGCGCTGAACTGGGGGGTGTCCTGATAGAACTTCTGGACCGCGTCGACGATCCGCTCCGCGTCGCGCGCCCCGGCGGGAGCGGGCGCGGGCTTGCCGGTCGGGGCGGCGGCGGGCTTCGCGGTCGGCGCCGGGGCCGGCGGGGGCGCGGCGCCACCCGGAGCGCCGGCGCCGAACAGCGCGAGCACGATGGCGATGAGGTTGGCTGGCATCACGATCTCCTTGCGGGCAGGCACACGCGGCCCGTGTCTCTGACAGACGCACCGCGGCGCTCCGCGATTCAACGTCGATCTAGCAGAGATCTTTCGTTTCTTCCAGTCGGCCAGGCGGGCGGTTGCGGACGCGGTTCATCCCGGTCTCCGCGCCCGCCGCTCCACCGACTCCTACACGGGCGCCGGCGAGACTTCGAGTCCTCCCTCTGACCACGAGCGCGCACGTCCAGAAATGGGGCGATGTCGGACTGGAACTCTGATTGACCACTCCGCGAAGAGGTCAATCGGTTCTTCGCGACAGGATTCAGGCCCCGCGCGGGGACGGCGGATCGCCCGGCATGTATCGTTTGGCCGCCTCGCAGCAGCCGGCCGAGGCCCCACTCGAACGAACGGCAAGGAGCAATCCGATGAGACACGTGCAGCGCTCGCGACTGGTGTTGTGCCTGGGTCTGTCGCTCAGCCTGGGCTCGGCCTGTATGGCCATGGACGAGGACGAGATCGGCTCGCGCGACGACGAGATCGTCGGCGGCACCAACACCACCATCGCCCAGCACCCCTGGCAGATCGCCCTCACCAGCAACTCCGGGTTCCAGTTCTGCGGCGGATCCATCCTCAATGCCAGCTGGGTGCTGACCGCGCAGCACTGCGTGACCGGCGGCGACGCCGACATGCGCGTGGTCGCCGGCATCACCCGCAAGAGCCAGCAGTCGACCGGCCAGATCCGCGCGATCGACGGCGTGGCGACCTTCCCCGGCTTCTCCGACCCGGCGGTCGGCAAGGACGTGGCCCTGGTCCACCTCGCCTCGCCGCTCGACCTGTCCGGCGCCAACGCGCGCTCGATCGCGCTGGTCAGCCCGGCCGACGCCTCCGCCGGCGCCACCAACCCGGGTGTGATCTCGACCATCACCGGCTGGGGCACGCTGTCGTCGGGCGGCTCGAGCCCGGACATCCTGCAGACCGTCGACATCCCGCTCATCAGCAACACCCAGGCTCAGGCCGCGTACGACCAGGAGAACATCACCGCCGATCAGATCGGCGCTGCCCTGCTCGGGGTCGGCGGCAAGGACTCGTGCCAGGGCGACAGCGGCGGTCCGCTGACCGTGCAGGTGGGCGGCGTCGCGCGCCTGGGCGGCGTGGTGAGCTGGGGCTACGGCTGCGCCGACGCCGAGTTCCCCGGGATGTACGCGCGCGTGTCCTCGTTCCAGCCGTGGCTGTCGGCGCGCTCGGGCGGCACCTTCACCCCGCAGATCCAGCTCAGCAACCTGTCGGGCGCGCGCAACAGCTTCAACCACCGCACCGTGAACGTCCCGGCCGGCGCGCTGACGCTGACCGCGGTCGTGCGCGGCGGCAGCGGCGACGCCGACCTGTACGTCCGCCGCACCAGCCAGCCGACCACCTCGCAGTTCAACTGCCGTCCGTTCCTCGGCGGAAACTTCGAGTTCTGCACGGTCGACCTGCCGGCGCCCGGCACCTGGTTCGTGTCGCTGCGCGGCTTCGCGGCCTACTCCGGCGCGTCGCTCACCGCCGGCGTGATCACGCCCTGATCCGCTCCGGCGCGGGCAGTCGGCGGCGCGCTCGCATCGGCGCGCAACCCCGGCCCGCGCCGGAATCTCTCGCGGCCGCCTGTCGGCCGCGAGCAGCCCCGGCTACCATGCACCGACGATGCGCAACCGCGCGCTGCCCGAGCTGACCGGCGGCCGGACCCGGGCCGCGCCGGATCGGTGAGCCGGCGAGCTCGCCCGGCCGGTCCCCGCGGCGGACGGCCCACCATGGTCGACGTGGCCGCGCGCGCGCGGGTGAGCCTCAAGACCGTGTCGCGGGTGGTCAACCGCGAGCCGCGGGTCGCCGGCGCGACCGCCGCGCGGGTCCAGGCGGCGATCGACGCGCTCGGGTTTCGACGCCACGAGGGGGCCTCGCACCTGCGACGCGGCTCGACCACCGCCAGCCTCGGGCTGGTGCTG
>DATHKR010000325.1:0-5990 GCA_035489015.1 Kofleriaceae bacterium | reverse complement strand
GCGAGCTGCCGCCCACGGTCGCGAAGCAGTACGAGGCAAGCGGGCTGGTGCTCGACAAGGAAGGAGTCGGGCCGCGGCTGTGCCTCGACGGGGTGTTCCTTTCGAACCCGCCGCAGTGCGGGGGGATTCCCCTCGTCGGGTAGGACTGGGCGAAGGCGAAGGGCGAGGCGACGCTGCGCGGTACGACATGGGGCGAGTACCGCGTGGTCGGCACGTACGACGGGAAGCGGCTGACACCGACGGAGCCGCCGGGGCCGCCGCGATATCGGAAGGGGTACCAGTCCACATTCGACACGCCCTGCCGCGAGCCGACGGGTGGGTGGGCGCGTCCGGACCCGATGAAGACGACGCAGGCGGACCTCATCAAGGTCAACGAGGCCGCCCAGAAGGTGCCGGACTTCGCCGGGCTGTGGCTGACCAACATTGTCCCGCTCCCGCCGAAAGCCGACCATCAGGACCTGAAGGAAGTCGTGGTGAACGTGACGTTCACTGGCGACCTCGCCAGGCGCCGCGCGGAGCTGCGCAAGGTGTGGGGCGGGGTGCTGTGCGTGGCCCAGCAGAAGCACTCGCTGGCCGAGCTGATGGCGATCCGGACCAGGGCGGAGGCGATGCTCCGCGAGCTGGGGCTCGGGCGCCAGGGGTCGGACCTGGACGTGATCCGCGGGAAAATTCTCGTCGACGTGACGACGATGACGGCCGAGCAGCAGGCGCAGCTCGACGAGAAGTTCGGCGAGGTCCTGGTGGTGACCGCGCTACTGCGGCCCGTGCCGTGACGGCGCGCGGCGGTCCGCGTCAGAACCGCATCGCCCACCACGCCCGCGGCGGCGGGCGTCAGTCGTAGACGCGCTCGTCAGTCCTTGACGCGCTCCGCCCCCGCGCGGGGCGGACGGGACGGGGCGGTGCCGGCCCCCAGATCGAAGGGCAGCGTGCGCAGCCTCCGGCCGGTCAGCGCGAAGAGCGCGTTGGCGACGGCAGGTGCGATGGGAGGAGTGCCCGGCTCGCCGGCGCCGCCCATCTTGTCGCGCGAGGGGACGATGAACGTCTCGACGCGCGGCGCATCCGCCATCCGCATCACGCGGTAGCCGTCGAAGTTCGACTCCTGCACGCGGCCGCCCTTCAGGTTGATCTTGCCGTACAGCGCCGCCGAGAGGCCGTAGATGATGCCGGACTGCATCTGTGCGGCCACGCCGTCGGGGTTGACGGCCAGGCCGCAGTCGATGACACAGGTCACCCGGTGCACCTTGATGCGGGTGCCCTCGATCGAGACTTCGGCGACCTGGCCGACGGTGCTGTCGAACCACGAGTGGATCGCGAGCCCGCGCGCGGTCCCCTGCGGCGGCCGTCTGCCCCAGCCCGACTTCTCGACCAGCGTGTCGAGCACGCGCAGGTGGCGCGTGAGCCCGGCGAGCAGGCGCCTGCGGTACTCGGCCGGATCGATCCTGGCCGCTGCCGCCAGCTCGTCGAGGAACGACTCGATGGCGAACGCGCTGTGCGTGCTGCCGACCGAGCGCCACCACAGGACCGGCACGCCCACCGACGGGGAGTGCAGCGTCACCCGGTGGGCGGGGATGGCGGCCAGGTAGGGACAGTTCGTGACCCCGTGCACCGAGTCCTCGTCGATTCCGTTCTTGCCGGGCGGGGTGGTCGGCTGGCCGACGATGGTCTGCCGCCACGCGAGCGGCGCCCCCGCCGCGTCGAGGCCCGCCTCGAGTCGATGGACGAACAGCGGTCGATACCATCCGCCCCGGATGTCGTCCTCGCGCGTCCACATCGTCTTGACCGTCGCGCCGCTCGCCCTCGCCACCTCGACTGCCTCGGAGACGAAGTCGGCGTTCGCGGAGGCACGACGGCCGAAGGAGCCGCCGAGGAAGGTCGTGTGGAGGACGACCTGATCCGGCCTGAGACCGAGGATCTTCGACGCCGCCGCCTGGTCGGCGCTCTGGGACTGCGTGCCGGTCCAGATCTCGGCCCGTCGGCCGCGGATGCGCACCGTCGCGTTGAGCGGCTCCATCGGCGCGTGCGCGAGGTAGGGCACCTCGTAGATTGCCTCGAGCTTTCGCGGCGCCCTGCTCAGCGCGGCCGCGGCGTCCCCGTGCGCGACGACCAGCCTGCCGGGTCTTGCGGAGCGCTCGCGGAAGTCGGCGGCGAGGCGATCGGTATCGAGCGCCGCGCCGGGTCCGAGATCCCAGTCGACCTGGAGGGCCTCGCGGCCATTGTGCGCCGCCCAGAAGTGGTCGGCCACGACCGCCACGCCGGTCGGGACCTGCACCACCTTCCGCACGCCCGGAATCTTGAGAGCAGGATCGGCGCGGAACGACTTCACCCTGGCGCCAAACACCGGCGCGCGCGCCACCACCGCGGTCAGCATGCCCGGGACCCGCACGTCGGCTCCGAAGATCGCCCGGCCGGTCACCTTTTCGGGCGAGTCCAGGCGCCGCCGCGACGTGCCAATGATCTTCCAGTGGCGCGAGTCCTTCAGCGTCACGTGCGCCGGCGGCGCGAGCCTGGCGGCCGCCGCGGCCAGCGCGCCGTACGAGATCCGCACCTCGCCGTGGACGACGAAGCCATCGCGCGTGCGGAGCTGCTCGACCGCGACCTTCCACTTCCTCGCCGCGGCCTCGACCAGCATGGCGCGCGCCGTGGCCCCGACCCGGCGCAGCCGATCGAACTCGTTGACCGTGCTGAACGAGCCGCCGGTTCCCTGCGTGCCCCACACCCCGTCGGCGTAGGCGGCCGCCGCCGGCGCGTGCTCGACGCGCACCGCGGACCAGTCGGCGTCGAGCTCCTCGGCGATGAGCATCGCCACCATCGTCCACACGCCCTGCCCCATCTCCGAGTGATTGCAGAGGATGGTCATCGTGCCGTCGGGCGCGATGCGGAGAAAGGCGTTGATGACGGCCGCGCCGCCTCCCGCCGCCTCCGCGACCTGGCGGCCCCGCAGCGGCAACCCGAAGCTGAAGCCGAGGACGAGGCCGCCGGCCGCGGTGCCCAGGAACGCTCTCCTCGAGAGGCTCATCGGCGCCCTCCCGCCAGCTCGGCCGCTCGCACGATCGCCGCGCGGATCCGCTCGTACGTGCCGCAGCGGCAGATGTTGCCCTTCATCGCGGTGTCGATCTCGGCCTCGCTCGGGCGCGGCCTCTCCGCGAGGAGCGCGGCCGCCGCCATGATCTGTCCCGACTGGCAGTACCCGCACTGCACCACATCGACCTCGGCCCAGGCGCGCTGCACCGGGTGCCGGCCGCCTCTGGAGAGCCCCTCGATGGTCGTGACCCGCTTCCCGGCGACGTCGGCCGCCGTCACCGAGCACGAGCGCACCGCCTTGCCGTCGACGTGCACCGTGCACGCCCCGCACAGCGACTCGCCGCAGCCGTACTTGGTGCCGGTGAGACCGAGGAGGTCGCGCAGCACCCAGAGAAGCGGCATGTCACCGGGCGCCTCGACCGCGCGATCCCTGCCGTTGACGTTGAGCTTCACGGGATCCTCCTCGCTCGTGACCAGACGGCGATCGTAGGGCGCATTTTCCCAGAGACGCACAGCCCCACGCCATCGTTAACCACGGGGGCCCGGGGATCTGGCACACACAGCACTGCTGGTAGGCTCGGGCGCGATGACCTTGCTCGCGAAGATCCGCGCGTCCTTGCGCACCGTCGCCGAGCCCGCGCGCGCGGCGGGCATGCAGGCGTACATGAAGTCGACGATGCCGTACCTCGGCGTCACCGCCCCGAAGCTGACGGCTGCGTGCAGGGACCTGTTCGCCAGCTATCCGTTCGAAGACGCCGATTCCTGGCGCGCGGACGTGCTCGACGTGTGGCGCACCGCCAGGTTTCGCGAGGAGCGCTACGCGGCCGTGCGCCTGACCGGCCACAAACGAGCGAAGGAGTTCCAGACGCTCGACGCCTTGCCGATGTACGAGGAGCTGATCACGACCGGCGCGTGGTGGGACTACGTCGACGAGCTCGCATCGAATCGGGTCGGCCCGCTGCTCGCGGCGTTTCCCGCGCCGATGAGGAAGGTGATGCGGGCGTGGAGCGAGTCCGACGACATGTGGAAGGCGCGCACCTCGATCATCTGTCAGCTCGGGTTCAAGGCCGAGACCGATGTCGCGCTGCTATTCCGCTGCATCGAGCCGTCGATCGCGTCGAAGGAATTCTTCCTGCGCAAGGCGATCGGCTGGGCACTGCGCCAGCATTCACGCACCGATCCGGCCGCGGTGAAGCGATACGTCGCAGCGCATCCCGAGCTCAGCGGGCTGTCGAAACGCGAGGCTCAAGCACGTGTGAGTGACTTGTTCGCGTAGGCCGGCGCGAACCACGCGGGCGCGCGAACCACGCAGCCGCGCCCTCGTGACTCCACGATCGGGCCCCGCCCCGCCCGTCGAGCTCGTCCAGCTCGGCCTCGCCCTTGTGAGCGGCGCAATTGGGCGCGCGAGGCGTGCGCGGATGCTCACGCCGTTCCGCTTGGCGGCTGTCCGAGACGAATGGGCGCTCATCGCTACCGCCCACAACCCTCCGCAAGCTCATCGTGGCCCGGTAGCCGGCCACTTCAAACTCACCGACCAACTACCGGACCTGCCACCGGGCCCTCCGCCACTTACGCGGACAGGCTCCTAGAAGAGCGCGGCGACGAGCTCCATCGACCGACGGTCCTATAGTGTCCCATGCGGCCCAGGTAGTTGTACGGGGCAGCCCGGAATGAGGCCTCAGCTGGTGTGCGCCTTCACTTGTTCTTTCTCGACCGTCGCGCCTTGATTGCTCGCGCACTTATTCGTTTACGTGCGGAGGCTGCTTTAACGTTCTCGAGTACGAGCCACGGAAGCCCGAGATCGTCTGAACCACAAAATGTAAGCCTACCTTCCAGGTACGCTTCACTCGTCATCAGGTCGATCCGTACCATCTCAAACGCATTACATAATGCCTGCACTCTGTCAGACCCCGCCATAAAATTGATTCTGGGAGACGGCCATAGACCGGTGAGTGAATAGACACAGTAGTAGGAACTAGGCCCCTCATCCACCAGGGCCTTTGGCATCCCGAGCACCGCACATACCGTCTTTGTCCTACGACCTCGAGCCTTCAACTCGAACGTACGTTCTGCCAATACGGGAGTCGGAACGAGTTTTCCGCGGCGATGCAAGCGTATCAGCTCGGTTCCGGTCTTAGGCAATTTCCCCATCGCACCATCGTTCTTTATGATTCGTTCTATACGCCAAAATTGAGCACGGAGAGCTCTCTCCGATTGTGGCCTTTCGAGACAGCATACGGAGTGATGGAGGTCAAGTCACGGCTGTCGCCCAAGGCGCTGAAGGACGCCGTCGAAAATATTGCGGCGTTCAAGCACCTTTCTCGTGTGAAGAATAATTTGGCAGGCGGCCTCGGTTTCAAGATGGCGACGGCGCAACTGAACCTGCCGCTAGGTTTCTTGATCGCCCACGAACCGGACACGGCACTCTTGCCGAGTTCGGCAGACTTTCTCAGTCTGCTCGAAGCAGTTCCACGTGACCAGCGGATTGACGGCTATTGCACCGTAAGCGGTTACGTCGGATGGCTCGGTCAGCTGACGGAGGAAGACGGCCAGGAAACGATCGCGTCGAAAGAATTCTTCCTGCGCAAGGCGATCGGCTGGGCACTGCGCCAGCATTCACGCACCGATCCGGCCGCGGTGAAGCGATACGTCGCAGCGCATCCCGAGCTCAGCGGGCTGTCGAAACGCGAGGCGCTCAAGCACGTGTGAGTGACTTGTTCGCGCAGACCGGCGCGAATCACGCGGGCGCGCGGGGCGTGCGCGGATGCTCACGCACAGCGACGACGCCGGCGAGACTGGGATACGATGTCCCCTTGCTCTTCACGACTGGCGCCGTGTTCGATCCGCCGTAGCGGCGCCGGGGTCCGCCATGAATGACATCGCGCGTCAGCGGATGTGCGCTCAGCACCTGGCCGAACCGGCGGTCGGGGTGCGTGAGCTCCTGGCGAGGATGCTGGCCATGCAGGCGC
>DATHKR010000324.1:0-18571 GCA_035489015.1 Kofleriaceae bacterium | reverse complement strand
AACGAGGCGGTGTGGATCGCCGTCGAGCGCAAGGCGCGACGACGACGGGCTACTCGCCGTAGCTCGAGGAGTTGCAACGCAGCGATCGGCGGTGAGGCGCACCGGATCGTTGATGTCATATCGGCGGCGGTGCACTAGCTCAGGAACGAGCGGTAGACGTACCAGCCGGCCCGGCCGATCGAGAAGACGCCGTAGCAGATCAGGGCCACGCCGACGATCCTGGTCAGGATCACCGTCTTCTTGCCGAGCAGCTTCTTGCCGTGGTCGGCCAGGTACGCGACCGTGGTGAACCAGAACGCGGAGCCGCAGCCGATGCCGATCGCCGCGGCCATGCCCTCGCTCTGGTTGGCGTCCGACATCGCCGACCCGACGATCACGACCCAGGTGATGAGCGTGGCCGGGTTGAGCAGGATGAGCGCGAGCCCCATCCCGAAGCCGCCCCAGAAGTACGAGCGCCCGACCAGGTCGGACTGTCCGGCCACGCCCGGGTCGACCGGCTGGGCCCGCACGGTCAGGATGCCGTAGATGATCAGCACCACCCCGCTCAGCGTGTAGAGGATGGGCGGCACGATCGCGTGCGCGGTCAAGAGCTGGCCCAGCCCGAGGATGCCGAGCGATGCGTACAGCAGATCGGCGACCGCACCGCCGAGCGCGACCGCGATCGCGCGCCGCAGGTGATGGCGATACGCGGCGTCGATGATCGCCACATTGAGGGGGCCGATCGGCACGCCGGTCACAGCACCGAGCGCGGCCCCGATGAGGAAGTAGGTCAGCAACGGAAGCCCGGACCGTAGGGTATAACCTCGATGTGCAGGCCAGCGTAACCTGGATTGGCCACGCGAGCGCTCTGGTCGACCTGGGTGGTGAACGCGTCCTCATCGATCCGCTGGGTCGCCGCCGCTGCCGCGAGGCGGGCGAATACCAGGCGATCCTCATCACGCATGCCCACGTCGATCACCTGAACCGGTGGACCCTGTCGTCGCTCGATCGCTCGGCCCGCGTCGTGGTCCCGCGGGGCGCGGCTGGCCTGGTCGCCGACCTCGGCTTCGCCGATGTGCGCGAGGTCGAGCCGGGCGACCAGATCGCGGTCGGCCGCCTCGACATCGCCGCGGTGCCGACCCGCCACGACCCGGGCCGCTGGCGCAAGGGGGATGGCCCGACCTGCGCCGGCTACGTCATCACCCGGAACGGGCTGGCCGTCCACCACGCGGGCGACGTGGACATGTCCGACTTCTCGGTGTTCGAGGACCTCGGCAAGCAGTACCGGCTCGACGCCACGCTCCTGCCGATCGGCGGCCTCTTGCCGGTCTGGTACTACCGCTGGCGCAAGGCCGCGCTCGACCGCGGCATCCACATCGATCCCGACACCGCGCTGGCGATCGCCCAGCGGATCGGCGCTCGCGCCATGGTCCCGGTCCACTGGGGAACCGTGCACCTCCGGCTGGGCCCGCCCGGCGCGCCGCGCCGGCGCCTGGAGAAGGTGGCGGCGACCGGGGGCGCGGCCGATCTGGTTCGCGTGCTCGGGCATGGCGAGGCGCTGAGCCTCACCGATGCAGATGGTATCTGAGGGCGCCGTAGAGGCCGAGGCCGCAGGTCACCAGGCCGATGATGGATCCGAAGATCTGATCGCGCCACACCGCGGGGTCGGCCGCGGCCGCCCTGCCCGCCCGCGACAGGTTCTTGCGGAGCAGGTAGATGTCGCGCGCGCCCCAGCCGACGCAGATGCCGACCGCGAGCGCGGTCACCACCCACATGAACAGCTCGTGCGAGACGATCACGCCGCCGCCTCTTCGCGCCCGGCCGGTGCGGCCGGCACCGGGTCGAGCACCATCCGCTTGGCGTCGTGGGCGATGATGACGGCCATGAGGGCGGCGCAGGTCCACGCGAAGTAGGCCGGCTCGAACCCGGTCACCCCGAAGCCCGACAGGTACGCGGCCAGCGCCACCACCCGCTCCATCGCGTAGGACCGGTAGTTGGAGGCGCGGCCCAGGCGCCTGGCATAGATCGCGCGCAGCGCGGTGTTGAGGGTGCCGAGCGCGATGATCGCGATGACCGGCACCCACGGCAGCTTGCCGTACACGGCCAGGACCACGGTGAAGAAGCCGTAGCAGAGCGCGTCGGTCACCGCGTCGAGCAGCTCGCCGAAGCCGGACGTGCAGTGGAACGCGCGCGCGACCGCGCCGTCGAACAGGTCGAGCACGCCGCACACGACCACGGCGATCGCGGCGAGCTGATAGTCGCCGTTGTCCAGCCAGTAGACAAAGGCCGGGAGGGTGAGGTAGCGCGACGCCGTGACGGCGTTGGCCGGGTTTACGTAGTCGTTCACCGCGCTGGGCCCGCGCTACCCGTTGCGGAGGCGCGCGCCGAGCGCCTCCTCCGACTCCGCGTCCTCGACCAGCGCCGCCCCCGGATCCACGAACCGGTAGCGCTTCCAGGCGAACACGACCCGCTGCATGAGCGAGAGGTGCGACATGACCGCCACCGCCCAGATGCCGGCCAGGCACGGGCGTGGATCGTGAAGGAGCGCGGTGAAGAGGACACCGGTCCCGAAGTAGATGAGGAACTCGGCCGAGCCGAACAGCCCGACCACGTCGATCGGGTGGCCCATCTTGCCCTCGACGCGGAACACGTCCTGCTGCGACTCGGCGTAGATGGACAGCTTGGCGATGACGTTGCAGAGCGAGCCGGTGATCCCGAAGAACAGCACGATGAGGACGTGCGGGTAGTCGCTCGACAGGTAGAGGCAGGCGCCTCCATAGATGATGCCGAGCACCCAGCGGTCGGTGATGTCGTCCATCACCGCGCCGAAGGTGGAGCGCTGGTTGCGGCTGCGCGCCACGAAGCCGTCGATGTTGTCGATGAGGCCCCGGGTCAGGAGCAGCGCCAGCCCCGGCCACCACCTGCCGTACAGGAACATGACCGCGCAGGCCAGGCCGACGAACGCGCCCAGCAGCGTCCAGTGATTGGCGTGGAGCGGCAGCCGCGCGACCCGGGACACGAACGGGTAGATGACCCGGTCCAGGTGCTTCCGGATGGCGAACAGGTTCATGGCCGCGCGCTCCCCCGGGTCGTCTCGAGCGCGCGCGCCAGCGCCGCCACGCAGGCGTCGATGTGCAGGCGGGTGACCGTGAGCGGCGGCTGCAGGCGCAGGACGTTGCCGAGCGGACCGCTGACCGTCAAGAGGATCCCGTCCTCGTGCATCGAGTCCTTCACCCGGGTGACGTCTTCCTTGGCCAGGACCTGCTTGGTCTTGCGGTCGCGGACCAGCTCGACGCCGCCGAGCAGCCCCTGGAAGCGGATGTCGCCGACCCAGGGATCCTCGAGCGCGGCCACCGCCTGGGTGAAGTAGATGCCCATGGCCGCCGCGTTCTCGCACAGCTTCTCGTCGATGACGGTGTCGATGAGGGCGCAGCCGGCAGCCGCCGACACCGCGTTGCCGGCCGAGGTCGGCGTGGTCCCGCCGAAGAACTTCGCGACCACCTCCGAGCGGCAGAGCACGCCGCCGAGCGAGCCGACCCCGCCGGAGATCCCCTTGCCGATCGACATGAGGTCGGGCTCGAGGTCGTAGTGCTCGGCGCCGAACATCTTGCCGGTGCGGCCCAGCCCGGTCTGGATCTCGTCGAGGATGAGGAGCAGGCCGCGCTTCTTGCGGATCTCGTCGGCGCGCGCCCACCACTTGGCCGGCGGCGCGATGCCGCCCACGGCCTGGGCCGACTCGGCGACGATCGCCGCGGTGGTGTCGGCGCGCGCGTCGAGCCGCTCCTCCCACTCGTCCAGGCACTGGGTCTCGCAGCTCTGCTCGTGCGGGCAGCGATAGCAGTACGGGTTCGGCAGCTGGTAGGTGTAGTCGCCGAGCGGGACGCCGCTCGAGTCGCGGTACTTCTGCGACGCGCACGCCGCCAGGGTGCCGAGGGTGAGCCCGTGGTAGGCGTTGTCGAGGTAGGCGATGTCGGTCTTGCCGGTGTACTGGCGCACCATCTTGAAGGCGAACTCGTTCGCCTCCGTCCCGCCGGTGGTGAAGAACACGCGGTCGACCGATCGGGGCGAGAGCTGGACCAGGCGCTCGGCCAGGTCGACCACCGGCGGCGTGGTGTGGCGCCCCGACACCTGGGTCACCTTGCCGAGCTGCTCGGTCGCGGCCTTGACCACGCGGGGGTGACAGTGGCCGGCCTGGTTGACGAAGTAGCCGGACGTGAAGTCGATGAACTGCTTGCCGTTCGCGTCGGTGAGCAGGCAGTCCTTGGCCTCCACGACCGGGACCGGCTCGCCGGTGCCCGACCACGGCCTCAAGACGTAGCGACCATCGCGGCTCACCAGATCAGGGGCAAGCGACGGCTTGTCGGGACTCTCTGGGCCCTTGGGGCTCTTGGTCGAGCTCATGCGCGGATGCAGTATAACAGCCGCCGGGGAGCGCGGTCCGTCCCGATCATCTCGAGCGTCATCTCGAGCGCAGGCGGTTCACGCGGCGATCTCACCACCGGAGCCGCTCGCCGACTCGGACGCGAACTCACCTCGGGCCGGATCCCACACGCGCAGCGATTCTCCGACCAGCGCGGGTCGCCCCCCGAGCGCTGCGCCCTCGGCGACCTCGTAGATGCGGTAGCGCGCGCGCCGCTCCGGGTTGTCCGCCTCGTAGGTGCCGGACTGGATGCCGCGCACCGCGACCAGGACGCCGTCGGGGCCGGGCAGCGCGGCGCGCAGGTCGAGGTGCTCATGGCCGTGCACGACCAGCTCGGCGCCGGCCGCGGCGATGACGTCGGCGAAGCCGGCCCGGTCGCGCAGGCCGCGCACCACGCTGCGCGCGCGCTCACCGGCGGGTGGGTGATGGATGGCGACCAGCCGGAAGCGGCCGTCGAGGCGAGGGTCGACCAGCGCGGCGCGCAGGCTGGCCAGCTGCTCCTCTCCCACTCGCCCCCACGCGGTGAACCACGGCGTGGTGAGGCTGGTCGACAGGCTGATGAGCGCGAGCGGCCCGCGCACGCGCACGACCGGCCAGCGCTGGCCAGATTCCCAGCCCTGGTCGGGGCGGTTGTACTCGTCGAAGTAGGTCGAGAAGTACTCGGCGCCGCGCGCGACGTAGGCGTCGTGGTTGCCGGGCAGGACGGTGATCCGATCCGGGCCGAGCTCGATCCCCTCGAACAGGCGGCGGGCGAAGCGGAACTCCTCCTCGAGCGCGAGGTTGGTGATGTCGCCGGTGACGATCACGTGATCGAGCGCGGAGCGGTTGAAGTCGGCCACCATCGCCTCGAACACCTCGGTGTGGTGGTGGCGGCCGCGGTTGGCGAGCAGGTTGAGCCCGCCGATCCAGCGCTTGTTGGCGAAGTCGAGCGCACGCGCACCCGCCAGGCTGAGCAGGTGAAGGTCCGAGCAATGAGCGATTCGCATGGCTGAGCTCCGCCGCCGTTCTACAATCAGGGCAGAGCATACGAGGTGGCCGATGGAAGGGAAACCACGGATCCGACCGGCCGCGGTGGCCGGGCGCTTCTATCCGGGCGAGGCGAGCGCGCTCGATCGTCAGGTCGCCGCGCTGCTCGCCGCCGGTGAAGCCGCGGCAGCGTCCCCGCCGGCGCCGGCGGTCGCGATCATGGCCCCGCATGCCGGCTACATCTATTCGGGTGGCGTGGCCGGTCGAGTCTTCGCCCGCGCGCTGGTGCCGGAGCGGGTGATCGTGCTCGGTCCCAACCACACCGGGCTCGGCCCGCGGGTCTCGGTGATGGCGGCCGGGCGGTTCGCCCTGCCCGGCGGCGACGTCTCGATCGACGAGGAGCTGGCCGCGGCGGTGCTGGCCGAGGTGGCCGGCGCCGAGCCGGACGAGGACGCCCACCGCTTCGAGCACTCGATCGAGGTGGAGCTGCCGTTTCTGCGCGCGCGCCAGCCGCGGGTGCGGATCGTGCCGATCGTGCTGGGCGGGCTGTCGGAGGCGGAGGCGATCGGCCTCGGCGAGGGGCTCCACCGCGCGATCGCGCGGGCCGGCGGTGGCGCGCTGGTGGTGGCGTCGAGCGACATGAGCCATTACCTGCCCGACGAGGAGGCGCGCCGGGTCGACCGGCTGGCGCTCGAGCCGCTGCTCGCGTTCGATGCGGCCGGGCTCTACCGCGCGGTGCGCACCCACGACATCTCCATGTGCGGGTTCATCCCGGCGACCGCGGCGCTGGCCTACGCGCGGGTGGCCGGCGGCAAGCCGCCCGAGCTGGTCGCCTACGCCACCAGCGGCGACGCCAGCGGGGATCGCGAGCGCGTGGTCGGCTACGCCGGCGTGTTCATCGGCTGAGCCGAGCCGCGCCGCGTGGTGAGCCCCGGTCGGCGGCGCCGCCAATGGCGACCGCGGCGCATGGCCACACCGGTACCGCCGCGTCACACGGGCGGGAGGTGTTTGCGGCGCAAGTGCCGTGAACACGCGCGGCACGCACCGTGCAAACTCTCCCACTCAGAAACCGAACCCCTCGGAAAGGACCATCATGGGTTACAGCATTTTTTACATCATCGGTGTCGTCGTCGTGGTCGCCCTCGTCCTGGCGTGGCTGTTCTAGCCGGGGGTGAGGCAACGGTCGAAGGACCAGAGAAGGAAGTCGAAAACGCCGGGCCGGAGGACGTCAGTCTTCCGGGCCCGGCTTTCCGTCGACCACTCGCAGCGTGCGCGCGATCCGCCGCAGGCTCGGATCCGCCAGCACCGCCGCCGAGGTCGGCAACGGCGCGCCGATCGAGCAGATGAAGATCGCCATGAGCACGCCGCGCGCGTGCTCGACGCGCACCACGCAGCTGGCGGTGCGGAAGCGGAGCCAGTCGGCGTGCAGGCAGATCGCCTGGTGGGACGCGCCGGCCAGCCGGACCGTCTCGACCCCGACCGCGGCGACCAGCTCCGGCCCGCGCGGGTTCTGCAGCATGCGCCGCGCGGTCTGCTCGAGCTGGTCGGGACCGCCGTCGTCGACCGCCGGCCGCGCGGCGAACCCGGCCCCGCCGCCGGGCGCGCTGCTCAGCACCACGTAGTACCCGGGCGAGTGGGCCGGCGGCACCCGGAACAGCCCGGTGCCGCCCAGGCGCACGCGCAGCTCGACCGGGGCCAGCTTTCTGGCCATTGCCTCCTCGGCCGCGACCACCAGCTCGGCGTCGACCTCGCGCCAGTGGCCGAGGTAGCGCCCGAGCGCGTCGGCCAGCGAGGCGGCCGATGGATCGTCCCACCGGGTGTAGGCCTCGGAGTCGAGCGCGGCGTCGATCGCATCGTCGGCGGGGTCGATCGCTGGCTCGGCCACCGGCTCGCCGCGGCGACGGACCACGTCCTTGCGCACGATCAGCCCGGACCAGTCGGCGCCCCACGCCGAGGCGTCGCCGAGCTCGATCGCGCCGAGCAAGCCCCGCTCCTCGAGCTGCTCGACCGCGTGACCGGGGTCGGCCCCGTGATGGAGCGCGATGGTCGAGTCGAGCCAGCCCTCGCGCTCGTCCTCGCCGAGCACGGCGAGCAGATCGTCGAGCTCGTCGGCCCAGACCAGTCGCGGCGCGCCGGCCGGCACCTGGTCGGCCGCGGCCAGCTCGGCGGCGACGCCGGCGTCGGCCAGCGCGCGGCCGATCTCGGCCGCCTGGTCGCGCCGGGCCGGGGCGGCACTCTCGCCCACGACCAGGTAGAGGTCGCTCGTGGTCATGGTGGCGGTGGCGTGACCCGGCCGGGCCAGGATCGGCGCATCCTACCCCAACCGGCGGCGAGCGCGGTCAGCGCGGGGCCGGCGGCGCGAGCGCCTCGACCACGAGCGCGCGCAGCTCGTCGGGCAGGGCCAGCTCGAGCGCCGCGGCGCGGCCGCGCTCCGACATCTTGCGCCACGTCTTCTGGAGGATGTCGATCAGCTTGGCCCGCTCGTGCTTGCCGGCGAAGTCGGCCAGGTGGTGCTCGAGGAAGACCAGGCAGGCGACGTCCTCGAGCGCCTGGGCCTCGGGATCGCGGCCCAGCCCCTTCTTCTGGAGGAGGTCGCGCACCCGCCCGACGAGATCGGGGGCGGCGCCGAGCTCGGTCAGGATCGCGCCGGCCAGCTCGGCGTGGGTCCGGGCCAGCTCCGATCGCCAGCGCTTGTACCCGGCGCGCCCCTCCGGGTAGCTCTCGCGCGGCACCCGCCAGCGCGCGATGTGCTGGGCGTGCACCGCCAGGCGCAGCGCAACCGACGCGTCGGGCTCGAACGCGGCCAGGCGCTCGCTCATCCGGCGCGCGTACAGCGTCTCGACCGCGATCTCCTCGCCCTGGCCGGCGCCGAGGCGAGGATCCGGCACCCGGCGCGGGTCCGCGTCGTTGACCTGGTCGAACCGGGCCAGCGCCGCGGCCAGGAGCTGAGCATCCACCCGATGACGGTCTCGAACTTCCCCGGAATCGGCAACCCGGCCGGACCGGATCTAGCCGGGCCGCATCTAGCCGCTGGCCAGCGATGCCACCAGCTCGTCGAGCTGATCCATGGTGATGAGCATCCCCTTCTCCATGCCGGTCTCGATGACGATGTCGCGGACCTCCTTCGAGGGGTAGAGCTCGTGCGAGACCAGGTGGGTCTTGCCGTCGCGCTCCTCGAACGTGACGGTGACGATCACCTCGCCGGCGCTCGCCTGCGGCTCGTAGACCATCGTGTAGGCCAGGCGCGAGTGCGGCGTCACCTCGGTGTACTTGCCCGAGAACGCGAACTCGTCGCCCCCGGCCGGCTTGAGCACGTAGCGGTAAGCGCCGCCGACCCTGACGTCGGCGTCGACGCTCACCATGGAGACGCCGATCGACCTTGGCGCCCACCATCGCTTCACCAGCTCGGGCTTGCTCCAGGCGTCGAACACGATGCGGGCCGGCCCGTTGAACGTGCGCGAGATGACGATCGCGCGATCGTCATCGAGCTCCATCGAGGTGCGGTTCTGGCTCATCGACTCACCTCTTCCTCCGGCGGATTTTTCTGCGGCCATCTCGGTCCTCCTGTTCTGCGCTCTTGAGCTCCTCGATGAGCTCGTCCAGCTGATCCGCGCGCTCGGCCCAGATGCGGCGGTAGCGCTCCAGCCACTGGTTCAGCTCGCGCAGCGGCTCGGCGCGCAGCCCGTAGACCCGCTGCTGCGCGCGCGGCTCCACCTCCACCAGCCGCGCCTCCTTCAGCACTCGCAGGTGCTTCGACACCTGCGGCTGGTTGAGGCCGAGCGCCGCCCCGATGGCGTTGACCGCGTGGGGCCCGCCGCGCAGCAGCTCGACGATGCGCAGGCGGTTCGGCTCGGCCAGCGCGGTGAACGTCTCGATCACGCGGATAATATGCCTTCAGGAGAATATGCCTGTCAAGGCATTCATTCGACCGCAGCGAACCGGCCGGCGTCGGCGTCGGCGTCGGCTACCCCGCGGCTGCTGCGGTCAGGCGCGGCCGGATCGCAGCGCGCGCGCTACCCGACGCCGTGCGCCAGGTTGCCGGCGTGAAGTCCGCACTCCTTGCGGTCCTCCGCCTCCCACCACCAGCGCCCGTCCCGCTCCGACTGGCCGGCCGCGATCGCCCGCGTGCACGGCGCGCAGCCGATCGACGCGAAGCCGCGCTCGTGCAGCGGGTTGACCGGCACCGACTCGCGCCGCAGGTAGTCCCACAGCTCGTCGTGGGTCCACCGGGCCAGCGGGTTGAGCTTGACCAGCGCACCGTCGACGCCGCCGAACACCGGATCCTCCTCGATCACCGGCAGCGCGGCGCGGGTGGCCGCGTTCTGGTCGCGTCGCTGGCCGGTCGCCCAGGCCCGGAAGCTGGACAGCACCCGTCGGAGCGGCTCGACCTTGCGCACGCTGCAGCACTCGTCGTGCCCGTCCTGGTAGAAGCTGAACAGGCCCTTGCGCCGGACCAGCGCCTCGAGCGGCACCGGATCCGGGCTCGGCACGATCAGCTCGACGCCGTAGTGGGTGCGCACCTCCTCGAGGAAGGCGTACGTCTCGGCGTGGAGCCGGCCGGTGTCGACGCTGATGATCGAGAACGGCAGCCCCATCTTGGCCGCCATGTGGATGAGCGCTACGTCGTCGGATCCGCTGAACGCGATCGCCAGCTCGGTGCCGAACCGCTCGAGCCCCCACCGCAGCACGTCCTCCGGCGCAGCCGACTCCAGCGCGGCGGCCGCGGCCGCGGAGGCGTCGCGCCGGCGCTGAGTGTCGCTCCGGCTGGGCTGGGGAGCGGATGGTTGCAACTTCTCGCGGATCAGCTGGAGCGCGCTGCGGTACGCGGAGACCTGCCCGGTATCGTCGCTGACCAAAAAGAACGGCGCCTGCTCGACACCGAAGCGCTGGCCCAGCACCATTCCCGGCGACTGCGGGTCACCTTCCACCGCCCAGACCACCTCGTCGATGCGATCCCACAGACCGCGCTGCCGCAGCATCTCCTCGGTCTGCGCGCACTTTCGACACGGCTCGCCGGTGGCGAGCCGCTTCTTCACCATGGTCACATGCATCGCGCTACAAAGTCCGATAAGTTTATCGGATTAATGAACTTTATCATCTCTGTTAAGGTCGTGCCCCCGCCATGAGTGGCTTTCTCTCCGAGCATAAAAAGACACACAGCTGCGGCCAGCTGCGGGCCTCCGACGCCGGCAAGCGGGTCGTCCTGACCGGGTGGGTTGACGTGCGACGCGACCACGGCGGTTGCGTGTTCGTCGACCTCCGCGATCGCGACGGCATCACCCAGGTGGTCTTCGACCCGCGGGTGGACGAGCGGGCCCACGCGCTGGCCGGCGACCTGCGCGGCGAGTTCTGCATCGGCGTGTGTGGCACGGTCCTGTCGCGCGGCGACAACGCCAACCTCCGCCTGCCGACCGGCGAGGTCGAGATCAGCGCGGACGTCCTCGAGATCTTCTCGCGCGCCGACACCCCGCCCTTCCCCATCGAGGAGGAGATCGACACCAACGAGGCGCTGCGGCTCAAGTACCGCTACCTCGACCTCCGCCGCCCGTCGCTCATGCGCAACCTGCGCCTGCGCTCGCGCGCGATGCTGACCGCGCGCAGCTACCTGGGCCAGGCCGGCTTCACCGAGGTGGAGACGCCGTTCCTGGTCAAGTACACGCCGGGCGGCGCGCGCAACTTCCTGGTCCCGTCGCGGCTCAACCCGGGCTCGTTCTACGCCCTGGCCGAGTCGCCGCAGATCTTCAAGCAGCTCCTCATGGTGGCCGGCTTCGAGCGCTACTTCCAGATCGCGCGCTGCTTCCGCGACGAGGACCTGCGCCAGGACCGCCAGCCGGAGTTCTCGCAGATCGACATCGAGATGTCGTTCATCACCGAGGAGGACCTCCAGCTGATCATGGAGGGGATGGTGCAGGCGATCTGGCGCGACGTGCTCGGCGTCGAGCTGCCGGCCCCGTTCCGCCGCATGACCCACGCCGACGCGATGGCCAGCTACGGGGTGGACAAGCCGGACCTGCGCCTCGACCTGGTCCTTTGCGACCTGACCGAGGAGGCGCGCGGCTGCGGCTTTCGCATCTTCGAGGGCGCGGTCGACCAGGGCGGGATCGTCAAGTGCCTGCGCGTCCCCGACGGCGACCGGCTGACCCGCTCGCAGCTCGACGCGCTGACCGAGTTCGCCAAGCCATACGGGGTGAAGGGGGTCGCGTTCGCCCGGATCGAGGAGGGCGGCACCTGGAAGGCGCCGTTCGCCAAGGCGCTCAAGGACGAGGCGCGCGACGCGATGGCCCGCAAGGCCAGCGCCGTGCCCGGCGACGTGCTCCTGTTCGTCGCCGACCGGGCCCGGGTCGCCAACACGTGCATGGGCGCCATCCGGCTGCACATCGGCCGCAAGCTCGACCTCATCCGGGAGGGCGAGTGGCAGTTCATGTGGCTGATCGATCCGCCGCTGTTCGAGCGCTCCGACGAGGGCGCCTGGGTCGCGTCGCACCATCCGTTCACCAGCCCGCGCCCGGAGGACGAGCCGTACCTGACCAGCGACCCGGGCCGAGTACTGGCCCGCGCCTACGACCTGGTCCTGAACGGGGTCGAGCTGGGCGGCGGGTCGATCCGTATCCATCGGCCCGAGCTGCAGGCGTCGGTGTTCCGCGCGCTCGGCATCTCCGACGAGGAGGCGCGGACCAAGTTCGGCTTCCTGCTCGACGCGTTCCGCTACGGCGCGCCGCCGCACGGCGGCATCGCGTTCGGGGTCGACCGCCTGGCCATGCTGCTCTGCAACGCCGAGTCGCTTCGCGACGTGATGGCGTTCCCCAAGACGCAGAAGGGGACCGACCTCATGACCGACGCGCCGACGCCGGTCGATCGCCGCCAGCTCGAGGAGCTGTTCATCCAGGTGATCGCGCCGCCGACTCCATCGAGATGAAGCCCCCCTACGACATCGTGGTCGTGGGGGGCGGCATCACCGGGGCCGGGATCGCCCGCGACGCCGCGCTGCGCGGGATGCGCGTGGCGATGTTCGAGAAGTCGGACTACGGGTCCGGCACGTCGTCGAAGTCCTCGAAGCTGATCCACGGCGGCCTGCGCTACCTCGAGCAGGGCGAGATCGGCCTGGTGTTCGAGAGCGTCAGCGAGCGGCGCGTGCAGTGTCAGGTCGCGCCCCATCTGGTCCGGCCGCTGTCGTTCCTGCTGCCGATCTACGAGGGCGACCGGGTCGGCGTCGAGCTCATGAACATCGGCCTGTGGATCTACGACACGCTCGCCCTGTTCCGCACCCCGGGCCTGCACAAGACCCACCGCGGCGGCAAGGCGGCCGAGCTGGAGCCGGCGCTGCGGGCCGATGGGCTGCGCGGCGCGATCGAGTACTACGACTGCACCACCGACGACGCGCGGCTGGTCCTGGAGAACGTGCTCGACGCGCGCGCGCACGGCGCCGACTGTCGCAACCACCACGAGGTGATCGGGGTGGAGCGCAAGCGCGGGCGGGTCTCGGCCGTGGTGGTGCGCGATCGGGAGAGCGGGCGCGAGGAGCGGGTGGCCACCCACTCTCTGATGGTGGCGGCCGGGCCGTGGAGCGACCAGGTGGCCGAGCGGCTCGGGCTCGGCATTGCGCGGCCGATCCTTCGCCCGACCAAGGGCGTGCACGCGGTGTTCCGGCGCGAGCTGCTGCCGCTGGAGCGCGCGGTGACCGTGATGTCGCCGCTCGACGGGCGGGTCATGTTCGCCATCCCGTGGCGCGAGCGGCTGGTGCTGGGCACGACCGACACCGACTTTCACGGCTCGCCCGACGAGGTGTCGGCCGACGCGTCCGACGTGGCCTACCTTTGCGACAGCGCCAACCGGGCGTTCCCGAGGGCCGGGTTCTCGCCGGACAAGGTGCTGTCGACCTGGGCCGGGCTGCGCCCGCTCATCCACGAGGAGGCGGAGACGGCGTCGGAGGTGTCGCGCGAGCACCAGATCTACGTCCGCGACGACGGCGTCTCGCTCATCGCCGGCGGCAAGCTGACCACCTATCGCCTGATGGCGAAGGAGGCGGTGAAGGCGTCGATCCGCTGGCTCAAGGACACCGACAGCGATCTGTTCGAGGATCGCCCGCTGGTGCGGCCTCACACCAGCACCCGCCCCCTGCCGGGTGCGGTCGGGCTCGACGAGCCCAGCACCGCGGCGGTGCGGCGGCTGGCCGCGGCGCTGGTCGCCGAGCAGGGGCTCGAGCCATCCACCGCCGATCACCTCGCCGACGTCTACGGCACTCGCGCGAGAGAGCTTGCGCACATGATGAAGGTCGATCCGGCGCTGGCCGAGCCGATGCAGCCGGACCTGCCCTACGTGTGGGCCGAGGTGGCGTTCGCCGTCGAGCGTGATCTGGCTCGCAACGTGGATGATGTCCTCAGCCGGCGGGTGCCGCTTCTCCTGGTCGGTGGCGAGCAGGGACTCGACGTGGCCGAGCGATCGGCCAGCATGATCGGCGCCCGACTGGGCTGGGATCGCGCGGTGCGGGACCGGGAGCTTGCTCGGTTCCGGAATGCGGTGGCCGACACGCGCCGCTTCCACCCCGCCGGATGAGCGGCTTCCGGGTCCCCGGCGACTGCGCTATGGTCGCGGCGTGTGGTGGGCTCCTCGCAACCGCCGGAGCCGAAACGCTGGCCCGGGCGCCGCGGCGCTCGCGGCGTCGCTGACGACCTCGCGGCTCGCGCTGGTCCTCGGCGGGCTGCTCGGCGCCTGCCAGTTCGATCCGGCCGGCGCGTCCGGCGCCGACTCCGGCGGCGCCAGCTCGGCGCGCGACGCGGCCTCGCCGCCCGACGACGGTCCGGTCATTGGCGAGCCGGACGCCGCCGTCGAGCCGGTCGACTGCGAGCCGAACCAGACCCGCTGCCAGGGGCGCGTGCTGTCGACCTGCAACGCGACCGGCGATGGCTTCAGTCAGCGCGCCGTGTGCGCGTTCACCTGCGAGGCGGACGATCACTGCACCGTGGCCAGCAACGTGCGCGAGGAGGACCAGGGCGCGTGCGGCGATGGCGCGCCGCGCCTGACCCCGGCGGCGAGCGCGACCGTCACGCTGGACGACGACGACGGCGGGCGCATCACCTGCGATCCCGACTGCGGCGACGGCTCGACCACCTCGATCGACGCGGCCGGGACGCTGGACCAGGAGGGCGCGGTCGACCTCGTCTGGTTCTGTCTGTCCGAGGTCGCGATCCCGGACGGGCTGACCGTCACCGCGTCGTCCGGCCAGTCGCGCTCGATCGCGCTCCTGGTCACCGGCGATGCGGCGGTGGCAGGCACGCTGTCGGTCGACGGCGCCGCCGGGTCGACCGGAGACGGCGGCGGCGGCGGCCCGGGGGGCGCGGCGGGCGGCGGACGATCGAGCGGCTCCGGTCGAACCGGCGAGGGCGCGTGCGCGGGTCAGGGCGGGCAGGAGGTCGGCGGGTTCAACGACAACGCCGGCGGCGGCGGCGCCGGCGCCGGGTACGGCAGCGGCGGCGCGGCCGGCGGCGACGGCAAGACGCCGACCAGCGGACAGACCGCGGCCGGCGGCACGCCGGTCGGCAACTGCGGCGAGGTCGAGCTGGTGCCGCTCGCCGGCGGCGGCGGCGGCGGTGGCGGTGGCGACGGTACTTGCGGCATCAGTGTCGACTGCGGCTGGCCGGGCGGTGGCGGAGGCGGAGCGATCCAGATCTCGGCCGGCGGCCGGATCGACGTGACCGGGACGATCACCGCATCGGGCGGCGCCGGGTTCGGCGACGCCAGCGGCGATCGGTCGCGCGGCGGCGGAGGAGGCGGCGGCGCCGGCGGCGGCATCCTGCTCGAGGCGCCGACCATGACGGTCGAGGCGGGCGCGCTGCGAGCCGAGGGCGGAGGTGGCGCGCTGGCCGGAGCCGGCGGCGGCGGCGGCGGCGCGCAGGGCGGTCAGGGTGCCGGCGCGGGCACCGACGCGACCGCCAACGGCCAGGGCGGCGCCGGTGGCGGCGGCGGCGGCGGCCGGGTGCGCCTCAACGCGACCGCGGAGCCGAGCTGCGCCGGGGCGTCGTCGCCCGGCGACGTGTGCAGCAGCGGTCCGCTCCGGCGGGCCGGCGAGATCGGCGGGCAGAGCTCGGCCCGCTGAAGGCGCGCGCTGGACAGCGGCAACGCGCGCACGCGGGCGCCACGGCCTCCTGCCGCCGCGGCCTGCCGCGGCCTGCCGCGCCGTTCTTTGACGGCTGCCGCGTAACCTGTCAAGATTCGATTGAAGGTTAGCATGGCGGAAGCCCACTCCACGCCGACCGACTGGCTGTTCGACCGCTGCGCCGGGCACCTGGCCCTCGACTTCGCCAACGCGGTCAGCGACCGGCACACCAGCTCGCCGATCGACCGGATCCCGACCTACGCCGCGCTGCTCTCGTTCGCCCGCCAGTGCGAGCTCGCCCCGCCGGCCCAGCTGCGCCGGCTCGAGCGTCGCGCCGCCGCCGACCGGGACGCGGCCGCGGCGGTCCGCGACCAGGCGGCGTCGCTGCGCGACGCGCTCTATCGCCTGTTCGCCGCGATCGCGTCGGAGCGCGCGGTCGACCCCGCCGACCTGGCGGTGTTCAACCGCGCGCTCGACCGCATGCGCCTGGGTCGCGATCTCGAGTGGGAGTGGGCGGCCGGGTCCGACGCGCTCGACGCGATGCTGGGCCCGATCGTGCGGGCCGCGCTCGACCTCCTGCGCTCACCCGAGCGCGGGCGAATCCGCCTGTGCGACGCCGACGACTGCGTGTGGCTGTTCCTCGACACCTCGAAGAACCGCAGCCGGCGCTGGTGCGACATGAAGCAGTGCGGCAACCGCAACAAGGTGCGCCGCTTCTACCAGCGCCAGCGCTGAGCGCCAGCGCCGCGAGTCACTCCGCGATCAGCCGCGAGTCGACCACCGACAGGTACGAGCGGATCCGCCGCTCGATGTCGCCCAGCTGCTCGAGGCCGGTCGCCTCGTGGATCTTTCCCGCCACCTTCATCACCCGCGCCAGGTAGGTGAACAGGTTGCCCTCCTCGTGGGCCAGGCGGTGGCGATCGACCATCTCGAGGAAGCCGATGTTCTCGTCCTCGATCGTGGCCCAGATGTTCTTCGGGTTCTTGCCGCCGTGCAGCTCCGGGTGCGGCACCGTGGCCGAGAACTCCTGGTGGAGGATCTCCATCTTGGTCAGCTCGCGCGGAAACTCGCGCTCGTACTCGGCCTCGACGTCCTCCCAGGTGACCTGTAGCCCCTCGCGCCGCTTCTCGCGCAGCCGCTCGCGGATCCAGTCGGCCCGCTTGTCCTGCTCCTTGCGGTCGAGCATGCGCTGGATGATGTCGTGGTCGACCAGGAACTCGCACAGCTCGCGGAGGTCCGGGAAGTCGAGCTGGTGGTTCATGAGCAGGTGGTAGATGAACAGGCCGTCCAGGCCCTGCAGCTTGCCGATGATCTCGCCCGCCACCTGGCGGCCGTGCTCGTCGATGACCCCGAGCGCGCGCAGGTTGTCGGTGACGTGGGCCAGCCGCTTGTGCGCGTCGCGCCGCTCGCGCTCGGTCAGCAGCAGGTTGTCGACCACCGTGACGATGTCGAGCTTGAGCCAGGGCGGCGGGCGCTCGACCGGCTCGGGCGGGGTCTCCTGGCCGGGCAGCGCCTCGGCGGCCAGGTCGGGCAGCCCGATGGCGAGGATCTGCTCGGCGTTGATGCGGGTGTGGCTGCGCAGCTCGGCCGGCTGGCCGTCGACCAGCTGCTGGTGCACGACCGGGTCCCACACCACCTCCGCGCTGCGCTGCGCCTCGCTGCGCGCGCGCGCGTAGCACGCCTTGCGCACCTTCTCCTCGTCGACCAGGTAGCCGCGCTTCTTGGCGTCGGAGATCTCCTTGCGCATCTCCTGGACCACCGCCTCGGGCGCCAGGGTGATGGCGATGCCCTCGCTGTCGAACTGGGGCCGCCCTGCCCGGCCCGACATCTGGTGGTACTCGGCCGGGGTGGTCAGGCGCGCCTTGCTCTTGATGTACTTGCGCAGCGACGGGAACACCACCCGCTTGGCCGGCAGGTTGATCCCGGCCGAGATCGTCTCGGTGCACACCACGAACTTGATGAGTCGCTCGAGCGCCAGCTGCTCGACCAGCTGCTTGTAGCGGGGCAGGACGCCGGCGTGATGGACGCCGATGCCGTGGCCGAGCAGCGCCAACAGCTCGTCGGCTAGGCCGCCGTCGAGGAGGACCTCGCGGCAGCGCCGGTCGATCTCCTCCTTCTCCTCGGCGGTGGTGAAGCGGCGGCAGCTCTTCAGCAGGCGCGCGGTCTCGAAGCAGGCCTCGCGCCCGAACACGAACACGATGGCCGGCACGTCGCCGGCGGCGGCCAGCTCGCGCACCACCTCGACCAGGTAAGCCTCGCGGAACTCGTGGTAGAGCGGGACCCGGCGGTCGCGCGACTCGACCAGGCGCATCGGCATCCGCCGGACGATCTCGATCCAGTGACAGAAGCGGTCGGCGTGGCCGACGGTGGCGGACAGGATGATGAGCTGGGTGCGCGGGTCGAGCGCGATGACCGACTGCTCCCAGACGTAGCCGCGCTCCGGGTCGTTGAAGTAGTGGCCCTCGTCCATCACCACCACGTCGGCCGGGGCGTGCAGGCGATCGCCGAAGATGCGGTTCCACAGGATCTCGGCGACCACCACCTGGACCGGCGCGTCCGGGTTGACCTTGTAGTCGCCGGTGGCGAAGCCGACCCGGTCGGCGCCGAAGTCCTCGCTCAGCTCGCGGTGCTTCTCCTCGGTCAGGGCGCGGAGCGGCGTGGTGTAGATGGCGCGCTGGCCGAGGGCGAGCGCCTTGTGGATGGCCGCCTTGGCCATCATGGTCTTGCCGGTGCCGGTCGGGACCGTGACCATCGTGCTGTCGCCGGCGAAGATGTGGGCGAAGGCCGCCTCCTGGACCGCGTAGGGCTCTAGCCCGCGCTGGAAGAAGAACGCCTCGTAGAAGGACAGCTCGATGTCGGCGGCCGAGGGCAAGGCCTCGACCGTACTCGACGGGGCCGGCGCGGGCAACGCGGCCGGCGCGGGTGCGGTCTCACGAGGAGCGAGATGCAGGCGCGACGGCGGATCGGGCTGGGGCTGTTCGCGTCGGGCGCGGTCCACCTGGCCGCGGCGGGGGTCGCGCTGTGGCTGGCCGATCGCGACCGCGGCGAGGCCGACGCAGACGGCGACGCCGACGCGCTGGGGTGGGCCGAGGTGGAGCTCGTCGTGGAGCCCG
>DATHKR010000323.1:0-25811 GCA_035489015.1 Kofleriaceae bacterium | reverse complement strand
GTCGATCGAGCCGAGCGCGGCCTCGATCGGGATCAGCCGGGTCGACGCCATCACCGGCACACCGCTCTACCTCGCGCCGGAGGCGATCATCTCGCCGGCGACCGTGGACGAGCGGATCGACATCTACGCGCTCGGCGCGGTCGCCTACTTCGTCCTCACCGGACAGCACGTGTTCGACGGCTCGACCGTCATGCTGGTGCTGACCCGGCACGTCTCCGAGCCGCCGGTCCCGCCGTCCCGGCGCCTGGGCCGCCCGCTCTCGGACGACCTCGAGGCGCTGGTCCTGTCCTGCCTGGCCAAGGACCGCGACGCCCGCCCCGCCTCGGCCGCGGCGCTGCGCGCCGCGCTGCTCGCCTGTCGCGACGCGAAGGACTACGACGTCGCGAAGGCCCGCCGCTGGTGGCAGGAGCACGGCGCGTCGCTGCGCCGGAGCAGGCCCGTCCCCGATCGCGCCGCCGGCTCGGCGACCGCCATGGCGATCGATCTCCGCGATCGACCGCTCGGCGATGCGCCGCCCTCGAGCGGGTGAGCGATTCCGTGTTACCAAGGGATGTGGGGCGAACCGTGGCGATGGTCGTGGGCCTGGCGACGGTCCTCCTCTCCACCTCGGCCTGGTCGCAGGCGCTCGAAGACCGCCCCCCGCCGGCCCGTCGGCTGGTCCACCGCGGCCTGGTCGCGGCGCGCTACAACCCGGTCGGGCTGTACTACGAGGGGCGCCTGAGCTACCGGCTGCGCCTGTACCGCGACGAGAGCCTCGCGCTCCGCGACAACTACGCCGGCGGCGGCGCGATGGTGATGCTGACCCCCGCGTTCCTGCGCGTGGGACCCTACGTCGAGCTGGCGCCGGCCAGCTTCGTGACCGTGTGGAGCACGCTGCAGTACTCGGCCTACTTCGGCAGCTTCGGCATGGTTCAGTCGTTCCCGTCGCCGCGCTCCGACTTCTCCGACGACGAGCTCGATCGCCTGGAAGGCCTCCCCGACGGCGATCCGCGGGCCAACCAGTCGACCAGCGGCCTCGAGCTCACCGTCGGCGTCGACCTCCAGGCCAGGGTGGGCCCGGTCGCGGTCCGCTCGCAGAGCCGGTTCATCCGCGCCGACCTCGACCTGCGCGGCGACGACCGCGTCTTCTACGATCAGGCCACCGATCTGCTCATGCCGGACGCCGGGCTGTCGCTGACCAGCGACCTCGACGCCGCCTACCTGGCCATGGGCGGGCGGCTCGTGCTCGCCGCGCGCTACACCGCCGCGGTCCCGTTCTACCCGGCGAGCTCGTACCTCCCGGGCGAGCCCGAGGACAGCGACAACGCGACCCACCGCGTGGGACCGATCGTCGCCTACACCTTCCACTCGCGCGACGGCGCGAGGTTCAACATGCCGACGGTGCTGGTCATCGCGCAGTGGTGGATCGACCACCGCTACCGGACCGGCCAGGAGAGCAGCCAGGCCCTGCCGCTCATCGCGGTCGGGTTTCGCTTCCACGGCGACCTGCTCGCGCTGGACTGAATCCCCGCCGCTCTGGAATGGCCTTCTCGGGCTTGTGCCGCGAGTTGGATTCCGGGAATCTTTGCGCCCCCAGAGAGGTTCCCCACCCGCCATGGCCGCCGCCGAGCTCACCGAAGTCGCGCAGTTTCAGGAGAAGTTTCAGGGTCTCAAGGCCGAGGTGGCCAAGGTGCTGGTCGGCCAGGAGGTGATGCTGCACAAGCTCCTCCTGGGGTTCCTGGCCGGCGGCCACGTGCTGCTGGAGGGAGTGCCCGGGCTGGCCAAGACGCTGGTGGTCCGCACGGTGGCCAGCAGCATCTCGGCGGTGTTCTCGCGCATCCAGTTCACGCCCGACATGCTGCCCGGCGATGTGACCGGCACCCAGATCTTCAACCCGCGCGAGGGCAGCTACGCGATCAAGAAGGGGCCGATCTTCGCCAACCTGATCCTGGCCGACGAGATCAACCGCGCGCCGGCCAAGGTGCAGGCGGCGCTGCTCGAGGCGATGCAGGAGCGGCAAGTCACTCTCGGCGATCAGACGCTGATCCTGCCGGAGCCGTTCCTGGTCATGGCCACGCAGAACCCGATCGAGCAGGAGGGCACCTATCCCCTGCCCGAGGCGCAGCTCGACCGCTTCATGCTGAAGATCGTCATCGGCTACCCGAGCAAGGACGAGGAGGTGAAGATCCTCGACCGCATGGCCGGGGCCGGGGCCGAGCCCAAGGTCTCGCCGGTGCTCGAGCCGGGCGACATCCTGGCCGCGCGCGCCGCCGCCCGCCAGGTCTTCGTCGACGACAAGGTCAAGCGCTACGCGGTGGAGCTGGTCTCCGCCACCCGCGACCCGGCCGGGTGCGGGTTACCGCAGCTGAAGAACCTGATCGAGAACGGCGCCTCGGTGCGCGCGTCGATCAACCTCATCAAGCTGGCCAAGGCCAACGCGCTCCTGGCCGGCCGCACGTACATCAGCCCGCACGACGTGAAGTCGATCGCCCACGACGTCCTTCGCCACCGGGTCCTCGTCACCTACGAGGCCGAGGCGCAGGGCAAGACCGCCGACGATCTGGTGGAGACGATCCTCGAGAACGTCGAAGTGCCCTGAGGTCGTGACATGCTGACGGCAGAGCTGGTCCAGCAGGTCAGGCGCATCCAGCTGGTGACCGGGCGCCAGGTGGCCGACGTCATGGCCGGCGCGTACCTCTCGGTGTTCAAGGGGCGCGGCATGGAGTTCGACGAGGTGCGGCCGTACGTGCCCGGCGACGACGTGCGCACCATCGACTGGAACGTGACCGCACGGGTCGGCGAGCCGTACATCAAGCGCTACGTCGAGGAGCGCGAGCTGACCGTGCTGCTGCTGGTCGACATCAGCCCCTCGCAGGACTTCGGCTCGGCGTCGCGGTCGAAGCGCGAGGCGGCGGTCGAGCTGGCCGCGCTGGTCGCGTTCTCGGCGATCTACAACCAGGACAAGGTCGGCCTGCTGCTGTTCCACGGCGCGGCCGAGGAGTACATCCCGCCCCGCAAGGGCCAGAAGCACGCGCTGCGGGTCATCCGCGAGGTGCTGGCGCGCGGGCGCGAAGAGTCGAGCCCGCTGCGCGAGCGGCGCCGGCTGCGCGAGCTCGGCCGCGAGATCGTGGGGCGGTTCCGCCGGCTGGTGGCGCGGACCCGGGTGGAGAGCCGGCGGTCGACCAACATCGCCCACGCGCTCGAGTTCTGCCGGCGGGTGCTGCCGCGCCGCGCGGTCCTGTTCCTGGTCTCGGACTTCCTCGACGACGGATACCTGCCGGCGCTCATCACCGCCAACCGGCGCCACGACGTCGTTTGCGTGCAGATCGAGGACCAGCGCGAGCGCCAGCTGGAGGCGTCGGGGCTGGTGATGGTCGAGGACGCCGAGAGCGGCGCGCGCCAGCTGGTCGACACCGGCTCGTCCGCGTTCCGCGACGCGATGGCCGAGGCGAACCGGGCGCGCGACGCGGCCCTGGCCCGCGAGCTGGGCGGGGCCGGCATCGATCTGATCCGGATCGACGCGACCCGACCGGTCATCGAGCCGCTGCTCGGCTTCTTCCGCGCGCGCGAGAGGAGGCTGCGGCGATGAGGCCCGCGGCGATGAAGCCCGCCGCGATGAAGCCCGCCGCGCTCGGCCTGGTCGCGGCGGTCTCGCTGGCGATGGCGTGCGGCGAGGAGAGGGCGGCGGCGCCGTCGACGCCGGCGGCCGAGGCCGGGCCTGCAATCGAGCGCAAGACCACCCAGGGTCCCCTCACCGCCACCATCCAGATCGCGCCGGCCCACCCGAAGGTGGGGGATGTGCTGCGGCTGACCCTGACCGTCGACGCCGAGGCCGGCACCGAGGTCACCATGCCTCCGTTCGGCGAGGCCCTGGGTCGGTTCGACGTGGTCGGGTTCTCGCCGCGCGAGGAGGCGCACGGGGCCGGGCGGAGATACGTGCAGGACTACCGGCTGCAGGCGTCGCGGAGCGGGCGGCTGCGGGTGCCGCCGCTGCGGGTCGAGTATGTCGCGGCCCAGGCGGCCAAGGCGCCGGCCGCGAGCACGCCGGCCGCGGGCAAGCCGAACGCGGGCAAGCCGGCCGCCGGGGCGCAGGCGGAGGAGCTCCTGACCGAGGAGGTCCCGATCCAGATCGAGTCGGTGCTCACCGCCGAGGGGGCCGGCGCGCTCGGCGCGGTGCGCGGCGACCTCGACGAGGTGATCGCGCGGACCTGGCTCATCCCGGTCGTGATCGCCGGCGGCGCGCTCCTGGCCGCGCTCGCCTTCCTGGGCGCGCGCGCGTGGCGGCGTCGGCGGCGGTTCGAGGTCCGCCGCTCGGCGGCCGAGATCGCGCTCGGGCGGCTGCGCGCGCTCGAGGGCGGCGGCCTGCCGGCCGGGCACGAGGCGGCCGATCCCTGGTACGTGGAGCTGTCCGACATCGTGCGGCGCTACCTGGAGGATCGCTTCGGCATCCGCGCGCCGGAGCTCACCACCGAGGAGTTCCTGCACGAGGCGCGGCGGCTGGGCGAGCTGGACGAGCCCCACCGGGCGCTCCTGTCGGCGTTCCTCGAGGGCTGCGATCGGGTGAAGTTCGCCGGGCACGAGCCGGGCACCGACGAGTCGCGCGGGTCGCTCGACCTCGCCCGCCGGCTGGTCGAGGAGACGATGATCGTGACGCCGGCGGCGCCCGCGGCCGGACCGCCGTCGGCGCGCGCCGAGGTCCAGGCGCAGGTGGCGCCATGAGTGAGCTCCTCGCCCGGATGCTCGCGCCGGTCGAGCTGCGCGAGCCGTGGTTCCTGCTGGCCGCGCTGGCCGCGCTACCGATCTATATATGGGCGCGGCGGCCGCCCGGCCGGCTGACGTTCTCGTCGCTGCGGCTCCTGCCCGCGCGGCCGACCTGGCGCGCCCGCACCAGCTTCGTGCCGGCCGCCCTGCTGGCCCTGTCCGCGGTCGGCCTGGCGGTGGCGCTGGCCGGCCCACGGGTGCCGGACCGGCGCGGCGAGGTGAAGCGCGAGGGGATCGCGATCATGATGGTGGTCGACGTGTCCGGCTCGATGCGGGCGCTCGACCTCTCCACCCCGGACAAGGAGCGGACCCGGCTCGACGCGGTGGTCGACGTGTTCGACGACTTCGTGGCCGGCAAGGACGGCCTGCCCGGCCGGCCCAACGACGCGATCGGGCTCATCAGCTTCGCCGGCTACGCCGACACCCGCAGCCCGCTCACCCTCGATCACGACAACCTGGTCGCGATCAGCCGCTCGCTCGAGATCGTCCGCGACCGCGACGAGGACGGCACCGCGCTGGGCGACGGGCTCGGCCTCGCGGTCGAGCGGCTCCGCGAGTCCAGGGCGCGCTCGCGGGTGGCCATCCTGCTCACCGACGGGGTCAGCAACGCCGGCACCGACGCGCCGCTCGACAGCGCCAAGCTGGCCAAGAAGTACGGCATCAAGGTCTACACGATCGGGACCGGCACCAACGGCCTGGCCCCGGTCCGGATCGAGGACCCGGCCAGCGGGCGCTCGTTCCTGCGCCAGACCATGGTCGAGATCGACGAGGACACCCTGCGCGCGATCGCCGACCAGACCGGCGGGGCGTACTTCCGCGCCACCGACGCCGGCGGGCTGCGCCAGGTGTACCGCCAGATCGACCAGCTCGAGCGCAGCGAGCTCCAGGGCGAGAAGTGGCGCCAGTACCGCGAGCAGTTCGCCGGGCCGCTCGCGCTCGGGCTCCTGCTCGCGGTCCTGGGCCTGGTCGGCGAGGCCACCGTGTGGCGGAGGCTGCCGTGAACGCGCTCGAGTTCGCGCACCCGGAGCGGGTCCACGTCGTCTGGCTGGCCGTGCTGGTGGCCGGATTTCTGGCCTGGCGCGAGCTCGGCCGCTCGGCCGCGCTGCGCGGCCAGCTGTCCGCGGTGATGCAGCGCCGCCTGGTGGTCGCGCCGCGGCGGGCGCGCCGGCTGCTGCGGGCCGGGGCGGCGTTCGCCGCGCTCGGGCTCGGCACCCTCGCCCTCATGCAGCCGCAGGCGCGCGGGCAGACCGAGATGGTCGCGAGCGGGCGGGTGTCGGCCGACATCATGGTGGTGCTCGACGTGTCGCGCAGCATGCTGGCCGACGACGCGGCGCCCAGCCGGCTGGCCCGGGCCAAGGCGGAGATCGGCGCGCTGGTCGACCGGCTCGAAGGCCACCGGGTCGGCCTGGTCGCGTTCGCCGGGCGCGCCACCGTCCTTTGCCCGCTCACCCCCGACCACGGCTTCTTCCAGCTGGTGCTGAGCGCGGTGGACACGCGCAGCGCGGCGCGCGGCGGCAGCCGGATCGGCGACGGCCTGCGCCGCGCCATGCAGGCGTTCGGCCAGGGCGGGGCGCGGGTGATCCTGCTCATCACCGACGGCGAGGACCAGGACTCGCGCCCGCTCGAGGTGGCCAAGGCCGCCGCCGCGGCCGGGGTGCGCATCGTGGCGATCGGCTTCGGCAGCGAGGAGGGCCGGCAGATCACGGTGACCGATCCGGCCACCGGGGCCCGCTCGGTGGTCACCGACGGCCCGGGCGGCCCGCCGGTGGTGTCGAAGCTGGACGGCGAGCTGCTGCGCCAGATCGCGCTCGCCACCCGCGGCGCGTACGTGCCGGCCGGGACGGCGGCGCTGGACCTCGAGTCGATCGTCGCCGAGCACGTCACCCCGATCGTGCAGGCGTCGGCCACCGCCGCGGCCCGGCCGGTCCCGGTCGAGCGCTACCCGTGGTTCGTGCTCGGCGCGCTGGCGATGCTGCTCGCGGTCGGCTACCTGGGCGGCGCGCCCGATCGCCTGCTGCGCGGAGGGGAGCGGTCGTGAGCCGGCGCCGGATCGGTCGGGCGGTGATGCTCGCGGCGATCGGATCGCTGGCGGCGTGCGGCGGCACGCGCTCGAGCGCGCGGGTCGAGCACAACCAGGGCCTGGCCGCGCTCGCGGCCAAGAAGTTCGAGGAGGCGGAGAAGCAGCTCCTGGCCGCGCGCGACCACGCCGGCGCCGACGACGAGCTGCGCGAGCGGGCCGCCTACCACCTCGGTCTGGCCCACGCCCGCCACGCCGAATCGCTCGGCGAGGAGGAGGCCGAGCACGCGATCGATCTCTACCGGCAGGGGGCGTCGTGGCTGCGCGACGCGGTCCGACTCGATCCCGACGACCGCGAGGCGCGCCAGACCCTCGAGGTGGTGCTGCGCCGCATCCAGGTGCTGACCGACAAGCTCGGCCGCGAGGAGGGCAAGCTGGAGGCGCGGCTCGATCGGCTGGTCGAGGACCAGCGCGGGGTGCTCGCCTCGGTGCGCGCGCTGCTCGGCGAGATCGGCAAGGCCGGCGCCGCGTCGGATCCGGTCGGGTTCCGCGGCGAGTTCGACCGGATCGCCACCGCCGAGCGCCAGCTCGGCGCCGAGGCGGGGGCGATCGCCGACCTGGCCGCCGACGAGGAGGCGACCATCCAGGCGGTGGCCGAGGACCAGCGCAGCCCGGAGCAGCGCGGCCGCCTGGTCGGGCTGGAGGCGATGACCGACTACACCGACGCCGGCCGGCAAGCGGCGGCGGAGGTGCGGCTGGCGCTGCGCCGGCTCGAGGGCCAGGTCGCCCACGGCCGCGGCGACGCGGCGCTGGCCAGGTGGAAGCGCGCGCGCGAGCAGCTGCTCGATCCCGTGTCGGTGCTGCAGCGAGTGGCCGGCGATCAGCGCGAGACGTCGATGGGCACCGAGCTGCTCGAGAAGCTGCAGGCCGGCAAGATCAGCCTGAAGGGCTCGCCGGCCGGGCCGCCGCCGTGGCTGACCGCCGAGATCCTGGCCCAGGGCGAGAAGGACGCCGGCGAGCGCGCCACCGAGGTGCGCGCGCGGCTCGAAGCGCTGTCGCAGGCACCGGCGCCCGGCCCCGGCGCGCAGGGCGGCGCCCAGGCGGCGCCCGATCCGGAGATGGCGCGGGTGCAGAGCTCGGCGCGCGAGGCGCTGCCTCACCTCGACCGCGCGATCGCGGCGATCAAGGCGTCGGTCGACGCGCTGGGTGGGAGGAGCGTGGGCGCGGCGCGGCCGCACCAGGCCGAGGCCGAGGACGCCCTGTTCCACGCGATCGAGCTGTTCGCCGGGCTGCGCCAGCTCATCGAGCTGGCCTACGGGCAGGAGGCCCAGCTGGTCGGGCTGCTCGACCCGAAGAACGAGGAGGCCACCAAGCTGGCCGGCGAGGAGCGCAGCCGCCTCGTCACCGACGGCGCGGCGCGCAATCTCGAGCGGGTGAAGCGGCTGACCGGGCTGCTCGCCGACGAGAAGACGAAGGCGGAGGCGGAGGCAGCGCAGGCGGCGGCGCAGGCGGGAGCCGCGCAGCCCGGACAGCCGGGCGCGCAGCCAGGACAGCCGGGCGCGCAGCCAGGCCAGCCGCCCGCCGATGAGCAGGCGGCCTCGCGAAACGAGCTGTTCGCCCGGGCCGAAAAGGCGCGGGCTGGCGCCGAGGCCGCCCTCGCGCGGCTCGGCCAGGAGCTGCGCGGCGGCGCGCGCGGGGGAGCCAGGGCCAAGGCCAGCGCCGAGGACGCGCTCCACCAGCTCGACGAGCTCCGCCGCCTGTTCTTCACCCTCATCGAGCGGCTCAAGGAGCTGCGCGAGCGCCAGGGCGAGACCCACGACAAGACCGCCACCGCCCAGGCCGCCGCCGAGGACGCGCGCGACCGCAGCGTGCCGCCGCTGGCCGACGCCGAGGGCGAGCACGCCCAGGTGGCGCAGATGCTGGCCGACGCGCTGGCCAAACAGGCCGACCAGGCAGGCCAGGCAGGCCAGGCCGATCCCAAGGCGGCCGAGGCCGCCGAGAACATGCGCAAGGCGACCGAGGAGGTGCGTGGCGCCCAGGAGCAGATGGCCGACGCGGCCCGCGTGCTGGGCGAGGCGCGCGACGCGATCGGCACCCAGTCGACCGACCTCACCCCCGGCGTGACCGCCCAGGTCGCGGCGCTCGATCACCTCGACGAGGCGATCCGCCTGCTCGAGCCGCCCAAGCAGGACAAGGACAAGGATCAGAAGCAGGACCAGAAGCAGGACCAGGGCGGCGACAAGGACAAGGACAAGGACAAGAGCGGCCAGCAGGGCGAGAAGTCTCCGTCTCCCGACGAGAAGGTCTCGGCCCAGCAGGCAGAGCGCCGCCTGCAGTCGATCCGCGACCGCGAGGCCGAGCGCCGCCGCGAGCGCGAGGAGCGCAAGCAGGCCCGGCCCGACCCGGTGGACAAGGACTGGTGATGAGACGTCTCGCGACCGTCGCCGCGATCTCGGCTGCGCTCACCCTCGCGCTCGCCGGGCTGATTCCGGCCAGCGCGCGCGCCCAGAGCGCGCAGGTGAGCGTCGAGAGCCGGCAGATCTACGCCGGCAGCCCGTTCGTCCTGTCGGTCACCGACGACGGCTTCGAGGAGAGCCCGACCCCCGAGGTCGCCGCGTTCCAGGTGGCCGGCTGCAAGGTGACCTCGCTCGGTGCATCGCCGTCGGTGTCGAGCTCCATCTCGATCGTGAACGGGCGGCGCAGCGAGTCGCGCGAGGTCACCTTCGTCCACCGCTTCCAGGTCCAGTGCGACAAGGCCGGCAGCTACCAGGTCCCATCGGTGAAGGTGTCGCAGGGCAAGCGGAGCGCGACCACCCGGTCCGGCCGCTTCAACGTGCGCGAGCTGGGCCGCACCGACAAGATGGCGGTGCGGCTCGGCCTCCCGGATCGCCCGCTCGCCATCGGCGAGACCTTCGACCTCACCGTCGACTGGTACCTCGACGCCGACCCCGACGACCCCAGCTTCTCGATCCCGATCTTCGACCGGCCCGAGGACTTCGAGATCGCGGCGCCGGCGCACCGGCCCGGCGACCGCGACGCGATCCCGTTCTCGATCGGCGGCCGCGACATCGAGCTGCCGTTCACCCGCGAGCCGGCCGAGCTGGACGGCAAGCAGTACACCCGCTTTCGCTTCACCGCGCAGGTGACGCCGCTCCGGCCGGGTCGCTTCGACCTGCCGGCCGCGCGGGTCACCGCGCGCCTGCCGACCGGCTACGGTCGCGACTCGTTCGGCTTCCGGACCGCGCGGACCGAGTTCTTCAAGGCGGAGGACCAGGCGCGCACGATCGAGGTCACCCCGCTGCCGGCCCAGGGCCAGCCGCCCGGCTTCTCCGGCGCGGTCGGGGTCGGCTTCTCGATCGAGGTGCGCGCCAGCCAGACCGTGGTCCGGGTCGGCGATCCGATCGAGCTGGAGATCGTGGTGCGCGGCGCCGGCCACCTGGAAGGGGTCGGGCTGCCCGACCTGGGCGGCGCCGGCGGGCTGCCGCGCGCCGACTTCGGCGTGCCGACCGGCAAGCCGACCGGCCAGGTGATCGAGGACGGCAAGGCCAAGCGCTTCGCGGTCACCGTGCGCCTGCTGCGCCCGGTCAACCAGGTCCCGCCGATCCAGTTCGCGTTCTGGAACCCGGCCAAGCGGGCCTACGAGGTGGCGACCAGCCAGGCGGTCGCGCTCAGCGTGACCGGCGCGCGCGCGGTCGGCGCGGGTGACGTCATGGCCAGCGCGCCGGAGCAGGCCGGCAAGTCCCGCCGCCCGGCGCCCGAGGTCGCGCCCGGCACCGGAGCCGACCTGTCGCCGAGCGCGCCGGATCGCACGATGCGGCGGCCGTGGACCATGGCGTCGGCCCGGCCGATCGTCCTGGCCCTGTACGGCGCCCCCACGCTCCTCCTCGCGTTCGGCCTGACCCGGCGGCGCCTGCGCCGGCGCGGGGCGATCGGCTCGGCCAGCCGGACGGCGCGCGGCGACCTCGATCGAGCGCTCGACCTCGCTCGGTCGGCGCCGGCCCGCGAGGCGAGCCCCGCCATCGTCGCGGCGCTGCGCGCGCTCCTGCGCGCGAGCGGCCGGCCGATCAACCTGGCCGACGGCCTGGTGGCGGATCTCGAGAACCGCGCGTTCGACCCGACCAGCGCCGCGGCACTGCTCCCCGCCGATCTGTGCGCGCGAGTGCGCGAGCAGGCCGCGGCCTGGCGCGAGCGCAGCGACGGCGGCAGCGGCAGCGCCGGCGGAGCGGGCGGAGCGGGCGGAGCGGCCGGCCTCGCCATCGCGCTCCTCGCTGGCGGCCTCGCCACCGCCGTGGCCGGCACCGCGCTCGCCGCCGCCGCCGATCCGGTGACCGACGCGCGCGGCGCGTACCAGTCCGCGCTCGGCCAGGCCGATCGCGCGGCCCGGACGCGCGCGTTCGGCCACGCCCAGGCGCTCTACCGCGCGATCGCGCTCGGCTCGCCCGATCGCCCCGAGCTCCTCACCGACTGGGGCAACGCCGCGCTCGGCGCGTCCGACCTCGGCAGCGCGGTGCTCGCCTACCGGCGCGCGCTCCGCCTCGATCCCGGCCTCGAGCGGGCGAGGGTCAACCTGGCCTGGGTCCGCGCCCAGCTGCCCGGCTGGGCCGCCGCCAGCGACGAGGGCGGCGCGGTCGACACGCTGCTCTTCTGGCACCGCCGGATGACCACGCCCCAGAAGCACCTCCTGGCCGCCGCCGCGTACGCGCTGCTCGTCCTGCTCCTCTTCCCGTTCGGCCGCGCCCGCCGCGCCCGCCTCCGCCGCGGCCTCGCCGCCGTCCCCGCCCTGGTCGCGCTCGCCATGTGGGGCTCGCTCGTCGCCGAGCCGGACCTGTCCGGCGACGCGGTCGTCGTGTCCGACGGTGTGGTCCTCCGCGCCGCCGATCACCCGGGCGCCCCCGCCGTCCTGGCCGAGCCGGTCCCGGCCGGCGCCGAGACCACCGTGATCGAGGAGCGCGACGCCTGGGATCGCGTGACCCTGGCCAGCGGCGCGAGCGGCTGGCTCCCGGCCGGCGCGCTCGCCCGGGTCAGCTCACCCGCGCCCGACCAGACCGGCGACTGAGCCGGCCCCGCTTCACCTTCAGCGTTCTTCGGGCCTTCGTCGGCTACTCAGGGGGCGGCGGAAGAGCGACCTCGGTGCCGGCGCGGATGCACGCGTCGCGCACCGCGTCCAGCTCGCTCTGGCCGGCGAGCCACGCCACCACGCAGGCGGCCTGTGGCTCGTCGCGAGACAGCCACAGATCGCCGCCCTCGTGCTGGACGCCCCCGGCCGCCTCGGCCAGCGGCTTGCGCAGGATCAGGTTGAGGTCGGGCCTCGCGCCGGGGTCGACTCCCTCGGCAGAGCGGACGTTGGCGATCACCTCCTCGTCGGTCATGGGCAGATCGCGGAGGTCATCGCGCAGCCGCAGCCCGGTCTCGGCGTAGAGCCGCAGCGGGCGGCCCTCGACCCCGTGGCAGTCGAGCGTGGCGCAGCGCGCCTCGAAGATCGGCTGGACGTCGCGCGTGAAGGCTTGCTGATCGAGCTGGTCGAGCGGGACCATGCCAGGGTCGTCGTAGGCGCATGCGGCGGAGCCGAGCGCGAGCGCGGCGGCCAGCCCGGCGAGGAGGCGTCTCATGGCTCCCGCTCCAGGAAGACCTTGCCGACCGAGACGGCGCCGACGCCGTCTCGAGAGTGGCAGACCGCGCAGCTCCCCTCGCGGTGGATGACGCTCCGCATCGGCTGTTCGCCGTCGCCGCGGTAGACCCGCACGGTCAGCGGGAAGACCGGGGCCTCTCGCGCGCGAAGCCAGCCGTCCTCCTGGCCGCCGCCGCCCCCGACCGAGATCATGAAGTTGCCAGTCTCGTTGGTGACCACGTCGAGGACCGCCCCGTCGTCGTCGGTGATCTCGACGTGGGCGCCCCGCAGGCCGCGGTCATCGTCGGCGCGCAGGTAGACCGTGCCGGCCACCGCGAACACCTGTCCGCCCGGGGTGTAGTCCGCGCCGTGGCAGGCGAGGCACGGCTGCCCGGGGCGATGGGTCGGCCCCTCGTCGCCGTCATCGGGGCCGGCGCGGTCGGCCGCCTCCTCCTCGGGCGTGGTGCCGATGCAGGCGGATCCGGCCAGCCCCAAGGCGAGCGCGGCCGCGGCGATCGAGCGCGGCGCCCTCACCAGTCCCACCTGACGCCGGCCTCGCTGACCAGGGCCAGCCGCCAGTCGAGGTAGAGGAAGTCGTCGTAGCGCGTGATCATGGTTCCGCCCATCGCGTAGACGAGGAAGTCCCCGAACGGGCGCTGCAGGCGGACGAACGCGGTGTCCTGCGCGTAGGTGCCGAGCTCGCGGTCGACGGTGCGCCAGGTCGGGATCACGCCGTCGGAGTCCACGGTGTAGGCGCGCGCCCAGAAGTCGGCGGCGAGCTGGTAGTGGAGGCGATCCTCGACGTCGAGGCGGAAGCGGCCGATCGGGATCTTGATGGCGGCGTCGACCGTGTGGGCCTGGACTCCCCACGAGTCGAGGTAGAAGCGATAGTCGAGCTGGGCGGCGCCGATCGCCGGGATGAAGCGCAGCGCGCGCAGCGACAGCGCATGCCGGACGCGCCGATCCGGGACCTCCTCGGGCGGGCGCTCGGGCAACCGGTAGGTGTCGAAGTCGTCACCTCCGACGGTCATCCCGGCCCGGTCGAGATCGGCCAGCACGGCGGCGTCGAACAGCGGCACGTAGCGGTACGGCTTCTCCATGTAGCCGTCCTGCAACGTGAGCGAGTAGCTGCCCCGGATCACGGTGCGCGGCCCCAGGACCTGGGTCAGGCCGACCTCGCCGGTGTGAGTGTTCAGGTGGCGCGACCAGGCGCTGAAGGCCGTGCCGGTGCGGCCGACGGTGTCGAGCCCGACGTCGAACGACACCGCCAGGGTGCTGTCGTGGCCGGCGAAGTCGCGCGAGAGGGTGACGCCGAAGCCGTGCGAGCGATAGTCCGGCTCGTCGGAGAAGCGGTAGCGCACCGCCGGCAAGAGCTCGCCGATGCGCAGCGATCCGGACAGCGCCGCCTCCTTGCGCACCTCGGTGAAGCCGGAGGTCGCCTGGCTGACCACGTCGACCGACGCAGCGCTGATGATGTCGACCGCGACGCGCGCGCTCGCCTCGCCGCCGGCGTCGTCGAGGGCGCGGTGAGCGGCCACCTGCGGGCTGACCACCAGCACGTTGTCGTTGTCGCTGTAGAAGAGCGTGTCGAACGACAGCGTGTTCGGCTCGGCGGCGGCCGGCGCGGCGGCCAGCAGCGCCGCGGCCACGACGATCAGTTGCAGCCGCATCCGCCACCCTCGCCGCCGCCCCCTCCGATCGCCCCCTCGCGCGTGCCGAGGAAGTGCTGGCGCAGCGCCGCCTCGTCGCCGTCCGGCTCGAGCGCCATCTCCCGACGAGCCAGCGCCTCCCGCTGGTACGGGCGGGTGGTGGCGCACGCGGGAGCTGTCGTCGCGATCGCGGCCAGGAGCGCGACGAGGAGACGCCGGGGAGCAGCGGTCATGTGGCCGGAAAGGCTGCAAACCACGTGCCGTCGAGGGGTGGCGACGCTTCACGCCCGGCGGGGTCGCTGGCTCACACCACGCCGTGCTCGATCATGCTCTCGCCCATCGCCACGACCATGTCCTCGAGGGTTCGCGGGCGGAAGCCGAGCACGTCGCGGGCGCGCGCGTTCGACAGGTCCTGGCGCTTGCCCAGCTCCTGGACGGCGAGGCGCGCGGTCCGGTCCCAGATCGACACGCAGCGGAGCATCCAGCCGGGCACCCGGCGGGTGGGCACGCGGTAGCCGCGGCCCTTGAACTTCTCGGCCAGGATCTGCGCGATGTCGAGCATCGAGGCGTGCTCGATGGCGAGGACGAAGCGCTGGCCGGCCGCTGCCGGCGCGGTCATGGCGGCCAGGTGGGCGTCGGCCACGTCGCGCACGTCGACCACCGCCCAGCCGATGTCGGGGCAGCCCGGCATGTCGCGCTTCATCAGCTTGCGCACCACCTCGCCCGAGGTGCTGGTGTCCGCGGTCAGCACCGGCCCCAGCACGAGGCCCGGGTTGACGGTGCACAGCTCGAGCGACTGGTCGGCCGGCAGCGACTCGACGTAGTCCCAGGCGGCGCGCTCGGCGATCGTCTTGCTCTTCTCGTAGGCGCCGACCTCGTCGCCGAGCTGCGACCAGTCGCGCTCGTCGTAGGTGCGGCTGCCGTCGCGGGTGTGGCCGTAGAGGACCGCGGCGACCGACGATGTCATGACCACGCGCGCGACCCGCTCGGCCGACGCCGCGCGGAGGACCCGCAGCGCGCCGTCGCGGGCCGGGACGATGAGCTCGTCCTCGTGCTTGGGCGGGCGCAGCGGCAGCGGCGAGGCCATGTGGAGGACGTAGCGGCAGCCGCGCACCGCCTCGGGCCAGCCCTCGTCGCGAAGGAGGTCGGCCGCCACCAGATCGAAGCGCGCGGCGGCGGCGCCGGCGTGGGCCGCGATCACCTGGCGCACCTCGTCGGCGCGGGACAGCGCGCGAACCGTGCCGCGCACCCGGTAGCCGGCCTCGAGGACGCGGAGGATCGTGTGCTGCGCGATGAAGCCGGACGCGCCGGTGACGAGGACCGTGGTCTCGGCGGGGACGTGGGAGGGGCTGGCCGTCATGGAAACTCCTGTTCAAAAAGAACGATGGTCTCTTAATTAGGAGACCGCCGTTCTCCTGTCAAGCAGCCATCTCTATGCGCACATTCATCTACCTGAGATCCCAGGGAGCTTTTGACCGGCCGGGCGGGCCCCGGTATAAGAGAACGAAGGTCCCCATGCCTCGCCCCTCGTTCCAGCGCGCCCGCGAGCCGGGTCAGAAGGAGCAGCGCCGCCAGGAGCTGGTCGATGCGGCTGCCCGGCTCCTCGTCGAAGGCGGGCTCGAGGCGGTGAGCCTGAGCGCGATCGCGCGCGCCGCCGGCCAGGCCAAGTCGAACGTGTACCGCTACTTCGAGAGCCGCGAGGAGATCCTGCTCGAGATCCTGCTCGCCGACGAGCGCGCCTGGGTCGGCGAGCTCGAGCACGGGCTGGCCCCGCTGGCCGGCGCCGACGACGTCGACGCCGTGGCCGCGGTGGTCGCGCGCACCCTCGCCGCGCGCCCGATCACCTGCGAGCTCATCGCGGCGGTGGCCGGCGTGCTCGAGCACAACCTCTCGGTCGAGGCGGTGCTGCGGTTCAAGGCCCGCGTGCTCGAGCTGTCGATCCGGATCCGCAACGCGCTCCACGCCGCGCTGCCCGCCCTGCCCCACGACCAGACCGAGGCGCTCCTGCGCTACATGCACGCGCTGGTGGCCGGCCTGTGGCCGATGGCGCACCCGGCCCCCGCCCTCGCCGAGGCCCTCGATCGCCCCGAGCTGCGCGCGATCTGCTCCGCGTTCGAGCCGGACCTGCGCGGCGGCCTGGCCGCCCTGTTGCGCGGACTGGCCCGACCGACATAGTTCAGCACCTCCTTCACCGATTGGAGTCGCTCATGGCGCTCACGTACTACTTCCATCCCCTCGCGTCCTACTGCCACAAGGCGCTCATCGCCCTGTACGAGAACGACACCGCGTTCGAGCCGCACTTCCTCGACCTCCAGGATCCCGAGGTGCGCGCCGCCTACGCCAGGATCTCCCCCTCCGGCAAGATGCCCGTCCTGCGCGACGACGCCCGCGATCGCACCGTCAGCGAGGCGACCATCATCATCGAGTACCTCGACCTCCACTACCCTGGCCGCACCCGCTTCGTCCCCGACGATCGCGACGGCGCCCTCGAGGTCCGCGCCCGCGACCGCTCCTTCGATCTCTACATCCACGAGCCGATGCAGACGATCGTGGGCGACCGGATCCGCCCGGAGGCCAAGCGCGACCCCCACGGCGTCGACCTCGCCCGGGCCAAACTGCGCACTGCTTGCGATCAACTCGAGCGCGAGCTCACCGACGGAACCCTGCCCGGCCGCCCCTGGCTCCTCGGCAACGACTTCACCCTCGCCGACTGCGCGGCCGCCCCGGCCCTCTTCTACGCCGACAAGGTCCAGCCGCTGACCGATCACCCCCAGGTGGCCGCCTACCTCGCCCGCCTCCGCACGCGCCCGTCCTACGCCCGGGTGCTCGAGGAGGCGCAGCCCTACTTCCACATGTTCCCGGGCTAGCCGAGGGCTAGCCGCTGGCCACTCGCCGCCCCGGCCGGGCGGCGCGGCGGGGGCTGACTGGGCAGGTGGTGGGTAAGGCGCAAAAAAGGACGCTGACCGGGTGACCGATCGTCGGGGTCGGTGTCCGCGGACGGCTTGCGGACAGTCGCGGACAGGTTTCGCTCGGGGGGTGGCTCAGTCGGATCAGAGGGTTGGGGGCGGCACGGAAGGTGCTCTGAGAGGGCGGGAACCCGGACGGCCGCTCCCATGATCCGCGATACATCCAATCAAGATAGACCGCTCACCAAGGCCGCTGGTCGGCTTCCCAGTCGTCGGTGGTTGATCGGCGGGGCCGCGGCGCTGGCCTTGTTTGGGCTGGTCGCGGTCAGCGCTCGTGGGTGGTTGTCGGGGCAGCGCTCGGTCGACCGCGGGCGCGTGCGGGTCGCCGAGGTGGTGCGCGGCAACCTGGTTCGCGACATCACCGCCGACGGCCGGGTCACCGCGGCCAACAACCCGACCCTCTACTCCGTCGCCGCCGGCAACGTCGAGCTGAAGGTGCTGGCCGGCGACAAGGTCAAGAAGGGGCAGCCGCTGGCGATCATCACCAGCCCCGAGCTGCAGAGTCACTTGACCCAGGAGCAGGCCAGCCTGGCCGGCCTCGAGGCCGAGGTCGGACGCGCCGATCTCGACGTGCAGCAGGGCCGGGCCAACGCGCAGAAGATGGTCGACCAGGCCCAGATCGACCGGCAGACCAGCGCTCGCGAGGTCCAGCGCTTCCGCAAGACGTTCGAGGCCGGCGCCATCTCCGAGATGGAGGTGCTGCGCGCCGAGGACGCGCTCAAGAAGGCGGACATCGCGCTGACTCACGCGCGCAAGGACCGCGGTCTACAAGACAAGGGGCTCGGGTTCGACCTGCGCACCAAGCGGCTCGGCCTCGACCGTCAGCGCGAGATCGTCCGCGAGCTGCAGCGCCAGGTCGATGCCCTGGTCATCCGCTCGCCGGCCGACGGCCAGGTCGGCCAGGTGCTGGTGTCGCAGCGGGCCAACGTGGCGGCCAGCGCGCCGGTCATGAACGTGGTCGACCTGACCGCGTTCGAGCTCGAGATCAAGGTGCCCGACAGCTTCGCCCGCGACCTCGCCATCGGGATGCCGGCCCAGATCAGCTCGGGCACCGCTCACTACCAGGGCCGGGTCCGCTCGGTCTCGCCCGAGGTGGTGAACGGCGAGGTCGCCAGCCGCATCGAGTTCGTCGGCGACCGGCCCGACGGCCTGCGCCAGAACCAGCGCCTGACCGCGCGCATCCTGCTCGACGAGAAGAAGGACGTGCTCATGGTCGAGCGCGGTCCGTTCCTCGAGGCGGGCGGCGGCCACTTCGCCTACGTCGTGCGCGACGGGGTGGCCGAGCGGCGGGCGATCCGCACCGGCGCGGCCAGCCTCGAGTCGGTCGAGATTCTGTCCGGCGCCGCCGCCGGTGACCAGATCGTCGTGTCGGGCGCCGACGCGTTCGGCGAGGCCGAGCGCATCCGCCTGGCCGGCGACTGATCCGCGAGCTTCAACCCCGTCCTGTCCTTCAACCGGAGTACGCCATGCTGCAGATGCAAGAGGTGTCCAAGGTCTACCGCACCGAGATGGTCGAGACCCACGCGCTGCGCGGGTTCAACCTCAACGTGCGAGAGGGCGAGTTCCTGGCGGTGACCGGTCCGTCCGGCTCCGGCAAGACCACCTTCCTCAACCTGGCCGGGCTGCTCGAGAACTTCACTCGCGGCAAGTACCTGCTCGACGGGGTCGACGTGACCGGGCTGGGCGACGACGCGCGCTCGCGCCTGCGCAACGAGAAGATCGGATTCATCTTCCAGGGCTTCAACCTGATCGCCGACCTCAACGTGTTCGACAACGTCGACGTGCCGCTCCGCTACCGCGGGCTGTCGGCGAGCGAGCGCCGCCGCCGCATCGAGGCCGCGCTCGAGCGGGTCGGGCTGGCCGCGCGCATGAAGCACTACCCGGCCGAGCTGTCGGGCGGGCAGCAGCAGCGGGTCGCCATCGCGCGCGCGGTGGCCGGCGACCCCCGCCTGCTGCTGGCCGACGAGCCGACCGGCAACCTCGACTCGGCGATGGCGCGCGAGGTGATGGAGCTGCTCGAGCAGCTGAATGCCCAGGGCACCACCGTCGTCATCGTGACCCACGACCCGGAGCTGGCCGCGCGCGCCCAGCGCAACGTCCACATCGTCGACGGGGTGGCGACCGATCTCGAGGTCAGACACGGGCTGCTGACGCCGCTCCGCAGCAGCGGCAGCACCACGCCTGCTCGGGCCGGGTGACGCGATGCTGCCCCGATACTTCTACTACGTCGACCTCGCGCTGCGCAGCTTCCGGCGCAACCGGGTCCTGACCGGCCTCATGGTGGTGGCGATCGCGCTCGGGGTCGGCGCCAGCATGACCACGCTGACCGTGCTCCACCTCCTGTCCGGCGATCCGATGCCGGGCCGGAGCCAGAACCTCTACTACGTCCAGCTCGACGCGGCCGGCAAGGAGGGCTTCACGCCCGGCGAGGAGCCGGACGACCAGGTCACCCGCTTCGACGCCGAGGCGCTGGTCCGGGCCAAGCGCGCCGACCGCCAGGCGATGATGACGGGCGGCGACGTCGGGATCGAGCCCGGCCGCCCCGACCTCGATCCGTTCTACGCCGGCGCGCGCTACACCACGGCCGACTTCTTCCCGATGTTCGACGTGCCGTTCGCGCACGGCGGCGGCTGGAGCGCGGCGGAGGATCAGTCGCGCGCCCGCGTCGCGGTCATCTCGAAGGAGCTGAACGAGAAGCTGTTCGGCGGCGCCGACAGCGTCGGCAAGACCGTGCGCGTCGCCCAGAACGAGCTCCGCATCGTCGGTGTCCTCGAGCGCTGGCGCCCCACGCCGCACTTCTACGACCTCGCCAACGGCAAGTACTCCGAGCTGGAGCAGGTGTTCGTGCCGTTCTCGACCTCGCGCGACCTCAAGCTCGATCGCAGCGGCTCCATGAACTGCTGGGACGAGACCAACGGCGACGAGACCGGAATGAACGCACCGTGCACCTGGATCCAGCTCTGGGTCCAGCTCGACAGCCCGGACAGGGCGGCCTCGTATCGCGACTACCTGACCCGCTACTCGCAGGAGCAGCTGGCCGCGGGGCGCTTCGCGCGCCCGCCCAACGCGCGCCTGCGCGACCTCATGGCGTTCCTCGACTACAGGAAGGTCGTGCCCAGCGACGTGCGCCTGCAGACCTGGCTCGCGTTCGGCTTCCTCCTGGTCTGCCTGGTCAACACCATCGGCCTGCTGCTGGCCAAGTTCCTGCGCCGCTCGTCGGAGATCGGCGTGCGCCGCGCGCTCGGCGCCACCCGGCGCGCCATCTTCGCCCAGTTCCTGATCGAGGCGGTCACCGTCGGCCTGGTCGGCGGTGTGCTCGGACTGGGGCTGGCCTGCCTCGGCCTGTGGGCGGTCCGCCACCAGCCGACCGAGTACGCCAAGCTGGCCGAGCTCGACCTGCCCATGCTCGCCGCCACCTTCGCCCTGTCCCTCCTCGCCAGCGTCCTGGCCGGATTGGTGCCGGCCTGGCGCGCCTGCCAGATCGCACCCGCCCTCCAGCTCAAGTCGCAATAGGGAGCACCATGCTGCAGATCCGACCCATCCTGTCGACCCTGCGCCGGCACCGCACCGCCGCCGCGCTCATCGTCCTGGAGATCTCGCTCACCTGCGCGATCGTCTGCAACGCGCTGTTCCTCATCAACGAGCGGCTCACCCGCATGAGCAGCGAGACCGGCATCGCCGAGGACGAGATCGTCCGGGTCCAGATCACCGGCATCGGGACCGACGTCAACGCGACCGCGCTGACCAAGGAGGATCTGGCCTCGCTCGCCGCGATCCCGGGCGTGCGTGGGGTCGCGATGACCAACCAGATCCCGTACGGCGGCTCGTCGTGGAACAGCTCGGTCAACCTCGAGCCCCACCAGATGCACCAGACGCTGAGCGCGGCCACCTACTACGGCACCGAGCAGCTGGTCGAGACGCTCGGGGTGCAGATCGTCGCCGGCCGCGACTTCAACCCGGACGAGTACGTGAACTGGGAGGAGGCCACGTCCGCCGATCCCAAGCTCAAGGCGAAGCTGGCGTCGATCATCGTCTCGCGCCGGATGGCCGAGAAGCTCTTCCCCGGCAGGAGCCCGCTCGGCGGGGTCGTGTACATGGGCGAGGAGCCGCTGCGCGTGGTCGGCGTCATCGAGCAGCTGGCCCGCCCCAACGACTTCAACGCCGCCACCGGCAGCGGGTTCTCCGCCATCCTGCCGATCTGGCTGCCCTACACCATCGGCGGCAACTACATCCTCCGGGTCGATCCCGACCGGCGCAGCGAGACGCTGGTCGCCGCGGTCAGCGCGCTCGAGCGCAACAGCCCCAACCGGATCATCCTCGACAAGAAGGACTTCGAGACGATCCGCAGCGACTACTACCGCGCCGACCGCTCGATGGCGTGGCTCCTGGTCGCGGTGTGCATCGCGCTCCTGGTCATCACCGCGCTCGGCATCGTCGGCCTGGCCAGCTTCTGGGTCCAGCAGCGCACCCGCCAGATCGGCATCCGGCGCGCGCTGGGCGCGACTCGCGGGCAGATCCTGCGCTACTTCCAGACCGAGAACTTCCTCCTGGCCACGATCGGCATCGTCCTCGGCATGGCGCTGGCGTACGGCATCAACTTCTGGCTGATGAAGCGCTACGAGCTGCCCCGTCTGCCGATCCTGTTCCTGCCGTTCGGCGCGCTCTCCCTGTGGGCGCTGGGCCAGCTGGCCGTGCTGGGCCCGGCGAAGCGCGCGGCCGCGGTCCCGCCGGCGGTGGCGACCCGGACCGTGTAACATCAGGACGCGGGCCCGCAGGTCGCACTCCGATGCCCACCGTCCTCGTCATCGACGACAACCCCGCCGTCTCCACCGCCCTGGAGGTCCTGTTCTCGCTTTCCGACGTCGGCACCGTCGGCGCGGAGTCGCCCGAGGCCGGGCTCGCGGTGCTGGATCGCCAGCCGATCGACCTGGTGATCCAGGACATGAACTTCACCGCCGACACGACCTCCGGCGAGGAAGGCGTGCGGTTGTTCCACGACATCCGCCGCCGCCACCCGGACCTGCCGGTCATCCTGCTGACCGCGTGGACCCAGCTCGAGGCGGCGGTCGGGCTGGTCAAGGCCGGCGCGGCCGACTACCTGGCCAAGCCGTGGGACGACCGCAAGCTGGTCGCCACCGTGACCAACCTGGTCGAGCTGTCGGTGACCCGGCGCGAGCTGGCCCGGCGGGTGGCGGGCGAGAGCCGGCGCAAGAGCGAGCTCAGCGAGCGCTACGATCTGCGCGGTCTGGTGTTCGCCGACCCCGCGATGGAGCGCGCGGTCGCCCTCGCCTGCCAGGTCGCGCGCGCCGATGTCCCGGTCCTGATCAGCGGCCCCAACGGCGCCGGCAAGGAGAAGATCGCCGAGATCGTGCAGGCCAACTCGTCGGTGAAGGACGGCCCGTTCGTCACGCTCAACTGCGGCGCGCTGCCGTCGGAGCTGATCGAGGCGGAGCTGTTCGGCGCCGAGGTGGGCGCCTACACCGGGGCGAGCAAGGCGCGCGAGGGCAAGTTCGAGTCGGCCGACCGCGGCACGCTGTTCCTCGACGAGATCGGCAACCTCTCGGCCGGCGGCCAGATGAAGCTGCTGCGCGTGCTCGAGACCGGCCGCTTCGAGCGGCTCGGCTCCAACCGCGAGCGCCAGGTCCAGGTGCGGGTGGTGAGCGCGACCAACGCCGACCTGCCCGCGATGATCCGCGCCGGTCACTTCCGCGAGGACCTCTACTACCGTCTCAACACGATCGAGATCCGCGTCCCGCCGCTGGCCGAGCGCCTCGACGACATCCTGCCGCTGGCCGAGCACTTCCTCGCCGCCGGCCGCAAGCTCCTGCCCGACGCGCGCGAGGCGCTGCGCCGCTACGGCTGGCCCGGCAACGTGCGAGAGCTGCGCAACACCCTCCAGCGCGCGGTGCTCCTCACCTCGGGCCCCGACATCACCGCCGCCGATCTCGGCCTGCCGGCCGCGCCGCCGCCGCCGCGGCCACCGACGACGACGGCGACCGCCGAGGAGCCAGACCGCGCCGCCATCGAGGTTGCCCTGTCCCGCGCCGACGGCGTCATCGCCCAGGCCGCCGCCGAGCTCGGCCTCAGCCGGCAAGCGCTCTACCGGCGCATGGAGAAGCTCGGCATCGCACGCGAATGAGCGGGGGGCGCGCAGCCAGGAGGCGACATTCGCTGGCCGGCCGGGTCGCGCTGGTCGCGTACGCGCTGGTCGCCGCCGGCGTCGGCCTCGCGCTCGCACTGCACGCCCTGCTCGGCGGAGCCGCGCTGGCCACCACGCTATCCCTCCTCCTCCTCCTGCCGGTGACGCTCTACGCGGTCCGCCGGCTCCTGGCCCCGCTCCTGGCCATGTTCCGCGCCCTGACCGGCACCGTGTCCAGCTACCGCGACGGCGACTTCGCCTTCAGCCTGGCCTGGAAGCGCACCGACGAGCTCGGCGATCTGGTCGACGCCCACAACGCCCTCGGCGACGCCCTGCGCGATCAGCGCCAGGCCCTGGTCCAGCGAGAGCTCCTCCTCGACACCATGGTCCAGAACACCCCGGTCGCCATGCTCCTGGTCGACACCGGAGGCCACATCGCCTACGCCAACCTCTCGGCCCGAAAGCTCCTCAACGCCGGCCGCCCGATGGAGGGAAGCGCCCTCGCCGGTCTCCTCGAAGCCGCGCCCGAGCCGCTGCGAGAAGCGATCCAGCGAGGAGGCGACGGCCTCTTCGCGGTCCAGCGGGACGACGAGGAGGAGATCTACTACCTCGCCCGCCGCGGCTTCCGCTTGAACGGCCGCCCCCAGGAGCTCTTCGTCCTCCGCCACATGACCGCCGAGCTCCGCCGCCAGGAAGTCCAGACCTGGAAGAAGGTCATCCGCGTCATCAGCCACGAGCTCAACAACTCCCTCGCCCCGGTAGCGTCCCTGGCCCACTCCGGCGCCGAGCTGGTCAGAAGAGGAAGGCCCGAGCAACTCGAGAAGGTGTTCGCCACCATCGCCGAGCGAGCCAAGCACCTCGAGGGCTTCATCCGCGGCTACGCCCGCTTCGCCAAGCTCCCCAGCCCCCGCCCCGAGCCAGTTTCCTGGCCCGACTTCATCGACCGCCTCCGCACCCAGGCCACGTTTCGCCTCGACGAGTCCCTCCCCGAAGCAAAGGCGTCCTTCGACCCCTCCCAGCTGGAGCAAGCCCTCCTCAACCTCCTCGGCAACGCCAGAGAATCCGGCTCTCCGGTCGACGAGATCCATCTGAGAGTCCGCCGCCTCCCCGCCGCCATCTCCATCGAGATCGGCGACCGCGGCCCCGGCATGAGCGAGGCCGTCCTGTCCAACGCCCTCCTCCCCTTCTACTCCACCAAGAGAGGAGGAACCGGCCTCGGCCTCGCCCTGGTGAGAGAGATCGCCGAGGCCCACGGCGGCCGCGTCGCGCTGGCCAACCGAGAGGGCGGCGGGCTGACGGTCACCGTGGTGCTGCCGCAGTAGCGGAGGCGGAGGGGGCGAGGCGGCGTTAGGCTTCAGCCACACGCGTCGGCGCCCCGGCGCAGAAGGGACGGATCATGGGAAACCCGGTCGTGCACTTCGAGATCATCGGGAAGGAGCCGGCGAAGCTCCGGGGCTACTACGGGGAGCTGTTCGGGTGGGAGTTCGACACCGCGTCGCCCGTCGCCGATGCGGTCTCGAAGGCGGGCGACTACGGCTTCATCGACGCCAGCACCGACGGGGTCGGCATCCCGGGCGGCATCGGCGGAGGCGCGCGCTACGAGAGCCACGCGATCTTCTACGTCGGAGTGCCCGACGTGGAGGCCGCGCTCGTGAAGGCCGAGAGCCTGGGCGGAAAGCGCCGGCTGGGTCCGCAGAAGAACCCCGGCAAGGAGCTGGTGGTCGCTCACTTCACCGACCCCGAGGGCAACTTGATCGGCCTGGCCGGACCGAAGTAGCGGCCGTCGAACCAGGCTCGGGCGGCGAGCCTCGCGGCCTGGCGCTCCTGGGAGCCGGACCGGGCAGCTCGTCGAGACCGAGCAAGCCCAGCCGCCTCCACCCGGTCGTCAGCAGCCACACCGTCGCGCGAGCGGTGGGTCGAGGCCGGGAGAGCAGCTCTCGCTGCCAGACCTCGCGAGGCGGCGCGCGGCACGTCCAGCCATCGAACCAGAGCCCGCTGGAACACGGATCCAGCGCCGCGGCTCCCGACGAGCCCCCCGGCGACTCTGTCAGCGCCTCGGCGTGGTGTCGGTGATTGAGAAGCACGTAGCGGAGCGCCAACCGGACCTCGGAGGGAGTCCTCAGCGACCGAGCATGATAGCGACCGGCAAAGAGCCGGCCGCGCCGGCCAAGCAACCGGTTCAGCCGACGGGCGAGCCGCACCTCGAGCCCGATCATCCCGACCGTCAGCCCGGCCGCCCCGTCGGCCTCGACGACGAGGTGCAGGTGATTCGACTGCACGCTGAACTCGATCACCCGAAAGTGGTCGCGATTCCCACCGTCGAGAATCGCGCCGCGCACGACCCGCATCGAGCGATGGCGCCGAAGCGACTCCACGCCGGCCACCACCCGCAACGTGACGTGCTGAGGAAACCGCGCCGCAAATCGCTCGCGCCTCGCGTGCGGCACCGAGCTCCGCCCGCGCGGCCGCCCCGCCCCTGGCCGCCATCCACCCCACCCGCTCGGCACCCGCGCCTGGTCCAGAGTGAGCTGCGCCCCCTGCGACCGCCGCCGCCCGGCACCACGAACCGAGAACCCCGAAGAACCGCGCAAGGACATGCACGGATGTCGGACCCTCGACGAGGGCGTTGCCGATCTTGATTGAAGGCAACGTTCGCGACGAACGCCCACCGACGGACCGCGGCGGTGGCCGG
>DATHKR010000322.1:0-5869 GCA_035489015.1 Kofleriaceae bacterium | reverse complement strand
AAGCGGTCTCGGTCGCGGGGACCTCGATCGCGGTCGCTGCGGGCGGGGGCCGGTGGGAGGGTGCGGCGCAGCTCCTCGAGGCGATCGCGGGTGGCGTGGATGTGGCGGCGCAGGCGGGGCGCGTCCTGGCGCAGGGCCGAGCGGAGCAGCTCGGTCGCCTGGTTGAGGCGCCGGCGGGCTTCGTCGGCGACGACTCCGGGTTTCTTCGCCTTCTCGACCAGGATCTGGGCGAGGTTGTGCATGAGCAGCGCGCTGGTCTGCACCTTCTCCAGGCCTCGCCGGTACGCGCGCTCGGCCTTGTCGAGGTCGTGCTCGGCCTCGTTGTACCAGGTGCCGCGCGCGTTCCAGGTGGTCTCCGGATCGCCGAGATCGTCGGCGCGGTCCCACTCGCGCTCGCTCGCCTCCTTGTCGGTGAACCAGAGCGTCTGCGCCACCAGCGAGCGGAAGAATGCGTTGGTGCCCAGGCGACCCTCGAGCCGGGGCAGCCCCTCGGCCAGCGCGCGCCCGAACTCCGGCTCCGCGTTGAGGTCGCGCAGATCGAACATGAGCGTGGCGAAGCCGAGCCGGATGAGGTGCAGGAAGCGGCTCTCGCCCTCGGCGCCGAGCGACTGATCCGGCGCCGCCGCAAAGGCCTGCACCGCTTCGATCGTCGCGCGCAGCGCGTCGCTGTAGCGGCGCTGCCGCCGGGCCGCGTTGGCAGCGACGAACCAGTACTCGACGCCGCCGCCGGCTCCTCCCTGGGTACCGAGCCGGACCAGCTGCTCGGCCGTCTCCGACTCGCCGATCGCGAAGCAGAGCTCGGCCAGGGGCGGGCCCACCTCGGCGTAGCGAGCCGCCAGCTCGACGAGCTTGCGGAGCGGGATCGAGCGGTCGGCGCGAGACTCGCCCCCGCCGGATCCGCCCTCGTGTCGGTCCCCGCCCGCGGCCGGTGCCGATCGGCGGGCCGGCTCCGTCGGAGCGCTCTGCGCGGCCTCGGCAGGCGCACCGTCGGCAGGCGCGGCCTCGGCAGGCGCACCGTCGGCAGGCGCGGCCTCGGCAGGCGCGGCCTCGGCAGGCGCACCGTCGGCAGGCGTGGCCTCGGCAGGCGCACCGTCGACAGGCGTGGCCTCGGCCAATGCGGCCTCGGTGGCCGCGGCCTCGGCCTCGGCCGGCGCGGCCTCGGCCTCGCCTTGCGCTGACGCGGCTAGCTCGGCCTGCGCGTCTCCGGCGGGCTCGGCGCCGCTGTCCTTCGCGGGCTCGGCGCTGGTCTCGTGCGCGGGATCCGCCTGGGTCGCGGCTTTCTCACCCTGTCGTCGGTCTTCCACAGACCACGTGCATACCCATTTTCCCGCCGCGGCGCAAAGCCGAAACGCCCCCCACGTCAGTGCAGATTCTTTCTCCCTGCCTCATCGCACACACCCTGCACCAGATCGTCTGCTTGCTTGCGCAAGGGAGCGCGCACGCTGTCCAGCTGCGCCGGATCGCGCGGGCGGAGGACCAGGCGGACGCCCTTGTCACCCTCGGCCATCTCGACCGACGCGACCGCCTCGAGCTTGCCCTTGTCCTCGGCTCCGACCTGATTGGCGGTGGTGCCGGGACCCTGCGGCGGGGCCGCGGCGCTGTCCTGGGCCGCGCTCGACTCCGAGCTCTGGTGCACCTCGGCGAGCGCGTCGACGCGCCTGCGCAGCTCGGTCAGATCGGCCTTGTTGGGCGTCGCGAAGAGCACCACGACCCCGTCGACGGTGTCCTCGATCGACTGTGTCGTTCCCTCGATCGCGAGCGGACACGCATCGCTGCGCTCGCCGCCGGTCACCTTCTCGGCGGCCGCCGTGGTGCTGGTCTGTGTGTCGGGCGCGTTGTCGGCGCCGCCACCACACGCCGCCATCATCGCCAGTCCGCCGAGCCCGAATGCCGTGGTGCTCACGAATCGCCTCATGATTCCTCCTGGAGGCATCTCAGGGAGCAAATCGTGTGCCGCGCGTCATGATGGGCCTTCGCGCCGCATTTGTGCCGTGATCGAGCTACTCGCGAGGCGATTGCCTCGGTCCAGCGGCTCCGTCGCCGACGTGACATCACCGCCCGCACGTGCGCCCGCGCCCCGCGGCGCAAGCCCATCACGCCCGGACGCGCGGAGGTGGCCGACCCAACCAAGTCTTCACGCGCCGATCGTCGTTCGCCCGGCGGGTCCGGGGCACAATCGATCCCCGACGATGATCCGCGCCGCGCTCGCCCTCGCCGTCTTTCTCGCCGCCGGCGCCGCGGCCTGTCGTGGCCCGGCGACCGCGCGTCCTTCGCCCACGTCCGGGGCGCTGCAGGCGACGCTCGATCGACTGAGCGCCGAGGCGGCGTGGCGGACTCCCGCGTCCCATGTGGCGATCGCGGTGGTCGATCTCACCAGCGGTGCGCGTGCCTCGGTCGCTGGCGACCGGCTGTTCGTCTCGGCCAGCTCGGCCAAGGCCTGGTGGGTGGCGGCGGCGCTCGACGGGGTCGGGGTGGAGCGGGTCGAGCCGTACGCCGCTCCGGTCTTCGTCGCCTCGGACAACGACGCCACCGGTCTCGTCATCGATCTCGTCGGACCCGACCGGGTCAATCGATACCTGTGGGACACGGTCGGCATGCGCTCGACCGCGCTCACCCAGTGGCGCTACGGCCGCGACCGCGTGGCGGCCAGCTCCCCGCGCCGCATGGGCACCGACAACTACACGACCGCCGACGACGCGCTCCGCTTCCTCGAGCGCCTGCATCGCGGCGAGATCCTCGACCGGACCCGCACCCGCGTGCTCCTGGGCTGGATGACCCGGACGCCGCGCTCCGGGCTGGGCGGCTGGCTCACCAATCGCTTGCCGCCGGCCGCGCGGCGCACGGCAGCTCACAAGGCCGGCTGGCTCGAGCCGGGCTGCTGCAGCGACGACCACGTGTACAACACGCTCAACGAGATCGGCCTGGTCACCGCGCCGGGCGATCACACCTACGCGGTCGTCATCCTCACCCACGCGGCCGACGACTACTGGGGCAAGCAGGTTCCCTTCGTCGAGTACGCCTCCTGCGAGATCTATCGAGCGATCGCGGCCGATGACGATCTCGGCTGCACGCGGCCCACCGACCCGCGCCACTGATCCGACCCGAGCGCGATCGGGGCTGGTCTCAGCCGAGGAGGAACCGGTCCAGCGCGAACGGATCCGCCGGCATGAGCCAGGCCTCGGCGATCTGATCGCGCACGAACTCGACCAGCAGGCAGTAGAGGCCCTCGTAGCGCTTTCCGTCGCGCTGGCCGGTCGACCGAGCGATCGCCACCGCGCGGGTCTCCGACGACAGCACGTCGATGAGCGTGGCGCGGAACGTCCCGCCGGTGCGGACGCCGAGCTCGGCGAAGTACTTCACGATCGCCAGTCGCCCGCGGTGAACGCCGGCGAGCGGGTTCGTGCCCGGGACATGCCAGACCGCCTCCTCGGCGAGGAGCTCGTCGAGCGCGGCGAGGTCGCCGTCGGCGAACGCGCGAAAGACTCCGCGGACCAGATCGGCGTTCGCAACGGCCGTCGCCATGTCGGTATCATGCCGCGCGAGGAGCGCCCGGCCCACGGCGCGGGAGCCATTTCCGCCCGGCCGGGCCGTGCGCCGCTCAGCCGTCGTAGGGCTTGAGCGTGGCGAGGGGGCCGAGCCGGGCCAGCTGCGGCCACAGCACTGCGACCACGCCGACCACGAGCATCGCGGCCAGGCCGCCGCCCGCGACCGAGGCGACCGGTCCCAGCAGCGCGGCGGTGCTGCCGCTCTCGAAGCCGCCCAGCTCGTTGGAGAAGCCGATGAAGACGTAGTGGATCGAGGACACGCGCCCGCGCAGCGTGTCCGGGGTCAGCACCTGCTCGAGGGTGATGCGGATGACGACGCTGACCGCGTCGAACACCCCGCTCAGGAACAGGCAGACCATCGAGAGCCACATCACGCGCGACAGGCCGAAGCCGACCGTGACCAGCCCGAAGCCGGCCACGACCAGGAGCAGGACCCGGCCCGGACGCTGCCACGGCGGCAGCCGCGTCATGAGCAGCGCCATGCACATCGCGCCGAGCGCGGGCGCGGCGCGCAGCCAGCCCAGCCCGACCGGACCGACGTGGAGGATGTCCTTGGCGAACACCGGCAGGAGGGCGACCGCGCCGCCGAACAGCACCGCGAAGAGGTCGAGGGTGATGGCGGCGAGGAACACCGGGTGGCGGCGGATGAAGGAGAAGCCGGCGAACATCTCGCGCGGGCTGGTCGTGGTCGGGCGGGTCGGTGCGCGGGCCGGCAGGCGCAGGAGCAGCACCACGAACAGGATCTGCCCGGCCGCGGCGGCCAGGAACGCGCCGGTCGCGCTGCCGCCGCCCAGCGCGATGAGCCAGCCGCCCAGCGCCGGGCCGGAGATCGACGCCAGCTCGAACGAGGTCGACAGCCACGCGTTGACGTTGGCGAACTGCTCGGGGCGCAGGAGCTGGGGCAGGAGGGTCGACACCGACGGAGAGGCGAACGCGCGCGCCGCGCCGACCAGGATGAGGAGCAGGTAGATGACCTCGATCGGTCCGTCGCTGGCCGACACCATGGCGAGGCCGAGCGCGGCCACGGCCAGGAGTGAGTGGGCGAACATGGCCACGTTGCGGCGCGGGAACCGATCGGCGACCTGTCCGGCCGGCAGCATGAGCAGGAGCACCGGGGCCAGCTCGAACACGCCGACCAGGCCGAGCGACCAGGCGCTGCCGGTGCGGTCGTAGAGGTGCCAGCCGACCGCGATGGTCAGGGCCTGGAAGCCGACCACCGCGGCCATGCGGCCGAGGGCAAAGGCGCGCACGAACGGGATGCGCAGCGCGGCCAGCGCGTCGGGTCGGGTCGGCGGAGCGCCGCCAGGGTAGGGGGGGCCGCCCGGATCGGCGGGGCCGCCCGGATCGGCGGGGCCGCCGGGAGGACCGCTCGCTGTCGGGTCGGAGGCCATCGTCCGGCGCGCGGCGCATCATTCCAGGAAGCTGCCGATGATGCACGCGTCCGGTGCGCGGACCGGGCGCCGCGCATACACTCTCGCGTCCCGTCCGTCGCCCGATCCACTCACCATCACCCACCGTCGATGAATCACGTCGAGCGCATCGCCGCCCTCCTTCGCGATCACCCGATCGTGCTCGCCCCGATGGAGGACGTGACCGACGCGGTCTATCGCCGCCTGTGCCGCGGCCTCGGCGCGGTCGTGTGCGTCACCGAGTTCGTGCGCGCGGAGCAGCTGGTCGCCGGCTCGCGCGTCGCCCGCCGCAAGGTCGCTCTCGCGCCCGAGGACCAGCCGACCGCGATCCAGATCTATGGCGCCGACCCCACCTGCCTGCTCGAGGCGGCCGAGGTGGCCGCCGCGTCCGGGCCCGCCTTCGTCGACATCAACTGCGGGTGCTGGGTCCCGCGAGTGGCCGCGCGCGGGGCCGGGGCCGGCTGGCTGCGCGACCCGGCCGCGATGGTCGCGATGGCGGCGCGCGTGGTCGCCGCGGTCGATCTCCCGGTCACCGTCAAGACCCGGATCGGCTGGGGCCCCGAGTCGCACATGCCGATCGTCGACCTGGCCCGCCGCCTCGAGGACGTCGGCGTCGCCGGGCTGACCATCCACTGCCGCACCGCGCAGATGGGCCACGCCGGCCCCGCCGACTGGCAATGGGCGCGCCGCGCGCGCGAGCGGGTCGCCATTCCGGTGGTGGTGAACGGCGACGTGCGCACCGCCGCCGACGCCGCTCGCGCGCTGGCCGAGACCGGCTGCGCCGGCGCGATGATCGGCCGCGCCGCGCTCGATCACCCGTGGGTGTTCCGCGAGGCGCGCGCGCTGCTCGAGCGCGGCGTCCAGCTCGCGCCGCCCGGCGACGGCGAGCGGGTCGCCTTCTACCGCGAGCTCCTG
>DATHKR010000321.1:0-2276 GCA_035489015.1 Kofleriaceae bacterium | reverse complement strand
GTGCTCCAGACGTCCTACGGGACTTCGCTGGTTGATCTGATTCCGTAGGCTTGCGCGGCCAGGCGCGGATCAGATGGTGGTGGGGAATTTCGGCCGGGGTAGCGGTGTTCCGGGGAGCGATGGATGCTCTCGGGCTGCCCTTGGAGTCGCCGACCGCCGGGATCGAGGTTCGCTGGTTCGACGCGTTCGGCTGCGTGGTGGATCGGGAGGGCGCGTGCGAGGTCATCGTGGGCGGCCGGCTGATCGGTGCGTACGTCACGGACGATCCTGATCGCGGCCCGCGCAACGTCCTCTTGATCGCGCTGGCGAAGGCGGGCGTTCATCTTGGCCACTTGGCGACTGCGTTCGGCCTCGGGAGTGAGCAGCTCAGGCGACTGCGGCGGACCGAGGAGCGGTCGGGGCTGCGGGCGGTGATCGCGCCGCAGATGGGGGCGCCGAGCAAGATCACACCGGAGAAGCGGGCCTGGCTGCACGCGCAGTTCGCGGCGGGGCTGACCATCGCGGAGACGACAGCGACCCAGCCGCGGGGCGAGCGCCTGAGCCGCGCGACGATCGGCCGCGAACGCGGTCGCTACGATGCGCAGCGCCGCTCGGCGCCGCCGGCCGCTGCAGCTGACGCAGCACCGCAGCTGTCGCTTCCGCTGGTCGCGGCGACACCTGCCGTCCACGACGCCGCGGCCACCGACGACGAGGGCGGGCCAGTCGAGCGGCTGGCGTCGCGGGCGGTGGCTGGAGGGCGGTACGTTCAGCACGCGGGCAGCTGGCTGATGATCGGGCTGTGCCATCGCGCCGGGCTGCACGACGAGGCGGTCGTGATTCACCGGGACGGCGGCGATGGGCTGCGGATAGCACTCGACGGCGTGATCGCGGCGCTCGCGATCGGCGAGCGATGCGTCGAAGGCGTGCGCCGACTGGCCACGCCGACGGCGCCCCAGCTGCTGCGCGCCGACCACACACCGACGGCGAGCGGACTGCGTCGTCGGCTCCATCGGCTCGCGGAGAACGATGGTGGCCGACGGCTGCACGAGGCGATGGTCGGCCGCTACCTCGCGGCCGCACGCACCGAAGCCGACAGATTGGCGGTCTACTTCGTCGACAACCACATGCGGCCGTACACCGGCAAGCACGTGGTCCGCCGGGGCTGGCGGATGCAGGACAAGCGCGTGCGACCAGGAGCGACCGACTACTACGTCCACGACGAGGACGGCCGACCCGTCCTCCGGGCGGAAGCGCCGGCGCACGACTCGCTTCCCCAGTGGCTCGGACCCATCGCCAGGAAGCTGCGCGAGGGCCTCGGCGGCGACCAGCGCATCCTCCTGGCCTTCGACCGCGCCGGATCGTACGCCGAGCCGATGGCCGAGCTGCGCGACGCTGGCTTCGAGTGGGTCACCTACGAGCGCAAGGGCTATCCGATCCTGGCGGCGACGGTGTTTCGCGAGGTCACGATCGGCGAGGACAAGGTGGGACTCCACGAGCAGCGGCTCAAGAACCTCGGCAAGGGCCGCGGTCGCGTCCGCCGCATCGCGGTGCGGGTCGGTGAGCGTCAGGTCAACCTCCTGGCCTCGTCGTGCGAGTCCGCCGAGCGGCTGCTCGAGATCCTCTGGGAGAGGTGGCTTCAAGAGAACGGCTTCAAGCACGGCGCGGAGCGATGGGGCATCAACCAGCTCGACGGCCGCGCCGTCGTGCCGTACCCGCCCGGTACGATCATCCCCAACCCGTACCGCCGTCGTGTCGACCGCGCCTGGCGCCTGGCTCGTATCGAGGAGGGCGACGCGCGGAACCGGCTTGCCGCCCTCGGCGCCGACGACCCGAAGCGAGCCAGCGTCGAGGCCAAGCTGCGCGACGCAGTGGAACGACGCGTCAAGCTCGAGCTGCTGCGGCCATTCATCCCGGCCAAGATCAAGGTCGAGGACAGCGAGCTCGCCGGCAAGCTCGTCCATCACACCGGCGACCTCAAGGCCGTCGTCGACACCATCCGCATCGTCTGCGCCAACGCCGAGGCCGACCTCGCCGCCCTCGTCGCGCCGTACCTACCCAAGCCCACCGAGGCCAAGAAGGTCGTTGCCAACCTCCTCGCCGCCCCGGCACGGATCGACGTCCGACCCGATCGCATCGACCTCAAGCTAGCGCCGGCGGCCAACCGCACCGAGCGGGCCGCCATGGCCGCGCTCCTCGCCGAGGTGTCGCGCTGGAATCTCACCCTCCCAGGCGACCGTCGCAGTCGCCCGCTCAGGTGCCAAGTCCACTTCCAGTGAGCTTCGCGGTAGGACGTCTGG
>DATHKR010000320.1:0-129022 GCA_035489015.1 Kofleriaceae bacterium | reverse complement strand
TTTCGGCCCCAGGGCATCACGCGAGGAAATAGCGTAGCAAGAGGGCGAGCGCGCCGCCCGCGAGGATGCCGAGCGCGAACCACGCGCGCGCGGACAGACCCGGGCTGCCGATGACCGAGGCGCTCGGCGCGAAGGCGGGCGCGGGCGCCGGCCCGGCGCCGGTGACCGCCGCGCGGGCGGGGCGGGCCTGGCGCGGGGCGGGCGAGTCGGTCGCTCCCGCGGTCTCGGTCGCTCCGGCGGTCTCGGTCGCTCCGGCGGCTTTGGTCGCTCCAGCGGCTTTGGTCGCTCCGGCCGCGGCGGCCGCCTCGGCCGGCGGGGAGGTCGCGAGCCGCGGCGAGGTCGCCTCGTCGTCGTCGGCCGCGCCGGATCGCGCCGCGCTCGACCTCGGCCCGACCGACCGCGCCTCGCTCGATCTCGCCCTGGCCGCCTCGCCTCGCGCGGGACCGGACCGCGCCGGCCCCGCGGCCGATCCGGCCGCCGCCGCTCGCACCGCGCCGACGTCGAGCCCGAGCGCGTCGGCCACCGCCTGATCGTCCTCGTCGTACTCGTCCCACTCCGAGGCCGGCCCCATCCGCCCGGCGGCGCCGTCGATCGCGCGATAGCCGTCGAACACCGAGCGATCGAAGTCGAGCCCCTCCTCGTCGCCGGCCCGGTCTCGCTCGGGGACCAGCTCGGCCCGGCGCGCGCCGCCGATCGCCTCGACCAGCTCGTCCAGGTAGCGGGCCACCCGGAGCGGCCCGGAGCGGGTCTCGCGCTCGCGCAGGAACTCCTCGAGGTCGTGCGCCATGTCGTACGCGGTGGCGTAGCGGTCGGCCGGTGCCGGCTCGAGCGCGCGCATGATGATCGACTCCAGCATCCCGGGGAAGTCGCGCCGGACGAACGTGGGCGGGCGGATCTCGCAGCGCACCAGCCGCTCGATCACCTCCTGGGCCGGCCCGCGGAACAGCCGGCGGCCGACCGCGATCTCGTACAGCACCACCCCGAGCGAGAAGATGTCCGAGCGGTGGTCGAGCGCGCGTCGCCCGGCCTGCTCGGGCGACATGTAGCTCAGCTTGCCCGGCAGCGCCTGCTCGTCGCGCGGCCGCTGCCCGCGCGAGCGCGCGATGCCGAAATCGATCAGCTTCAGGAACCCCTCCTCGGTGACCAGGAGGTTGGTCGGCGACACGTCGCAGTGGACGATGCGGAGCCCGTTGCCGTCGGTGTCGCGCAGCGCGTGCACGTAGCCGAGCGCGAGCGCAGCCTGGCGGATGAGCTCGGCGGCGTGCTCGAGGGGGAGGAATCGGTCCGCGCCCAGCCCGCGCCGGCACAGCTCGGACAGCTCCTCGCCGCGCACGTACTCCATCGCGATGAACGGCGCGCCCTCGTCCTCGCCGGCGTCGTGGACCTGCACCACGTGCGGGTGGTCGAGCAGCGCGCCGACCCGGGCCTCGTCGAGGAACATGTCGACCATGCGCGGATCGACCGCCAGCACCGGCTTCAGCCGCTTCAGCACCAGCTGGCGGCCGAAGCCGCCGTGCTCGGGATCCGGCTCGCCCTGACGGGCCAGGTAGATCTCGGCCATGCCGCCGACCGCGAGCAGCCGGGTGGGCCAGTAGCGCCCGGCCAGCGGGCGCTCGAGGGACGGCTCGCCGGATGGCGCCGGCGGGCTCAAGCGGACGAGGCCGCTTCCTCGCCCCGCGCTCCGGCCTCGACCCACGCCTGTCCCTGGTGCGCCGCCAGCGTGCGGCCGACCGCGGCCCGCCCCTCGGCGCTCGGCGCGCCCATCGCACCCGCGGCCTCCTCGGCGCGCGCGCCCCGGCGATCCAGCACCTCGAGCACCTCGACCAGCGAGCGACTCAGGGCGCCGAGGTCGTAGCCGCCCTCGAGCAGCGCGACCAGCCTGCCGCCGGCGACCAGGTCGGCCACCCCGCACAGGCGCTCGGCCATGGCGCGGTAGCCGGCGTCGCTGACCCGCAGCCCGGCCAGCGGATCGGCCCGGTGGGCGTCGAACCCGGCCGAGACCAGGAGCAGGTCCGGGCGAAAGCCGACCAGCGCCGGCACGAACACCCGGTCGAACGCGTCCAGCATCTCCGCGTCGCCGGCGCCGGCCGGGAGCCCGACGTTGATGGTCGCGCCCCGCCCCGCCCCCTCGCCGATCTCGGTGGGCGCCCCGGTCCCCGGGTAGAACGGGTACTGGTGGACCGAGAGATACATGACCGACGGATCGGCCTGGAAGATGTGCTGGGTGCCGTTGCCGTGGTGTACGTCCCAGTCGAGCACCGCCACCCGCGCGGCCCCGCGCGCCCGCGCCGCCGCCGCCGCCACCGCCGCATTGTTGAACAGGCAGAACCCCATGGCGCGGTCGGCCTCGGCGTGGTGCCCGGGCGGCCGGATGAGGGCGAGCCCGCGGTGGAAACGCCCGTCGAGGACACCGGTGGCGAGATCGACCGCGGCGCCGCACGCGGCCAGGGCGGCGTCCCAGCTCTCCGGCCCGAAGTAAGTGTCGGGATCGAGCCAGCCGCTCTTGCCGGGCAGGTCGCGCGACATGTCGGCCAGAAATCCGGCCGTGTGGACCCGGCCCAGCTCCTCCTCGCGGGCCGGGCGGACCGGCAACAGCGTCCCGCGCTGCTCGAGCCCGGCGGCGCGCAGCCCGTCGCGCGCGGCCAGGAGGCGCTCCGGGCGCTCCGGGTGCGGGCCGGGTGGCCGATGCCGGACGAAGACGTCGTCGAGCACGTAGCCGAGCGCCATGACTGGACTCTACCCCGAAAAAGCGGCGCCCCGACAGCACCGCCCCCCCAGGCGGCGCTGTCGTGGCGACCGTACTTCTCCTCGCCGAAGCTCCCCGCTACCGCGCGCAGACGCCGCCCGTGCAGGTCAGGATCCCCTGACAGGCCGCGCCGACCTCGCAGCAGCTCTCCCCCTCCCCACCGCACTCGGCGCACGTCCCCTCGACGCACTCGGCGAACGGGCCGCCGCAGGCCTGCTGGCCCGCGCAGCACACGTCACCGGTCGCGCCGCACGCGCCCCCGCTCCCCCCGCCGGCGTCGGCCCCGCTTGCGGCGTCTGGAGGCGGCGGCAAGCCGGCATCGCGGTCCCCACCCCCGCCGCCGCCGTCGCCGCCGCCGCCTCCATCGAATACGCCGCCCCCGTCCTCCCCGCCGCCGCCGACGCCACCGTCACCACCCGCGTCCCCCCCGCCATCGACTCGATCGCCCCCACTCGCGTCCGCCCCTCGACCGTCGAGCCCGGTCCTCGCATCGCCCCCGACGCCCCCGTCGACCCTCGATGCCTCCCCCTGCCCACCTCTCCCCAGCCCGGCGTCCTCGAACTGACAGGCCGCCGTGAGCGCGCCACAAAGCACCGAAATGACCACCAGAACGACATTCGGCACGCACATAGGGAGATATCACGCATGAGGTGACCGGTCGTGGGCCTCACGTCTTCCTCCCGCTCCCGTCGTCCCCGCCTACCGGGCAGTTCCCGCCTCCGAGGTGTGATGCGCCCCTGTGCGCGTCTTCCCGACGAGGAGGCCGACGAGGAGGCCGACGGGGCGGAGCGACCGGGCGGAGCGACCGGGCGGAGCGACCGGGCGAAGCGACCGGGCGAAGCGACCGCGACGATCAGTCGCCGCCGCGGTCGCCGTCGTCGTCGCCGTCGTCCGGCGGCGAGGGAACGGGAGACGGCGCAGGCGTCTGGGTCGAAGCGCGGGTCACTTGCGATGGGCTCGCGCGCCGCGGCGGCTCGCCCGCGTACTCGCGCAGCCGGTACTGGATGGTGCGCGGTGAGATGCCCAGGATCGCCGCCGCCCGCGACGTGCAGCCGCCGGTGTGCTCGAGGGTGGCGAGGATCGCGTGGCGCTCGATCTCGGCCAGGGTCGCGCCGGGCACCGCCGGGCCGCCCGAGCGGGTGGTCCCCGGGTGCACGTGGATCGCCGCCGGCAGATCCTCGGCGCGGATCTGCGGGTCGCGGCACACGACCACCGCGCGCTCGATCGCGTTCTCGAGCTCGCGCACGTTGCCGGGCCACGAGTACCGGACGATCCGTTCCATCGCCTCGGCGGTGAACCCGGTGATTCGCTTCTGGTTCTGTACCGCGTAGAGGTGGAGGAAGTGAGCCGCGATGAGCGGGATGTCGCCCTCGCGGTGGCGGAGCGGCGGCACGTCGACGGTGACGACGTTGATCCGGTAGAACAGGTCCTCGCGGAACCGGCCGTCGCGCACGCTGGCGTGGAGGTCCCGGTTGGTCGCGGCGACGATGCGGAGGTCGACCTTGATGGTCTTGTTGCCGCCGACCCGCTCGAACTCGCGCTCCTGCAGGAAGCGGAGCAGCTTGATCTGCGTCGACGGCGAGATCTCGCCGATCTCGTCGAGGAACAGGGTGCCGCCGTGGGCCTGGTGGAAGCGGCCCTCGCGCCGCGCCGCCGCGCCGGTGAATGCCCCGCGCTCGTGGCCGAAGAGCTCGCTCTCGAGCAGCGTCTCGGCCAGCGCGGCGCAGTGGAGGCGCACGAACGGCCCGCCGTGGCGGGCCGAGTGGCGGTGGATCGCCGCGGCGACCAGCTCCTTGCCGGTCCCGCTCTCGCCGGTGATGAGCACCGACGCGCGCGACGGCGCCACCTGCATCACCGTGTCGAAGACGCCCTGCATGACCGGGCTGGCCCCGACCATGTCGTCGAGGCGATCCATCCCGACCGGGTGGGCCCCGCTGCCCATCGCCGAGCGGCGGGCGTGCCGCTGGTCCAGCGCCGGCTCGATCACGCGCAGGAGCGCATCCACCTGGATCGGCTTGGTCACGTAGTCGATCGCGCCGTGCCGCATCGCCTCCATCGCGGTGTCGACGGAGCCGTAGGCGGTCATCACCACGGCGACGGTGTCCGGGTCGATCTCCCGCGCGCGCCGCACCAGCGACACGCCGTCCATCCCGGGCATCCTGAGATCGGTCAGGAGCAGATCGGGCGCGAACTCCTTCAGCTTCGGCAGGGCCTTGAACCCGTCGCGCGCCGTCTCCACCAGGTAGCCGCGGTCGCGGAGGAGCTCCGCCAGGGCGGCGCTGGCGTCGGCGACGTCGTCCACGATCAGGATGCGCCGGCGCTGCCGCCGGCCACGTGAAACCACACGCGCCGCCCTCTCCGCCCGCTCCACCGTTCCACGTTAACCCGAACCGACGGGCTCAGAGCCGCCAAAAATGGCTCCGGGTCCGCACGCGACGCGACGCGACGCGGTCGACCGACCACGGCCGCGCGAGGCGGACCGCGTCGTCGGCGGAGAGGAAGCTCCTGTTGACCTCCCTCAGGTTCCATGACAACTCTCGAAGACAACCACGCTCTCGGGCCGTGAGCAGGACCACAGGCCGGGAGATGCGGATGGGGCTGGGGGGATGGCGATGGGGAAGCGGCGCGTGCCGAAGCGTACCGTCGGCGAGCCGCGTCCGAAGCGCGGTCCGTCGACCCGGACCCGCGCCGCCGACTCCCGCGACCTGCTCCGCCCGCTGGTCGCGACCGAGATCCTCGCGCGAGCGGCTCCCCCGTGGATCCTCATCGATCGCCGCCTGCGGGTGATCGATCGTGGCGGTCGGACCGGTCCAGACCGGGATCTCCTCGAGCGCGCCCGCCAGATCGCCAGCTCGCCCGCCAGCTCGCCCGCCAGATCGCCCCATGGAGGCGACCGGCTCGGCCCCGCGCTGCGCGACGCGGTGGCCGAGGCCGCGCGGCTCGGGCGGCCGGTCGACCGCACGGTCAGCGCGGCGAGCGGCGTGGTCGGGCTGGTCGTGGTTCCGATCGCGACCAGCGGCGGGGGCCCGCCGCACTTCCTGGTGCTCCTGGACCAGCCGATCGGCGGGCCGTGGTCCGGCCCGGAGCCCGGCGCACCCGCCCCCGGAGCCCGCCACCGCGAGGACCGGGACCAGCGGCCGGCGGCGGGAGGACACGCCGCGCTCGACCGCGCCGCCGACCTGCTCGACGCGGTCCCGGTGCCGCTGGTCCTCCTCGATCAGCGAATGCGCGTGCGCGCAGCCAACTGCGCGTTCCGCGACGCCCTCGCCGGCGGTGAGGAGATCCTGGGGGCGGCCTGGTTCGAGCTCGACGGCGGCCTCTGGGATCGGCCGGGCATGCGCGCGCTGATCAGGGAGGTGCGGGGCGGCGCGCGACCGATCGAGGGCGACCTCGAGCTCGACATCGAGGTGCCGGGCGGTCGTCGGCGCACGCTGGCGGTCTCGGGCAGCTCGCTGGGCGGCGACGGCGGAGCGCGCCTGATCCTGCTCGGCCTGGTCGACGTGACCGAGCGCGCCGAGCGGCTGCGCGCCGCGTCCGGCGCCCGCGAGGAGGCCGAGCGGGCCAACCGGACCAAGGACGTGTTCCTGGCCACGCTCTCGCACGAGCTGCGCGCGCCGCTCCACTCGCTCACGCTGCATGCCGATCTGCTCCTGACCGGCGCCCCGCCCGGCCCGGCCAAGGTGCGCCGGATCGGCAACGCGATCCGCCGATCGATCGGGACGCAGACCCGCATCGTCGGCGACCTGCTCGACGTGTCGGCCATCCTGGCCGGCAAGCTGGCGATCAAGCGCCAGCCGGTCGACATGCCGGCGGTGGTCGGCGCGGCGGTCGGTGACCTGCGCGCCGCCGCCCGCGCCCGCCAGCTGCGGCTGCGCGTGGCGCTCGACCGGACCGCCGGGCCGGTCGTGGGTGACCAGACCCGGCTGCAGCAGGTGGTGGCCAACCTGCTCGCCAACGCGATCAAGTTCACCCCCGCCGGGGGTCGGATCGCGGTGGCGCTCCAGGCCAGCCGCGCCGCGGTGCGCATCCGGGTCAGCGACACCGGCCAGGGCATCTCGGCGGACCTCCTGCCCCACGTGTTCGATCGCTTCGTGCAGGCCGACTCCGGCGCCAGCGGCCACGGCGGGCTCGGCCTCGGGCTGGCCATCGTGCGCGACCTGGTCCGCCTGCACCGCGGCGAGGTCCGGGCCGAGAGCGACGGGCTCGGCCGCGGCGCCACCTTCACCGTCGAGCTGCCGACCAGGGCGGCGAGCGCGGCGGCGGGCGACCGGCAGCCGCGCGCCAGGAGGTCCACCGCCCGCGCGGTCCCCATCGTCGCCGAGCCGGCGCCGGATCGAGCCGACCCGCGGCGCGATCACCTGAAGGGGATCCGCGTGCTGGTGGTGGAGGACGACCCGGGCTCGCGCTCCGCGTTGACCGACACCCTCCGGCTCCGCTCGGCCGAGGTGCGCGCGGTCGGCTCGGCCGCCGAGATGATGGACGCGCTGGCCGCGTTCCGCCCCGACGTCTTGCTGTGCGACGTCGCGATGCAGGGGGAGGACGGCTACAGCCTGATGCGCCGGGTCCGCGCGCTCGGGCCGGACCGCGGCGGCCAGACCCCGGCGGTGGCGCTGACCGGTCTCGCGACCAGGCAGGACCGTCGCCGCGCGCTCACCGCCGGCTTCCACATGCACGTCCCCACGCCGGCCCCGGCCGCGGTCCTGTGCGCGGCGGTGCGCGAGGTCAGTCGCGCTCGTCGCGAAGGGCGCGGGTCATGAGGTCGCGGATGACGTCGGCGACCGGCTGATCCTGGTACAGGAAGCCGTAGGCGGTGTCGCTGAGCGGTGCGCGCACCCCGAGCGAGGCGGCCAGCTCGTGCGCCGCGCGCGCGGTCTTGACCCCCTCGGCCACCATCCGCATCTGCGCGATGACGTCGGCGATCTTCTTGCCCGAGGCCAGCTCGAGGCCGACCCGCCGGTTGCGGGACAGCTCGCCGGTGCACGTCAGCACCAGATCGCCCAGGCCGGACAGCCCGGCGAAGGTGAGCGGGTTGGCGCCCTGGCGCGCGCCGATCCGCGCGATCTCGGCCAGCCCGCGGGTGATGAGCGCGGCGCGCGCGTTGTTGCCGAGCCCGAGCCCGTCGCACACGCCCGCGCAGATCGCGATGACATTCTTGAGCGCCCCGCCCAGCTGGACCCCGACCACGTCGTCCGACGAGTAGACCCGGAACCGCTCGCTCGAGAACGCCTCCTGGGCCAGGCCGGTCGCGTCCTGATCGCGCCCGGCGATGACGATCGCCGACGGCAGGCCGAGCGCGACCTCCTTGGCGAAGGTCGGCCCGCTGAGGAACGTGGCCCGCGCTGCGATCTCGGCCGGCAGGATCTCGTCGTAGACCTGATCCATGCGCAGGTGGGTCGACTCCTCGAGCCCCTTGGACGCGTTGACCAGCACCGCGTCCGGCGCGAGGTGGCGGGCGGCCTGGCCGATGACGTCGCGCACCGCGTGGGACGGCGTGACCCCGACCACGATGCGCGCCCCGCTGACCGCGTCGTCGAGCGCGGCGGTCGGCCGGACCTCGGGCGGCAGCGGGTGGCCGGGCAGATAGATCGAGTTCTCGCGCCGCTCGTCGAGCTCGCGCCGCATCTCGTCGGAGCGACACCACAACCGGACGTCGTGGCCCCGCCTGCCCAGGAGAATGGCGAGGCAGGTGCCGTAGCTGCCCGCCCCGACGACGGCGATCGAGTGCTTCATCGATTCCTCACCTGGGCTACTCACATGCCCGACATCGGGGTCGGGTGCCTGGTCGGCGTGGCCAGCACCACGCAGTTGCGTCCGGCGCGCTTGGCCTCGTACAGCGCCACGTCGGCGGCGCGGACCAGCGCCTCGGCGTCGCCGGCGTCGTCCGGGAACGACGCCACCCCGAGCGAGATCGACAGGACCTCGTCCTCGTCGGCCGGCATCTGCTGGAACAGGTGTCCGGCCACGCGCTCGCGCAGGCGCTCGGCCAGCTGCGCCGCGGTCAGCTTGGGGGTGTCGACCAGCACGATGGCGAACTCCTCGCCGCCGTAGCGGGCCACGAAGTCGTTGGCCCGGCGGCCGTCGCCCATGAGCCGGGCCAGCCGGCGCAGGAGCTCGTCGCCGGCCGGGTGGCCGTGGAGGTCGTTGTAGACCTTGAAGTGGTCGACGTCGATCATGAGGAGCGACAGCGGCAGGCCGTTGCGCACCGAGCGCTCGACCTCGAGCGCCAGCCGCTCGTGGAAGTGACGGTGGTTGTAGAGGCCAGTCAGCCCGTCGGTGACCGCGAGCTGGGCCAGGCGCGCGTTGGCCTCGGCCAGCTCGGCGGTGCGCTCGGCGATCTTGGCCTCCAGCTCGCGGTTCATCTCGAGCAGGGCCTGGTTCTTGGCCGACAGGTCGGCGACCAGGCGCCGGTTCTCGCTCTCGAGCCGGAAGGTGCGGAGCAGGTTCTCGACCGCCAGGCGCAGGCCGGTCTCGTCCCACGGCTTGGGGATGTAGTGGTTGAGCTCGGCGCGGTTGATGGCGCTCACCACCGCCTCGAGGCCGGCCTGCCCGGTCAGGAGGATCTTGAACGTCTCGGGCGAGCGCCGGTGCACGACCTCGAGCAGCTCGACCCCCTTCATCCCGGGCATGATCTGATCGGCGATGATGACCGCGATCTCCTCGCCCTCGCGCTTGAGCTCGTCGATGAGCTCGAGCGCGTCGTCGGCCGACTGGGCGAGCGCTATGTCGCACTCGTGGCCGAAGCGGGCGTGGAGCTGCTGCTGCAGCGCGGTCAGCACCCCGGCTTCGTCGTCCACGCAGAGGATGGTCTCGCGCGCCATCAATTTTCACCGAGCTTGGTTTCACCGAGCTTGGTTTCACCGAGCTTGGGTTCACCAAGCTTGGCTTCACCCAGCTTGAGCTCACCGCCGGGGCGGACCCGGCCGAGCGGCAGCCAGACCTCGAAGCAGGTGCGGCCCGGCTTCGACTCGACCTGGACCCGCCCGCCGTGGTGCTCGACGATGCGGCGGACGATGCTGAGGCCGAGGCCGGACCCCTCGCCGCGCGGCTTGGTGGTGAACAGCGGCTCGAACATGCGCGGGAACGCCTCGTCCGGGATGCCGGGGCCGTCGTCGATCACGCGGACCGCGACGCCGGCGTCCAGCGCCTCCGTCTCGATCGCGATCTCACCCTGCCCGTCGAGCGCCTGGACCGCGTTGTGGATCAAGTTGGTCCACACCTGGTTGAGCTCGTCTACGAAGACTGGCACTCGCGGAATGGCGCCGTAGCGGCGGACGACCCTTATACCACGCGCTAGCAGGTGATCGAGCAGCTCCACCGTCTCCTCGATGCCCTGGTGCAGATCCGCCTCCTGCGCGCTCGCGTCCTGATCGAGGTGCGAGTAGCTCTTCAGGCCGCCGACGATCCGCTGGATGCGGCGGATCGCGTGGTCGATGGCGAACAGGCTGCGCTGGAGGTGGACGTACTCGGCGAGATAACCGACCAGCACGCGCGCGCGATGGCTCGCCCGATCGGCCTGCGGTCGCCCCGCTGCCATGAGCCGGCGGAGGCGCGCCATCTCGTCGCCGGTCAGATCCAGCTCGGCGATCTGGCGCGCGCTCTCGGCCGCGTCATCGGCCGGCAGGCGGTCGGCCTCGAGCGCAGCGCGCAGCTCGCGCGCCGCGCGCCTCACCGCGGAGGGCGGCGGCACCCGCCGCGCCGACGAGTGGGCGCCGACCTCGCCGGCCAGGCGGAGCAGCTCGTCGCGCTGGCCGGGCGACAGGCCCACCCCGGGCAGCTCGTGCGACAGCTGGCCGAGCCGGCGCACCTGATCGGCCAGCGCGTCGACCGTCCCCCGGATCGCGGCCGACGGCGAGTTGATCTCGTGGGCGACCGCGGCGACCAGGTGGCCCATCCCGGCCAGCCGCTCCGACAGGAGCAGCTGGGCCTGGGTGTCGCGCAGCTCCTGGATGGTGCGGCCGAGCTCCTTGTTCATGTGGGTCAGCTCGGCGGTGCGGAGGTCGACCTTCTGCTCCAGCTCCTCGCTCCACGAGCGGACCTGGCTGTACAGGCTCGCGTTCTCGATCGCGGTGGCGGCCTGGTCGGCGAAGGTGGCCAGGAGGTTGGCGTCCGCCTCGGAGAAGGCGCGCGCGTCGCTGGCCCGCCCGATGATGATGACGCCCAGGACGCTGCCCTTGCGCTCGAGCAGGGTCGCGATGAGCGAGCCGGTCACCCCGGCCTCGACTGACTGGTCGCGCCAGGTGGTGTCGTCGACCACCCGGTGGATGCGCAGCGGCGTGCGCGACTCGGCCACCGCCGCGGCGATGGCGCGGAGCGGCTGGATGAGCTCGTTCACGTCCTCGCCGCGCGCCATCAGCCGCCCGTCGCCGCCCTTGGCCCGCGCCGCGCCCAGCCGGAGCGATCCGCCCGGCCCCGGCCCGTCGACCAGCCACAGCGCGCAGACCCGCACGTGCAGGACGCGCGCGACCGAGTCGACGATCTTGCGCAGCACCTGGTCGAGCTCGAGCACCGACGAGACCGCGCGGCCGGCGTCGTGCAGCGCGACGATCTCGCGCATGCGGGCGGCCAGCCGGCGCTGGTTGTCCTTGAGCGCGGTGGTCATGTGCGAGAACGCCGCGGCCAGGTCGCCGATCTCGTCGCGCACGGTCACATCGATGCGGTGGTCGAGGTCGCCGCGCGCCACCGCCAGCGCGCCGCCGTGCAGGCGCGCGATCGGCCGGGTCACCCGCCGGGACAGCAGGCCCGCCAGCCCGAGCGCGAACACGAACGCGCCGGCCGCGCCGAGCGAGAGCGAGCGGGTCGCCATCGCGCGCGCCGCGCCCAGGTTGGCCCGGTCGACCGCGACCGCGAACACGCCGACGATCTCGCCGGCCGTCCTTATCGGCGCGAAGCCGAGCGCGTACTCGTGGTCGTCGATCGTGGCCGAGCGGAAGACCGAGCGGCTGCGCTTGATCTCGCGCGCCACGTCGGCCGGCAGCGGCAGACCGATGGCCGAGCGACCGACCGGATCGAGGGTCGAGGTGCCGACCGTGCCCGGCTCGACGCCGGAGAAGACCAGCACGTCGGTGCCCAGCTGGGCCTTGACCCCGGCGGCCACCGCCGAGTCGAGCGGCAGCGACATGATCACGACGCCGCGCAGGCTCGCCGAGTCGTCGGTCAGCGGCGCCACCGCGCGCACGACCAGCTGATCGCCGACCGGGGCGATCACGACCCGCCGCTCGTACTTGCGCCCGGCCTCGACGATCGGGTTCGACCCCTTCACCTCCAGCCCGTCGAACCGCCCGATCGCGTTGCCGGCCACGCGGCTGCCCAGGAGCACCCCCTCCTCGTTCGCCACCTGGATGAGCCGCGACGGCAGCTGGCGGCCGAGCCGGGCCAGCACCCGGCGCAGCCCGTCGGCGTCGCCGTCGACCGCCTTGCCCAGCTCCGGGTCGCTGGCCAGCCGGACCGCCTCGGCCCCGACCTCCTCGACGTTGCGCAGGAGCAGGTTGAGGCCGACGTGCAGCTGGCGGTCGGTCTGCTCGTGGAGGCCCTGGTTGAGCATGCGCAGGACCACGCTGACCGCGACCCACGACGCGACCAGGAGCGGCAAGAGCGCGGTGATGACCAGCGACACGCCCAGCTTGTGGCGCAGGCGCAAGGGCGGCATGCGCAGCCGGGCCCGGCGCGCGGCCGGGCGGACCAGGACCGGCGAGATCACCGGCAGCGGCGAGGTGGCGTCGCGCTCGCGGCCGGATGCGTCGTCAGTGGCCAAGGCGACGCACCCCCTTGAACTCGACCACCGCGGTCGGCTTCACCACGATGCCGCCCACGTCGATCCGGGCGGCGACCGCCACGTGCGAGTGGGCCAGCGGCACCCACGGCGCCTGGTCGGCGATCCGCTCCTGGGCGCGGCGATAGATGTCGATGCGCTTTTCGCGGTCGTTGGTCCCCTGCCCCTCGAGCAGGAGCTCGTGCAGCAGCGGATCGCGGTGGAAGGACAGGTTGCGCGCGATGCCCGGCCCGGTGCTGTCCCCGTCGAAGAGCGTGTAGAGGTAGTTGTCCGGATCGCCGTTGTCGCCGATCCAGCCGAACAGGCACATGTCGTGCTCGCCTCGCTGGACCGCGTGCAGGTGCTTGCGCATCCGCTGGATCACCAGCTCGCTGCGCATGCCGACCGCGGCCAGGTTCGACTGGATCACCCGCGCGATGAACTCCGGGTCGGGCAGGTACGCGCGCGGGGTGGACAGCGTGTACAGCTTGTAGACCCGATCGCGATCGAAGTGGCCGTCCGCGGCCGCCTCGGCCAGGAGCGCGCGGGCCCGCTCGGGGTCGTAGAAGTAGGTGGTGCTCGGCCGCTGATAGCCCCACTGCCCGGGCGGCAGCGGACCGGTTGCCGCCGTGCCCAGCCCCTGGTAGGCGAGCTTGACGATCGAGTCCTTGTTGACGGCGTAGTTCACCGCTCGCCGCACCCGGATGTCGTCGAACGGCGGGTGCGTGGTGTTCATCGCCAGGTAGGCCACCGTCGCGGCCGGCTCCTGGTAGACGGTCAGGTCCGGGTGGAGCTCGACGAACTGGAGCTCGTCGGGCAGGAGCGAGTAGGCCACGTCGATCGCGGCCGACTCCAGCTCGGTCAGGCGCTGGCGGGCGTCCGGGATCGACCTGAAGATGAGCCGCGCGATGCCGGGCGGGCTGCCCCAGTAGTCCGGGTTGCGCTCGAGCACGATGTGCCCGCTGTCCCAGCGCACGAACCGGAACGGCCCGGTCCCGACCGGGTGACGGTAGTAGTCGGCCCCCCAGCGGGCGACCGCGGCCGGCGAGACGATCGACACCGGGAACATCGCCATGTTCGCCTCGAACGGCGCGTACCGGCGATCGATGGTGATGCGGACGGTGCGGGGATCGACCGCCTCGACCGAGCGCACGTTGCGGTAGAGGTTCTGCCAGTAGGCGAAGCGGAAGCTGGTCCGATCGGCTCCGTGGAAGGGATGGTCCGGATCGCGCTGGCGCTCGAGCGAGAACACCACCGCGGCGGCGTCGAGCGGCGTCCCGTCGTGGAAGCGCACCCCGTCGCGCAGGACGAAGGTCCACACCAGCCCGTCGTCGGACACGGTCCACGACCTGGCCAGGCCGGCCCGGATCTCCTTGGACGCGGTGTCGTAGGACAGGAGCGTCTCGTAGATCTGCTCGCACACCTCGACCGACTCGTTGTCACCGACCCGCGCCGGATCGAGCGACAGCGCGTCGGCGGGGCGGCCGACCACCAGCGTGGTCGGGTCGCGCCGGGTCGAGGCGGCGGCGGGAGCTTGCAGGCGACCGGCCTGCTGCTCGCCGTCGCGCGCTCCGCCGTCGCACGCGCAGCAAAGCACGAGAAAGAGGACCGGCGAGCCTCGCATGTCTGGACAATACCTCCACGTCGCCGGGGAAAGGCGCGGATTGACAGGACTGGAGGCTCTCCCTTAGTGTCGTGCAGCCGCGCACCCTTGGCTGCGCTGGCGTTGAATTCCCCACGAACCCAAGCGTCTACGAAGGGGGCACGATGCTGCGCCTCGACTGGTTTGTCCGCTCGTCCGTCCTCCTCGCCTGTCTGGTGCCGACCGCCGCGGCGTGCGACATGGGCAAGTTCACCGTCAACACGACATCGAAGGTGCTGGTCCGCGCGCAGCCCGCGATCAGACAGGAGTCGGACTACGATCTCGCGGCGCGCGCCATCCCGGCCACGTTGAAGACCGTCGAGGGCTTTCACGTGGTCAACCCGGACAACGAGTCCCTGACTCGCCTCCTGGCCGAGGGCTACTGCCAGTACGCGACCGGCTTCGTCGAGGACGAGTGGGAGGTGGCCGAGGGAGAGAAGCGCTTCGACGACGCCGACTACCAGTCGAAGCGCGCCACCAAGATGTTCCTCCGCTGCATGGGCTACGGGCTCGAGCTGCTCGGCGGGGACTGGAGCAAGGCGCTGGCCGGCGACGTCCAGGCCTTCCGCAGCAAGGTGAACGGCCTCGACGCCGACCAGCGCGACGGCGCGCTGTGGACCGCGATCGGCCTGGCCGGCGCGATCAACCAGAACAAGGACGACATCGCGCTCATCTCGCATCTGCCCAAGGCGCGGGCCCTGCTCGAACGAGTCGTGCAGCTCGACGACGCCGAGAACGACCGCGATCCGGCCACCCGGGCCCTCCCCCACATCGCGCTCGCGTCGATGGCGGTCGCGCTCTCGAAGGCGCTGGGCGGCGACCCGAAGCTGGGCGACCAGCACTTCAAGCGCGCCATGGAGCTGACCAAGGACAAGTTCCTCCTGGTCCAGGTCTTCTACGCGCGGCGATACGCGGTCGCGGTGCAGGACCGCGCGCTGTTCCACAAGAGCCTGGTCGGCGTGCTGGAGACGGATCCGGCCATCTGGCCCGACCAGCGACTGGCCAACGAGATCGCGCACCGCAAGGCGCGGCGCTATCTCAAGCGAGAGAAGGAGTGGTTCTAATGGCGACCAGGACACTGTTTCGGGCACTGGGGATGGCGGCCGCGGCCGCCGCGGCGCTGGGCGCGGCCGGCACCGCGCGGGCGGACGAGTGGCGTGTCGCCACGCTGGCGCCGGAGGGATCGACCTGGATGAAGATCCTGAGCCGCGGCGCCGAGGAGGTGTCCAAGGCGACCGGCGGGCGGCTCTCGGTCAAGTACTACGCCGGCGGCGTGCAGGGCGACGAGAAGGACGTCGTCGCCAAGATGCAGCTCGGCCAGCTCGACGGCGGCGCGATGACCTCGATCGGCCTCAGCCTGGTCGACGAGAGCATCCGCGTGGTCGAGCTCCCGATGCTCTACAAGAGCGTCGAGGAGATGGACTACGTCCGCAAGAAGATGTGGCCGACGTTCCAGGCCCGCTTCCTCAAGAAGGGCTACTACCTGAGCGAGCCGGGCGACGTCGGCTTCCTCTACTTCTATTCGGCCGAGCCGGTGAAGTCGATCGCCGACCTGGGCAAGGCCAAGGTCTGGCTGTGGGGCGAGGACAAGATCGTGAAGGCGATGTTCCGCCGCATGTCGGTCAACGGCGTGCCGATGGGCGTGCCGGACGTGCTGCCCGCGCTCAACACCGGTCGCATCAACGCGACCTACGCCTCGCCGCTCGCCGCGGTCGCCCTGCAGTGGTACACGAAGGTCAAGTTCGCGACCTCGATGCCGATGGCGTACGGCATCGCCGGCACGCTCATCCGCAAGCAGACCTGGGACAAGCTGTCGGCCGAGGATCAGAAGACGGCGGAGAAGACCTTCAAGATCCAGGCGCAGAAGCTGCGCAAGGCGGTCCGCTCCGACAACGAGCGCGCCTTCAAGGCGATTGGCCGCGCAGGGGTGAAGACCATCGAGACGCCGCCCGCCATGGTCGCGGAGTTCGAGAAGCACGCGCAGGCGACCTGGCAGGAGATGGTCGGCAAGATCTACAGCAAGGAAGATCTCGACCAGGTGATGAAGTACCGGGCCGAGTTCCGCGCTGGCGCGAAGTAGAGTCGACGATCGCGGCGCGCATGCGCCGATGGTGACGGGCCCGCCGGCGGTGATGCATCTCGATGCGCGCCGCCCGGGCCCGTCGGCGTTTCCGGCCGGCTTTTCCGGATTCCGTCGTTGCCAGCCATCGAGCCGGTTTCATACGATAGCCGGCCGTGGCCAACGACCAACCCGATGAGCCGGACGTGCCGGATGTGCCGGAAGCGTACGTCTTGCCTCGCGAAGAACCGGACGCGGCGCTGGCGCTGCGCCGCTTCAACGATCTGCTCGGCAACCTCGAGACCGGGCTGATCGTTCTCCTGGTCGTGGTCCTGGTCGGCGGCGCCGTCTACCAGGTGCTGGCCGGGCTGTTCGACCACCGCGAGACCTGGCCGTACGAGCTCATCCGCTACAGCGTGTTCTTCGTGGCGATGAGCGGGGCCGCGCTGGCCGCCCAGCGCCAGGGCATGTTCCACATGGACCTGGTCACCCGGATGTTCCCGCCGCGCATGCGCTCGTGGCTGCGCATCATGACCGCGGTCCTCGCGGTGGCGATGTGCATCCTGGTCATGCGCTCCGGCCTCGACCTGCGCCGCGGCGCCCACGAGCTCAACGAGGACTACGAGGTGATCTCGACCGGGCACGGCTACCTCGCCATGGTCGTGGCCTTTGGCCTGATCGCGGTCCACTACGCGCTGCACGCCGCGATCGAGGTCGTCTACCTGGCCAACCGGCGCCTGCCGCCCGAGCCGCCGCACGGGGGTCACTGATGCTCGGCGCAGGCGTCCTGGTCTCCCTGGTGCTGCTCGCGCTCGGGGTGCCGATCTTCACCGTCTTTCTCCTGCTCGCCACGTTCGGCGGGTTCGACTCGGCGCGCGGCTTCGCCCAGGAGTTCGGCGGCGGGGTGCAGAGCCTGTTCGCGCTCGGCACCAGCCCGATCACCGCGCCGATCTTGTCGACCATCCCGCTGTTCATCCTGGCCGGCTTCCTCATGGCGGAGTCGAAGACCGCCGACCGCACCGTCCGGGTCGCGCAGGCGGCGCTCGGCTGGATGCCGGGCGGGCTGGCGGTCTGCACCATCTTCGCGTGCGCGGTGTTCACCACCTTCACCGGCGCGTCCGGGGTGACCATCGTGGCGCTGGGCGGCCTGCTCATGCCGGCGCTCCTCAAGGAGAAGTACCCGGAGCGGTTCTCGCTCGGCCTCCTGGCCGGGACCGGCTCGGTCGGCCTCCTGTTCCCGCCGGCGGTCCCGCTGTTCGTGTACGGCACCATCTACGGGGTCCAGGCCCAGGCGATGGCGGCGACCGAGTCGGGCGAGATGAAGCTGATCTCGTTCTCGACCGACCGGTTCGTGTTCGCCGGCATCGTCCCCGGCCTGGTGCTGGTCGGGATGCTGTCGATCTACGCCGTGGTGGTCGCGATCCGGAAGGGCGTGCCTCGCCAGTCGTTCCACTTCGGCGCGCTGGTGAAGAGCCTCCTGGTCGCGCTGCCCGAGCTGCTCATCCCGGTGCTCATCATCGGCGGGCTCCTGCTCGGGCTGCAGCTGCCCCAGCTGGCCTCGCTGTGCGTGCTCTACGTGCTCATCATCGAGGTCCTGGTCTACCGCGACCTGGCCCCGGCCAGGCTGTGGAAGGTGGTGCGCGCGTCGATGGGGCTGGCCGGCGCGATCTTCGCGATCGTGCTGACCGCGCAGGCGTTCACCTCGTACCTGGTGACCGCGCGGGTGCCGCAGGCGATCGTCGAGTGGATCCTGGCCCACTTCGGCTCGAAGTGGACGTTCCTGCTCGCCCTCAACGTGATGCTCCTCATCGTCGGCATGGTGATGGACATCTTCTCGGCCATCGTCGTGGTCGTGCCGCTCATCGCGCCGGCGGCGGTGAAGATGGGGGTGGATCCGTTCCACCTCGGCGTCATCTTCCTGCTCAACCTCGAGGTCGGGTACCTGCACCCGCCGGTCGGCCTCAACCTGTTCATCACCAGCTTCACCTTCCGCAAGCCGATCCTCGAGGTGACGATGGCGGCGCTGCCGCCGCTGTTCATCATGATCGCGGCGCTGTTCGTGGTCACCTACGTCGAGCCGCTGACCGTGGTGCCGGAGCCCGACCGGCGCGGGCGGGCGAGCGAGATGGTCCGCCAGGTCCACGTGAAGTACCAGGAGGCGACGGCGGTCAGGGAGCTGACCTTGCCCGACGGCAAGGCGATGAAGGTGTCCGACTGCGAGCCGATCGCCGACGCGACCCACAAGGAAGACTGCACGGGCCTCTTCATCGACGTGACCCAGTGCCGGCAAAAGGCCGGCGGCCGGGTCGGCAGCGAGTGCGAGAAGAAGGCGATCGACGAGTACGTCGCGCGGTCGAAGGCGGACGAGGCGACCGGCGAGGACGACTGGGCCGATGAGGACGAAGACGACGCCGACAAGGACGACGCCGACAAGGGCAAAGGCAAAGGCAAGGCCAAGGGCGACGGCGCCGACAAGGGCGACGGCGCCGACAAGGACGACCCCAAGGCCGGTGGAACACCGAATTGATCCGCGCACCAGGCGCGGTCCCCTCTCCACCGCGCGCGCCGTGCTGGTCACCATGCGGCCGCGCCAGTGGGTCAAGAACCTCTTCGTCGCCGCGCCGCTGGTCTTCTCCAAGAACCTGACCGACCTCGCCCTGGCCGGTCGGGCGGGGCTCGCCGTGCTCGGGTTCTGTCTCCTGTCCGGGGCGGTCTACGCGTTCAACGACGTCCGCGACGCCGAGGGAGACCGCCACCACCCGAGCAAGCGGCGCCGGCCGATCGCCTCGGGCGCGCTGGGCGAGCGGACCGCGCTGGTGGCGGCCGGGCTGATGGCCGCGGTCGCGCTGGCCGCCTGCGCGTCGCTGTCGTGGCCGCTGCTGGCGGTGGCGGCCGGCTACCTGGCCAACAACCTGGCCTACTCGCTCGCGCTCAAGCGGGTCGCTTTCGTCGACGTCACCATGATCGCGGTCGGCTTCCTCCTGCGGGTCATGGCGGGCGGCTTCGCCATCGACGTGCCGGTGTCGCCGTGGCTGCTGGCCTGCACCGGGCTGCTCGCCAGCATGCTCGGCTTCGGCAAGCGCGCCCACGAGCTCCTCCAGGCGGAGGCAGCCGAGATCGACGCGCGCACCACCCGGGCCAGCCTGGCCGGCTACCGGGTCCGCCACCTGCGCTGGGCCATGACGCTGCTGGCGGTGGCGACCTCGGCCGCCTACGCGCTCTACACTCAGGACCACCACACGGTCCGGTTCTTCGGCACCCGCTCGCTGGTCTTCACCCTGCCGTTCTGCTTGCTCGGCATCGCGCGGTTCTCGCAGATCGCGCTGTGGCGCGGCGGCGACGACAGCCCGACCGACGCGATCCTGCGCGACCCGGCGTTCCTGCTCAACCTCGCCGCGTGGGCCGCGACGGTGGTGTTCATCATCTACGGCGCGCGCTGAGCCGCGGTCCACGGGCCGAGCAGCGCGGCGCAGCGAGCGGCGGACAGCTCGAAGACGGCCGGGGCGCGGTCGAGGCGGGCCGCGCAGCCGCGGCCGGGGATCGCGGCGCCGATCTCGAGGACGTGGCGCTCCGGCGCCGACCCGCCCGGCTCCGGGTCGAGGACGAGATCGACGGTCCGCCGCGGCGGGGCCAGGCGGTGGGCGGGGCCGGCGGAGGCGGCCAGGAAGCGCTCGGCGCGGAGGAAGCCGACCGCCTGGCGCAGCGACTCGATCGCGGCGGCCGGGACCTCGGCGCCGGTCGGCGCCAGCGCGCGCCACTCCTCGAGGGTGTCGCCGCGCACGATCGACTCGACCAGGCGGGCGCCGCGGTGGGCGATCGCGGCGCGCAGCGCGGTCGGCTCGCGGGTCAGCAGATCGAGCGAGCGGAACCGGTGAGGCGAGGGGTCGAGCATGCCGTCGGCCCCGGGCTGGAGGACCAGGGCGACCGGCTCGTCCTCGCGGCGGGCGGCCAGCGCGGCGCCGGCCCGGCCGATCGCGAGGCGCTGGTGGCCGCCTCCGTCGACGGTCAGGTCGATCGTCGCGAGCGGGTGGAGGTCGGCGGCCGCGACCACCGGTCCGGCCGCGGCGACTCGCCAGCGGGCCAGCCAGTCGCGGAGGACGTCCGGGCGATCGGCGCGCTCGACGTCGATCGCGCGGCCGCCGCGCTCGAGCTGGATGTGCGACACCCGATCGGTCGGCACGCCGACCAGGTCGCGATCGATCCAGACATCCGGGTCGGCGAGGCGGTCGGCGGCGTCGGGCGCGGGCAGGCAGCCACGTCCGATCGGCGTGTCGGCCAGGGCCAGGGTCGGCTGGCCGGGACAGCCGCCCAGGTAGACGATCTCGACCCGGCCGGCTCCGCCGGTGAAGGAGACGCGGACCGGGCCGTGAGCCGCGGCGAGCGGCGACCCGGGGTCGGGCGAGGCCGGCGGGCCATCGGTGAACGAGGCGATGCGGAGGTCCCTGGCCCGATCGAGCAGGTCCTGCACCCGGGCCGCCGCGGCGCGGGCGAGGCCGCCGGGCAGCTCGATCCGCCACGGCGGGCCGGTCAGGATCGCCGTGCGCTGGCCGGTCGCGACCTCGATGCGGCCGACTCCGTCGAGGCGGCCGTGGAGCGGGCGGCGCTCGCGAAGCGGATCGACGCCGACATCGAGCGCGCGCGCGGCGTAGCCATCGATGAGGAAGCGACCGCCCTGCCCGGCCCGGGCCAGCCACACCCGATCGGTCGGGCCGGGCCCGGCGGCGGCGAGCAGCAGCCGGATGGGCGGGCCGCCGTCGCGCTCGAGGACGATGGTCAGCCGCGGCGCGGTGATCGGCGCCGGATCGCGCCGGGTCGCGGCCAGCATCTCGATGGTGCCGGTCAGGTCTCGCAGCGCCGCGGGATCGACCGGGACCGCGGTGCCGGAGGGGAGCCGCAGGCGCCAGCCCGGGTCGGCAGCGGCAGGCGCGGTCGGCGCCCCGGGGCTGGATTTCTGGCCCGGCCCGGATCGGCTCCGCTCGAGCAGCACCGGCGGCAGGCCCGACCTCTCCAGGCGGATCGCGCGCACGTCGCCGGCGCTCCACTCGGGCACGATGCGCCCGCCGTCGGTTCCCCGCCGCGCTCCTCCGGCCAGGTCGGCGACCAGGAGGGCCGCCAGCGCGCTCGCCAGCAGACCGAGCCCGACCAGCCAGGCGCGGCTATCCACGCCGTCTCCTCCACCAAAGGAGTCCACCCAGCCCGGCGGCGAGGAGCGGCAGCGCGACCACGCACAGCCCGAACACACCGCGCAGCGCGGCCCGGCTCATCACCAGGCGCACGTGCTCCGGCGTCTTGGCCCCGATCGCGAGCGACACCTCGCGCCCGGCCAGCCACGCCACCGACGAGGCGACCAGGGCGTCGGCCGCGCCCAGCCCGCGCCCGATCACCTCCGACGACGGCGAGGTCGCGCTGCCGATCACCACCAGCCGCGCGCCGCGGTCGGCCTCGACCGCCACGGCCACCGCGGCCACGCCGACCAGATCGTCGGGGCCGGCCTCGACATCGCGCCCGCCGAACAGCGCGGCCAGGTCGGTCTCGCCCCACGCGGTCGGCGAGCCGCGCACCAGCACGGTGCCGCGCCGCTCGCGCGCCGGGGTCCCGGCGTCGGGCTCGGCGTAGACGACCGCGCGCGGGTGCTGCCACACGGTCAGGCGACGGCCCTGGAACGCGCGGGTGATCGGGTGCTCGCCGTAGCCGGTCGCGGTCGCCCAGGTAAGCGGCAGGTCGAGCGCGCCCTGCGGGTCGACCACCACCGCGGGCGGCAGGCCGACGCCGTACTCGGCGAGCAGCAGCTCCAGCCCGGTCTCGCGCAGACGGACGGGCTCGCCTTCCCCTCGTCCCTCTCGTCCCTCTCGTCCCTCTCCGGCGCCCGCGCCCGCGCCGACCGCCTCCGCGTCGACCGGCAGATCCGGCGCGGCGACCAGCAGCCTCCCGCCGCCCTCGACGTAGCGGACCACCGCCAGCGCCGACGACGGCGCGAGCGGCGCCTCGGGGCCGGCCACGACCAGCACGCGGCAGCGCTCCGGCACCCCGCCGCGCAGGTCGCCGGCGTCCTCGATCGCGAAGCCGTCGCGCCGCAGCCGGTCGCCGACCTGGCCCCAGTGGGCGCGGCCGTCCTCGCCGGACAGCGGCATCTCGCCGTGCCCGCTGGTCGCGCACACGACCGGACGATCGCCCGCGGCCAGCTCGACCAGCGCCCGCGCGAACGCCTCCTCGGCGCGGAACCCGGTCATCGCGCCGACCTGGAGCGAGTCGCGGCCCAGCTCGACCAGATCGAGGAGATCGACCCCGCGGCGCCGCCCGCCCATCGCGAACAGGACCGCCCCGCCGTCGGCCAGGTCGCGCGGGCTGAGCGCCAGCTCGGCCGCCAGCGCGGCCACCTCGTCCGGCTCGCGGGTCGGGTCCAGATCGCGCCGGGCCAGGAGCGGCTGGGCCTCGGCCATCCGCCCCAGCACCCGATCGACCTCGGCGTAGATCGGCTCGAACGCCTCGACCTCCGGGCGCACCACCGTCACCTCGACCGGCTGCGCGATCGACGACAGCACCGCGATGGTGCGACCGTCCAGGCGATTGACCTGGCCCGCGCTCACGTCCCAGCGGACCGGATGGCGCGCTGCCAGCACGCTGGCCAGCACCGCCGACAGCGCGACCAGGCCGAACGCGGCCAGCCGCCGCCGCGCCGCCGCCCGGCTGCCTCGCCCGCGCGCCGCGAGCACCACCGCGCCGGCCAGGCCGACCGCGGCCAGCCCGAGCCACAGCGCGACCGCGTCCAGGTCGATAGCGCCGCGCGCCATCTCGTCCATGTGCCGGCGCAGGTCGAGGTGGTGGACCAGCCCGGCCAGCCCGCCCAGGTCGCGCGCCACGTCCTCGAGCTGGCCGACCAGGAGCAGCCCGAGCAGGCCGGCGAACGACACCACCGCGGCCACCACCTGGCTCTCGGTGGCGGCGCTGGCGCAGAGGCCCAGGGCCAGAAATCCAGCCCCGGACAGCGCCACCCCCAGGTAGGCCGACGCGATCGGGCCGGCGTCGATCTCGGTCCCGGGCGGCGCGTAGGCGGCCAGGATGATCGGATACGCCGCGGTCGGCAGCCACAGGAGCGCGTAGAAGGCGGTGGCGCCCAGCCACTTTCCGAGCACGACCTCGCCCTCGCCGACCGGCGTGGTCATGAGCGCCTCCCAGGTCCCCTGGCGCCGCTCCTCGGCCACCAGCCGCATGGTGACGAGCGCGATCACCGCGAACAGCACCGCCCAGTAGAGGAAGGTGCCGCCGAAGTGAGTGCGCAGCACCGCGCCGTAGCCGGCCGGGCGCGACGGATCGGCCAGCACCTCGACCACCGCCCAGAACGAGAAGCCCTCGAGGGCGAGGAACAGCACCATGACGACGTAGGCGATCGGCGCGTGGAACGAGGCGAGGAGCTCGCGCCGGGCCATCGCCAGCACCCTGGCGGCGGACCCGGCCGCGCGAGCCCCGCGCCGCGCGCGCGGCGCGCTCACCGCTCGCCTCCCGCGGTCGCGGCCAGGAACACCTCCTCGAGCGAGGCGGTCGCCGGCAGGCCGAAGCGCGCGCGCAGCTGGTCCGGTCGACCGTCGCCGGCCACCCGCCCGCCCGCCATCACCACCAGCCGCGCGGCCACCGCCTCCAGCTCCGACAGCGCGTGCGACGACAGCACCACCGCGCGATCGCCGGCCAGCTCGCCGAGCAGCGCGCGCAGGTCGCGCACCTGGGCCGGGTCGAGCCCCGAGGTCGGCTCGTCGAGCAGGAGCACGTCGGGGCGGCCCAGCAGCGCGTCGGCCAGCCCGACCCGCTGGCGGTAGCCGCGCGACAGCCGCCCGATCATCGTGCGGGCGCGGTCGCGGGCCGACACCCGCTCGAGCACCTCGTCCACCCGCGCGCCCAGCTCGCGCCGCGCCACCCCCTTCAGCCGGGCGCGGAAGCGGAGGTACTCCTCGACCCGCAGCTCGGGGTAGAGCGGCGGCCCCTCCGGCAGGTAGCCGATCCGCGCGGCCGCCTCGCGCCGGTGCGCGACCGCGTCGATCCCGTCGACCCACACCGCGCCGCGGTCCGGGCGAAGAAACCCGGACAGGACCCGCAGCGCGGTGGTCTTGCCGGCCCCGTTGGGCCCGACCAGCCCGACCACCTCGCCGCGCTCGACCGCGAAGCTGACCCGATCGAGCGCGCGGGTCGCGCCGTAGCGCTTGTCGACCTCGTCCAGCCGGATCAAGCCGCCGGGCTCCTGGCTCGGGTCATCCCGCTCATCATAAGGGCTGGCGGGCTGGCGGGCTCGCCGGCCTGACGGCCGGCGGCGTCGATCAGGGCCGGCCGAGCACCGGGTGCTCGCCGGTGTTGGGCATGTTGGCCGGCCGGCCCATCGGCAGGGCCACCCGGAACGTGGTCCCCTGCCCCGGCACCGACTCGCACGAGATGTCGCCGCCGTGCTCGTCGACGATCTTCTTGCAGATGGCCAGGCCGAGGCCGGTGCCGCCCGGCTTGGCGGTGGCGAACAGCTCGAACAGCCGCCCCTCCAGCTCCGGCGGGATGCCCGGGCCGCTGTCGGCGAACTCGAGGATCAGCCGCTCGCCGTCGGCCTGGGTGCTGATCCGGAACTCGCCCCCGCGCGGCATCGCCTCGGCCGCGTTGCGGGCCAGGTTGTGGACCAGCCGCAGCATCGCCTGCTCGTCGAAGTACGCCACGCCGGTGTAGGCGGCGTCGAGCCCGAGGGCGATGTTGCGCCCGGCCAGCGCGTGCTCGAGCTGGGTCATGACCTCGTCGAGGAAGCGGTGCAGGTAGACCTTGCGCAGGAGCACGTTGGTCTCGCCGCGGGCAAAGGCGAGCACCTCGCGGGTCATGCCGCTCATCAGATCGAACTGGCGCAGGATCTGATCGACGTACTGCTCGCGCTGGCGGGCGTCCTGCATCTGCGCCATCAGCTGGGCGTAGCCGGAGATGATCGTCATCGGCGTCTTGAGATCGTGGAGAACGCTGGCCAGCATCTGGCCGATCGACGCCAGCCGGTTCTGGTTCTCGCGCTCGCCGCGGGTCTTGGCCAGCTGGATGGCGCGCGACGCCTGCCCGGCGATGAGCGTCAAGAGCACCAGGTCACCCTCGGAGAACCCGGCCGCCGAGGTCGGCCCGTCCGGCGCGTCCGGGTCGCGCTTGTCGATGAGCTCGATCGCGCCGAGCACCTCGTCGCCGCTGGCCAGGGGCGCGGCGGCCAGCTGGCGCGGGCGCAGCCCGACCGACACCGCGAACTCGGTGTGGTGGCGGGCATCGTGGTCCGGGTCGTTGACGATGACCGCGGTGCGGTTGGCCGCCACCCAGCCGATCACCCCCTCGCCCATGCGGATGGTGCGGTGGAGCATGCGCGAGGCCACCGGGCCGCCGACGGTGCGGAAGCGCAGCTCGTCGCCGCCCGGCTCGCGCAGCGCGATGCTGCCGGCCTTGGCCTCGACCGCGTCCATCGCCTTGTCGAGGATGCGGGCGAGCAGCTCGTCGAGGTCGTGCGCGGCGTTCATCTCGCGCTCGATCTCGTAGAGGATGTTGAGCTCGTGCGTCTTCTGCTCGAGCGCCTCCTGGGCGTCGAGCAGCTCGACGTTCTTGGCCACCACCGAGTGGTAGAGCTTGGAGTTCTCGACCGAGACCGCGGCCTGGCCGGCCAGCGCGGCCAGCAGCTCCTCGTCCTCGCCGGTGAACGGGCCGCCGGCCTTGTTGAGGACCTGCAGCACCCCGATGATGACGCCCTTGCTGTCGCGCATCGGCGTGCAGAGGATCGAGCGCGTGCGGTAGCCGGAGCGGAGGTCGACCGCCGGCTGGAACCGCTTGTCGATGTAGGCGTCGGGGATGTTGACGGTGTCGCCCGACTTCGCCACCCAGCCGGCGATCCCCTCGCCCACGTTCAGCCGGATCTCCAGCTTCGCGCTGCCCTGGGTGATCTTCGACCACAGCGCGTGGCCGTCCTCGCTGACCAGAAACAGGGTCGATCGGTCCGCCTCCATGAGGAGGGTGACCTTCTCCATGATGAGACCGAGGAGCTCGTCGAGGTCGAGCGCCGACGACAGAGCGCGCCCGATCTCCTGCACCAGCGCGAGCTTCTTCTGCTCGGTGCGCAGCTTGTGCTCGAGCTCGCTCTCAGCCGGCTGGATCGATTCCTGTCCCATCACGCGCGTCCCGGCGCGGAGTCGCCATCATAGCCGAAAACCACCGCGCCCCCATCGCCCGGCGATCCAATCGGAGCGCCGGTGCCGGCGGTCACTCGAGGCCGCGGCGCCGGAGGTCGTCCTCGTCCAGCCCCTGCAGGTGGCCGATTTCGTGGATCAGCGTGCGGCGGATCTGACGGTCCAGCTCGTCGCGGCTCCTGACCGCGCGCGCCAGGTTCTTGCGGTAGAGCACGATCGCGCGCGGCGGGATCGGCTCCTCGTCCGCGGCGGTCGGACCGGTCTGGGCCAGCGGCAACCCGCGGTAGAGGCCCATGATGGTCGGCGCGAACGGCGGATCGACCGCGATCAGATCTTCCTGGGCCGGCAGGTCGACCAGCTCGAGGGCGACCTTGGCCAGCTCGCGACGGACCTCGGGGGCCTGCTCGGCGATCGCGCGATCGACCTCGGCGCGGAACTCCTCGGCCGTGATCTTGACCGGCGGCGGGAAGTCGTCCGACGCCAGCGCCCGCGCCTTGGTGAAACGCTCCTCCGCCTCGGCCTCGCGCCCGTAGCGCTCGAGGATGAGGCCGAGGTGGTAGTGCGCGTACGGGTCGTCCGGCTGCTCGCGCAGCACCTCGGCGAAGGCGGTCTCGGCGTCGGCGAAGCGGCACAGGCTGAACAGGCTGACCCCGCGCTCGTGCAGCGCCGCGGCGTTCTGCGGGGTGAGCTTCAGCGCCGCATCGACCCGCGGGAGGGCCGCGTCCGACTGGCCGAGGTCGTTCAGCGCCTCGGCCTCGAGCAGCGAGAGCCGGGCGCGCAGCTGGCGGTCGAGCCGGCGCCGGCTGGCCGCGCGCCCGCTGCCGCGCCGCGCGTACTCCAGGCCGAGCAGGATGGCCGAGCGCTGCTTGGGCTGGGCGATGTTGATGTAGAAGTCGGCGGCCGCCGCCAGCGTCTCCGGATCATCCGGATCGCGCGCCAGCGCCATGGCGAACGCGACCTGCGCCTCGCTGTAGCGGCCGAGCGCGGCCAGCGCCGCCGCGCGGTAGTGGTGGGCCTCGACCGCCTGCGGCACCAGGTCGACCGCGAGCTCGGCGCACCCGAGCGCGGCCTTGAAGTCGCCGGCGTCGTAGAGCAGGCGGCTGGCCTCGTCGAGCACCGCATCCGGATCCTGCCCGCGGATCGCGCAGACCGCCGGCGCCTCGTCGATGTCGGCCGGCTCCCGCCGGGCCGGCGGCGCGGCCGGAAAGCCGATCCCGGTGCGCGCGCCGGACGGGCCGGCGTCCCCGCCGGCGCGGGGGCGCTCGCCGCGCGATCCGCACGCGCCGAGCGATCCGCACGCGACCAGCGCGGCCAGCCCGGCGACCGCGGACAGCCGGCCCATCAGTGAGCGTCCGCCCAGGTCGCGCCCCGGCCGACCTCGACCACGAGAGGCACCTCGAGCTCGAACGCCCCCTCCATCTCCGCCACCAGGAGCGGGCTGAGCTCGTCGGCCTGATCCACGTCCACCTCCAGCACCAGCTCGTCGTGCACGGTCAGGAGCAGCTCGGCGCGAAAGCCGCGCTCCGCGAGTAGCCGGTCCACCCGAAGCATCGCCAGCTTGATGATATCGGCTCCGCTGCCCTGCATGGGAGTGTTTTGCGCGATCCGCTCGGCCGCGCTGCGCGCCCGGTAGTCGCGTCCGCTCAGGTTCGGGATGGGGCGCCGGCGGCCCAGGATCGTGTATGCCGCGCCCGCCTTGCGGGCCTTCTCGACCACCTCCTCCATGAACTGGCGCACGGTCGAGAAGCGCTCGAAGTAGCGCGCGATGTGCTGGCGCGCCTCCTCGCGCGGGATGTCGAGCGCGCGGGCCAGGCCGAAATCCGACTGCCCGTAGGCCAGGCCGTAGTTCACTGCCTTGGCCACCCGGCGCTCGGTCGGGCCGACCTGGTCGAGCGGAATCCCGAACACTTCCGCCGCGGTCTGGGTGTGGACGTCGATCCCCTCGGCGAACGCCTTGCGCAGGACCGGATCTCCCGACAGGTGGGCCAGGATCCGCAGCTCGATCTGTGAGTAGTCCGCCGACACCAGCACCTTGCCGGGATCGGCAATGAACGCGCGGCGGATCTCGCGCCCGAGCTCGCTTCGGATCGGGATGTTCTGGAGGTTCGGATCGGTGGACGACAGCCGGCCGGTCGCGGCCACTGCCTGGCGGAAGCTGGTGTGCAGCCTGCCGGTGGCCGGGTTGATGAGCGGCGGCAGCGCGTCGATGTAGGTGTTCTTGAGCTTGGTCAGCTCGCGGTGCTCGAGGATCGGCGCGATGATCGCGTGCTGCTCGCGCATCGCGTCGAGCACGTCGTGGTCGACCGAGAAGCCGGTCTTGTTCTTCTTCATCCGCTCGCTGCGCAGCCCCAGCTTGTCGAACAGGAGCTGGCCGAGCTGCTTCGGTGACCCGACGTTGACCGGCTCGCCGGCCAGCTCCTGGATGCGGGTCTCCAGCCCGGCCAGGTCGCCGGTCAGCCGCTCGCCCAGCGCGCGCAGATGAGCCACGTCGATGCGGACGCCGATCGCCTCGACCCGGGCGAGCAGGCGCGCGAGCGGCAGCTCGAGGTCGCGCCACAGCCGGTCGAGCCCGCCCTGCCCCAGTCGCGCCGCCAGCACCCCGTCGGCCGCGAGCACCGCCGCCGCCGAGCGACCGGCGTGGCGGGTCGCCTCCTCGACCGAGACCGCCTCGAACGCGATCGCGGTGCGGCCGCTGCCGACCAGCGCGCGCTGGCCGGGCAGGATCACGCCGAGCACGTCCTGGGCGATCTGCTCCAGGCGCACGTCGTCCTGCGACGCGTCGAGCAGGTACGCGGCCAGCATGGTGTCCTCGGCGACGCCGCCGACCGGCATGCCGCACGCGGCCAGCGTCCGGTAGACCAGCTTGGCGTCGTGGCAGATCACCTGGATCGCCGGATCGCCCCACACATCGGCCAGCGGGCGCAGGTCCTCGGGGGTGAGCTGGGTCGGCGCGCTCAGGTAGCGGTGCTGGAGCGGGATGTAGACCGGCGCCGCGTCCGGCAGCGCGATCGCGATGCCGACCATCTTGGCCCGGTCGTCGCGCTGCCCGTCGCGCTCGAGGTGGATCGCCAGGCGCCCGGCCGCGCGCGCCGCCGCGGCCAGCTCGGCGACCTGCTCCGGCCGGGTGACCAGCACCGGCTGGCGGTCCGGATCGTCGAGCACGGCCGCCGCGCTGCCGGCGACCGGGGGAGCGGGCGCCGGCGCCGGGCCATCGCCCACCGCCAGCGACTTCTGCTCGAGCCGCTCGATGAGCGCCTGGAACTCGAGCTCCTCGAGCATCCGGCGCAGCGGCTCGCCGTTCCACGGCGCCGGGACCAGATCGTCGAGCCCGAGCGGCACCTCGACGTCGCGCTTGAGCGCCACCAGCTGGCGGGAGAGCGCCAGGTTGTCGCGCTCGGCCGGGTCGGTGAGCCGCTCCTTGATCTTGCCCTTCAGCTCGTCCACGTGGGCGAGCAGGTTGTCGATCGATCCGTACTGGCCGAGCAGGCGGGCGGCGGTGACCGGACCGACCCCGTTCACCCCCGGGATGTTGTCGCTCGAGTCGCCGACCAGCGACAGGAACTCGCCGACCAGCGCGGGGGGGACCCCGAACTTCTTCTCCACCCCGGCCGCGTCGTAGGTGATCTGACGCATCGAGTCGATGACCACCACGTGGTCGTCGACCAGCTGCATGAGGTCCTTGTCGCCGGAGTAGATGACCACGTCCCAGTCGCGCGCGCGGGCCTGGCCGACCAGCGTGGCGATGACGTCGTCCGCCTCGACCCCTTCGACCGACATGCACGGCCACGAGAACGCCTCGGTCAGGCGGCGGAAGAATGGCAGCTGGACCCGGAGGTCGTCGGGCGCCTCGCTGCGGTTGGCCTTGTACTCGGCGTCGAGATCGGACCGGAAGCTCGGCTTGCCGGTGTCGAACACGACTGCGATTCGCTCGGGCCGCTCATCCAGGTGAAGTCGGATGAGCATCGACGTGTAGACGTAGAGCGCGCCGGTCGGCATGCCGGCCGCGGTGCTGAGGCGGACCGGCTGACGGTCCTTTCCCCCGGTCGCGAGGCCGTAATGCGCGCGGAAGATGTAGCCGTGCCCGTCGAGGATGTGAAGCCGCTCCGCGCTCATGGCGGGGGGAAAGCTACAACACTTCGCCAGCTGCTGCCCCGGGCGTATGCTGGCAGATGCCATGAGGAGAGCACAGCCCTTCACTCTGGTCGTCGCCGTAGGTCTGGTCACCGCTGCCCTCGCCGCTGGCGCCTGTCGCAAGCGGACCGAGGAGACGGAAGGAGGTGGTCCATCGAGCGGAAAGGTCGGTGAGGAGCGGGCGGTCGGTGCAGAAGCGCCGGCAAGGCCCCGCCAGGGCGGTCACATCGTGCTGCCGTCGAACGAACCGCTGTACATGAATCCGGTCCTCGAGCCGCGATTCACGCGGGCCAACCAGCTGGTGTTCGAGGGCCTGGTCGGCCTGTCGAGCTCGCTCGAGCCGGTCCCGGTCCTGGCCGAGAGCTGGACCCGGTCCGACGACGGACGCCAGATCACGTTCAAGCTGCGAAAAGGGGTGAAGTGGCACGACGGCAAGCCGTTCACCTCGAAGGACGTCGCGTTCACCTATCAGTCGATCCGCGACACCCAGTCGCAGACGCTGTGGAAGCCGTACTTCGCCGCGGTCTCCAAGCTCGACACGCCCGACGAGCAGACCGTGGTCGTCACCTACTCGAAGCCGTACGCGCCGGCGCTGATCGCGTGGACGGTCGGCCTGTTGCCGGCCCACGTGTACGGCGGAGGCCCGCTGGCCGAGTCGCGCGGCAACCGCGAGCCGGTCGGGACCGGCCCGTTCCGCATGGCCCGCTGGATCGAGGGCAAGCGGCTCGTGTTCGAGGCCAACAAGGCGTGGTGGAACGGGCGACCCAACCTCGACACCGTCGAGCTCCGCGTCGATCTCGGCGACGATCAGCTGAAGGCGCTGAAGGACGGCCAGCTCGACTTCGTCCAGGTGCCCGACGTGGAGGCCTGGTCCGGCGAGGTGCAGATGCCGGACTTCCGCGCCGACTTCGAGGTGTCGACCGTGGTCGGCTCGCTGTTCCGCGCGATCGCGTGGAACGTGCAGCGCAAGCCGTTCGACGACAAGCGGGTCCGTCTGGCCATGACCCTGGCGCTCAACCGCGGGCGCATCATCGAGGACCTGTTCTTCAACCAGGCCCAGCCGATGTCGGCGCCGTTCTTCCCCAACATGTTCGGCGCCGATCCGTCGATCGCGCCGTATCCGTTCGACATCGAGCGGGCGGTGAAGGTGCTCGACGAGGCCGGCCACCCGGCCGGCCCGAACGGTCGGTTCCCGATGCAGATCATCGCGGTGGCGTCGCAGCGGACGCCGCAGAACGAGCAGATGTTCGCGATCTTCCGCACCGACCTGGCCGCGATCGGCATCGACATGAAGGTGGAGTACCTGTCGAGCCGCGACTATCAGGCGCGCGTGGTCCTGCGCGACTTCGACGGCGTGTTCTTCGGCTGGCTGCCGGACATCCCGGATCCGGATCCGTCGGCGCTCCTCCACTCCAGCCAGATCAAGGAGGGGAAGAACAACTTCGCCGGCTACGCCGACGCGGACGCCGACAAGCTGATCGAGGCGGCGTCGGGGACCAACAACCGCGCCGAGCGCAAGGCCATCTACCACAAGCTGCACGCCAAGGTGAACGCCGACCTGCCCTACACCGTCCTCTACGCGCCGTACAGCCACTACGCGTGGAGCCGGCGGCTGCACGGCGTGCACCCGGAGGACATCGGGCCGCAGCCGCGCTTCCCGGGTCTGTCGGGCTGGTGGGTCGACCCGTAGCGTAGGACGACCATCGCCGCGCCTCCGGCTCCGGCCGGGGGCGCCGGCTCTTTCTCCACGACCTACTTCTCGAGCCGGTACGAGTCCGGCTCCAGCCCGAAGCGCTTCATCCAGCGGTGGATCTGCATGCGCGCCTTGCCCATCGCGCGCGATACCGCGCTGACGTTGCCGTCGTACTCGGCGAGCAGCTCGACCAGGCGGGCGCGCAGCGCCTCCTCGTCGACCGCCGGGTCGGAGTCGTTGTCGAGCGCTCCGGCGGCGACCGCCGGGCTGAGGTGAGTGACGTCGATCGGCTGGCCGGCGGCCAGGATGAGCGCCGCGGCCAGGCACTTCTCCAGCTCGCGGACGTTGTGCGGCCAGTCGTGGCGGTAGAGGGCGCGCACCGCCGCCTCGGTCAGCGCCACCTGCTCGGCCTGGGCGCCGCAAAGCCGCTCGATGAGCGTCCCGATGAGCAGGCCCAGGTCCTCGCGCCGCTCGCGCATCGGCGGCAGGTCGATGCGGAAGCCGGCCACCCGGGCCAGGAGGTCGGCGCGGAACCGGCCGCTGTCGACCAGCCCCTCGAGGTCGCGGTGGGTGGCCGAGATGACGCGCAGCTCGACCGGCACCGGACGGGTCGAGCCGACCGGCAGCACCTCGTGCTCCTGGAGGACCCGCAGCAGCGCGGCCTGCGACGCGGGCGGGAGATCGCCGATCTCGTCGAGCAGGAGCGTGCCGCGGTCGGCGCTGCGGACCAGGCCGTCGTGGTCGGTGGCCGCGCCGGAGAAGGAGCCCTTCTTGTGGCCGAACAGCTCGCTCTCGACCAGCGCATCGCTGAGCGCGCCGCAGTTGACCGCGACGAACTCGCCGGGCCGGCGCGACAGGCGGTGCACCGCGCGGGCCAGCACCTCCTTGCCGGTGCCGGTCTCGCCGCGGATGGTGACGGTGACGGTCGACGGCGCGACCTGGACCAGGCGGGCGAGCTCGCGCTCCAGCTCCGGGACCAGGGTCAAGAGGCCGGGGGCGGCCGGCTCGCGCTCGCCGGCGTCGACCCAGGGCTCGTCCGACAGGACCGGCAGGCCGAGCCGGAACAGGAACAGGGTGTAGCCGAGGGTGATGAGGGCGCCGTCGTCGAGGCGGGCGCGGCGCACGGTCAGGCCGTCGACCATGGTGCCGTTCTTGGAGCCGGTGTCCTGCACGACCCAGTAGCCGAGCCCGCGCTCGAGCCGGACGTGGGTGTGCGACATGCTCGGGTCGGGTACCCGCACGGTGAGGACGCGCCGGCCGTCGATCGTGCCGTGCTCGGCCGAGCGCTCCGGGCCGCGCCCGATGACGACCACGTCGATCCCCTCGAGCGAGTAGCGGGCCGAGAGCGCGAGCGGGCGGGTGCACTCGAGGGCGAGGAACAGGTGCGGCGCCTTGCGGGCGGGAGCCTCGGTCGGGCTCCCGCGATGCAGGGTGACGGTGGTCTCGGCGCTCACGACTCCCCACGATACGACGAGTCCGGCGGCGCGCGACAGGGTGCCCGCGAGAGCCGTCGAGGACCACGTCAAAGTCCGGGTGGGACGTCGACGGGATGGCTCGACCGGTGATCCTGGCGTCGCCCGGTTCTAGGATGGCGGAATGACGCGCGGGGACGAGGGGGACACACCACCCCGAGAGACCGAGCCGCCCGGCCCCGCCCGCGTGATCGCCTCGACCACCGACCCGACCGCCGGCATCGCGTTCGTGATGGAGCTCGGCGTCGCGCTGCACCGGTTCGGCACGCCGGCCGACCGGCTCGAGGCCGCGATGAGCAGCATGGCCCGGCTGCTCGGGCTGGAGTCGCAGATCTCCTCGACCCCGACGTCGATCATGGCCGGGTTCGGCCCGCTCGCCGCCCAGCGCACCGCGATCGTCCGGATCGACCCGGGCGAGGTCAACCTCGAGCGGCTGGCCGCGCTCGACAAGGTCGCCGGCGACGTCGGACGCCGCCGGATCACCCTGGCCGACGGGGTGGTGCGGGTGCGCGCGATCGTGTCGGCGCGGCCGCGCTACGGTCCGCTCCTCATCGTCCCGGCCGGCGGGCTCCTGTCGGCGGCGGCGGCGCGCTTTCTGGCCGGCGGCTGGCAGGAGGTGGCCGCGGGCGGCGCCATCGGCCTGGTCATCGGCGCGCTCTCGCTCGCGTTCCGCCGCAGCATCGCGGGCAGCCGGGTCTTCGAGCTGGTCGCGGCCACCGCCGCGGCGGCGCTGGCGCACGCCGCGGTCATCGCCGGCTTCACCATGTCGCTGCAGATCGCGGTGCTGGCCGGCCTCATCGCGCTGGTGCCCGGGCTGACCCTGACCGTGGCGATGACCGAGCTGGCCACCCGCAACCTGGCCTCCGGCACCGCCCGCCTGGTCGCCGCGGCGGTGGCCTTCTTGCAGATCACCTTCGGCGTCGCGCTGGCCGACGTGGTGATGACCAGGCTGTTCGGCGCGCGGCCGTCGGCGTTCGGCGCGCCGCTGCCGGCCTGGACCGAGCTGGTCGCGCTGGTCGCGTTCGTGCCGGCCGCGATGGTGATGCTGGGCGCGCACCCGCGCGATGCGCTGCCGATCGCGGTGGCCGGCGCGACCGGGTACTACGCCGCGCGCATCGGCACCTCGCTGCTCGGGCCGGAGCTGGGAGCGGCGCTGGGCGGGTTCGCGCTGGCGGCCGGCAGCAACGTGTACGCCCGCCTGGCCGACCGCCCGGCGATGGTGCCGCTGGTGCCGGGCCTGCTCCTGCTGGTGCCGGGCAGCATGGGGCTGCGCAGCCTGTCGTCGATGCTCGAGCGAGACGTCATCACCGGGATCGACACCGCGTTCGCGATGATCCTGGTCGGTGTATCGCTGGTCGCCGGGCTGCTGATGGCGACGGTCAGCGTGCCGCCGCGCCGCGAGCTGTAGGACGAATCCGCCCGCGCTACGACCCGCGCGCCCGATCGCGCAGCGCGTCGACCTCGGACAGCGGGCCGAGCACGACCAGGGTCATGCCGGCGCCGAGCTCGAAGTCGGCGCCCGGGTTGAAGCGGTAGCCATCCGCGCCCGGCACCTGCACCGCGAGGACCAGGATCTCGCTGGAAGAGGTCCGGATGCCGGAGTTGCCGATGCGCTTTCCGACCAGCGGCGAGCCATCCGGGACGGACACCTCCTCGATCCGGAAGCGCGCCTTGTCGCGCCGCATCTCGTCGAGGAACTTCACCACCTCGGGGCGCAAGAGCTCGGAGACCATCCGCATCCCGCCGATGTAGTTGGGCGAGACCACCGTATCGGCGCCGGCCTTCTTCAGCTTCTCGAGCACCTGCAGGTCGCTGCCGCGCGCGACGATGCGCGCCCGCGTGTTCATCTGGCGGGCCGACACCACCACGAAGAGGTTGTCCTTGTCGCCGTGCAGCGCGGTCACCAGGCCGCGCGCCTTGCCCAGCGCCGCCTCCTCGAGCACGTCGTCGTCGGTCGCGTCACCGACGATGTACTTGAACTCCGGCACCTGGTGCTGGTCGGCGAGGTCCTCGAGCCGGGCGCGGTCGAGGTCGATCGCGACCGTCGGGATCCGGTACTCCATCAGCTCCTGGATCGCGTGGCTGCCGGTCGACCCGGCGCCGCACACGACCACGTGGTTCTCGAGCCTGGCGATCTGCTTGCGCATGCGGGTGTGGCGGAGGGCCTGGCGCAGGTCCCCCTCGATGATGAGCGCAGTCAGCGCGGAAGCAAAGTAGACGACGGTGCCCATCCCGAACACCAGCAGCCCGACCGTGAACGCGCGCGCGTGCGCCACCGCGTCGAACGACTGCAGCACCTCCCCGTACCCGACCGTGGTCAGGGTGATGATGGTCATGTAGAAGCAGTCGAAGACGCTCCAGTGACCGTCGCCGAGCAGGTAGTAGCCGAGCGTCCCGGCAAACAGGACGAGCATCATCGCGGCGAACGCAGCCAGGAGTCGCCGCCGGAGCTCCGCCATGCGCGGCCAATGTACCTGAATTCACGTTCTCGAGGTCATCTCGGCGCGAGAGCGAGCGCGCGCGCGGCTGGCCGGAGGTAAGCTGCCCGGCCATGAAGCGCCTGGAGAGCTACGTGTGTGGAGGCTGGGTCGCCGGCCAGGGTCCTGTGACAGCGCTCATCAACCCGTCCACCGACGAGGTGATCGGCGAGTGCGGGTCGGGCGGCATCGACATGGCCGCCGCCCTGGCCTACGCCCGCGCCCGCGGCGGGCCGGCCCTGCGCGAGCTGACCTTCGCCCAGCGCGGCCAGATCCTGCGCGCCATGTCCAAGGTCCTCCACGGCGGGCGCGAGGAGCTGATCGCGCTCGCGATCGAGAACGGCGGCAACACCCGCTCGGACGCCAAGTTCGACATCGACGGCGCGATCTTCACCCTGTCCTCCTACGGCGAGCTCGGCCATGCCCTCGGCGACCGCAAGCTCCTGGTCGACGGCGAGGGGGTGCAGCTCGGCCGCACCGCGCGCTTCTACGGCGAGCACGTCCTCACCCCCCGGCGCGGGGTGGCGGTGCACGTCAACGCGTTCAACTTCCCGGCCTGGGGCCTGGCCGAGAAGGCGGCGACCGCGCTGCTCGCCGGCATGCCCGTGGTCTCGAAGCCGGCCAGCGCCACCGCGATGGTCGCCTGGCGGATGATGCAGATCTTCGTCGACGCCAAGGTGCTGCCCGACGGCGCGCTCTCGTTCCTGTGCGGCAGCGCCGGCAAGCTGCTCGACTCGCTGGCCGGGCAGGACGTGCTCGCGTTCACCGGCTCGTCGGTCACCGCGCGCACGCTGCGCTCGGGCGAGGGTGTGGTGGCCCGCTCGGTCCACGTCAACGTGGAGGCGGACAGCCTCAACGCCGCCGTGCTGGCCCCGGACGTGGCGCCGGGCAGCGAGACCTGGAACCTGTTCGTCGCCGACGTGTCGCGCGACATCACCCAGAAGACCGGGCAGAAGTGCACCGCGATCCGGCGCGTCATGGTCCCGGAGTCGCGCCTGGCCGACGTGAGCGAGGCGCTGTCGGCGCGGCTGACCAGCGTCGTGGTCGGCAACCCGACCGAGGAGTCGGTGCAGATGGGGCCGCTGGCCACCCGGGCCCAGCTCGACGACGTGAAGAGCGGGATCGCCCGGCTCGCGCGCGAGACGGAGGCGCTGGTCGGCGGCGAGGGCGAGGTGAAGCCGCGCGGCGTGGCCGAGGGCAAGGGCTGCTTCGTCGCGCCGGTGGTGCGGCTGGCGCGCGATCCGCGCGCCGCGGCGTCGGTGCACGAGCACGAGGTTTTCGGCCCGGTCGCGACGATCTGCGTCTACTCCGGCGCGGCCGAGGAGGCGGCCGAGCTGGTCGGGCTCGGCGACGGCGGGCTGGTCGCGTCGATCTACTCCGACGAGCGCGACTGGCTGCGCGCGGCGGTGCCGGCCATGGCTCCGCTCAACGGCCGGCTGTACCTCGGCAGCGAGAAGATGGCGTCGCAGTCGCCGGGACCGGGCACCGTCATGCCCCAGCTGGTCCACGGCGGCCCGGGCCGCGCCGGCGGCGGCGAGGAGCTGGGCGGGCTGCGCGGCATGTCGCTCTACCAGCAGCGAACCGCGCTGCAGGGCGACAAGAGCCTGCTCGCCGCGATCCTCGAGCCGGGCTGAGCTGCCGCTCAGAAGGCGGGGCGCAGCGCGTCGCGCGCGAGCACGGTCGTCACCTCGGTCGTGCTCGGCTGCGGATAGAAGAGGTAGTTCGCGCTGTGCGGCAGGAGGCCGTAGCGCTCGCGGTAATCGCCCGGGTCGAAGCCCTCGGGCGGCGCCGAGATGTCGCCGAAGTCGACGTGCACGATGTCGTAGGCGGGCAGGATCGCGACCAGGCGCTGGAGGCGGCGCAGGAGCGGCGCGTCGTACACACCGGCGCGCGGCTGCTCGAGGATGACGAGATCGTCGCCGGCGCGGCGGAGCTCGATCGCGGTCTGCTGAACTCCGGCCAGGCGCGCCATGCTGCTCAGGCACACGCGCAGGTACTGCTCGCTCACCACCTGGTCCTCGCCCAGCTCGGCGATCTCGTCGGGGACCGGGACGTCGCCGTCGCGCAGCTGCACCGCGCACGGCTCGCGCCCCAGGCAGAGCACATAGATGTAGTCGCAGTACTCGTCCTCCTGGCCGGGACGGTAGAGCGCGACCGCGTCGAGCTCGGTGGCCAGCTCGTCGGCCAGCGCCTGGCCGTCGGCCTCCGACACGCCGGCCCCGAAGCGAGCGCCATCATCCGGCTCACCCCAGCGACGTGACGGATACAGACGAGCGAGCGCCTGCTCGACGGAGTCGAGCATCGTGCCCTTGTGATCGTCGCAGCCCGACTTGGCGGCGCAGTTGGTGCATCCACCCACGATCGAGGCATAGCACCTCGCGCCGCGGCGCGGAAGCGAGTCTCCGGGTCGACCCCGCGCTTGGTCGGGCCGGCCCACGATGGTAGCGTAGAGGACGTGCTCAAGGATGAGCTGAGACAGCTCCTGCGAGAGCTGGCGACCGCGACCGGAGCCGTCTCCGTCGCGATCGCGCACCCGGACCTGCCGGAGATGCCCGAGCTGGTCGGTTTGCGCCTCATGGAGGCCGAGGGCGACGGGTCGCCTGAGCTGCGCTCGTCGACCACCCGCGCGCCGACCACGCACAGCATGTCGGTTCCGGTCGGAGGTGGCGCCATCCTGCGAGCCGGGTTCCTGTGCGCCGAGGAGCCGCCCGACCCGAACGGCCGCGCCGCGGCGCTCGAGCGAGCCGCGCGGGCGCTGCGAGCGTGCGCCCGCCGCTGGGACGTCGGCACCCTGCCCCCGCTCACGTTTCCGGAGACCACGCGCTCGCCGCGCAACCTCATCCTCTCGCGAGTCCGCTCCTACCTCGACGCGCTGATCGGCTCGCTCGGCATGGACAACGCGGTGGTCACGCTGAACGGGCGCGTGCTGGCCAGCGCCCACCCGCTGGGAGAGCTCCATCGGGCCCAGATCCCCTTCACCGTGCGCCGGGTCGCCGTCGAGGCCGGCCGGCGGCGGACCTCCCGCCCGCCCAGCTCCCACGCCGATCTGGCCGGCGACGATTTCTACGCGCTCGGCTTCTGGTACGGCGGCTGTCTCATCGGCTTCTTCTCGCGCCCCTACTCCACCGACTTCGTCCGACACCGCGCCCGGCTGGTGACGCGAGAGCTATCCCACCTGCTGAGCCTGCTCGACGAGCCGAGCCACGACCCGGTCCAGACCGCGCCGCGCCCCGACTGACCCCCGCCGCGCGGATCGAGCTACTGATGGAGCGGCGGTTCCTGTAGCGTCGACCGCTTGCGAGTCCGACTGCTCCTGGTAGCGACGCTCCTCGCCAGCTGCGCCACCGACGGTGGCGATCACGAGCTCCAGGTCGTCCACGACCCATGCGAGCCGCTCGTGCTGGTCCCCGGAGACGGTGCCGACCGGGCCGAGATCGCCAGCCTCGACCAGGCCGCCGCGATGTGGAACCGCCTCGGGCAGACCAGGCTGTCCACGGCGAAGCCCGAGCCAGCCGGTGAGACGCCCGATGTGACCGCCGCGAGGCCGGCCGATCCGATCCTGGAGGTCCGCTTCGAGACCGCCGCCCCGGTCTTCCACGGCCTCTACGACGACGAGCACGGAGTCGTCTACATCAACCACCGCCTCGCCGATCCTCATCAGCGAGCCGTGACCGTGGCCCACGAGGTCGGCCACGCCCTGGGCCTCTTCCACATCACCAAGCGCACCTCGGTCATGAACCCGGCCAACCTGGAGATCGAGCCAGACCGAGAGGACGCAAAGGACCTCCAGGTCCTGTGGGGTGAGTGCCCGCCAGCCTCGGCCGCGGCGAGCGGGGACTGACCCCGCGTCCGCCGCTCCTCAGAGCTGGGTTCGCTGACTCGGATCGAGGTGGAGACCGAACCCGTCGTGGAGGGTTCTCATCGCCAGCTCGGCGTACTTCTCGTCGATGACGCAGGAGATCTTGATCTCGCTGGTGGAGATCATCTGGATGTTGATTCCCTCGCTGGCGAGGAGCTCGAACATCCGGCGCGCGACTCCGGCGTGGGAGCGCATGCCGACCCCGACGACGGAGATCTTGGCGATGCCGTCGTCCCAGGAGACGGCCTTGCCTCCGTCGGTGATCTCGGGCACCCGCTCGGCGAGGAGGTCGGTGGCGCGGCGGCGCTCTCCTCGCGGGACGGTGAAGGTCATGTCGGTGTGACCGTGGACGCTGGTGTTCTGGATGATCATGTCCACCACGATCCCGGACTCGGACAGCGGGGTGAACAGCTTGAACGCGACCCCGGCGACGTCCGGGAGGTTGCGGACGGTGACCTTGGCCTCGTCACGGGCCACGGTCACCCCGGAGACGACGACTTGCTCCATGAATGCCTCCTCGCCCACCACCCAGGTGCCCTCGGCGTCACTGAAGCTCGAGCGCACGTGGATCGGTACGCGGTAGTTCATGCCGAACTCGACCGAGCGTAGCTGCAGCACCTTGGCGCCGAGCGATGACAGCTCCAGCATCTCCTCGTAGCTGATCCGCTCGATCTTGCGCGCGGTCGGCACCACGTTGGGATCGGCGGTGAACACGCCCGCCACGTCGGTGTAGATCTCGCAGACGTCGGCCTTGAGCGCCGCGGCGATGGCGACCGCGGTGGTGTCGGACCCGCCTCGCCCGAGGGTGGTGATGCTGCCCTCCTCGTCCACGCCCTGGAAGCCGGCCACCACCGCGATCTTGCCGCGGCTGAGGGCGCCGCCGAGCGCGGCCGATTCGATCTCCTGGATGCGGGCCCGGCCGTGCTGGGTGTCGGTCAGGATCCGGATCTGGTGGCCGAGGAACGAGCGCGCGTTGCCGCCCAGCTCGCGGATGGCCAGCGCCATGAGGCCGCTGGTGACCTGCTCGCCGGTCGACACGATGGCGTCGACCTCGCGGTCGGTGGTGTCGTCCCACACCTCGGTGGCGAGGCGGAGGAGCCGGTTGGTCTCGCCGGCCATGGCCGACACCACGACCACGACCTCGTGGCCGGCCCGGTGGGTATCGAGGGCCCGCTTGGCGACCGCGCGGATCCGCTCGACGTCAGCGACGGAGGTACCGCCGAACTTCTGAACGATGAGCATCGACGCCGCGCAGCATACAGCCTCCCGACCGCGGACGCCGCTGTCCCGACGCGCTGCGGAGCTCAGCCGCTCTCGGCCCCGTAGGCCTCGATCTCGGCCATGCGCTCGGCAAGGACGCGGCGGAGGGCGGCGTGCTCGGGCCGCGACAGGTCCGGATCCGATTCGATCAGTCGCTCGGCCTCGTCGCGCGCGCGGGCGAGGAGCTCGACGTGCTGGACCAGGTCGCCGAACCGGAGGCGCGGCAGCCCGGCCTGGCGCACGCCGAGCAGCTCGCCGGGGCCGCGCATCTCGAGGTCGACCTCGGCGATGCGAAAGCCGTCGCCGGTCTCCTCCATCGTGACCAGGCGGCGCTCGGCGGCCGCGGTCCGGCCGGGACGGGTCACCAGCAGGCACTCCGACTCGCCGCCGCCGCGCCCGACCCGGCCGCGCAGCTGGTGCAGCTGGGCCAGGCCGAACCGGTCGGCGTCCTCCACCACCATGAGGGTCGCCTCGGGCACGTCGATGCCGACCTCGATGACGGTGGTCGCGACCAGGATGCGCGTGTCGCCGTCGCGGAAGCTCAGCATCGCGCCGTCGCGCTCGGCCTGGTTCATGCGGCCGTGGACCAGGCCGACCGCGCGCCGGCCGAGGTCGGCGGCGAGCTCCGCGGCGCGGGTGATCGCGTCGGTGGGCGGGTGCGGGTCCGGCTCCTCGTCGTCGTCCGGCACCGGCGGCGCGACCAGCGGGCAGACCACGAAGGCGCGACCGGCGCCGGCGAGCGCATCGGCCAGCGCGTCGCGCGCCTCCCGCCGGCCGGGCGCGCCGCGCAGGACGCGGGTCCGGATCGGCTGGCGGCCGGGCGGGAGCTCGTCGAGCAGCGTGAGGTCGAGGTCGCCGTACGCGCTCAGCGCCAGGGTGCGCGGGATCGGCGTCGCGGTCATGACCAGGAGGTGCGGCGCGCCGCGCTCGTCGCCCTTGCCGCGCAGGCGCACCCGCTGGGCCACGCCGAAGCGGTGCTGCTCGTCGATGATGGCCAGGCCGAGGGCGCGGAAGCCGAGGTCCTCGCCGAGGAGGGCGTGGGTGCCGATGACCAGGTCGATGGTCCCGGCGGCGAGCTGCTCCGCGGTCGACGCGCGGGCCGGCCGCGGGGTGGCGGCGGTGACCAGGGCGGCGCGCAGGCCGAGCGCGCGGCACAGCGGGGCGAGCGCGGCGAGGTGCTGCTCGGCCAGGATCTCGGTCGGCGCCATCAGCGCGACCTGACGGCCGGACGCGACCACCTGGTGCGCGGCGGCCAGCGCGACCGCCGTCTTGCCGGCCCCGACGTCGCCCTGGAGCAGCCGGCTCATCGGCACGTCGCGGGCGAGGTCGGCCGAGATGGCGTCGATCGCGCGCCGCTGCGCGCCGGTCAGCCGGAACGGCAGGGCGCGCTCGAGCTCGCCGCGCACGTCCGCGCGGCACGGGACCGCGCGATCGGCGCAGCGCTCGCGTCGGCGCTGGGCGACCGCGACGCCGAGCAGGAACAGGTCGCCGAACGCGAGCCGCCGGTGCCAGCGGCTGTCGCCCTCGACCAGCGCGTCGACCAGCTCGTCGGGCAGCGAGTCGGCCGGGCGGTGGAGCGCGGCCAGCGCCTCGGCCAGCGACGGCAACCCCTGGCGCGCCTCGACCTCGGCCGGCACCCCGTCGTCGACCAGCCCGAGCCCGCGGTCGACCGCCGCCGCGCAGGTGCGCCGCACCGTGGCCGGCGGGACCCCGGGGACCTCGGCGTAGCGGGGCAGGATGCGCCCGGGCGCGCGGCGAGCGAGCCCGTCCGGGGTCTCGACCTCGAGCACGTCCGGGTTGGCCATCTCGGCGACGCCGCCGCGCCGGCTCAGCCGACCGGACAGCACGATCTGGCTGCCGCGCGGGAAGCGAGAGGTCATCCCCGGATGAGCGTGGAACCAGCGGACCACGACCTGGGCGGCGGAACGCGACGGCGCGGCGGTGGACGCGATCGGCGGGTCGCCGGGATCCCGCGCCGCGCTCGCCGTCGACGCGGCCTCCGCCGGCCTGCCCTCGACCAGGCGGACCTCGACCCAGCGCCGCCGCCCGTTGCGGACGAAGCGCGCGCTGGCGACCTCGCCGCGCAGCGCGCGCGCCTCGCCAGTGTCGGCCGCGGCCAGCGCATCGGACAGCGGCTCGACCCGGCGCGCGTCGTCGTAGCGGCGCGGGACGAACCAGACCAGGTCCTCGACGGTGCGGAGGCCGCGCTCGCCGAGCCGCGCGGCCATCGCCGGTCCGATGCCGGGCAGTGACTCCGCCGATGCGGCGAGCACGGCCCTGCCCTCCCCCGCCTCGTCGCCGACCGCGCCCGCGCTCACCGACCCGCTCACCGACGGGCGCCCCGCCGCGTCACCGCCGCCGCCGAGCCCGAAGCACAGCCTCAAGCCTCGCGCGACCACCACCACCTGGGTGTCGCGCTCGAGCCCCTCGAACTCGGTCAGCTCCGCGCGCCACGCCACCAGCGCCGACTGCCCGGTCGCCAGCACCGACACCACCCGGTCGGCGGCCACGCGCAGCCGCGAGCCCAGCTCCGCCGCGCCGCGCTCGAGCTCCGCGAAGCCGTCCTGGGCTGCATCGCGCAGGATCGCGTGCAGCGCCGCGATGCGCGGCTGCGCCTGGCCTGCTGACATCGAGCTCCGGGGAGCTACGGGCCGCCCGCGCAGCCCGGCTCAGTCCATGCGGTAGGTGAAGCGGAGCTCGTAGTCGCAGAGGTGAAAGACATCGCCCTCGTCGATGCGCTTGTTGTCGATGCGCATCCCCTTGTAGTCGATGCCGTTGGTCGACCCGAGGTCCTTGATGTAGTAGGTGCCGTTCCGCCGGATCACCGCCGCGTGCTTGCGCGAGATGTTCCCGTCCTTGATCGGCAGATCCGACGTCTTCGAGCCGCGCCCGATGATGAACTGGTCCTTCGTGATCGGGTAGCGCTGGTTGTTGTAGACCAGGTACAGCGTGGCCAGCGCGCCGGGCGCGGGGGAGACGTTCATCTGGCCGGGCATGCCCATCGCACCCGAGCCGCCCATCGCCGGCCCCGGGCCGCCCATCGGGTTCGCGTTCGGCGCGCCCATCGGGCCACCCATCTGGCCGCCGCCCATCTGGCCGCCGCCCATCGGACCCGAGTTGTTGGTCGGCGAGCCCATCGGCCCCATCTCGCGATAGGCGCCCGGCGACGTCGCCCGCGGCGGCTGCGCCTGGGTCGGCCCTCGACGGACCGGCCCACCCATCGGCGGCGGCGGCGGCGCGTTGCCGCGCCGCGCGACGTGCGGCGACGGGACCTGCGACTGACTCGCCGGCGCGGCGCCGTACCCGGCCGGCGCGGGCCCCGGCGCGCCCTGCGGCGGCGGGCCCGGCATCGCGTACGAGTTCGGCGGTGGGATCGGCTGTCCTCCGCCGCCCATCGACTGATGCGTGGGCATCGGCCCCGACGTCGCCATGGCCGACTGATAGTTCTTCGACCGCGCGTAGTAGCGCATCGCCTCGTTGATGAGGTAGTCGATGGAGCAATCGAAGTCGTTCGCCATCTGCTCGAACGTCTCCCAGAGGACGTCCCGGCAGTAGAAATGGCGCATCGTCTTCTTGCTCTGATCCATTTCAGCCTTGGCCATGCGCAGCAGTAGCTTGGAGCGGCTGTATTATCACTTGCTTTCGGGTCCCTTCGCTAGAGCCTGGAGTCCACCCGCCGTCTCCACCGCGATCTGTCCGATGGTCGGGTCGGGCTTCTTCTTCCCGGCTGGTGCGTCCTTCTGGGCGCCCCACCAACCTTTCAGCACCATCCGGTCGGAGGCAAGCTTGCGAATTCGCTCCGCGTCCTGAGCCGCGGTCGCTCGCTGTTTCAGCGCGCCCAGCACCTCGATGCCGGTGACTCGCGCGATCCAGCTCTTCGACGACAGGAGCTGGCGCGCCTGCTCTGCCACCTTCGGCGCGCCGGGCGCGGCCAGGATCTCCTTATAGACGTACTTCTCGAGCAGAGCGCGCTCGTAGACGATCGTGTCCGGCATCGCCTCGAGGATCGGCACCATCGCCTGCGCGCCGCCGCAGCGCAGCCCGCGCTGCGCACCGACCCAGCGGAACGACTGCTGCGCCGACGGCAAGCGGGCCATCTCGACCAGCGGCGGGATGCACTCGGGCGGGCCGATGACCGCGATCAGATCGACCGCGTCGTTGTTCATCACGCCCGGCAGGTTCTCGTTGCGCGCGACCTCGCCCAGGCGATCGATCTGTCCGACCAGCCCGGGCCGCGCCGCCACCGGCTGCCCCGACACCGGCTGCACGTACGCCTCGTGCAGCGCCGAGAGCGCGCGGCCGGGCAGCGTGGTGTCCTTGTAGTCCTTGACCACCATGTCGACCAGGAGCGCGGCCGCGTCGATGTCGCCGGTCGACGCCAGCGCGGCGAGCAGCTCGTCGCCGACCATCACGCGCGCGCCCTCGGTGTCGGGCGGCCGGATGAGCAGCCGCCGGGCCGCCTCGAGCAGCTTGGGCGCGGCCAGCGGCCCGAGCTCCCGCACGATGGTGCGGCCGCTGACCCGACCGACCGCGGCGCGGCCCTCGTAGTGTCCGCCGGCCAGCCACTCGACCACGTAGCCGTCGATGCGCCGGCGGGTCGCGTCGTCGGCATAGGCGCGCAGCTCGAACAGCGCGTCCTTGGCCTGGGCCTGCACCGGCGTCGGGACGTCCTTCTCGCGCGCGATGCGCGCGCTCTCCCACAGGCGCGGGGTCAGCTCGGTCATGACCTCGTGGCGCTCGTCGGGCGCCATGTCCTCGAACGCGTCGCGGACCACCGGGAAGTTGTTCTCGACGTGGATGACGAGGTTCTGGGCGGCGTGCGCGCGCAGCTCGGCCGATTCACCGGAATCGCGCAGCGTCTTGGTGAGCTTCTCGACGCCCTTTTCAGTCGACAGCCACTTGTCGATGTTGTCGTGGCTCGCCTTCTCGCACGCGGTCAGCGACGGCGCGACGAGCGCCAGACCGACCAGGACGAGGGCCGGGACCGACGATGGGCCCCGGAGGCACCGAGCTACACGCAAGTGTTTCTCCTTATTAGAGAAAATGGCGTGGGCACTATAGAGCCTCGCAACCCCCGAGTCAATTCGGCCGCCCGGCCCAGCGCGGAGGAGCGCTCTGCTACTCTTCGCCGCTCATGGCGCGCTGCGGGACTCCGACCGGGCTCGGGCACACGGCACGAGCGCTGGCCGGTGCGCTCGGAGCGGTCCTGGCCGCCGCCGGAGTCCCGGCCGCGGCCTCGGCCTCACCGCTCGAGGACCCGACGGCCGGCGGCGCGGTCTTCACCGGTCCGACCGCGGCCCACGCCTCGTCGATCTTCCTCAACCCGGCCGCGCTCGGCTTCGCGCGCCGCGGCCTTCACCTCCACATCGGCGGCAGCCTGCGGCTCGACTCGATCGGGGTCGACCGCCGCCTGGTCGATCCCGGGACCGGGCAGCTCCTCGATGGACCGTCGGTGTCGTCCACCACCTGGTCGCCGGGCGGCACGATGGCGGTGTACGGCAGCGTCCTTCAGGACCAGGCGGTCCTGGCCGCCGCGATCCACACCACCACCTTCGATCGCTTTCCGTCGGGAAAGGACGCGATCGGCTACCACGTGCTGGGCGGCTACGTCTATCAGGGCCTGTTCTCGCTGGCTGGCTGCTTCCGCCCGGCCGACTGGTTCATGTTCGGGCTGGGCGTGTCGATCGGCTACGCCGGCCTCGAGCTGGACCTGGCCCGCGACACCGCGCTCGAGGCGGGCGGCGGGAGCGAGCGCGGCATCGAGAGCGACTGCGGCGGCTCACCGTGCGGGTTCGAGAACCCGGACGCGCGCGAGACGTACCACCTGTCGACCACCACCGGCGGGCTGGGCGGGCTGTTCGCGCGCGAGAACCTGGCGGTCAGCCTCGGCGTGGCGGTCAAGGTGAAGAGCGACTGGTGGGTGACCCTGAGCGTGGCCAGCCCGCCCGGGGCGATCCCGGCGCGCGACTACGCGCTGGTGCTGGAGGGCGACGCCGTGGTCGAGAGCGCGCCGCGCGACGGCGGCGAGGTCCACCACGGCCTGGCCGAGATCACCTATCGCATGCCGTACCTGGTCTGGCTCGGCGCGCGCGGCACCATCCTGCCCGGCTACGACCTGGTGACCAGCGCGCGCTGGCAGAACATGTCGCGCCACGACCTGTTCGACATCCGCCTGTACGGCGGCGATCTCACCGCCGCCGGCGTGCCGGAGTGGTACCCGCGCTACCGCGGGATGCGCGACGTGTTCCAGGCCACCGTCGGGCTGGAAGGCCAGGAGGTCGGGCGCACCCGGCTGGGCGGGCGCCTGCGCGCCGAGACCGGGGCGACCACGGATCGCACGGTCTCGCCGATCCAGATCGACGGGCTCGACCTGGGCGCCGGCGTGGGGGTGGAGCTGCGCCTCTCGCAGCACGTGGTCCTTCAGCTCGGCTACGACCTGTCCTGGTTCCCCGAGGTGACCTCGGACGACAGCGCGTTCGACCCGGCGGCGCGGGTGGCGTGCGTCGACTCCGACTACGACTTCGACCAGTGCGGGGCGGCGCGGGTCGGGCGCGCGGTGCCGACCGCGGCCGGCAGCTACCGGCGGTTGCGCCACGCGTCGAGCTTCGCGCTGCGCTGGGACTCGTTGTGATTTTGGTCTACGGGGCCACCGGGACCACCGGGGCGCTGGTGGCCGGGCAGCTGGTCGACCACGGGTTCGAGGTGGTCCTGTCCGGTCGCGACCAAAGCCGGCTGGCCCGGCTGGCCGACCAGCTGCGCGGGCTGGAGATCCGGCCGGCCCAGGTCCACGTCGCGGCCGAGCTGGCCGCGGCGGTGCGCGGCGCCCGGGTGGTCATCTCCTGCGCCGGCCCGTTCCTCCTGCTCGGCGACCCGGTCCTGCGCGCCGCGATCGACGCCGGCGCACATTATATGGATGTGAGCGGCGAGCAGGCCTTCCTGCGCGACGCCTACGAGCAGCACGACTCGCGCGCGCGGCGGGCCGGCGTGACCGCCGCGCCCGGCTTCGCGTGGGAGGTCGCGCTCGGCGACTGGGCGGCCAGCCGCGCCGCCGCGCTGGTGCGCGCGCAGGTGGCCGACGAGCGCGAGGGACCTGACGCGGGCATCGATCCAGGCAACGGCCCGGCCGCGGACGATCTCGATCCGGACGCTCCGCTCGACGAGATCGCGGTCGGCTACGCCCTGTCGCGAGTGCGGACCACGCCGGGCACCCGGCAGAGCCTGATCGCGTCGCTGTCGCGCCCGGCCAGCGTGTGGCGCGAGGACCGCTGGGAGAGCGCGGCGCCGCTGTCGCGCACCCGCCGGATGATGTTCCCGCCCCCGTTCGGCTCGCGCGATGCGCTGCTGTGGCCGTCGGGCGAGGTGATCACCGTGCCGCGCCACATCGCGGCGCGCCGGGTCGAGACCTTCCTCGCGCTCAACGAGGACCTGCCCGGGCTCGGCTACGCCGCGCGACTGGCCAGCCTGGTCGGCCCGCTGGTCTCGATCGCCGCCGCCTCGCCGCTCGGCGCGTTCGCGCGCGCGCGGGCCGGCGCCGCCCCGCCACCGGGGGACGAGGCCCGCCGAGGCATCGAGTTCGCGCTGGTCGCCGAGGCCGGGCTCCGCTTCCGGCGCGCGCGCGTCGCGCTCGGCGGCCGCGATCCGTACGCGCTGAGCGCCCGCATCATCGCGCTCGGCGTCGAGCGTCTGCTGTCCGCCGGCGGCGCCCCGCCCGGCGTCGTCGCACCGTCCCAGCTCGCCGATCCGGAGGCCAGCCTGGCCACCCTGGTCGGCGAGGGCTGGCTGTCTCTCGCCGAGCACTGAGGTCGTATGCCCTGGACCACCGAGATCACTCACCCGTTCGCCTCCGCCCTCCACGTGCGCCGCCACCGCCTGCACAACGGGCTCGGGCTGGTCGTCCTGGCCGACGCCGGCGCCCCGATCGTCTCGTACCAGACCTGGTACGCGGTCGGCTCGCGCCACGAGTCGCCCGGCCAGACCGGGATGGCGCACCTGTTCGAGCACCTCATGTTCGGCCAGACCCGCACGCGCCCGGCCGGCGAGTTCGATCGGACGATCGAGCGGACCGGCGGCGACAGCAACGCCGCCACCTGGGTCGACTGGACCTACTACCGCGACTCGGTGCCGGCCCGCGACCTGGCCCTGGTCATCGCGCTGGAGTCGGATCGCATGGTCAACCTGGCGCTCGAGCCGGCCGTGCTCGAGGCCGAGCGCGAGGTGGTGGCCAACGAGCGAATGCAGCGGGTCGACGACGAGGTCGAGGGGTTCGCCGACGAGGAGCTGTCGCGGCTGGCCTACACCATCCACCCGTACGGCTGGCCGACCATCGGGTGGATGGAGGACATCCGCTCGATGGGCATGGCCGACGTCCAGCGCTTCTACGAGACCTACTACGCGCCCAACAACGCCACCCTGGTGGTGGTCGGCGACGTGGACGAGGTGCGCCTGCTCGAGCTGGTCGAGCGCCACTACGGCGACATCGCGCCGGCCGAGCTCCCGGCCGAGAAGCGGGTGGTCGAGCCGGCCCAGGAGAGCGAGCGGCGGCGGCGGTTTGCCAAGCCGACCCCGGCGCCGCGCCTCCTGCGCGGCTACCGCGCGGTCGACCAGGCTCACGCGGACTGGCCGGCGCTGTCGTTCGTCGCCTCGCTCCTGTCGAGCGGGCCGTCGTCGCGGCTGCACCGCCGGCTGGTGATCGAGCGCGAGATCTCGCTCGGCGCCGACTGCGACGTGGGGCCGCAGCGCGACCCGGGCCTGTTCCGCATCGCGACCCAGCTGACCCGCGAGCACCAGGCGGAGGAGGCCGAGGCGGAGATCGACGCGGTCCTGGCCGATCTGGCCGAGCGGCGGGTCGACGACGCCGAGCTGGAGAAGGTCCGCAGCGTGGTCGAGACCGACTACTGGGGCGAGCTCGAGGGAGTGGACGGCCGGGCCGAGGCGCTCGGCCACTACCAGACCACCCTGGGCGACTTCCGCAAGCTGTTCGAGGTGGCCGAGCGGCTGAGCCAGGTCACCGCCGAGGACGTGCAGCACGCGGTGCGCACCTACCTCATCGCCGAGCGGCGCTGCTCGATCCTGATCGACCCGGAGGGCGACGACGGCGGCGGGGTCCGCGACGACGACCCCAGCGATGACGGCGACGACGGCCACGCGGCGGCGAGGGACGACCAGTGAGCGCTCGATTCCACTTCGCGCCGGCGGTCGGCACCCCGCTCTGCTGGTTCAGCGCCGCCACCCGGGTCGGCGCCGCGCTCGACCCGGTCGGGCGCGAGGGCATGACCCGCCACGTGGCCGAGCTGGCCCGCCGCGGCGCCGGCGGCCTCGACCGCGCCGCCCTCGACAGCGCGATCGACTGCCTGGGCGCGTCGATCGAGGTCGAGGTCGACCGCGACTGGCTGTCGGTGACGGCGACCTGCCTCGAGCGCCACCTCGACCGCACCGTCGAGCTGGCCGCGTCGGTGCTGGCCGATCCGCTGCTCGAGCGGGGCGAGCACGAGATGCTGCTGCGCGAGTCGCTCCACGAGCTCGACGACGTGCGCGACGACGACGCCAGTCTGGCCGATCGCCACTTCCACCGGGTCTGCTCGCCCGGCCACCCGTACGCGCGGACCGCGCTCGGGACCCAGGAGTCGCTGGCTCGCATCGAGCTGGCCCCGCTGGCCGATTATCACGCGTCGCTGTGGGCGCCGGAGCACATGGTGGTCGGTGTGGCAGGGCCGATGACGGTGGCGCGCGCCGAGACCGTGGCCGACCGCGTGCGCGCCGCGGTGGCCGGCCGCACCGGGGCTCGACCGCCGGCGCTCGACGTCCCGCCGTTTCCGCCCGGGCGCCGCATCATCCTGGTCGACAAGCCGAAGCGAACCCAGTGTCAGGTCCTGCTCGGCCACCTGGCCCCGGTCTACGGCCCGGGCGACTTCGTCGCGCTCATGCCGCTCGAGACCGCGTTCGGCGGCCTGTTCAGCTCGCGCCTCATGCAGGAGATCCGGGTCGCGCGGGGCTGGTCGTACGGGGCCGGCTGCCGCATGTCCAAGGCGCGGGCGCCGCACTGGTTCCGCATGTGGATGGCGCCGACCGCGGACCACGCGGCCGACGCGCTCGCCCTCACCCTCTCGCTCTACGACAAGCTGGCCGCGGGCGGCCTCGACGCCGACGAGTTCCAGCTCGCCATCCATCACCTGACCGGCGCGCTCCCCTTCGCCAGCGCCACCGCGCGCCAGCGCATGCGCCTGGCCCTGCGCCACGATCTCCTCGACCTGCCGGAGGATTTCCCGGCCCAGCTCCCCGCCCTGCTCGCCGCGCTGACCGTCGACGACGTGCGCGAAGCGGCCGGGCGCTGGCTTCGCCCGCGCGATCTCTGCATCGTCATGGTCGCGAGCGCCGACGAGATGGTCCCGCGCCTCGAGCGCGCCGGATCACCGCCGTCCGAGATCGTGGCCTACGACTCGTATTGATGGGCGGGTGAGGAATCGAGGCGCCGGTCCTGTCAGTCGCAGACAGGCCGGAATCGCCGCGCCGCGGTCCTAAAGAGCTCAAGTGGGATCAGGTGGCGACGCGATGGGAGCCGCATGATGCGATGGATCGGGTCACTGGGCCTGGCTGCTGCGCTGGCCGCTGCGGCGGCGTGTGATTCACAGGTGGAGCCGGGCTATCCGGGCGAGGCGCTGGTCCGCCTGACCGGGGTCGTCCCGGAGGCCGCCAAGCTCGAGGACGAGGAGCTGGCCGGGCTGGAGTGGGAGCTCACCTGGGTGAACTTCCTCATCCCGGGAACCATGAGCGACGCGGATCAGCTCGGCGCCGAGGGGCAGTTCCCGAACCGCTTCGTGCTCGAGGTGCTCAACCGCCCGGCCGGCAAGCTGCTCAACGACTTCACCGACGGCGGCCGCCGGCCGCTCGAGGCGCGCATCGGCGTGGCGCTCATCGACTCGCAGCACTGGTTCTCGTACTCGCGGCAGGTGCTGGCGTACGTGGAGAGCGACGTCGTGGCCGACACGGTCAGCGCGCGATTCGTCGGCGGCCGGCTGCGGGCCGGCTTTCACCTCCTCGAGGCGGTCGACGCGCCGTGCGACACCTACCTGCCGCCCGACGATCCCCTGGAAGGCCAGCTCGACTGCCTGCGACCGGCCTCGGGGGATCTGGACGGCATCGTCGAGCTCCGCACCGACGAGCTCGAGGGCGTCCAGTACCCGCCCGATTACCCCAATTTCTACCCGGAGGATGGAATCCGCGATGAACCGATGAACGGCGACGACGACTGAGCGACATGGCGGGCGCCATCGACGATATCGAGAAGGTCTACCGCGAGCATGGCTACATCGTGCTGCGCCGCGCCGGCCAGATCCTGGGAGACGCGGAGGAGGCGCGCGAGGCGCTGCAGGACGTCTTCCTGTCCCTGGCCAGCCGACCGGGCCAGTTCGCCGGCGACAGCTCGATCGCCACGTTCCTCTACCGCGTCACCACCAACTACTGCCTCAACCGGCTCCGCAACCGGCGACGGCGCGCCCAGCTGATCGACCGGGCGGTGGTCAACGGGAGCTGGACGACCTGGGCACCGGCGTCGGTCGACGCCCAGGACGCCCTCCAGCGCCTGCCCGAGGTGCTGGCTCGCATCGCCGTCTACTACTTCATCGACGAGATGACCCAGGACGAGATCGCCGACCTGCTCGGCTGCTCGCGCCGCGTGGTCGGAAAAAAGCTGGCTCGACTGCAGGCGGAGTTCGAGTCGTGGACCTGAGAAGCGATGACCGTCCCGCGCACGATCCCGTTACCGGCAAGAGCGGGGTCGTGCGCGGTGGCGGCCTTTCGAGAGCACCATGAAGCAGCAATCTTCCCCTGACGGATGCCTGTCCAACCTGGTCCTCGACCGGCTCCTGACCCGCGAGCTGGCCGAGGACCGGCGCCAGACGGTCCGCGCTCACCTGGACGGCTGCCCGCGCTGCAGCGCGCGCCTGGTCGGGTTCGAGCGCGAGCGGGACCAGTTCGACGAGGTCGCGCCTCGCCTGCGGGTGAGAGCGCCGGCCCGACGGCGGAGCTCGGGGCTCGCGCTGGCCGCGGCCGGCTCGCTCGCGGTCGCCGCCCTCGTCCTGCTGTTCCTCCGCCCGCGCGCCGGCGACCCCGACCGGCCCGGCCAGCGCGTCGCCGGCCCCACCCGGGCCAAGGGCGGCCTGCGGCTGTCGGTCTACCTCAAGCAGGGCGATCAGGTGGTGATGGGCCGGAGCGGAGACGCGGTCCATCCGGGCGACGCGATCCGGTTCGCCTACACCGACGTCACCGACGGTTACCTGGCCATCCTCAGCCGCGACGGCGCCGGCCAGGTCTCGGTCTACTACCCGGAGGGCGAGCGCGCCGCCCCGGCCGCTCGCGCCGACCAGGAGGTGATCTTGCCCGGCAGCATCATCCTCGACGAGGTGCTCGGCCCGGAGACGCTCTACGCGGTCCACTGCGCCGCGCCGGTCGAGGTCGTCCTCATCGCCGAGCGGGTCCAGCGCGGCGACCTGGCCAGCCTGGTCGGTTGCTCGATCGACCGGCTGATCCTGGACAAGCGCCCGCCATGAGGCGACTGCTCGCCACCTGCGCCATCGCGGCCGGCCTCGGGCTGGCTCCCGCGGCCGCGTCGGCCGAGGTGATCCGCTTCGCCGTCCTGGTCGGCAGCAACCGCGGCCAGGCCGACGAGGCCAACCTGCGCTACGCCGAGTCCGACGCGGCCAGGATGCGCGACGTGCTCCTCGACCTGGGCGGCTTCCACCACGAGAACGTCGTCACCATGCAGAACGCGGATGCGGTGGCGGTCCGCCAGGCGATCGTGGCGCTGAACGAGCGCATCCGCGCCCTGTCCGGATCGGCCCAGGTGGTCCTCCTGGTCTACTACTCCGGCCACGCCGACGCCGAGGACCTCCACCTCGGCGCCACCCGGTTCTCGACCCGCGAGCTGGAGCAGCTGGTCGGCGGCAGCGCGGCCGACGTGCGGCTCCTGGTGGTGGATTCGTGCCGGTCCGGCGCGCTGACCAGGACCAAGGGCGGCCGGCACGGGCCATCGTTCTCGATCCAGCTCGACGAGCGGCTCGCCTCGCACGGGGCGATCTACCTCACCTCCAGCGCGGCCAACGAGGACGCCCAGGAGTCGGACGAGCTGAAGGGCTCCTTCTTCACCCACTACCTGGTGTCCGGGATGCTGGGCGCCGCCGACCAGAGCGGCGAGGGCGAGGTGGACCTCAGCGAGGCCTACCGCTACGCCTACGACAACACGCTGCGCGCGTCGAGCCGGACCCTGGCCGGGATCCAGCACCCGTCGTTCCGCTACGCCATGTCGGGCCACGACGGCGTGGTCCTCACCCGGCTGACCTCGCCGGGCGGACGGCGCGGCTGGCTGGCGTTTCCGCCGGGGCGGAGCTACCTCGTGCTCGAGGGAAACGCCGACGGCCCGGTGGTGGCCGAGGTCGGCCTGTGGGACCGGCGGCGCGCGATCAGCGTCCGCGAGGGGCGCTACTTCGTGCGGGCGCGCGGCCGCGAGAACCTGCTCGAGGGCACGATCGACGTGCCCGCCGGCGCCCGGCGCGCGATCAGCGACGGCGACCTCGACCGCATCGCCTACGCCCGCCTGGTCCGCAAGGGCAGCGACGTCCTCGACTCGGTGCACGGCCCGGTGTTCGGGCTGCGCGGCCGCTCGCCGCTCGCCAACGCCGAGGGGGTCTCGCCCGGGCTCATGGCCGGCTGGGCGGTCGAGCGCCAGACCTTCAACCTGGCGGCGCGGGTGACCTACCAGCACGCCGGGTTCGCCAGGGGAATCGGGCCGAGCTACATCGAGGCGGACATCGAGGAGCTGGGCGCCGAGATCCGGCTGGGCCACACCTGGGACACGCCCTGGTTCGCGGTCGAGCCATTCGTCGCCGGCGGGGCAAGCATCTTCTGGCAGCGCTTCGGCAGCGACCGGGTGGCGCCGCGCCGGACCAGCGGAGCGGCCCATGTCGACGCCGGCGCCGGGATCCGCCGCGACGTGGACGACGGCACCTACGTCCTCCTCGAGGGCGCCATGCAGACGTACTGGTTCCGCCAGGCCGGTCACGGCGACGAGCTGGCCCCGACGGTGGGCATCGCGGTGACCGCCGGGATCGGATTCTGGTTGTGAACCGCGGCTGACGCTACCAGGCCCAGTCGCGGTACTGGTCGCGCAACTCGCGCTTCTTGAACTTGCCGGTCGACGTGCGCGGGATCGACTCGGCGAACACGAACGCGTCGGGCAGCCAGAATCGGGCGAAGCGCGGAGCCAGGAAGTCGCGCAGCTGGTCGGCGGTGGCCTCTCCGCCGGGGCGCAGCACCACCACCGCGATCGGTCGCTCGCTCCAGCGCGGGTGGGGCACGCCGATCACCGCCGCCTCGAGGACCGCCGCGTGACACATGAGCGCGGTCTCCACCTCCTGCGACGAGATCCACTCGCCGCCCGACTTGATGAGGTCGCTCACGCGATCGACCAGCTGGACGAAGCCGTGGCTGTCGACCCGCGCCACGTCGCCGGTGCGGAAGAAGCCGTCGTCGGTCCAGCGCTCCGGGCTGCCCCCCTCGCCGAAGTAGCGCGAGGTGATCCACGGGCCGCGCACCTGCAGCTCACCGCTGGTGGTGCCGTCGTGGGGAACCTCGCCGGCCTCGTTGCGCACCCGGATGTCGACCAGCGGCGGCGGGACGCCCTGCTTGGCCCGCATGGCGTACTTCATGTCGTCGTCGGCGTCGGCCATCTCGGGCGGCAGCCGCGAGACCAGGCCGATCGGCGAGGTCTCGGTCATGCCCCACGCATGCACGAGCGTCAGGCCCTGGCGGTCGAAGTCGCGGATGAGCTGCTCGGGCGCCGCCGAGCCACCCACGATCATGCGGAGCCCGGGCTGGAGCGCGTGCTGGCCGGGCGCCGCGTCGAGCACCTCGCGGATGCCGAGCCAGATGGTCGGCACGCCGGCGGCCAGGGTCACCTTCTCCCTGACCATGAGGTCCACCAGGCTGGGCGGGTGCAGGTGCGGCCCCGGGAAGATGAGGCGCGCGCCGACCATGGCCGACGTGTATGGCAGGCCCCAGCCGTTGACGTGGAACATCGGCACCACCGGCATCACCGTCTCGGCGCGCGAGATGGAGATGCCGTCCGGCAGCGCCGAGACCAGCGAGTGGAGCAAGGTCGACCGATGGCTGTACACGACGCCCTTGGGGCGCCCGGTGGTGCCGCTGGTGTAACAGATGCCCAGCGCGTCGCGCTCGTCGAGCACCGGCAGGGCGACGTCGGGCGCGACCTCGAGGAACCGCTCGTAGTCGACCGCCGGCGCCGCGGGCGGGCTGGTCGCGCCGACCACGATCACGCGCTCGAACCTGGCGCCGGACGCGACCATCTTCTCGTACAGCGGCAGCAGCACCTCGTCGACGAACAGGAAGCGGTCGCCGGCGTCGTTCGCGATGTACGCGATGTCGTCCGGGTGGAGGCGCAGGTTGAGCGTGTGGAGGACTCCGCCGGACAGCGGGATGGCGAGGTACGCCTCCAGGTGCTCGGCGTGGTTCCACATGAGCGTGGCCACCCGATCGCCGGGGGCGACGCCGGCGCCGACCAGCGCGCGGGCCAGGCGGCGGGCGCGCGCGGCGACCTGGCCGTAGGTGGTGCGGTGCAGGCTCTGATCGGGCCGCCGCGACACCACCTCGACGGCGGCCATGTAGCGCTCCATGCGGTCGACGACGAGGTCGAGCGTGAGCGGCACATCCATCATGAGGCCCTTCATGAGGCCGAATCTAACACCGGCTCGGGCGGCCGGTGCGCGCTGCTCTCGACGCCACCCTCGACGACGCGCCTACCTCGCCCTACCAGAGGGCCTGGCGCACATCGATCGGGCGCTCAGGCGCCGCTCAGGCGCCGCTCAGGGCCGCGGCCGCGGCCGCCGGATCGTTGCTGATGATCGCGTCGACCCCGAGCCCGGCCAGCCGCCTGACCTCGTCGGCGCCGTCGACCGTCCACACGTTGACCTGGTAGCCGCGCGCCCGCCAGCGCGCCATCGACCCGGCGTCGACCAGGACCCGCTCCGGGTGGAGCGCGTGGGGGCGAAGGACCGGCGCCAGCCACGCGTCGCGCAGCGGCCGCCGCTGGCGCGCGTGGAACAGGAGCCCGCAGCGGAGGTCGGTGGCGATCCGGGTCAGCGCAACCGCCGCCGGGTCGAACGACGACACCAGCACGCGCTCGCGCGCCCGGCAGCGCGCCACGCACGCCCGGACCGCGGCCACCACATCGCGCACCCGCCGCCAGCCGGGCGACTTGATCTCGACGTTGACCAGGAGCGCGCCGGTCTCGCCCAGCACCTGCTCGAGGCGCGGCACTCGCTCGCCGCCGGGCAGGGCGACCGCGGCCAGCTGCGGCCAGCCGAGCTGGTCGATCCGCTCGGGCCGGCCGGCGATGCGATCGAGATCGTCGTCGTGGAACACGACCAGCTCGCCGTCGGCGGTGAGGCGGACGTCGAGCTCGACGCCGTCGGCGCCGTCGGCCTGGGCCCGCGCGAACGCCGCCATGGTGTTCTCGAGCGCGTGCGCGCTGGCCCCGCGGTGGCCGTAGACCAGCGGCCGCCGCCTCACGGCGCCTCGCGCAGCACCTGGTGGACGATCTGGGTCAGGGCGTCCACCGCGCTCGCCTGGCACAGGAAGGTCGCGCGCAGCGGCGAGGTGAGGATGCCGTCGATGATCAACCCGGCCCGCGCCGCCGCCTGCCGCGCGCGGTCGACCGCCTCGGCGTCGCGCCCGATGAAGTCCCCCACCACCGAGACCGCGCCGACCCCCTCCTCGATGACCAGGTCGGGGATCTGCGCGCGCGCCCGCTCGCGCACCGCCGACCAGTCCGGCACGTCGTCGAGCGCGAGGGTGAGCTCGGCCCGGTCGGCGCCGGCCACCAGGGACTGCATCGGCAGCTTGTCGCCCTGGGCCAGCGCGAGCAGCGCCGCGGTCGCCTGGGCCCCGCGCGCGCCGAGGCGCACCAGGTTCTTCTGCCCGCTCACCCCGGCCACCCGGTGCGCGCGCGACGCCGCCTCCGGCACGTCGATGCGGGTGCCCTCGCCGTTGCCGGCGGTGGCGCGCGCGTAGAGGCCGATCTGGAAGCGGCGGGCGACCTCGACCGCCTCGACGTGGAGGACCTTGGCCCCGTGGGCGGCCAGCTCGAGCATCTGGTCGTGCGAGATCGCGTCCATGAGCTCGGCCGCGCCGACCACGCGCGGGTCCGCCGAGTAGACCCCGTCGACGTCGGAGCAGATCTCGCAGCACTCGGCGCCCAGCGCCGCCGCCAGCGCGACCGCGGTCGTGTCCGAGCCGCCGCGGCCCAGCGTGGTGATCTCGCGCCGGTACGAGACCCCCTGAAACCCGGCCACGATCACCACCCTGCCCCGCTCCAGCTCATCGAGCACCCGGAACGGGCGCACCTCGATGATGCGCGCCCCCGAGTGGCGATCATTGGTGATGATCCCGCACTGCGATCCGGTCAGCGACACCGAGTCGTAGCCGAGCTCGTGAACCGCCATCGACAGGAGCGCCATCGCCGCGCGCTCGCCGCACGACAGCAGCATGTCGAGCTCGCGTCGCGACGGCGCCGCCGAGATCTCTCTGGCGCGCGCGAGGAGCTCGTTGGTGGTCGTGCCCATCGCCGACACCACCACGCAGACCGCCTTGTCGCGCCGCCGCGTCGCCGCGATCCGCTCGGCCACCAGCCGGATCCGCGCGGTGTCTGCCACCGACGAGCCACCGTACTTCTGAACCACGATCGCCTGCATCGCTCGCTCCTGGCTTCCTCACGCGCGGACCTCGCGCCGCCCATGTGTACAAGGCGGTGGACCGGCCGGCAATTCCAACTATGCTAGAGGCCCGCGAATGGACCATTCGATCGATTCTCGCGGTCGAGCCGCCCGGATGGCAAGGAGCGGCGAGAACCGGCGCGGAGAGTACTCGGGCCCCGCGATGCGCGCGGCTGCGATCGTCGTGCTCGCCGTGCTCGGGGCCGCCGTCGCCGGGTGTGCTGCGCGCGCGGAGCCGGCCGATCCGCTGGCCGGGCTGCACGTGGACAACGACGCCCCGCTCGATCTGGCCGACGATCAGGACCTGGAGCTGGCCCGCGCCGACTTCGCCGCCTTGCCGGACGACGCGCCCACCCGCCCGGCGGTCCGCCGCCGGCTGGCCGACGAGCTGGCCCGCCGCCTCGACCTGGCCCTGGTCCACGGCGAGCGCGACGCCGGGCTGGCCGCGCTGCGCGGTCTGCTCGCCCTGTGGAGCGCGGCCGAGCTCGCCGCGCCGGCCGCGGCGGAGGCGGGGATGGCGCCGTACCGCGCGGTGCTGGCTCGCGCGCGCCAGGCGTACGCGCGCTCGGGGCGCGATCGCGAGACCGCCGCGGCGCTGTGCGCGCTGGTGCTGGCCGATCCGGCCGGCGCCGCCTCGTACCGCGCCGAGCTCGAGGAGATCTTCGCCTACGCCGACGAGCTGGCCACCGCCGACGACGCGCCGATGCCGCGCGCGCCGCGGCCGATCGAGATCCTCGACGGCCTCATCGACGTCCACCCGGCTCCGTGGGTGGTCGACCGCCTGGTCGCGCTGTACCTGGCCCACGGCGCCGCCGCCGCGTCGCGGGCCCGGCGCGGCGGCCGCGGCGAGCTCGGCATGGCGCGCGGCGATCCGGCCTGGCGAACCGCCTGGCACGTGACCCGCGCCCTGGCCCGCGGCGGCCGGGTCGGCGAGGCCGCCCGCGCCATCGAGGCGATCGCCGGGGTCGGCGACGACCGCGAGCTGCGCGAGCGGCTGCGCAGGATCGGCGCGGCCGGCGCGCGCGCGGCCGACTGGGTGCTGCTGGCGGCGCGGTTCCAGTCCTCGGATCCGCGGCTGGGTGACGCCGGCGCGGCGCTGGCCATCGCGCGCGAGGCGGTGCGCCGCTTCCCGCGCGACGCCGCCGCGCACCTGGCCGCCGCCGACAGCGCGCGCCTGGCCGGCGAGACCGGGCTGGCGATCCGCTACTACGAGAGCGGCCTGGCCCTCGACCCGCGCCACGCCGACGCGACCGCGGCGCTCGGCCGGCTCCACGTCGAGCGCATCTCGGCGCTGGCCCTGTCCGACCGGCCGGGGGCGGCGGCCCGGCTGCTGCGCGGGTTCGACCGGTTTCACCGCGCGGCCACGGTCGCGCTCGGTCAGCCGGTCGAGCCGGATCTGGCCGACGCGCAGGCGGCGTTCGGGCGCGGCCTGGCCAGCCTGGGCGAGCTCGAGCAGGCCCGCCGCACCCTGACCGCGTCGATCGACCGCCGCCCCACCCTCGACGCGCTCGAGGCGCTCGGCACCCTCGCGCTCAAGCAGGACCGGTTCGACGCGGCGATCGACGCGTTCGAGCGCGCCCTGGCCCGGCCGGCGACCGACCCGATCGCCCGCGCCCAGCAGTGCCGGCTGCTCCGCTTGGCCGCCGAGGCGTACGACGGCGCCGGCCGCCCGATCGAGGCGCGCGCGAGAGAGCGGGCTGCGCTGTTCGGCTGGCGCCACCTGATGGAGACCGCCGGGATCGCCTCCGCGCTGGCCGGCGACGCGCTGGTCGAGCAGGGCAAGGTGCTGTGGCAGATCGGCGAGTTCGACGCCGCCCTGGTCGCCTTCGACGCGGCGGTCGACGTCGATCCCAACGGGGCGTCGGTCCACGCCGACGTGGTCGCCTTCCTGGTCGTGCGCGGCCAGTACGAGCGCGCGCTCGACGCGTACCACGGCGCGCTCGGCAGCCGCGAGATCGGCGACTACTTCAAGGTGTACATGTCGCTGTGGGTGACGGCGGAGGCGCTGCGCCAGGGCCGGCCGGTCGACCCGCTGGCGCGCGACTTCCTGGCCGCGCGCGAGGGCCCGCTCTGGTACGACGATCTGGCTCGCTACGCCGGCGGGCGCATCCGGCTGGCGGCGCTCGAGCGGCGCGCGACCACCCGCTCGCGCCGGGCCGAGCTCCTCTACTACAGCGCGGTGCTCGACCGCGGCCTGGTGCAGGATCCGGCGCGCGCGCGCCGCCGACTCGAGCGCGTCGTGGCCACCGACATGGTCATGTTCTTCGAGTACGACATGGCCAGGCACTGGCTCCGGCACGGCTTCGGCCGGGCGCCGCGGCCGCGCTGAGCGCGCGCCGCGCCACATCCTGCCATCCGCGCGCGCCCCCGCCCCTGTCCCGCCCGCGCCGCTCCGTTGTACCTTCGCCCCATGCGGTCTCTCGCGCTGGCGAGCTGCGTCGCGGCAGCCGCACTGGCCGCGCTGCCGGGGCTCGCGGGCTGCAGGGCCACCGCCGAGCGCACCTCGCCGGTGCCGAGCGACTCCGAGCGCGGCCGCTTCCCGCACGTGCGCCATCGCGCGCTGTCGTGCACCGAGTGCCACCGCATCGACGACGTGGTGGCCGGGCGGCCGGCCCGCCCTGGCGCCGAGGACCACGCCCCGTGCGATCGCGAGCGCTGCCACCGCCCCGCGTTCGCCGCCATCGCCGCGCCGGGGGCGCTGTGCCGGATCTGCCACAGCCGGGTCGGGCCGGCCCAACCGGGCGGCACCCGGCTCGCGCCCTACCCGCCGGCCCGCGGACGCCGCGCCCTCGCCGCCGAGTTCTCCCACGCCAGGCACCTCGATCTCCACTTCATGGAGGGCAAGGTCGGGTTCCACGTGTCCTGCTCCGACTGCCACGAGCAGGCCGGCGGCGGGCTCGCCCCACCCGGCCACGCGGTCTGCGCCCGCTGTCACGCGCCGGAGGCCAGCCCGCCGGGCGCGCCGACCATGGTCGAGTGCGCGCGATGCCACGTCGATCGCCCGGTGCAGCCGTCGCGCCTGCGCCGCTTCATCGTCGGCGACCTCCGCTTCGATCACGGCCCTCACCGGCAGGACCGGCGCGGCCGCCGCATCGGCTGCGCCAGCTGCCACACCGACGCCGCCGCGGCCACCACCACGGAGGCCCACGCGCCGCCGCTGATGGCCGCGTGCGTCGGCTGCCACGACGACTCGGCGCGCACGCCGCCGGTCAAGCGCATGCGCATGTGCGAGACCTGCCACGCGACCAGGCAGGCCAGCATCGGCTCGATCGCGCCGCGCTCGCACCTGCCCGCGCTCGAGCGGCCCGAGGACCACACCCGCGCCTTCCGCCGCGACCACGCCGCCGACGCCTCGGCCGACCCGCAGCGGTGCGCGCGCTGCCACACGTCGATGTCGGGCTCGCCGCGCGACAGCTGCGACGACTGCCACCGGGTCATGCGTCCTCAGGATCACACGGTGACCTGGCGCGAGTTCGACCACGGCCCGGCCTCGGCGGCCCGCGCCGACGTCTGCGCGGTCTGCCACCAGGGCGACTACTGCATCGCGTGCCACCAGGTGCGGCCGCGCTCGCACTTCCCGTCCGCCGCGTTCGCGGCCGAAGGGCACGGTCAGTTCGCCCGGTTCAACCTGCGCTCCTGCTCCGCCTGCCACGTGTTCGAGACCGACTGCGCCACCTCCGGCTGCCACCTGCCGGCGGAGCAGCCCCGACAATGAAGCGGCGCGCGCCGCTCGTCATCGGCGCGCTGGCCGGCGCGGTCGCGTTCCACGCGGCGGCCGGCGCCGAGCCCGGGCGGGCGCGGCCGATCGACCTCTCGCTCCGCCGCATGCCGATGGTGGTGCCGAGCTCGCTGGTCATGCGCCGCCCGGCGGTGCGGCGCGCCGCCACCCGCCTGCCGACCGCGCGGCGCGGGCGCCGGGTCGCGCAGGTGCCTGCCGGCGCGGCGCGCCCGGGCGGCGGCGCGTTCGAGCCGATCGCCCCGCTCCCCGCCGTGGTCCGCCAGGACGCGGCCGGCGAGCTGGCCGCGCCGGAGCGCCGCCTCGACGAGAAGCTGATCTTCCGCTTCAACCTCGGCTTCGGCATCGACGGCGGCCAGCCGAGCAACACCAAGCTCCTGTCCGGCTCGGTGCTCGACGATCAGCTCGACTACGCCAAGCTGCGCTCGTACAGCTTCGGCGACCTGGTCCTCGGCACCCGCGGCGTCCTGTTCCCGACCCTCAGCAGCTACTTCGCGGGCGAGTTCCGCTTCGATCAGGGCGTCGACCAGCCGACCCAGGCGGTGCCCAGCGTCTCCTACGGCGAGAGCACCGAGAGCGTGCTCATCCGCAGCGCGTACGCCGAGAGCCAGGGCTTCCTGCACCGCAGCTGGCTGCGGCCGATCTACCTGCGCGCCGGCCGCCAGTTCAAGTACGGCGTCACCGTCGCTCACTTCGACGGCCTCACGCTGGGCTACGACACGCGGGCGGTGTCGGGATCGATCTGGTTCGGCTCGCGGGTGTCGCTGTACGGCTTCGGTCAGAACCCGACCGGTCCGCAGGACGAGTTCTTCGGGGCCAGCACCCGCATCGACCTCTACGAGCTGTCCCGGGTCCCGCTGGTGCTCACCGCCGACTCGCTCCGGTACGCCGAGTTCGATCACCAGGAGTTCGGCGTCGGGTTCCGCTGGAAGCCGGACATCATGATCCGCGGCAGCGTGCGCCAGCTCAACAGCGACATCGCGCGCCAGACCCTGGCGGTGTGGGCCCGCCTGTCGGAGGTCACCACGGTCACCGCCGAGATCGACAACCGGACCGCCGACGACTGGATCTACGACCTCATCGTGCTGCGCCCGCCGCAGGAGCGCGGCGACCCGCGCAACTACCTCAACCTGGGCCCGCCGTTGCCGCGGGTGCAGCTCGACGTCAGGGCCGGCACGGTCATCCTCCGCAACCTCGACGTGCTGCTGCGCGGCGCCGCCGCGGTCGAGCACGCGCCCGACGGCGAGGACTCCGCGTTCGCGCCCAGCTACCTGGAGGCGGGCGCGGCGGTCGAGGTCCGCCTGCGCCGCGACCTCCGGCTCGGGTCCAGCTTCCTGGCCCGGCGCTACCGGCTCGACGCCGAGGAGGTGGTCGTCGACACCCTCGACCAGCCGGATCCGCTGCCGGCGCTCGGCGCCCAGGTGGGCGAGCGGTCGTTCTACGAGGGCGGCCTCGGGGTGGACTACTCCGTCGGAGCGCGCCGCTTCAACGCCTCGGGCGAGCTGTACGGCCGGCTGTACTACCGCCAGACCGACTACCAGCCGCTCGAGGAGGTCGAGCCGCCGGATCTCCGCACCGGCGGGCGCTTCAGCGTGGAGGGATGGGCGTCCAACCGCCTGCGCATCAAGGCGGAGTACGACATCTCCATCTCGGACATCGACCTCGCGCCCGAGCTGCGCGGCATCAAGACGCTGCGCGTCCTGGCCGAGGGCTCGTACTGACCCGCGGCTCGGGCGGCGGCCCGCGGCCGCTCAGACCATGAGCGCGCGGCGGTGCTCCTTCTCGTACTCGGTCTCGCACGCGAAGCAGCGCCGGGCCGATGGCATCGCCTCGAGCCGCGCGGCCTCGATCGGCTCGCTGCAGTCCTCGCACTTGCCGTAGGTCCCGTCCTCGATGCGAGCCAGCGCCGCCTCGATCTCGCTCACCTGGTGCTGCTCGCTGTCGTTCAGCGAGTCGAGCGGGATCGCGCCGCCCTCGGCGGCCGCGGCATCGCCCGGGTCGATCTCGCGCACCTCGAGCAGCTCGCTCTCTCCCTCGCGGTGATCGCCCCGTCGTCGGAGCAGGTCGTCGCGCTCGCGCAGCAGCCGCTCACGCGCCCTGGCAAGATTCTGGTCCATGCTGTCCCTCCCGCGCAGATCCCCTGGCACATAGCACGGCCGGGCGGTCACCACCGCCGCCGCCGCGCCGGCCGGTGATCAGACGCGATCCTGCAGCTCTTCGACCCCCGCCTCGCGGGCGCAGTGAGCGCAGCAGTAGTAGCTCCCGTGGGACTCCATGCCGTGGCCGATGATGGCCGCCTTGCAGGTGATGCAGCGGGGAGCCAGGGCGTGGATGGCGCACGCGAAGCAGTCGAACACGTGGCGCTCGCCGTCCGCGAAGACCTCGAACGCCTTGTCGTACTGATTCCCGCACACTTCACAGCTCTTCATGGAGCCCGAAATGTGCAAGCCCCGTACCGCCTGTCGCGCGGCTCCTGGCCCGCGTGAGGGGGTGAGGCGGATGCGACGCGCGCCCCTGTCACAACCAGGCGGGCGCTCGGGGCTTCACAGCACGCTTCACCGCGCCGGGCCGGGCCCTCGCCGGCCCGGCCGCGGCGAGCGAGAGCGTCAGCCGTCCAGGGCGCCGTTGATGAGCGGCGCGACGATCGCCATGCCCGGGTCCTCGGCGTTGTACCCGTTGGGCGGCTCGTTGATGCGGACGCGGGTGTTCTGGTTGATGAAGCGGTCGAGGAACGTCTCCATCGGCACGAACTCGCTGTAGCACTTGAAGCTCTGCCCCGGCGGCCACTCCAGGTACTCCCACCAGTGGTGCTTCTTCTCCATCTGCTGGCAGGCGTGGCTCCCGATGAACGTGATGATCGTCGAGCAGTGGCTGGCGTTGATCGCCCGCTCGTACGGGATGAAGTAGCTGACGTTGGGCAGCGTGTTGAACAGCGCGACCAGGTTGTCCTGGTCCTCGCGCCAGAACGAGAGCACCGACTCCTTGTCGTCCGGGTCGAGGAAGCGCTCGTAGGAGAAGCGCGAGTAGTTGTAGTCGCGCTTGTAGCCGGTATAGGCCAGCTGGTCGCCGGGGAAGGTCTGCGACACGACCCGGTTGAGGCTCCCGAAGTCGTTCGTGTCGAAGCCGGACGGCAGGTTGCTGAACACCGAGTCCAGGTTCCACGACTCGCGGATCTGGTCGTGCAGGCCGCGCGAGTTGAAGTCGGCGTTGGGGGCCGGGTAGACCGGGCCGGAGTCGTTGAGCAGGTAGCCGCGCTGCGGCGCGATGGCCTGGCGCACGAAGTAGTACGCGCCCGAGGTGGCGGTGCCGCCCGCGCTGAAGCCGGTGACGAGCAGCTTGTTCACCGACGGGAACTGGCTGTGCGCGTACTGCGCGGCGGCGACCGTGTTCAGGTAGCCGTTGTGGATCCAGTCGAGCGGCGGCTCCTGTCCGGTCTGATCGATGTACGTCGCCGACCGGTTGCCGATGTGCACGTCACCCGTGCAGTACGGCATGTAGACGATGTTCCAGTCCTTGGTCGGCAGATCGGTGCGGCTGCGCAGCGGCAGCCCCGGATCCGCGCCGTTGACGATCGGCGAGACGTACTTGGCCGTGAACGCGGTCATGTAGTCGTCGGCGATGCCGTTCGGGTTGGCCGCGCCGAGCACGCCGGCGCGCCCGCTGCACGTGTCGTAGTCCCAGCACGCGCCGCCGCCCTCGAAGAAGAAGAGCAGGTTGGGCGAGGACGTCCGCCGGATGAAGAACTTGTACTGCGAGCCGTTGCCGCAGACGGTGCCCGGCAGCTCGACCTTCTCCCAGTTGTAGTTGTTGCCGCCATCGACGAGGACATTGACAATGATGTCCAGGATCGTTTCCGCTCTCGCCGACCTCGCCGACCCGGAGATCGTCAACAGGGCCAGGAAGCCAATCAGCACGCGACGGTTCATTGGATTCCTCCTTTCCAAAAGTGGTCTGACCATACTAGAGAACGGCGTACGACCGTGTATAGGTGTTAGCCATGCGAAAGACGATCGGGCTCGCATTGCTCGTGGTCGTCGCCGCGCTGGTGCTGTTCTGGCGCGCCGCGTCGTGCTCGAAGGACGAGGAGCGCGTCTCCATCGCTCCCGGGGTGGAAGCCCCGCCGTCGACCTCGTCGTCCGCTACGCCCCCCTCGCTGCCGGCTCCGGACCAGGACATCGATCCGGATGAGGAGCCGCCGGCGACGCTCCCCACCGACGGTGCGGCGCCCTATCCGGTCGATCTCGAGGCGATGCGCGCCAGCATGCCCGACAACCTCTACTGGGTGCTCGGCGCGCCGACCAAGGACCCCGCCGTCCTCCGCATGCGCGAGGAGCGCGCGCGGAGCAGCAACGAGCTCTACGGCAAGGTCCTGTCGACCACGGCGACCGAGGAAGAGATCGAGAGGTATTACTCGGAGAGGCAACGTGTGTCGGGCGACTACATCCAGTTCGCCGAGCGCGTCCTGGCCGAGCACCGCGAGGAGCTGCCCGAAGAGCACATCGGGATGTACGAGCTCAGCCTCCGCCTCCATCGCGCGCGGCTCGATCAGATCCCGCGCGACAAGCAAGACGCGCTGACCCGCCTGCACGCCAAGCAGGGTCGCTGACCCGCGCGCGGCGCGGCGACCGTCGCGCGCCGCGCGACAGGTGTTGATCGGCGATCAGCGCTCCTCGGCCGCACCGGCGACGGTGTGGCCGCATCCTTCGCGCGGTTGCGCGATGGCACGACGGGTGCTCGAGGGCGGCTCCACCCACAAGGAGGAGACGCATGCTCGAAAGCAAGCTTCGCTCGGCGCTGTGGCTCGGGATCCTCGCGGCGTCGGCCTGCGAGGGTCGCGCGGCCGATGACGACCCGGGTCGGATCCAGTCGGCGATCCCGCCGTCGGTGGACCCACCGCTGTGCAGCTTCCAGGCGACCTACCGCCTGCGCGAGCGGCCGCTGTGGGGCTACGACGGGAGCCTGGGCATGTTCCTCGACGTGTCGCAGGCCGGCTCGCAGGCGGTCGTCAGCTACACGTTCGTGCCCTACCCGGACGACGTCATGGGCCAGGTGGCGAGCGGCGAGTGGACCACGCACATCACCCACGCCGACAGCCACGGCGTGACGCTGCCCGGCGCGACCGACATCGCGCTGCTCGATCCGTTCGTCGGCGATCCGCAGTCGATGCGCGAGACCAGCTACCCGGCCGCGGTGCTCGCCGCGATCTACCGGGACAACTACGACGACCTCGAGGCGGCCATCCCCGACGACGACGATCCGGAAAGCGAGGAGGCCGTCCTGCCCACCACCAGGCCGTGGGCGCGGATGACGCCGCGCCCGCCCGAGACGCGGGCCGGCTGCACGCTCATGCGCTACGACCGGCGGGTCGAGGACGCGCTGGTCGCCGCCGGCGAGGATGGATCGGTCGGGCTGCAGATCGAGCCGCACAGCGTCCCCGGCTACGGAAGCGTCGACTGGCTGATCTTCCAGAAGGGCGACGGCAGCACCTGCAAGGCGTTCGGCGGGCACGACAACGACGAGGCGTCGGCGGTGCTCGCCACGCTGTCGGTCGAGGGGCAGCCGATCAACGGATGCTTCCCGCCGCCGCCGCCTCCTCCGCCTCCCCCGCCGCCGTATCAGGACGCCGGTGTGCCGCCACCGCCGCCGCCGCCACCGCCGCCGTATCAGGACGCCGGTGCGCCGCCACCGCCGCCGCCGCCACCGCCGCCGTACCAGGACGCGGGCAGCGAGCCGCTGCCGACCCGCGACGCCGGAGCCGTGTGATGCGCCCCGCCATCCGCCAGCACAAGGAAGGAAGCACCATGTCGAGACTCTCCCTCTCCACCATCGCAGGCCTCGCGCTCCTCGCCGCCGCCGCCCCCGCGCGCGCCGACAACTTCTGGGAGAAGAACTGCGAGGCGATGAAGGACTTCAAGGTCTACGTCACCGGCCTCTACCAGGGCTCGTGCGTGTGCGACGCCGCGGTGGTCAACCCCAACCTCGAGGTCGGCCAGCTCACGGTCTCCCCCGGCGAGGGCCTGAAGGCCCACGGCGACGCCTGGAACGAGAGCCTCTGCTACAAGAAGGAGGGCCTGTTCCAGAAGGACCGCACGCCGCGCCTGGCCAAGACCAAGGCGCTGACCACGACCACGCCCGGGCTCGGCTGCTACAAGGTCAGCCCCGCGGTGCCGCTGACCGGGGTGTGCGGCAACATCTTCCACGTGAAGATCGACCTCACCGCCCAGCTCGGCGCCAAGGGGATGATGTGGGGCGAGTTCGCGGCCGGCGTGAAATGGGGCTTCGAGGGCAAGGGCTACCGCGGCAAGTTCTGGTCGAAGGAGGACGGCAAGCAGGGCGAGATGCCGAAGTACAAGGTCACCAACGAGGCCAACGTCGCGCTGCCGACCTGGAGCAAGTCCACCCTCACCCTCGACGGCGCCAACCTCGACGGCACCGACACGACCAACTGGTACGCCAGCGCGGTCGGCACCACCAACATGGCGGTCACCACCGGCAAGTTCCTCAAGGTGGACGCGATGGTGATGACCAAGAGCCCGTGGATCGAGAAGGCGAACATCTCGATCGACCAGCAGACCTTCTGCGGCGAGTTCGACCAGGGGCTCGGTCACGTCGCCCTGGCCCACGCCACCCGCTACAACTGCACCAACGAGCCGGCCACCCCGCTCGACGACGAGGACCAGGAGGACCTCGCCGAGCTGGTCAAGAACGTCGAGCTCGAGAAGCCGGGGAAGAACTGAGCCGGTCGATGACCGGCCCACGCACTCGCCTGGCCAGCGCGCTGGCGGCCGCGATCGTCGCGGCCGCCGCCGGCGCGGTCTCCAGCCAGGCTCAGCCGCTGCCGGCCTGGACCGAGGAGGACTGGGCCGCGGCCACCTGCGCGGCGGTGAAGGCGCACGCGTTCGCGTTCGTCACCGGCACGTACATGGACACGTGCCTGTTCAAGGAGGGCTCCGGCGTGGTCGACCCGGTGCTGCTCGAATTTCCCGCGCTGGGGGCGGTGTTCGACCGCCTGGAGACGACCCGCGACGTGTCGGTGGCGCGGGCCGATCTGGTCAAGGACGGCATCTCCTACGACGTCGCCCTCCGCACGGTGAAGCTGCGCGAGTTCGCGAAGCGGTCCGGCTCCGGGTCGACCCCGTGCCTCACCCTCGAGACCACCACGCCGGCCCGGCCGCCCGCCCTGTGCTCGTCGAAGTACAAGATCGCCACCCGCTTCGTCGCGCCCAGAGGGCTCCTCTTCCGCGACACGCGCATCAAGGTGGTGGTCGACGCGGCGGCCGGCAGCTACAAGCTGGGCGAGAAGGACGGCCGCCTGGCCGCGGTCCCGACCGACACGACCACCGACGAGGACCGCGATTTCGGGCTGCACACGGCGCGCTACAAGGTCCTGGCGCCGCCGCCGGCCGAGCGCACCACCCAGCCGGCCGGCTGGTACGCCAAGGCGCGCGGCAAGTTCAACATCTTCTCCTACGCCGTGGTGATCGTGGACGCGGAGGGCTCGCCGTACAAGGACGGCCCGCCCCTCGACAAGAAGTGGGACTGCGAGGTGTCGAGCGCAGGCGAGCTCGCGCGGCTCGGCGAGATCACCGAGTTCGTCTGCGGCGGGGCCCGATGACCGGCGCCGGCTGACCGTTCAGAACGTCAGCCGCGCGCCGATCTGGACCGCGAGCGGCAGCTGGGACTCGATCGGGTTGCCGTAGTTCGGGTTGACCGAGACCTGCTCGTTGATCGTTCGCCCGTCGGGGCCGGACTTCTTCACGTGGGCGAGGTCGTCCGCGTCGCCGCCGATCACCGGCTTCACCACGTCGAAGGTGTAGATCTCGTCGAGCCGGGTGGCCGGCTGCTGATCGAACAGGTTGAACACGTTCACGAACCCCTCGACCGCCATCCCGCGCGGCAGCTTGCGCCCGTACGCGGCGTGCAGGTCGAACGCGGTCTGCCACGGCGCTCGCTCGCCCGAGCCGCGCGGCAGGACGAACGTCTCGCCCTGGCCGTAGCTGATGTGGCTGCCCAGCGCGCCGGACGGCCGGCCGACCGCGCCGCGCGCCCGCGCGCCGACCACCACCGAGTCGTCGGCGCCGAGCCCGAGCCGGTAGTAGCCCTCGGCCTTGAACGCGTGCGGCCGGTCGCCCGGCAGCGGCCCGTACCGGTTGCCCATGAGCTCGGGCAGGTCGTACATCGACGTGAAGTTGGGATCGAGCTGATCGGTGTCCGGCGAGAACAGGCCGGGGTAGTTGCCGCGCAGCCGCGACAGCGTGTACGTGGCGCGCGCCATGAAGTCGTCCGAGAAGAACTTCACCGCCGACAGCTCGACCGCCTCGTAGGTGCGCTTGGCCCGGTCGAAGTCGCCGACCGATTCGTAGGCGCCGGCCAGGAACTCGAGCCGGGCCGCCTCGGCCGTATCGGTGGCCGCCATCGCCCGGGCGCGCAGATCGTCGACCGCGCCGCGGTCGAACTCGCCCGGGTTGCCGATGACGAATGTCGTGCCGCCGTCGGGCGAGAGGTCCTCGAGCGCGCGGCCGAGGTCGCGGTAGGTGCCGGTGATCCCGACCTTCAGGTCGCGCACCACCTCGACCTCGACCCCGGCCACCACCTCGTCCATGTACTGGCTGCGGGTGCCGGGCGCGACCAGGCGGTTGCCGCCGACCTGCTGCCCGCCGAGCAAGCCGGCCGGATCGCAGTCGTAGCTGGCCGGCTGCATCGGATCGCCGCAGCCGGCGCTGCCGGTCAGCCCGCCGGTCTGGTCGAGGATCGCGATGTCGATGACCTCGCCGCTGAAGCCGCGCGCGTTGAGGTCGAGCGGGATCGCCTCGTAGTAGCGGCCCCAGTGGGCGAACACGCGCGACCGACCCTCGCCGGTCCAGTCGTAGATCGCGCCGATCCGGGGCGACCAGTCGTTCAGCACGACCGCGTCGTCGCCGATCCGCTCGAGCGACACCGGATCGAGCTCGCCGGCGACCTCGTCGGCCGCGCCCAGCGCCTGCCGATCCCATCGCACGCCTGCCTCGATGGCTAGCTCGGCGAACGGGCGATAGGTGTCTTGAAGATAGGCGCCGACGTCGCGCGTGCGGGTCGACGCGCGCAGGCCGTCCGGGTCGTAGCCGCACGCCGTGTCGCCGACCCCGTCGCCGTTCCAGTCGGTGCCGCACGGGACGCCGCCGCCCGCCTCGGGCTGCACCAGGTGCCAGCGGGTCGGCGCCTCGAAGCCGCCGCCCAGGTCGAGCAGCCACCAGCGGGTGCCGCCGCTGAACGCGCGAGCAGAGACGCCCGAGTTCTCGGCCAGGTCGGCCCCGCCGGCCAGGAGGTGCGATCCGCCCAGCTCGAACAGGTGACTGGCCGAGACCGCCCCGGTCGCGCGCCGGGTGTGATCGTTCGTGTAGAGATCGACGCCGCCGACCTGGTAGTTGATGACCGGGCAGTTGACGATGAGCGGGTACGGATCCCCGGTCGTCCCGTCGCGGCACGCGCCCGGCAGATCCTCGAACCGCTCGAAGTCGGTCAGCGAGCGCGGCACCGCGAAGCGGAACGACTGATCGTCGCCGCCGGCCATCATCGGGCGCTGCACGTCCCAGCCGGCCAGGTACCCGGCGCTGGCGTGCACCTCGGTGCGCCGGTCGAAGAAGCGCGACGTCCAGCTGGCCGTGGCGACCGCGCTGCCCTGGCGCCGGTCGAACATCAGCGCCTGGTCCGGCCCGACCGCGAAGTCGTCGACCAGCTGGTCGCCCTGGCTCGGGTTGCCGAACACCGCCAGCGCCCCGCCGTGCTCGGGGGACGCCGCGTACGACACCTTCGAGGTGAAGAACAGAGTCCGCTGGTCCAGGCCGATCCGCCGCCGGCCCAGCTCCTCGTTGCGGGCGAAGCCGCCCGCGCCGGGATCCGGGATGCCGTCGCCGTCGGCGTCGACCTGGGTCGAGATGATCCGCTCGATGTTCGTGGTCGAGAACGACGGCATCAGGCCGGCGTGGAACCACAGCCGATCGCGGAGGATCGGGCCGCCCACCTCGGCGCCGACGTCCCAGTCGGTGCCGGCCGACCGCTGAAAGGTGAGCGCGCTGCGATCGCTGGGCAGGAAGCGGCGATCCGGGCGCAACCCGCCCGGGGTCACCGTGCTGAACACGCTGCCGTGGATCTCGTTGCTGCCCGCCTTGGTGAGCACGTTGATGACCCCGCCGGTGGCGCGGCCCAGCTCCGCGCCATAGCCGCCGGTCATGACCTCGATCTGCTGGACGAACTCGACCGGCAGCGACGTGCCGGCCAGCCCGAAGGTGACCCCGGTCGTGTTCATCCCGTCGATGAGGTAGAGGTTCTCCGGCGACGTCGACCCCGAGAACGCGATGCCGTACCGGTCGTCCTCCGCCCCCGGCGCCGACCGGGCCGCGTCGAGGAACGAGCGATTGGTCGGCAGGTTGCGCGTCTGGTCCTCGGTGATGACCAGCCCCGACTTCATGCTCCCCTGATCGATGAGCGGGCTCCGCCCCTCGATCGTCACCACCTCGCCTCCGCCGGCCAGCACCTCGAGGTTGACGGTCACCACCTGCCCGAGCTGCACCCGGACGCCGGGGCGAGCCACCTGAGCGTCGCCATAATATGCCGTCAGCACATATTCACCCGGCGGCAGCCCGGTCAGCCGGTAGGAACCGCCCTCCTCGCTGATCGCCGCCTGCACCCCCTGCAGCGACACCGACAGAGCGACCACCGTGACCCCGACCAGCCCCGCGCCAGTGGAAGGATCGCGAACCACCCCATGAACCGCCCCGGTGGTGGTGGCCGCATCCTGAGCCCACGCCGATCCGGCGCCGGCGCAGACCAGCGCGGCCAGGACGAAAGACGACTGACATCTCATACGAGCTTCCCCCGATGCCGCGCAAGCGGCGCCCGGCGCCGCGCACCCCACCAGGGTCCAGCAGCGCCGCCTCCCCGAGATCGATCAGAGTGTATCGACCGCGCGAGTGAATCAAGCGCCAACGCGAAGCGCGGCGCTACCCCGCGCGGGCGCAGCACCGTCGAGCGCCCGCTGCGATCACCCCGACGAGAGGACGAGCTCGAGCGTCATCGCATCGACCGCGGCGCGGTCGACGTCCTCCGGCAGCGCCGCGCGGCGGCCCGCCTCCTCCATCTCGATCTTCAGCGCCTCGGCCTGTGCGAGCAGCTCGTCGAAGGAAAGCGCCCCGCCGCGGATCGCGTCGAGCTCGGCTGCGTCGGGCCGGCGGACCAGGAGCTCGTGGCCCTCGAGCACCTCGCGGCCCATCCGCATCAGGCGGATGAGGTGCATGGCGTGCTTGGTGTCGTAGCCGTGCTCACCCTCGAGCGCGGCGCGGGCGGGGTTTCGCTGGCTCTTCCACGCCTGATACGACTCCCAGTGCTTCATCGCGGCGCGGTACGTCCGCTCCGCGTTGAGCGCCGCGATCACCCCCGTCGGCAGGCGGAGGGCATGGCTCGCCACCGCCCGCACCCGCTCGTCGATCTCCTCCTCCGGCCCCGCGAGCACCTCGCGGCGGAACGCGATCATCCGGTCCTGCACCGCGATGCGGGCCGCCTTCGGCATGTCGAGGTCGTCGACCCCGTAGCTGCGGACCCGCTCGGCGATGCTCTGCTCGATCCGGTTCCGATCGTCGCCGCCGAGCGCGCCCGTCGCCGCCGGCAGGCCGAAGTCCTCGCGGGACGGCTTGCGCGCGGGAGGGTTCAGCAGCCACGAGCGGTGGGTCCTTATCTTCTTCAGCTGGGCCATCGCGTAGCCCAGGAACGTCTGCTGCACCTTCCGGGTCAGAAAACGGCGGCGCTCGCGGTGGATCCGGCGCCAGGCCGGCCGCTCGAGCACCCAGTCCCGCTCGTCGGCGAACAGGATCTCGAGAGCGTTGGGGTTGCCGGCCGCGCACATGCCGACGAACTTGGCCACGTCGAAGACGACGCACTCGACCTTGATGCCGAGCCCCCGCGACGCCGTCGCATGGGCCTCGAGCCGGGGCAACACCTCCGCGGCCAGCCCGGCGCCGAGCGGCCCCTCCACCTGCTCGAACCCCTCGAACAGCGAGAGCCGCACCGCCAGCGGCGCGACACAGACCCCGCGCAGGTCGACATCGGAGCCGTCCCGGGCCGTCCCATGAGCCTGACTACCGGCCAGGGTCAGGAACAGCATGTGTCGCTCGAGATCGAAGGCGACCGTCACCGCAGCCAGCTCCGCTCGGCATCAATCGGGAATGCCAGTTGTGACAGGCAACCGGCAGTCACCGGGCGGGGGTCCCGGGACCGGGCGGATCGACGGCCCGGCGGGGGGCCGGGCCGAAGAGCCTGGTTCTTGGAGGTGCCACCCGGATTTGAACCGGGGATGGAGGTTTTGCAGACCTCTGCCTTACCGCTTGGCCATGGCACCGTTGGAGCGGGCTCGGGTTTACCAGAGCGGGCGGGCGGGTCGCAAGTGCGCGGCTCCGCTCTCGAGGGGGTGACGGGCGGCCGCACGAGGCATTCCGCCTCGGCGTGGCGGCTGGTCACGGATGGGACACGGCCAAGCTCGCGGAGACGGGTCGCCTCGGCTGGCATGCCGCCTGCTTTGTAGAGGTTCGTCCGCCGTCGGGCGGAACCATCCATGACGAAGCACCGGTTCAGCTCTCTCGTCGTGCCCTGCCTGGCTGGCCTCTTCGCCGGTGCCTTCGGGCCTGGCTGTAACAAGGACCGCGACAAGGCCGATGACACCCGGATGGCGATCGAGGAGACCAAGGACGACGTGGCCGAGGCTCGCGCCAAGATCCAGGACAAGGGCGAGGAGCTGGCATCGACGGAGGGCGACACGGCCTCGGATCGCGCGCAGTTCATCGCCGCCACCGAGCGAAACCTGACCGAGCTGGACGGCAAGATCGAGGAGCTTCGCGCCAGCGTGACGCAGCGCTCGACGGAGCTCGAGGGGGAGGCCCGCACCGATCTCGAGCAGGGCATGCGCGACCTGGAGGGAGCTCGACGCCAGGCTCAGTCGGCGCTGGACAGCTTCCGCCAGACCACGTCCGGCAAGGCCGCCGACGTGCGACAGGCGACCGAGACCGCGGTCGAGCGCACCCGCGCCGCGTACGACGCTCTGCATGGACGAGTTTCCGAGCCGAAGGGCTCGATCGAGCACGTGAAGGTCGAGAAGAAGTGATGCCCCGTTCCTCGCCTCCGCCGCCCCGTGGAGCGCACCGCCTAGCCCTAGAAAAGACTCAGACGCGAAGCAGCGCCGGCCTCGCCCCCAAACCGCTCGGTGCAGCATCGCCTCCTTCACCGGGCGGCGCCGTCTAGACCGGAACTAGACGGCGCCGCCGCGGTGACGGGAGTTTCTCCCTCGTCACTCGCGCGCGCTCGCTCGCCGCGGACCGATGCTAGGCTCGGCCCATGCGACGTCGAGACGCGCTCAAGAGCATCGGCGCCCTGGCCGGCGCGGGAGCCGCCTCGCGGCTCCTCCTCGGCTGCGGCGACAACCTCGGCGCCGCCGCGGACAACGGCGGCAACTCGCCCGACGCCGGCGGCAACTCGCCCGACGCCGGCGCGCCCGACGCGGCTGTCGTGCGCGGCATCTCCACCATCGTGGTCGTGATGATGGAGAACCGCTCCTACGACCACTTCCTGGGCGCCCGCGGCCTGCTCGAGGGGCTGCCCGGCGACGGGCTGGTGGCCGGCATGGCCAACCCGGACGTCGACGACACGCCGATCGCGATCTACCGCGAGACCGACTACTGCATCGCCGATCCGCCGCACAGCTGGAACCAGTCGCGGGTGCAATGGAACGAGGGCGGCAACGACGGCTTCGTGCGCGCGTACCGCGCGGCCCACGACGGCGAGAAGCTCCTGCCCTACGTCATGGGGCACTTCGCGCGCCCGGACATCCCGCTCACCTGGGCGCTGGCCGACGCCTACGCCTCGTGCGATCGCTGGTTCTCGTCGCTGCTCGGCCCCACCTGGCCCAACCGCATGTACCTGCACTCGGGGCAATCGGGCGGGCTCATGGCCAACACGCTGCCGCCCGGCGGGTTCGACTGGCCGGCCATCCAGCACCAGATGACCGACGCCGGCGTCCCGTGGGCCTACTACTACAACGACCTCCCGTTCCTCCCGCTGTTCCACGGGCTGCCCAGCCAGGGCTTCATCAAGCGCTTCACGACCGACTTCTTCGACGACGCGGCGGCTGGCACCCTGCCGGCCGCCACCTTCATCGACCCCGGCTTCACCATCAACGACGATCACCCGCCCCACCACCCGATCCGCGGGCAGGCCTTCCTGGCGTCGGTCTACGCCGCGCTGGCCGCGTCGCCGCAGTGGAACAACAGCCTGCTGGTGATCACCTACGACGAGGCGGGCGGCTTCTTCGATCACGTGTCGCCACCGCTCGCGGCCGACGATCGGGCCAAGCAGGGCTTCGACCAGCTCGGCTTCCGGGTTCCGACCGTGGTGGCCGGCCCCTACGTCAAGCAGGGCCACGTGAGCTCGGTGGTGCGCGATCACACCTCGGTGCTGGCCCACATGGCCGCGATGTTCGGGCTGGAGCCGCTGACCGCCCGGGTGGCGGCGGCCGCCGACCTGTCGGAGCTGCTCGACGCCGAGCGCCTGGCCGCGTTCGATCCGGCGCCGCCGGCCGAGGTGCCCGCGATCGAGGTCGACGAGTCGACCATCGAGGCCGAGTGCGCCGGCGATGGACCGCCGAACGAGCAGACCGACCTGGAGCGACTGGCGGACAGCGGCTTCTTCGCGCCCGGGCTCGACCGGCGCAGCGAGGCGCGCGACATCCTCTACGGGATCGGCGACGCCCTCGAGCGGCTCAACGCGGGACGCATCCGCCGCCGGCGTTAGCGGGCACCGGTGCGACAGGCCCCTCGCGCCTCCCACATGGCCGATGTGATACCTTGGCCGCGGCTGCGGCGGAGGGGTGATCGAGGTCCGCCCGGCCTGTCGGATAGCAGTGTCCAGGTGTCACCGCGCCGGCCGCGCGCCCGCGCGGGGGAGGCAACGATGACTCGACGCATTTGCCCAGCACTCGCGGTGGCCGTGGTCGCGGTGGCGCTCGCTGCGCTCCCCGGCCCAGCCGGCGCGCAGGTGGTCGAGCGCGATCACCGCACCCCACCATCGGACCGGCGCCCTGCCCCGCCGCGGCCGCCCCGACCGCCCGTCATCCACTACCGGGTCGACAGCTTCGCGCCATCGCACGGGCGAGCCGGCACCCGCGTCACCATCCGGGGCAGCGGCTTCACCCGCGCGACCGCGGTGCTGGTCGGCGGCCGCCCGGTCGCGGTCGCGTCGTGGAGCGCGACCGAGATCGTCTTCGCGATGCCGCGCGTCGCCGGCGACGCGGCGATCGCGCTGCGCAAGCCGGGCCCGTCCGGCGATCTCCCGGTCGGCTCGTTCCACAGCCTGGTCGATCCAGTCATCTCCCGCGTCGCGCCGCCCTCCGGCGGGCCCGGCACCCGCGTCGAGCTCATCGGCCGCGGCTTCGAGCGCGAAGACACCATCACCTTGAACGGGCGCCCGCTGACCGTCACCGAGTGGACGGCGACCCGCCTGGTCACCGTCATCCCCGAGGGCGCCACCACCGACTACCTCTCGCTCAGCCGCCCGAGCGGCGAGCGCGCGCGCAGCCCGCAGCGCTTCCGCGTGCTGGCCCAGGCGCCGGTCATCGCGCGGTTCAGCCCGGTCAGTGGCCCGCCCGGCACGCGGGTCAGGATCACCGGCTCCGGCTTCTCGCCGTCCGATCGCGTGGTCTACGGCGCGACCTCGATCCCGGTGCTCGGCCGCGGCAGCGGCTGGCTCGACGTGGAGGTGCCGCGCCGCGCCACCCGCAGCGAGCTGTTCGGGGTCCGCGGTCGGGCCGGCACCGGCCGATCGCCGCGCCCGTTCGACATCGACGTGCCGCCGGTGGTGACCAGCTTCTCGCCCGATCACGGCGCACCCGGCACCCAGGTCGAGCTCCGCGGCCGCAACTTCCGCCAGGGCGACTGGGTGTCGCTGGCCGGCAAGCGCCTGCCGATCGTCGCGCTCGACCCGCGCCACATCCGGGTCACCATCCCGATCGGGTCCGAGTCGGGGCGCTTCGCGATCGGCCGCGATCGCCACGAGAGCCCGACCGCCGGCCGCTTCGAGGTCTACAACCCGCCGACGCTGACCGCGTTCACCCCGACCCGCGGCGATCCGGGCACCCGCGTCACGCTCAACGGCTCGCACCTGTCCAGCGCCGAGGTCCACTACGGCCGCACCCGCCTGCCGGTGCGCGCGCGCCGCGGCGACACCGAGCTGGTGGTCGAGATCCCGCGCGCGGCCCGCGACGAGCGGTTCCGGGTCAGCTCGCGCGCCGGCACCGCCGAGTCGGCCCAGGTGTTCCAGGTCCAGTACTACACCGTCATCGAGAACGCGCGGCCGCGCTCCGGGGTGGCCGGCGCGACCGTCGTCCTCTCCGGTCGCCACGTCGACAAGGCGGACGACTTCTTCATCGGATCGGCGCGGCTCGACCTGGTCGCGCGCGACAACGACTCGGCCACCGTCCGCGTGCCCGACGGCGCGCGCTCGGCGCCGATCGCGTGGACCACCTTCGGGCGCCGGGTGGAGACGACGTGGCGCTTCGAGGTGCTGAGCGGACCGGCCATCGCGCAGTTCCAGCCGACCTACGGACCGGCAGGGACCGAGGTCATCATCCGCGGCGATCACATCGACCGCCGGACCCAGGCCTACTTCGGCCGCCGCCCGCTGCGCGTGGTCCGCGTGTCACCGCCGTTCGAGATCACCGTCCAGCTGCCGCGCGGCGCGGCCGGCTCCGACTACCTCTACCTCGAGGGCCACGGCGCGCGCGTCCGCTCCGACCAGCAGTTCGAGGTCAAGGTCGCGCCGGAGATCACCGCGGTCGATCCGACCGCCGGCCGCCCGGGCCAGGAGGTGCTGGTGCGCGGCCGCTGGTTCACCGACGCGACCGAGATCCTGGTCGGCAAGGTGCGCGCGCGGGTGGTCCGCCGCGACCAGCGCGCCGGCACGATCCGGATCGAGGTGCCGCGCGGCGTCGCGCCCGGCCCTCACCCGCTCACCGCCAAGACCGAGGCGATGATCGGCGACTACCGGCGACCGTTCGTGGTGCTGGTCGACGAGAAGCCGCCCGGCACACCGCCGGTCAAGGTGCGCGACCACCGCACCGAGAAGCCCGGCAAGGGTCCGTAGCGGCGGCCGATCGAGGCCGGCGCGGTGTCAGTCGCGCGCGCGCGGGTACATGCAGACCCGCCCGTGCCCGCGAGGCGCGCCCTCGTCGGTCACGACCGCCTGCCCGGCCCCGTGCCGGGGCGCGACGTGCGTGCGGAGCAGGCCGGCGTCGCGCCGCGTGCGAGCCGGTCGCATCGTCTCGGCCGCCTCCTGGCGCCGGATGCGCCGCTGCACCTGATAGGTCCACATGACCGCGTCGACCGCGCTGGCCATGAGGACCAGCAGCATGCTCAGCCCGATGAGCGAGGTCAGCCGGCGGAACGCCGCCGGCGTCACCATCACCTCGGGCCGGAGCCGCGGAACCGCGCCCGCCTCGCGCGCCCCCGATCCCAGCCCATCTCCCCCAGCCGCTGGTGCCTTCATCCATCCAGGATAGGCCAACGGGCCCCGTCGGTCCCGCCGAAAATGCATCGGGGCCCGTCGGTGACGGGCCCCGCGAGTGCGACGCACCTCCCGGCCAGGGCCGGTCGGCCTACCTCACTGCGAAGGCAACCCGCACAGAGGGTCGTTCGGATCGCAGTTGGTCTTGATGGTCTTGTCGTCGGTCTTGCCGCCGCCCGACTTCGAGTCCTTGCCGCGGTCGCCGCTCGACTTCTCTCTCGCCCGCTTGCGCAGGTTGTCGAGGGCCTGCTGCTTCTCGGCCAGCTGGCGCTTGGTCTCCTCGGCCTTGGCCTCGGCTGCCTTGCGCGCCTCCTCGGTCTTGGCGGCGCGGATCGCCTCGAGGTCGTCCTGCAGCTTGGCGGCGAGGCCGTTCACCTCGCCGCTGGTCCGGTTCATCTGCTCCTGGAGCGCGACCAGCTGCTTGTCGAGCTGCTCCGACTCCTGACTCTTCTTGTAGACCAGGAAGCCGAGCCCACCGACGGCCAGCAGCAGGATGGTGGCGACCGCGATGAGCGCGGTGGGCCGCTTGCGCTGGACCTCCATCGCGCGGAGCTCCATCTCGTGCGCCATGCGCTTGTGGTCGAGGTTGGCCTGCGCCTCGACCCGGGCGCGCCGCTCCGCCTCCTCGACTCGCAGGCGCTCCTCGCGGTCGCGCCGCTCGATCTCCTCGCGCCCGCGCCGCTCGGTCTCCTCGACGACGCGCCGCCGCGCATCCTCTGCCTCGCGCACCCGACGCTCGGCCTCTTCGGCCACCCGACGCCGCTCGTCTTCGGCCCTGCGCCGGGCCGCCTCCTCCTCTGCGATCCGCTCCTCCTCGATGCTGCGCAGCTCGCGCAGGGAGAAGAGGACCGAGCTTTCTTTCCGTTCAGCCATGGGCCGACCTCGTGCTGGGCTAGGAACCGGCGGTTGCGCGGCGATGACCGCAACGACAGCGCAACGTCTGTGAAATCATAACATTCTCATCGAGCCGGTGGAACGGCAACGACCTCGTCGGCGTTGCGCACCCCCGGCTCCGCGCTAGGGTAGTTTTGGTACGCGCCGTGGGCTTTGTCGATCTCCATAGTCACGTCCTGCCTGGGCTCGACGACGGATCTCCCGACCGGGAGACCAGCTTGACGATGCTTCGGGGGCTGCGGGCGCTCGGCTTCGACACCGTCTGCGCCACCCCCCATCAGAAGACCGGCCAGTTCCTTCCATCCCTTGAGGCCATCCGCGCCGCCCACGTCGAGATCGTCGGGCTGCTGGCCGGGGCGGGAGTCGCGCTGACGGTCCCCCTCGCCGCCGAGAACATGTGGGATTCCACCCTCTACGAGCGGATGCAGACCGGCGCGATCCCGTCCTACGACGACGGCGCGGCGTTCCTGGTCGAGTTCACCCCGGCTCACCTCCCGGTCGGGCTCGGCCAGCACATCTTCGATCTGCGCCGGCGCGGCAAGCTCCCGGTCATCGCACACCCGGAGCGGTACCAGCCGCTGTGGAGCGCGCCGGACCAGGTGCTCTCGCTGCGCGCCAACTGCGCGCTGGTGGTCGACCTGGCCGCGCTGGCCGGCTATCACGGCCGCCGCGAGGGCAAGGCGGCGCGCGGCTACGTCGAGCAGGGCCTGGCGCACGCGGTGGCCAGCGACGTTCACTCGCCGGCGGATCTGCGCGGGGCGGCCGAGGGTGTGGCGTGGATCAAGAAGCGGCTCGGGCCGGCCGCGCTGGTCCGGCTGCTCGACGAGAACCCGCGCCGCATCCTGGCCGGCGAGCACCCGGAGACATAGCCAGGCAGAGTAGGCTCGGCTGCGCTCGCGCCCGCCCGCTTCCTCGCCTAGTCTAGGCCCGCCGTCATGAGGCTCGCGATCAACATCGCCCTGTCCCTGATCATGCTGGTGATCTGCGTCTGGGCGGTGTGGCCGGCGGACCCGGACGAGGTCCTGCGCGCGTTCCGCCAGCTCGAGTGGAGCGCGTTCTGGCCGTACCTGGCCGGCTACGTCGGGCTGCTGGCGGCGACCCACTTCTTCCGGGCGTGGCGGTGGAACGATCTCCTCGAGCCGATCGGGGTCCGCCTGAGCGGCGCGCGCCTGCTGGCGATCTCGTCGGTCGGGTTCATGGCGATCCTGGCCCTGCCCGCCCGCCTGGGCGAGTTCGTGCGGCCGGCGCTCATCCGCCAGCGCGGCACGGTGTCGGCCTCGGCCGCGCTCGGCACCGTCGCGGTCGAGCGGATCGTCGACGGCCTGCTGGTCTCGGTGTTCGTGTTCGGCGCGCTGTTCGCGCGGCGCGGTCCGGACGCGCCGGGCTGGATGATGCCGACCGCGTGGGCGGCGCTCGGCGTGTTCAGCGCCGCGGCGCTGTTCCTGGTCTGCGCGCTGCGCTGGCCGGACCGCGCGGTGAAGGCGGCGGTGGCGATGACGCTGGCGCCGCGCCTCGCGCCGCGGCTGGCCGGCAAGCTGGAGGAGAAGCTGCACAGCATGATCCGCGGCTTCCTGGTGCTGAAGGATCCGCGCAGCTTCCTCCGCTTCCTGGCCTGGAGCATCGCGTACTGGGGGACCAACGGGCTCAGCCTGTGGCTGCTCGCGCGCGGGTTCGGCCTCGACCTGCCGGTGGTCGCCGCGTTCGCGGTGATGGGCCTGGTCGCGGTCGGCATCACGCTGCCCAACTCGCCCGGGCTGACCGGTCAGTACCAGTGGTTCGCCGGGCTCGGGCTCGGGCTGTACCTCTCGGAACCCGTGCTGCGATCGAGCGGCGAGGCGTTCACCCACCTCCTGTGGGGCCTGCAGGTGTTCTGGTACATCGCCGTCGGTGCGCTGGCGCTGGCCTCGCGCCACGTCTCGTTCGCCGAGGTCGTGGAGTCGAGGCGGGTGATGGAGGACGAGGGGGCCGATCATGCGTGAGGCGCGGCATCGACGAGGGCTGGTCCGGCTGGCGCTGGTCGGGCTGACGCTGGCGGCGCTGACCGGCGCGGCCGGGGCGAAGACCGAGCGGACCGCGCGCTACACCTTCGAGCAGGTGTGGTCGACCGCGGTGCGCCACCTCCGGGTCGAGGAGGGCTTCACCATCGTCGAGAAGGACGAGGACGTCGGCTACGTCATCTTCCAGGTGAAGGAAGAGGGCAAGGTGTTCTCCGGCGCGCTCGAGCTGGTCCGGCAGAAGGACACCAGCGGGCGCGCGACGGTGCGGCTGGTGCTGCGGATCGGCGATCGCCCGGCGTACATGGAGGCGGGCGTGCTCGACCGCATGCTGGCCAAGCTGCGCGAGGAGCACGGCGACCCGCCCCCGCTCGAGAACAAGCCACCGCCGGCGCAGAAGAAGCCGAAGCCGAAGTCGTAGTACGTCTGGCCCGGCGGCGGCGCGCGCCGCGGACGGCGTGGCTCGGGTAAGCTGGGCCCATGGCTCAGCCCCGCCCCATCGATCTTCGCTCGGATACGGTGACCCGGCCGACCGAGGCCATGCGCCGCGCCATGGCCGCCGCCGAGGTCGGCGACGACGTGTACGGCGAGGACCCGGCGGTCAACCAGCTGCAGGAGCGGGTGGCCGACCTGCTCGGGGTCGAGGCGGCGCTGTTCGTGCCGTCGGGCAGCATGGCCAACCAGATCGCGATCCAGATCCACTGCCGCCCGGGCGACGACGTGCTGGCCGGGCGCGGCAGCCACAGCTACCTGTACGAGTCGGGCGCGGCCAGCGCGTACGGCGGCGTGCAGATCTCGCTGCTCGACGGCGACGGGCGCTTCAGCGCCGACGCGGTGCGCGCGGCGTTCAAGGCCGACACCCACCACGCGCCGCCGACCCGCCTCATCATGGTCGAGAACACCCACAACATGGGCGGCGGGCTCCTCTGGGACCGGGCCGAGCTGGGCCGGGTGCAGGCGGTGGCGCGCGAGCTGGGCCTGGCCCTCCACCTCGACGGTGCGCGGCTGTGGAACGCGGCGATCGCGTCGGGGCAGAGCGAGCGCGAGGTGGCAGCCGGGTTCGACACCGTCTCGGTCTGCCTGTCCAAGGGGCTGGGCGCCCCGGTCGGGTCGCTGGTGGCCGGGTCGCGCGAGCAGATGCACCGCGCTCACCGGGTGCGCAAGATGATGGGCGGCGGCATGCGCCAGGCCGGGATCCTGGCCGCGGCCGGGATGTACGCGCTCGACCACCACCGCGCTCGCCTGCCCGAAGATCACCGGAACGCGGCGTTCCTGGCCGGCGAGGTGGCGCGGGTGCCGGGGCTGGCGATCGGGACCGCGTCGATCGACAGCAACATCGTCATGGTCGAGGTGGCCGGCGAGGCGCTCGGCACCGCCGCCGAGCTGAGCGCGCGGGCCCGCGAGCGCGGGCTCCTGTTCGGCGCGGTGGCGCCGCGCCGGTTCCGGCTGGTCACCCACCTCGACGTCGACCGCGCCGCGTGCGGGCGCGCGGCCGAGATCCTGGCCGGGCTGGTTTCCGGGCGGTGAGCCGTGGCGCGCGGATCGCCGCGCTGCCGCTGCCCGGGCGGGCGCTGGCGTCGCTGGCGCTGACGTCGCTGGCGCTGACGTCGCTGGCGCTGGCCTGCTCGGGCGCGCCGACCCTGACCGAGCTCGAGCGGGCCGAGACCAGCGAGCGAGCCGGCGACGACCGGGCCGCGCTGGCCGCGTATCGCGAGGCCCAGGTCACCTGCCAGCGCATCGACGACCGCCCGCGCCGGCGCGCCGCCTGCGCCGACGCTCACTTCGGGCGGGCCGAGCTGCTGGTCGACCTCGGCCGCACCGGTGACGCCGCCGACGCGTTCGAGCGCGCCGCCGCGGCGCTGGCCGACCACGCCCCCTCGCGCGCGCGCGGCCTCCTGCGCGCCGGGCAGCTCCGCCTCGACCTCGGCGAGGACCGCCGCGCCTACCAGCTCCTGTGGCGCGCGGTGACCGAGACCCCCGACGAGGCGTTCGCCGCCGACGCGCTGTCCCTGGTCCTGCGCGACGGGCGCCGGCGCGACCCGCTCCAGCTCTACGGGGTCCTGGTCCAGCTGTACGAGCGCCTGGCGGCGACCGACCTCGGCGACAACCTGCTCCTCGCCATGGCCGAGCTGGCCGAAAAGGAGCGCGCCGACCTCCGCCTGGCCCGCTCGTTCTACGACACCCTGGCCGCCCGCCACCGCAAGAGCGGCCTGCGCGACGACGCGCTGTGGCGCGGCGCCGGCCTGTCCCGCCGGCTGGGCGACGGGGCCGGGGCGGCGCGACGGCTGCGCGCGCTGCTCGCCACTCGCGAGGTGGCGTGGGGCGCGGGCTCGTACTTCTCGGTCTGGCTCGACGACGCCCAGCTCGAGCTGGGCCGCGTGCTGCGCGACGACCTCGGCCGCGGCGCCGACGCGCTCGACGCGTTCGCGCGCCTGCCGCGCGACTACCCGGCCTCGGTGCTGCGCGACGACGCGCTGTGGGAGCGCGCGGTCACCCTCGATCGCATCGGCGACGCCGCGCGCGCGTGCGCGACCCTGGCCGAGCTGGCCCGCCGCTACCCGGACTCGCGCTGGCAGCTCGGCGACGCGCCGGCCCTCGCCCGCCGGCTCGGCTGCCCACCCGCGCGCTCAAGTACGTCGAGTACGTTCCGCGCCGGTTCTCGCCGCTCCTTGCCATCCGGGCGGCTCGACCGCGAGAATCGATCGACTTGCTCATTCCCGGTCCCATAGTCGCGACGGTGCGTCCCGCGCCGCCGATTCGAGTCAGTCGCCTCGAAAAGGCCTTCGGCCGCCGGAGGCTCCTGGCCGGCGTGGACCTCGACATCCCGCCCGGGTCGCGGTTCGGCCTGATCGGGCCGGCCGCCGGCGGCAAGAGCGTCCTGCTCAAGCTCCTGGTCGGCCTGATCGCGGCCGACGCCGGCGAGGTCACCATCGGCGACGACAAGGTGACCGGCGCGAGCGAGGACGCGCTCATGGCGGTGCGCCAGCGGGTCGGCATGCTGTTCCAGAACTACGCCCTGTTCGACTTCCTGTCGGTCGGCGAGAACGTGGCGTTCCCGCTGGTCCGCCGCGGGGTGCCGCGCGACGAGATCGACCAGCGCGTGCGCGACCGCCTGCGCGCGGTCGGCCTGGCCGGCAGCGAGGGCAAGCTGCCGTCGGAGCTGAGCGGCGGGATGAAGAAGCGGGTGGGCATCGCCCGCGCCACCGTCGCCCGCCCGGAGATCGTCCTCTACGACGAGCCGACCGCCGGGCTCGACCCGGTCACCACCTCGAAGATCTACGACCTCATCCGCGCCGACCAGGCCGAGACCGGCTGCACCGTGGTCGCGGTGTCTTCCGACGTGGACGCGCTGGTCGGGTTCGCCGACCGGGTGGCGATGCTGCATCAGGGCGAGATCCGCTACCAGGGGCCGGCCGCCGCGGTGCGCGACGCCGGCGATCCGGCGGTGCGCCAGTTCGTGCGCGGCGAGCTGGAGGGGCCGCTGTGACCGGCGCGCGGCGGGCGGCGCTGCGCTCGCCGATCGAGACGCTCGGCGCGACCGCGATGCAGGTCGCGCGCGAGGCGGGCGGGATCACCCTCCTGGCCGGGCGCGTCCTCCGCTGCCTGGTCCCGCCGTCGATGGACGGGCGCGAGCTCACCCGCAACATGTACCGGATGGGCAACCGATCGGTGCCGATCGTGGCGCTGACCGCGTTCTTCGTCGGCGGCATCATGGTCATCCAGGCCGGCATGTACGTGCGCCAGTTCAACGCCACCGGTCTGGTCGGCTGGGGCGCCGGCTACGCCATCTTCCGCGAGATCGGCCCGGTGCTGATCGCGCTCATGTTCTCGGGGCGGGTCGGCTCCAACAACACCGCCGAGCTCGGCACCATGACCGTGACCGAGCAGCTCGATGGGCTGCGCGCGCTGGCCATCGACCCGATCCGCTACCTCATCGTGCCGCGGGTGGTGGCGATGATGGTGATGCTGTTCATCCTGACCGTGGTCGGCGACCTGGTCTCGATCGCCGGCGGGATGCTGTTCTCGCGCCTGCTCATCGGCATCGACCCCTCCACCTTCTACTACAGCCTGGTCGACAACCTGGACTGGATCGACTTCGTGCACGGCCTGGTCAAGTCGGCGGTGTTCGGCCTGTCGATCGCCCTGACCAGCTGCTACTTCGGGGTGTCGGTGCGCGGCGGCGCGGTCGGGGTCGGCCGCGCGGTCAACGCCGCGGTGGTGGCCGCGGCGGTGTCGATCATGCTGCTCGACTTCTTCCTGACCTTCCTCCTGCCGTGAGCGAAGACCGCCCAGCCACCGGCCCGCGCCAGCGCATCGAGCGCCTCGGCGCGGCCGCGCTCGACGGCCTGGCCGCCACCGGCCAGCTGGCCGGCATGCTCGGCGCGACCTGGCGCGGCGTGGTGCGCGGCCGGCGCCCGCCCGGCGAGGTCGCCAACCAGATGTTCGTGGTCGGCAACAAGTCGCTCCTGTTCGTGGCGGTGACGCTCGGCTTCATCGGGATGGTGATGGTCTACCAGTCCTGCCTCCAGCTCGAGCGCATCACCGGCGATCTGTCGCGGATCGGCCCGGAGTTCCTGAAGCTGCTGGTCCAGGATTTCGGCCCGACCATCACCGCGCTCATGCTGGCCACCCGGGTCGGCGCCGGCATCGCCGCCGAGATCGGCTCGATGGTCGTCACCGAGCAGGTCGACGCGCTCCGCATGTCCGGGGTGACGCCGATCGACTACCTGATCGCGCCGCGCTTCATCGCCTGCGTGGTGATGGGCGCGGTCCTGACCGTGTTCGGCGTGGCGATCGCGTATCTGGCCGGCGGGCTGACCGCGTGGAGCTCCTTCGATCTCAACCCGCGCCTGTTCTTCGATCCGTCGCGGGTCGGCTTCCTCGACCTCGGCCTCGGCCTGACCAAGACGCTCTGCTACGGCATGGCCATCCCGGTCATCTCCGGCGCGTGCGGCCTGCGCGCGCGCGGCGGCTCCGAGGGGGTCGGCGCCGCCACCACCGCGGCGGTGATCGGCAGCTCGCTGGCGGTCATCGCCCTCGACCTGGTCATCTCCGGGGTCGGGCTGCTCCTCGTGGGGCACGGCCGATGAGCGCGGGCGCCGCGCCGCCGCGGACGATCCGCTTCGACGACGTCTGGAAGTCGTTCGGCGACAAGGCGGTCCTGTGCGGCATGTCGCTCGAGATCCGCCCGGGCGAGGTGATGTGCATCATCGGCACCTCCGGGGTCGGCAAGTCGGTGGCCATCAAGCTCCTCATCGGCCTCCTGCGCGCGGACCGCGGCGAGATCCGCTGGGGCGACCTGCGGCTCGACTCGATGAGCGAGCCGGAGATGATCCCGGTGCGCAAGCGGATCGGCATGGTCTTCCAGAACGCCACCCTGTTCGACTCGCTCAGCCTGGCCGAGAACGTCGCGCTGCCGTTGCGCGTGCACAAGGGGATGCGCATGCGCGAGGCGCTGGCCGAGGCGCGCACCCGGCTCGATCAGGTCGGCATGGCCGAGTTCGCCGGGCGCCGCCCGGCCGAGCTGTCCGACGGGATGCGCAAGCGGGCCGCGATCGCGCGCACGCTGACCCTCGACCCGGAGGTGGTCCTGTTCGACGAGCCGACCACCGGGCTCGATCCGGTCAACGCGCGCCGCATCGACCGGCTGATCGAGAAGCTGTCCGACGACGTCGGGGTGACGTCGATCGTGGTGTCGCACGACCTGACGACGATCTTCACGATCGCCGATCGGATCGCGTTCCTCTACCAGGGCCGGGTGCACGTGTGCGGCACGCCGGCCGAGCTCCGCTCCTCGGTCGATCCGGTGGTGCAGCAGTTCATCACCGGGCAATCGTCGGGCGAGATGGAGACCCCCGGTTTCTGATGTCCATCGAGACGACGTCTGGCGAGGTGATCGATGCGCGATAGAGGCACGGAGTTCAAGGTCGGCCTGCTCATCCTGGTCGGCCTGGTGGTGTTCGCCGGGTTCATCTTCCTGCTCGGCAACTTCTCGTTCCGGTCGGGTTACACCCTCCACGTCGACTACGACTTCAGCGGCAACATCCAGCCGGGCGCGCCGGTGAAGGTGTCCGGGATCAAGGTCGGCAAGGTCGAGGAGGTCGCGTTCCTGGCCGGCAAGGTCGATCCGGCGACCGGCCGCCGGGTCCAGGTCCGCCTCGACGTCTGGGTCGAGGACCGAATCCGCGACGCCGTGCGCCAGGACGCCGAGTTCTTCATCAACACGTCGGGCGTGCTGGGCGAGCAGTACCTCGAGATCGTCCCGGGCGACGACTACGCGCGGCCTCCGCTGGGCGAGGGCGCGACCGTCCGCGGGGTCGATCCGCCGCGCACCGACCTCATCATCGCGCGCCTGTACGTGGTGCTCGACTCGCTGTCCAGCGTGCTGACCGACGAGCGCGACTTCATCCGCAACCTCCTGGTCAACGGGGCCGGCGTGGTCGGCGAGCTCAACACCCTCCTGGCCGAGAACCGGGCCGAGCTGGGCGCGCTCATCGCGTCGGGCGGCGACCTGGCCGGTCAGGCCGCGATCACCCTCGGCAAGGTGAACCAGGGGCTGGACGATCCGGCGGTGATCGGCCGGGCGGTGCGCCACGCCGACGCGGTGCTGGTCAGCGCGAACTCGGCGCTGACCGATCTCAACCCGCCGGCCCGCTCGCTCCTGGGCGAGCTGACCCGGGTCGCGCGCAGCATCACCAACGAGCGGATCGAGCGCACCATCCGCGTCGCCGACGGCGCGGTCGGCGCGACCGGCAAGGCCACGCGCCTCATCGAGAACGTGGACGGCATGGTCGGCGACCTGCGCAAGGGCAAGGGCACCGCCGGCGCGCTGCTGGTGCGCGAGGAGGTCTACGCCGACCTGCGCGAGATGATCCGCGACCTCAAGCGAAACCCGTGGAAGTTCTTCTGGAAGGAATAGGCGCGGGCCCGACGGCGAAGAGGACGGCAGGGACGAATCGATGTTCGACGACCGCACATCGCGCCGGGTCGGCGCCGTCGTGCTGGCGCTCCTGGCGCTGGCTGGCGCGGCGGTGGTGACTCTCGACGCCGCCCGCCTGCGCCCCAGCATCGACGTCACGGTCTACTTCGCCCACATCGGCGCGCTCGAGGAGGGCGCCGACGTCCAGGTGGCCGGTCGGGTGATCGGGTCGGTCGAGTCGGTCCAGCTGCTCCCACCCGGCCTGGTGCGCGACCCCGCCCACCCGCTCCACCCCGGCGGGGGCGTGGCGGTCGCCCTTCGCGTCCAGGAGCGCTACGCCGGCTGGGCCGCGCCCAATGGCGAGGTCTTCATCACCGCCAAGGGCGTGCTCGGCGACGCCTACGTCGAGATCGGTCCGCCGGCGGGCGGCGCGGCGCGCGCGCGCGGGCTCGAGGACGGCGATCGCCTGCGCGGGATCGATCCGCCGCGGATGGAGCAGGTCGTGCTCAAGAGCTTCCAGAACATGATGCAGTTCCGCCGCCTGCTCGACGACGTGGCCCCGGCCGCGCGCGAGCTGGGCGCGGCGGTGGTGAAGCTGCGCGTGACGCTCGCGATGATCGAGCCGCGACCGGGCGCCTACGCGGCGACCGGAGCGGCGCTCGGCCGGATCGGCGACGAGTGGGGCCGCCTGTCCAGCCGCGTCGCGGCCGGGCTGGCCGGCCAGGGGCTCGCCGGCGGCGACGCGGTCCACGCTCTCGGCCAGGCCAGCGCGCTGGTCGGCCGGATCCGCGCCGAGCTGGGCGCGACCGGCGCCGCCCTCGATCTCCTGCTCGCCGACGTCGCGCGGATCCGCGCCCGCCTCCCCGCCGACCTGCGCCAGCGGATCGAGCGGAGCGGGGCGGCCGCCCGCGCCGCGGTGACCCGGCTCGAGGCCGTGGTCGCCACCGCCCAGGAGCTGATCGCGCGGGTCCAGGGCGGCCAGGGCACCGTCGGTGCGCTGCTCAACGACCCGGAGTTCCTCGATGACGCCAAGCAGCTGGGCCGGATCCTGAAGCGCGAGCCGTGGCGCGTCCTCGGCCATCCCCGCCGCGAGGCGCTCGAGAAGGCCGAGTGAGCCGCGCCGGGTGAGACGCGCCGCTACCTGGCCTGGCACGCCGCCATCGGCTCGGCGCAGGCGGTCACCGGGTCGGCGCTCGACATCATGCAGCGCACCACGGCGGAGGCCTCTCGCGACACCGCCGGGTCGGCCGCGTCCATGCACTCGGTGATCGGCGGCAGCGGGTCGCCGGCGCCGAGGTCGATCGACAGGATGCAGCCCATGGTGTCGGCGCACGACGCGTCCCCCTCCCCCACCCACTCGCCGGCCAGGTCCTGGCCGCCCTCGTCGAGGCAGCGCGAGGTGCTCGGGTCGGCCGGGTAGTACGAGCCGATCAGCATGCACATCTCGTCGGTCGAGCGGGCGCCCTGGTAGATGTCGTGGTCCTCGCTGCTGCGGTAGTCGCAGTAGTAGTCGAGGGTGGAGCCGGCCGTCACTCGTAGACCGGGCTCGAACGAGCGGACATCGACGTTGGCCCACGCGTCATTCTCGTAGAACGGCTCGCCGTCGCCGACCCGCGCCGCGTAGCCGATCCCGCGCGCGTGCATGTGCGACTGCACGTTGGCGATGGTGATGTCGTGGTGCACCGGGCAGCGCCAGCGCGCCCTCGACGATCCCTGGGCCGGCACCCGGATGAGCGGGTTGTACAGGAACAGCAGATCACCCTCGGTGACCACCTCGTCCTCGGGGATGGTGTAGACGTTGATGCGCGCCTCCGGCTCGATCGGCTGATCGGAGGCGTTGATGTAGTGCACGTTCATGAGCAGCACGGCGCCGGCGCGGACCGGCATGGCCACCCCGGGCGGGAAGCGCAGCATCGACTCGCCATCGCCGTTCTGCGAGCCGCCGACCAGCTTGGTGATGCGCCAGCCCTGGGTCGCGCCCTGGCTGCAGTCGAACACGCCGCTGGTGTCGACCGCGACGCCGTCCTCGGTGACGGTCGGGATCTGGTCGTAGTCGGTCTCGTAGAGGAGGACGTGGTGGCTGCCCTTCTCGAAGCGGACCTCGTCGCGGGTGACCCACATCTCGCGATCGGGGCCGCGCACGAACAGGCAATGCTCGGCCTCGACGCCGGGCTCGAGGGTGGTGGTCATCTGGAACTGCACGCCCTGGTCCGGCGCGGGCGGCTCGAGGAGGACGTCGTCCGGATCCGGTGACGGATCGGCGTCGTCGCCGTCGAGGCAAGCGACCAGAGAGAGGGACAGGGCGGCGCCGAGCGGGAGCGCGAGGAGGGATCGGTTCATGAATGGATCTCCGACGTGATGACCAGCCGGCGGCGCGGCGCGCCGACAGCCGGACCGATGCCTGCTCGAACACCTCGCCGCGGAGGAGGTGTCCCTGCGACCCGTCGGATTCGCCGCGCGCCCGGCCGCGCCGGATGAGCGCCGGATCAGAGCGCGGCGTCGGGCGGCGCGGCGTCGGGCGGTGCGGCGTCGGGTGGCGCGGCGTCGGGCGGCGCGGCATCCGGCGGTTGCGGTCCGGAATCCGGCTGGTCGGGCGAGCCGTCCGGGGTCGGACCGGCGTCGAAGACCTGCTGCGGCGGGGCATCGGGCTGCGGCGGGACGGCGCCGGTCCCCGCGCACACCGGCGGGTCCGCCGCCAGGTTGCAGACCAGGCCGGGCCCGCACTCGGACGAGGCAAAGCACTCCTCGCCCGCGCCGCGCGGGTCCTCGGAGCTGCACGCCGGGCCGGCGGCGAACATCGCCGCGGCGCACGCCGTCACCAGCCCGAGCTTCCCCCGCACGTGAGCGCCACCATATCACGGCGTGCGCGCGGCTCCGCGGGGCGCCGCTCGCCCGCGCCGGCGTCACGTCACCGCGCCGCCGCGAATCGCGCGAAACTACCCACACGCCATGCGACGCCCACCGCCTCATCGCTCGCCGCGCGCCGCCGCCCTGAACGCGGCGACCGCGGCGACCGCGCTGGTCGCCGCGATGATCGTCGTCCTCGCCGCGCCACCCGCCGCCGCCCACGTCGCGCCGTCCGAGCGCGACAACAACCGCTACCTGCTCGTCGCCCCGCTCGCCGACCGCGTCCGCCTGGCCTACACCGTCTACATGGGCCAGGAGCCGGGCCGGCGCGCCCGCCCGCGCATGGACACCGATCACGACGGCGCCATCAGCGAGGCCGAGGCCAGCGCCTACGGCCGCCAGCTCGCCGCCCAGGTCCTGCCTCACCTCTCGCTCGAGGTGGACGGCCAGCCGGTCGCGATCGAGTGGCAGGACATCGACGTCGGCCTCGGCGAGCCCTCGGTCTCGGGCGGCGCCTTTGCGGTCGACCTGGTCGCGTGGATCTGCCTCGACCGGCCGCGCGAGCGACTCTCGCACCGGGTCCGCCTCCACGATCGGTTTCACATCCCGGATCCCGGCGAGACCGAGCTGCGCGCCGAGGAGAGCCCCGGGCTGCGCATCACCCGCTCGGACCTGGGCGGCCCCGAGAGCGCCCGCCCGTCGGTGGTGCGCCTCGACTTCCGCTGGATGGGCGGGCCGGGCCCGGCCGAGAGCCAGGGCTACCTCATGGAGTTCGAGGTCGACCCGTCGCTCGCCACCTTCGACGGCGGCGAGTGCACCGGCGCCAGCGGCGCGGGACCGGGCGGACCCGGCCGGCGCGGGTGGCTGCTCGGCGGCGCCGCCCTCGCGGCGCTCGCCCTCGGTACGCTCGCGGTACGACGGCTCAGAAGATGAACGGGTAGTTCACCGACGCGCCCACCTGGCTGCGCGGGAACTTGGCCCGCCGCACGGCGCTCTCCACGCAGCCGTTCAGGCTGGCGCTGCCGCCGCTCGCGCTGGCGCTCGAGACCGTGCCGGCCGGGCTGATCTTGATCTTGACCGTCACCTTGCCGCCGCCCGGGGCGCGCGAGCCACACGACGACACGCTGCCCTTCACGTTGCCGATGCCCGAGGCGACGTCGCCGCGGCTGGGGCGCTCGGGCAGGCTGGTGTCGACCGCCTCGGACCTCGACGACGACCCGCCCCCGGAGCGCCGGCCGGCCTTGCGGCAGCAGGGCTTGTCCGGCTCGACCAGGCAGGTCACCTCGTCGCAGCCGGAGCTCGCGGTCGGATCCGGTGGAGGCGGCGTGACCGCGACCGGCTTGTGCTCCGGCGGCTTCTCGCGCGGCTCGGACCGGCTGCGCCGCTCGCGCTCCTTGCGCTCCTTGCGCTCGCGCTCGGCCCGCGACGAGCGGGATCCGTCGTTGCCGCCGCTCGCTGCGCCTGCCGCGGTCGCTCCACCCGCCGCGGCCGGCTCACCACCGGCCGGGGTCGCCGCCGGCTCGCCGCCGGCCGGGTTCTGTCCGTCAGGCGGAGGCGACGTCGCGGCGCCGGCTGGCGCGCTGCCCGCCGGCGCGGTCGCCGCCGGCGCGGTCGCCGCGGCGCCTGCCGCCGTGGCCGCGCTATCGCCCGCCGCGGCCGCCGGCTCCTCGACCGCCGCCACCTTCGCCTTGTCGCCGCCGCCCTTGAGGACGATGAGGACCAGCACCGCTGCGGCGATCACCAGCGCCCCGATCAGCGCGACGAGCGCGATCAGCAGGCGATTGTTCACCGTCGGCTGCACGTTGGGCAGGAGCACCGGCGACGCCGACTCGAACGAGCTCTGGCTGAAGACCGGGAGGTCGTCGGCCGATCCGGAGCCGACCGGCCGGCTCGGCGCCTTGGACTCGCCCAGGTAGACCTGCGCCATCGAGCGGATGTCGATGAGCCCCGATCCCTCACTCGGACCGCCGCCACCCGCCGTGGTGACCGGCATCGAGGTCGACGACGTGGACGATGCCGACATCGACGTGGACGAGCTGGAGCTCGAGCTCGACGAGCTGGAGCGTGGCGCGTCGCTGGCCAGCGCCGCCAGGTTGTTGAGCGAGAACAGGACCGAGTTCTCGTTGCGCTGGCCGGTCAGGGTGGAGGTGACCGCCTTGTGCGAGCCGGCCGACACCTGCGCCATGCCCCCGCCATCGCCGCCGGCGAACAGCCCGTCGGCGTCGGCCGCGTCGCTCGAGCCGCCCGAGAGCCCGGGCCCGGCGAACAGGTCCGAGCCGAGACCGGCGTCGTCGCCGGCGCCGTGCGCGGCGAACAGGTCGGCCGGATCGTTGTGGGCGGCGCGCGCGTCGTCATACGCCTCGCCCCCGCCGCCGCCGAACAGGTTGCCGAGCCCGCCCTCGTCGCTCATGGAGCCGGCGGCGGACGCGCCGGACGCGCGGCCACCGGCCACCAGCGCCGCGAACACGTCGACATCGGCCAGCCGCTCCCAGTCGCCGAAGCCCTCGCGCCAGACGTAGCCCTCGCTGTCGACCTCGCCGCGGCGGAAGCGGTCGCGGACCTCCTCCACCGTCATCGGTCCGACCTGCTCCTGATCGATCACCAGGTGCCACACCGCGTCGTCGGCCCCGTTGGCGCCCTCGCCGGACGACCCGGCGTAGTCGAACACCTTGGTCTCCTTCTGGTACGTCGGCGCCGCCGCCTCCGCCGATTCGCTCACCGAGCCGCGAACGACGATGATGTTGCTGCACTTCTTGCAGCGGATCTTGAAGACCTTGCCGCGGACTTTTTCGTCGGCAATCGAGTATTTGGCAGAGCAAGCGTCGCAGACGATCTTCATCGGGAGCCCCCGTGAGCGCGCCCGGCAGCGCGGCACGGTGCCCAGCGCCAGGTTGTTGCTCGAGTATCTCGAGTATAGGAAAGAAGCGCGATCGGGCGCAACTCGGGGACTTGGAACCCCGACGAGGGGTCTCTGTTGGGCTCTTTTCTGACTCTCGCGCGGCGGCCGCGCGAGCCGGGCTCAGGAGGCGTCCGAGGCGAACGGATCGCGGAGCAGGATGGTCTCATCGCGCTCGGCCCCGACCGAGATGAGCCACATCGGCGCCCCGACCAGCCGCTCGATGGTGGCGATGTAGGTCCGTGCCGCCGCCGGCAGGTCCTCGAGCCGGCGGGCCTGGCCGATCGCCTCGTCCCACCCGTCCACCTCGATGAAGTCAGGCTCGGTCCGGGCCAGGTCCTCGCCGTCGAGCGGCGGCTCGTCGAGCGGCGCCCCGTCGAGGCGATACCCGACGCACACGCGGACGCGGCCCCGCCCGCCGACCACGTCGAGCTTGGTCAGCGCGATCCCGTCCAGGCCGTTCACGCGCACCGCCAGGCGCAGCCCGGCGGCGTCGAGCCAGCCGCACCGGCGCGGCCGCCCGGTGGTGGCGCCAAACTCCTGGCCGGCGGCGCGCCACGCCTCGGCGTCGGCCGGGGCCATCTCGGTGGGAAACGGCCCTCCCCCGACCCGCGTGCAGTACGCCTTGCTGATGCCGACCACGCGGTCGATCCGGGTCGGCGCCACCCCGGCCCCGGTGCACGCGCCCCCCGCGATGGTCGACGACGACGTCACGAACGGATAGGTGCCGTGGTCGATGTCGAGCAGCGTGCCCTGCGCCCCCTCGAACAGCACGTTGTGGCCGGCGCGGATCGCCGCGTCGACCGCGCGCCCCGCATCACCCACCATGGGTCCGAGCTCCTGCCCGGCCCGCTCGGCGTCGGCGACGAGCGCGTCGATCTCGGGCCGGCCCGGGACGGGGCGCCCCCAGTGGGCCAGGACCGGCGCGATCTCCTCGAGGTTCTGCTCGACCAGCTCGCGCAGGCGGGCCGGGCGACCGAGGTCGGCGACGCGCACGCCGCGACGCCCGGCCTTGGACTCGTAGGCCGGGCCGATGCCGCGCCGGGTGGTCCCGATCGCCCCGATCCGCTCCTCGCGGGCCGCCTCCAGCCAGTGGTGGTACGGCAGGATGATGTGCGCGCGCGAGCTGACCAGCAGCTGATCCTCGCCGAGCAGGCCGCGCGCGCGGCACGCGGCGATCTCGTCGAGCAGGACACGCGGATCGATCACCATGCCGTCGCCCAGCACGCAGCGCACGTGCCGGTGGAGCACGCCGGACGGGACCAGGTGGGTGACCAGCTTGTGCCCGCCGATGACCAAGGTGTGGCCGGCGTTGGCGCCGCCGCCGTAGCGCACGACCATCTGGGCGCGCTCGCTCAGGAGGTCGACCACCTTGCCCTTGCCCTCGTCGCCCCACTGGGCGCCGACCACGATCACCACGGCCATCAGTCTCTCCTCGCCTCGCGGGGCGCGGCCGGCAGCGCCAGGCTGGCGCCGTCGCCCATCGCTCGCCGCAGCGCCGCGGCCGAGACCGGCGCGGTCGCGCCGCCCTCGCGGATCCAGTGGGCCGCATCGCGCCCGAGCTCGAGCACGTGCGAGAAGCCGCTCTCGGCGGCGTAGGCGGCCAGCGCGCGCCGGTTGCGCGTGCCCGACAGATCCACCGCGGCGCGGTGCCCGGCCGCGCGCAGCGCCGCGGCCACCCGACCGGCCTCGCGCCGACGATCCTTGACCGCCGCGACCAGGACCCCGTCGGCGCGCGGCGGCAGCGGCAGGCCCGCCTTGCTCTGCGCCTCGGCCATCCCCTCGATGTCGGCGGCGAAGCCGATCGCGCGGGCCGGGTGACCGTAGCGCGCGGCCAGGTGATCGTAGCGCCCGCCGCGCAGCACCGCGTCGCCGGCCCCGGCCACGTAGCCGGCCAGGCGGACGCCGCTGTAGTAGTCGAAGCCGCGCACCTCGCCCAGGTCGAGCGTGATCCCGCCCGGCCCGAGCGCGCGCCCGGCCGCCTCGCCGGTCGCGTCGAGCACCGCCTCGACGCCGTCGACCGCGCGCTTGACCGGCCCGGGCAGGCGCAGCGCGCGCGCGCGGGCCAGCACGTCGGCCGGCTCGCCGAACAGCGTCGGCAGCGCCTCGATGAGGCCGCGCAGCGGGCGGGCCAGCCCCGACGCCGCGCGCGCGACCCCGCCGCGGTCCTTCTTGCGCAGCGCCAGCGCCAGCGCCGCGCGCTGCCCCTCCTCGGCCACCGAGTCGAGCGCGTGGCGGACCAGCGCCACGTGGCCGACCTCGAGCCGCGCCTCCGGGACTCCCGCCGCGGCCAGCGCCGAGGCCGCCACCGCGATCACCTCGGCGTCTCCGTCGGGGCTGCCGGCCCCGTACAGCTCCACGCCGGCCTGGAGGATCTCGCGCTGGCCGCGCGCTCCGGTCGCCATCCGCGCGACCGCGCCCTCGTAGCACAGCCGGATCGGCCCGCGCGCGCCCGCCATGCGGGTGGCGACCAGCCGGGCGACCTGCGGCGTGATGTCGGGGCGGAGCGCGACCACCTCGCCGGTCACCGGCTCGACGAAGCGGATCGCCGCGGCGCGCGCGTCGGCGCCGAGCCCGCGCTCGAGCACGTCGGCGCACTCGAACAGCGGCGTGATGATTCGCTCGAACCCGTACCGCTCGAACTCGCCGAGCAGGCGCTCGGTCAGGGCGCGCCGCCGCGCCGCCGCCGCGGGCAGGAAGTCGCGCACGCCGGCCGGCAGTCGGATGCGCGCGGTGGGAGCGGTCAACATCGGTCGGGTCGCGGCGATCGAGCGGTCGAGGGAGATCGGTCCGGAGGAGCGGCGCGGTCGCCGGCCCCGGCGCTCAGAGGTGCACCACCTGCGCGCTGGTGACCGGTGCCAGCGCGCGGATCTCCGCCACCACTTCGTCGTCGAGGGTCGAATCCACGCACCACAGCTCGAGCGCCACGCCCTTGGCCCGGTCCTGGCCGACGTAGAGGCCGCTGACATTGATGCCGCGGGTGCCGAGCGCGCTGCCGATGACCCCGATCACGCCGGGCTTGTCCTGGTTGTGGACCACCAGGATGGTGCCGGTCGGCGCCGCCTCGACCAGGATGTCGTCGATCTGGATGATGCGCGCCTCGACCCGATCGCCCACGTGATAGAGCGTCCCCTTGACCAGGCGGACCCGGTCGCCGCAGGTCGCCGTCACCTGGATCGCCGCGGCCAGGTCGCGGTCGCGCTCCCGGCGCACCTCGGAGACCTCGATGCCGCGGTCGGCCGCGATGATCGGCGCGTTGATCTCGTTGACCGGCACGGCCAGGAACGGGCGCAGGAGCCCGGCCAGGGTGGCCCGCGCGCAGGCGGCGGCGCCGCGCTCGCCCGGCTCGCCGATCACCTCGACCGCGAGCTTGTCGATGAACGCCTCGCCCTTGCCCTCGCGCGCCATGGCCAGCTGGCCGACCAGCGCGCCCAGCTTGCGGCAGAGATCGAGCCAGGGGGCGAGCTGATCGCGGACCTCGGGCGAGAGCGTCGCGCTGTTGACCGCGTTCCGGATCTCGCCGTGCTCGGCAAAGGCCACGATCTGCTCGGCGACCTCGATCGCGACCTTCTCCTGCGCCTCCTCGGTGGAGGCGCCCAGGTGCGGAGTGCAGACCACTCGCGGGTGGGCGACCAGCTTGCTGCCGGCCGCGGGCGGCTCCTCGACGAACACGTCGAGCGCCGCGCCGGCGATGTGACCCGACTCGAGCGCGGCGAGCAGGGCGTCCTCGTCGACCACGCCGCCGCGCGCCGCGTTGACCACCATCGAGCCGGGCTTCATGCGGGCGAACGCCGCCGCGCCGATCACCCCGCGCGTCTCGCTGGTCAGCGGGGTGTGGACGGTGATGAAGTCGGCGCGCGAGAGGAGCTCGTCGAGGTCGACCAGCTCGACGCCGAGCCGGGCGGCCGCGTCGCGGCCGATGAACGGATCGGACGCCACCACCTTCATCTTCAGGCCCTGGGCCCGGTCGGCCACGATGCGGCCGATGTTGCCGAGGCCGACCACGCCGAGCGTCTTGCCCATGATCTCGACGCCGCTGAACTTGTTCTTCTCCCACTTGCCGGCCTTCATCGAGGCGGTGGCCTGCGGGATGTGGCGGGCCAGCGACATGAGCAGGCACAGGGCATGCTCGGCGGTGGTCACCGCGTTCCCGCTCGGCGCGTTCTCGACGATGATCCCGCGGCGCGACGCGGCGGTCACGTCGATGTTGTCCACGCCGATGCCGGCCCGGCCGATGATCTTGAGCCGCTTGCCGGCCTCGATCACCTCGGCGGTCGCCTTGCTGCGCGAGCGGACCAGGAGGCCGTCGAAGTCGCCGATGACGGCCTTGAGATCGCCCGCGGTGAGGCCGAAGCGGACATCGACCTCGACGGCGGGTGAGGCGGCGAGGATCTCGGCCGCGCGGGGTGACATCTCGTCGGAGATCAGCACTCGGAACTTGTCGGACATGGATCCTCTGGGCGCCTCTGCCGCGGAGTGTGGGCGCGCGCGGCAGGTCGAGTCAAGCATCCGCGGGCGCCGCCCGGACCCGCGCGCGCTCGCTCGAGCGGGCCGCGGCGTTCACTGCAGATCGAACAGCACCGCGCCGATCGACGTGTCGTCGCCCTCGGTGACGGCGATGCCGAACTCCTGGACCGGCTCGGCCAGGAGCGAGTCGCCCTGCGAGTTGACCAGGTCGATGCTGACGTCGTAGGTGCCGAGATCGAGCTCACGGGTACTGGCTCGCGCGGCCACGCAGTTGAACGAGTCGGCCTCGCCGGCCGCCTCGCCCTGGCGGACCAGCTCGATCGAGACCAGCTGGGCGCCGGCCTCGTCGCACGTGGTCTCCACGCCGCCATTGTAGAGCTGCCAGGTCATGCTGATGGTCCCGCGCGGCGGGCGGGCGTCGGGCTCGACCGCGGCGTCGATCGCCCCGTCGTCATCATCATCGTCGTCGCCGCCGCAGGCGCCGAAGGCGCCCACCAGGAGCGCGGCCAGGATCAGTCGCGAAGCGTATCGATACATGCAGGCTCCTTGAACAGCGCGCGGCGACCGCGCCGCGGCGTCCAGTGTATCCCGAGTGCTCGCCGGACTGCGACGCGCGGGCCCACCATCAGGTGCGGGCGCCGCGATCAAGGGACGGCCGCCTCCCCACCGACGAGCTCGGCGCGCGATCGCGCGGCTGCGGTCCGCCACCCGCGCCGCACCAGCCTCCACCAGAAGATCCCGGCTGCCGCCAAGATCTCGGCGGAGAGCCCCAGCCAACCGCCGAACGCGCCCATTCCCATCGCGCGGCCGAGGATCCAGGTGAGCGGCGGGGTCAGCGACCACGCGGCGGTGATCCCGACGATGGCCGGGAAGCGCACGTCGCCGGTGCCGCGCAGGACGCCGCGCGCCACCACGTTGGCGGCGTCGGCCACCTGGAACGCGGCGGCCACGTGGAGGAGCGGCACCGCCGTGGCGATCACCTCGGCGTCATGGGTGAACGCGCGCGCGATCGCCGCCGCGCCGAACGCGAGCACCAGCGTGCAGGCCGCGGTGTAGATGCCGGACAGCCACATGGAGAAGCGCGCCACCTCGAGCACGAGGTCGTCGCGATCGGCGCCGACCGCCTGACCGGCCATGACCGACCCGGCCTCGCCGACCGCGAGCGCGGGCAGGAACGAGAAGTGGATGGTCTGGAGCGCGATCTGGTGGGCCGCCATCTCGGCGGCCGACATCGCCGCGATGAGAAGGGTGAGCAGGAGAAACGAGCCGACCTCGATCAGCATCTGCAGCCCGTTGGGCAGGCCGAGGCGCCACACCTCGACGACCGCGGCGGCGCCGCGGCGGAGCGGCGGCAGGAGCGCGCGGCCGCCCAGGCCGCAAAGGACGGCCGCCTCGACCACGTGGCCGCACACCGCGGCCCACGCCGCGCCAGCCACACCGAGCTCGAGCTGGAAGACGAACAGGTAGCAGAACGCGATGTTGACCAGGTTGGCCGCGATCGAGGCGACCATCGGCGCGCGCGCCTGACCCTGTCCATACAGCGTCTCGCGCATCGCGACGAAGACCAGCATCACCGGCGCGCCGAGGATGCGGACCGCCATGTACGCGGCGGCGGCGCGGCCCACATCCGGGCTGGCGGACAGGTGGGGCAGCGCGAGGGCGACCAGCTGGCCGAGCCCGGCGGTGACGACGCCGAGGCCGAGGGCGATGAGGAGGCCCGCGGCCAGGCAGTCGGCGACGCGCTGGTGGTTGCGGGCGCCGACCGCCTGCGACACGACCACCTTCACCCCGCGCAGGAGGCCGATCGAGAACACGAGCAGGGCGAAGGAGACGACGCCGCCCATGCCGACGCCGGCCAGGGCGGCCCGGCCGAGCCGGCCCACCATCATGCTGTCGACCACGGTCATCGTGCTGTAGGACAGCATCGAGACCGCGATCGGCCACGACAGGCGGCCGAGCTCGGCCAGCGGACGTTCGACCCAGTGGAGATCACTTCGATGGACGCGGAGCATGGAGACCTCGGAGCAGGCGAAGCAGGCGAGACGGCAACGACGAGGACGAAGACGAAGACGAGGACGAAGACAAAAAAAACGGGCCCCGTTTCCGGGGCCCGCGGTGGACTCGATCGAGATTGGCTCTGGCTTCAGGTGACTACTTCACGACCTCGCCTCTGCCTGTCTTCGCGTCGAGCGCCGCGGGCCCACGGCCACGTCAGCCGGCGATCAGCCACCTTGTCGACGGCCGTGGTGCCGGTGACGATCGACGAGCTGGAGCAGCGGGCGTTCATGGAAGGGCTCACGTTGACGCGAAGCTTCAGGAGTGCCACGGCCCCGTGCGGCCGTCAATCGCCGAAATCTCCGGCCCCGCTGGTGCGTTGGAACTCTGGTGAACCACTCGGCCCGGCGTCCTCGGCGCGCGCTCGTCTGCTCCCTGACCGTGGCGCTCGTCGCGGTCTTCGCGCTCGTCCACGGCGCGGCCGGCGCCGGTCCGGACCGCCCGCGGGTGATCGGCGTCCACCTGGTCTCCCGCGCCGGCGAAGGCGACGTGGCCGACGATCGACCCAAGCGCGCGCTGGCCCGCGAGCCGGTCGCGCTCCACGCGGTCCTGGCGGTGCGCGACGGCGGGCGGATGGTCTACTTCACCGACGCCGGGCCGACCATCGTGCTCGCCGGCAAGCGCCACCCCGCCCGCCCGCTGGCCGGGGCGCCGCGCGCCTCGTTCCGGTGGCTGAAGGTCGAGCCGCGGGTCGAGACCCTGTCCAACACCGAGAGCGGCCGCTTCCGCTTCGAGGCGATCGCCTACGGCGAGACCGCGGTCGCCGCGTGGCGCGACAAGCCCACCGTCGCCGCCGACGTTCACCCGACCCTCACCACCGATCGCGGCGACGGTGTCGGCACGATGCGCTTCAAGCTGGTGGCGGTGACCGCGGACGGCACCTTCGCGACGGCGGGCGCCGAGGCACGGCGCGGGCGCGGCTCCGGCGGCCTGTCCGACGCCGTGCTCCGGGTCTCGCTCCGCCGCGACGACTCCTACCTCGGCTTCCTGACCGAGCTCTACGGCCAGCCGTACATCTGGGCCTCGGCCGGCACCTCGAACGCCACCCACCAGAGCGAGCGGCTCGAGGGCGCCGACTGCGCCGACTTCGTCATCTACGGGCGGCGCCGCATGGGCGAGAATCGCGCGTACACCTGGACCGGCGCGCTCCCGCAGGTGACGCGGCTCCTGTCGCGCGGCCGGCCCGGCCCCGACGGCGTGTACGTCGACGAGCGCGGCGCGCCGCTCCCCTTCCCGCGCCCGGGCGACCTCCTGCTCTTCCCGCGCCACGTCGGCGCGCTGGTCGCCGATCGAGGGCGCCCCGGCGTGCTCGACCGGGCCGACATCATGGTGCACGCCTACTTCGCCAGCCCGCGCGAGCAGGCGGTCGGCGAGACCGACTACCGCGACGAACCGGTCGAGGTGCGCCGCTGGCGCTGAGCCCGCGGGTGCAACAGGGTGGAACCGTTTCACCCGGTGACTGACACGCGGCCGCGCGGCCGCCGCGCCCGCGCCGACCACGCGATTGCCTGCACCTGCGGCGCGCGCCGACCTGGCCCCGACCGTGCTTTGCCTCCGTTCGCACCTACGAGGAGGCAGCCGATGAGATGGACTTCGATCGCCACGTGCGCGGTCATCGTGATGGTGAGTGGCTCCGTGGCCGAGGCGGAGCCGAACTACGAGCTGAACCGGATCAAGGGCACCATGGACATGGCCGAGACCCGGTTCAAGGCGGGTGAGCTGGACAGCGCGCGCTTCCAGATGAACGCCCTCAAGGACCTCATCGCCCAGGCGGGCCCCGAGACCAGGGGCGATCCCGAGTTCGCGCGCGTCAAGACGCGCTACAAGACCCTCGACAAGAAGCTGGCCGGCGCCGAGTCCACGGCCGGCGCCGCCGCCGACGCCGAGCAGAAGGCGCGCGACGGCGAGAGCGACCACATCCAGGCCAAGATCAACGAGGACGAGGATCCCGAGAAGGCGGAGGAGTTCGCCCACAGCTGCATGAAGAAGCTGTCCGAGGCGTTCAAGGCGGACCCGAGCCTGCGCGACAAGGAGCTCTCCAGCATGACCGGCAAGGCGATCTACGCCGACTGCAAGGCCCGGGCGGAGAAGGCGCGCAAGTTCAACTCGGGCGAGAGCAAGCAGCGCGCGGCCGAGACCGATCAGGGCAAGGCCGGCATCGCCGGGTTCGACGTCGCCTTCGAGGCGATGAACGACAAGGACCTCGACGCCGAGACCCTGGTCGCCGGCATGGAGGGCGTCGATCAATGCCGCAGCGCCGCCGGCCACCTGACCGGCCTGCTGATGTCCGGCCGCAACCGCAAGCCGTACTACGACGCCGACAAGGAGATGATCACGACCGCGGCCGGCAAGATCTCGCTCAACGACTTCAGCACGCGCTGCCAGGAGATGCAGGTCGAACTCAGCAAGAAGAAGGCGAAGGGCTGCGGCACCAAGCACGTCAGCGTGCAGCAGGAGCTGATCGGCCGCCGCAGGTGGAGCGAGGTGACCAGGTGGGGCGCCAACCTCTACAAGGTCGTCTCCTGCAAGGAGGTGCCGAAGAAGAGCAAGTTCCCGGGCAGCTCCAAGAAGTACGCCGGCAAGCTGAAGAGCGTCTGCGGCAAGAAGGCCGTCTTCCTCATGGACGACTCGAGCTGGAGGACCTGGGACTCGAACGGCAAGGTCTACCGCTCGATCAGCGGCACCTGCTACGACAAGGGCGCGCTGAACTTCGGCACCACCGCCGCGATCGTCCAGTACTGACCGGATCGACCGCGAGCCGCTACAGCGCCTCGTCCGGGCGGATCGGGTTGATGACCAGGCCGCTGGCGATCTTCGGGTAGAAGAAGGTCGACTTCTGCGGCATGAACTCGCCGGCGTCGGCCACCGCCTTCACCTGATCGACCCGGGTCGGATGCATGAGGAAGGCGACCTGGCCCTCGCCGGCGGCCACTCGCTTGAGCGCCTTGGCGGTGTCCTTGACGTAGTCGATGTTGGTCTGCGCCTCCTGCGCGGCTCGATCGATGCCGAGCGCCTGCTCGAGCACGAGGCCGTGCAGGACCGACACGTCGAGCCCCGACACCGCCGGGGCGCCGCGCACGCCCGCGGTCGCCGGCGACACCGACGCGCGCAGGGCGAGCAGGACGGGGTCGCGCCCGGGGAACGCGGCCACGAAGCTGGGCCGCTGGTGCGACGAGTCGGCCAGCGCGCTCCGCACCTCGGCCGCGTCGAGCGCCGCCCCGACCAGCGGGATCGCCTCGAACCACGGCGCCACCTTGGCCAGGAAATCGTCGGCGCGGAAGTCGGCCAGCCCGGACACCAGCCGGTGGATCGGCAGCACCACCAGCCCGGGGTCGTCCATGTTGCAGAGGAACAGCGTGCCGAACTCGGCCGGCGAGCGCGAGTCCAGCGCTCCGGCGGCGCGCTCGCGCATGCGATCGCGCAGGGCCAGCATGGTCTCGTAGCGGTGGTGGCCGTCGGCGATGTAGAGCTTGAGCGGCGCCAGCGAGCGAGTCACCCGACCGATCGTCTCGGCGTCGTCCACCCGCCACAGCACGTGGCGAGTGCCGTCGGCGGTGGTGCCGTCGAGGGCCGGCGCGTGCCGCTCGGCCGGCGCAAAGGCGCGGTCGGTCTCGCCGGCCGGGTCCGAGTACATGGTGAAGATCTGCGAGAAGTGGGCCTGGGTCGCATCCATCAGCTTCAGCCGGTCCGCCTTGGGACCGCTCAGGGTGCGCTCGTGCGGCAGGACCACCCGCTCGTCGAACCGGTGCAGGCGGACCGCCGCGATGAAGCCGCGCCGGGTGACCGGGCGGCCGCCCAGCTCGGCGCTGGTGAAGATCTGGTGGTAGCGGTAGAGCGCGGGGCGCTGGTCGCGGCGGAGCGCGCCCTCGCCGAGCCACGCGTCGAGCACGCGCGCGGCCTCCTGGTACTTCGCGTCACCCTCACCCTCGGGCAGGATGAGCCGCACGGCGTTGTGCGGGTCGAGCGCCATCAGCTCGCGCCGCTCCGGGTCGTCGATGACGTCGTATGGCGGGGCCAGGACGCGGGAGGTGTCGACCCGGCTGGTGTCGTACAGGATGCCGCGAAACGGTGCGATCTCGGCCATGGCCTGCTTGTATCACACGGGCCGCGGCGCCTTCACTCGCTCGTCGCCGGCGGCTCCGCCAGCTCGATCGCGCCGCGCCGCACCACGCGCACCGCGCCGTCCTCGCCGACCGCGACCACCGTCGACGGAGTGCCGTCGCACACACCGCCGTCCAGGTAGCAGTCCAGCTCGTCGCCGAACACCGCGCGCGCGTCGTCGACGGTCGCGGCCGGCGGCGCGCCGGCCCGGTTGGCGCTGGTCGCCGAGATCGGGCCACCCAGCGCGCGGGCCAGGGCGAGCGCGAGCGGATGGCTCGACACGCGAACGCCGACCCCGCCGCCCGGGCCGACCACCTCCGGCGGAAGCTCCGGCCGCGCCGGCACCACCAGGGTCAGCGGCCCGGGCCAGTGGCGCGCGGCCAGGCGCGCGGCCGCGTCGGGCCACACCCGCGCCAGCGCGCGGGCGTCCTCGATCGCACCGGCGATGAGCGGGAACGGCGAGTCGGCCGGGCGCCCGCGCTTGAGCCAGGTGACCCGGGCCAGCGCGTCCGCCGAGCGCAGGTCGGCAGCCAGGCCGTAGCTGCTCTCGGTCGGCAGGCACACCACCTCGCCGCGCTCGAGCGCCGCCACCGCCCGGCGGATCGCGTCGGCGCCGGCGGGGTCGAGCCCGGCGACGGCGCGATCGATCCGCGCCGCCCGCTCCGCGCCGGGGTCGGAGGTCACTCCTTGTCGCCGGACAGCGACGCGTCGTCGACCAGCACGCGCGCGGCGACCGCCTCGCGCCGGGCCCGCAGCCTCGCGTCGAGCGCCGCGTCCGACAGCGCGAGGATCTGCGCGGCCAGGAGCGCCGAGTTGGCCGCGCCGTCGATCGCCACGGTCGCGACCGGGATCCCGGCCGGCATCTGCACGGTGGCGTAGAGCGCGTCCGCCCCGCCCAGCGGGGTGCGAGCCAGCGGCACCCCGATGACCGGCAGCGTGGTCTGGGCCGCGACCGCGCCGGCGAGGTGGGCGGCGCCGCCCGCCGCGCAGATGAGCACCCGGAAGCCGGCCTCGCGGGCGCCGCGGGCGAACTCCGCGGTCCGCTCCGGCGTGCGATGAGCCGACAGCACGCGGGTCACGTGCGGGATGCGCAGCTCGCCGAGCAGCTCGCTGGCCGGGCGCATCGTGTCCAGGTCGGACTTCGAGCCCATCAGGATTGCAACCACCGGTGGATTCGCCGCGCTCATGTCTTCACCTCGCTGGAATCGCTTCTCGCCCCGATGTCGCGCCGGAACTGCATCCCGTCGAACGAGATGCGCGCCACCGCCTCGTAGGCGCGCTCGCGCGCGTCGGCCACGCCATCTCCGAGCGCGGTCACGCCAATGACCCGGCCACCGGCGGTGACCAGGCGCTCACCGACCCGCGCAGTGCCGGCGTGGAACAGGATCACGTCGCCCCCATGCTCCTGGGCCCCCTCGATGACGTCGCCGGTGCGCACCTCGCCCGGATAGCCGCGCGAGGCCAGCACCACGCACACCGCCGCGCGCGCCGACGCCGCCGGGTTGCCGTCGGGCAGCCGCCCGCTGGCCGCGCCGTGCAGCCACGCGCCCAGGTCGGCCTCGAGCCGCGCCGCCACCGGCTGGGTCTCGGGGTCGCCGAAGCGGCAGTTGTACTCGAGGATCCACGGCGCGCCGGTCTCGTCGACCAGGATGCCGGCGTAGAGGACGCCGCGGTAGTCGATGCCCTCGGCGCGCAGGCCGGCCAGGGTCGGGTCCAGGATCTCGCGCTGGACCCGCTCCATGAGCTCGTCGGTCACCCACGCCGGCGGCGACGCCGTCCCCATGCCACCGGTGTTGGGACCCTGGTCGCCGTCGAAGATCGTCTTGTGGTCCTCGACCGGCGGCAGCAGCGCCGAGCGCTCGCCGTCGGCCAGGGCCATGACCGAGACCTCGCGCCCGCGCAGCCGGCGCTCGATCACGACCACGGTGCCGGCCGCGCCGAACCGGCGCTGCTCGAGCATGGCGCGGGCCGCCACGCGTGCCTCGTCCGGCTCGCGGCAGAGGACCACGCCCTTGCCCGCGGCCAGGCCGTCGGCCTTGACCACGACCTCGCCGCCCAGCGCCGCGACCGCGCGCTCGACCGCGTCCATGTCGCCGCACACCCGGAACTCGGCGGTGGGGATGCCGTGCCGGTCGAAGAACTCCTTGGCGAACGCCTTGGAGCCCTCCAGCCTGGCCGCCGCCGCCGACGGACCGAACACGGTCAGCCCGCGCCCGCGCATGCGATCGGCCAGCCCGGCCACCAGTGGCGCCTCGGGGCCGATCACGACCAGATCGACCTGGCGGGCCAGCGCCAGCGCGATGAGCGCATCGTGGTCGTCGGCCGAGAGATCGGCCAGCTCGGCCACCTCGGCCGCCCCCGGGTTGCCGGGCGCCACGATCAGCTCGTGACCGGACGCGGCCAGGCGCCAGCACAGCGCGTGCTCGCGACCGCCGCTGCCCACCACCAGGATCCGCATGCCCGGTCTCCTCAGTGGCGGAAGTGCCGCATCCCGGTGAAGATCATCGCCAGGCCGCGCTCGTCCGCCGCCGCGATGACCTCCTCGTCGCGGATCGAGCCGCCCGGCTGGATGATCGCGGTGGCTCCCGCCTCGGCCAGGACGTCGACCCCGTCTCGGAACGGAAAGAACGCGTCCGACGCGGCCACGCAGCCGTCGAGCGGCAGCGCCGCCTTCAGCCGCGCGATCTTCGCCGAGTCGACCCGCGACATCTGCCCGGCCCCGACCGCCACGGTGCGCGCGCCGCGCCCGTAGACGATCGCGTTCGACTTGACGTGCTTGCAGACCCGCCACGCGAAGTCGAGCCCGGCCAGCTCCTCGCCGCTCGGCGCCCGCCGGGTGACGACCTTGCCGGCCGACGCGCCGACCAGCGCGAAGTCCGCCGACTGGACCAGCAAGCCGCCGCCGACCGAGCGCAGCGTCCAGCCGCGGTCGTCGGGCGACGCCGCCGCCATGTCGCCGACCGCGAGCAGGCGAAGGTTCTTCTTGCCGGCCAGGAGCTCGCGCGCCTCGGCCGAGTAGCCCGGCGCGACCACGCACTCGAGGAACGTCTCGGCCAGCTGGCGGCCGAGCTCGGCGTCCACCTCGCGGTTGACCGCCACGATCCCGCCGAACGCCGACACCGGATCGGTCTCGCGCGCCAGCCGGTACGCCGCGGCCACCCCGCCCCGGTCGCTGGCCACGCCGCACGGGTTGGTGTGCTTGATGATGACCGCGGTCGGCTCGGCGAACTCCAGGCAGAGCGCGAGCGCCGCGTCGCAGTCGAGGATGTTGTTGTACGACAGCGTCTTGCCCTGCAGCACGTCGGCCCCGGCCAGGGTCGGGCGCCGGCTCACGCCGGCCAGCGGCGAGCGCGAGTCGCGGTAGAACGCCGCGCTCTGGTGCGGGTTCTCGCCATAGCGCAGCTCGGCGACCCGCTCCCACTGGAGGGTGAGCGTGGCCGGGAACGGCGCGCGCCCCTCGCCGCCCAGCGACGTCAGGTAGGCCGCGATCGCGCCGTCGTAGGCGGCCGTGTGGGCGAACGCCTTGCAGGCCAGCCGGAAGCGAGTTTCCGGGGAGATCGCGCCGCCGCCCGCCTCCAGCTCGTCGGCGAGCGCGCCGTAGTCGTCCGGATCGACCAGCACCGCGACCCGCTCGTGGTTCTTGGCGGCCGAGCGGATCATCGACGGCCCGCCGATGTCGATGTTCTCGATCGCGTCGGCCGGCGCCACGTCAGGCGCGGCGACCGTGCGCTCGAATGGGTACAGGTTCACCACCACCAGATCGATGGGTTCGATCTCGTGGGCGGCCATCTCGGCGCGGTGCTCGTCGGTCGGCCGGCCGAGCAGCCCGCCGTGGATGCGCGGGTGGAGGGTCTTCACCCTGCCGTCGAGGATCTCGGGCGCGCCGGTGTAGTCCGAGACCTGGACCACCGGCACGCCTCCCTCGGACAGCGCGCGCGCGGTGCCGCCGGTGGACAGGATCTCGACGCCGAGCGCATGCAGGCGCCGGCCGAGGTCCACCAGCCCGCGCTTGTCAGAGACACTGACGAGCGCCCGTCGGAGCGGGGCGCCCGCAGGCGGAGCTTTTGCCATGCGGACTTCTAACAGTCCGCTCCGACACCGTCAATCGCGGGGCCGGGACCCGCCACCGACGGTGGCGACGGTGGCCGCGACGGCGACCGGCTCGGCGATGGAGCCTCCGCCCGGCGCGAACGCGTCCAGCGGCGACGCCGTCTTGAGCTTGAGCAGCCCGCGAACCTCGACCTGGCGGATGCGCTCGCGGGTCAGGTTCATGATCTCGCCCACTTCCTCGAGCGTGATGCCGGAGCGATCGGCGACGTCGAGCGCGCAGGTCTCGTTCATCTCCCACGGCTCGAGGTCGGGGAAGTTGATCTTGATCGACCCCGTCTCTGGATTCACGTCCAGGTAGAGGTGGTGCTTGCACGCCACCCACGGGCACGGGCGGATCTCGCTCTCGCACTCCATGCGGGTGTGCGGGCGCGGGATGTCGACCGGCGGGTTGAGCAGCGCGCCCAGGCGCAGCTCCTCGCGGGTCAGCCGCTTCATCGCGATGGTGCGCGAGCGCGGCCGGGTTCGACGCGAGCGACGCCGGACCTTGCGACTGACCGCCGGTGGCTTGCCGCCTTCCCCCTCGCTCTCGCCCTCCTCGCTGGCGGCGAGCTCGATCATCTCGCCGTCCTCGGATGCCTCCGCGTCGTCTTTGTCCTCGAGCTCTTCGTCGAGTTGAGGGTTCATGGCGTCCTCCTGCCCGGACTGGTCCACCGGCGGGTCGATGGGCCGCATCACAGAAGCTCCTCGGCGCTCCCCGCTGCGCCGCTCCCTCCAAGACTCTCGTCGGTCGGTCGCCCGACCCGGATCGACAGGTCGTCGAGCCGCTTCAGCAGCTCGTCGGCCGAGCGGCGCGCCTCGCCCAGGTCGCGCTTGAACCCCTTGCGCGCCCTGGCGTCGAAGCGCGGCGCCGCGATCTCGACCTCGAAGCGCCCGAACAGGTCGGTCAGACCCTCCTCGAGCGTCTCCAGCAGGTCGCCGAAGCGCAGCACCTCGACCTGGATCTCCTCGATGGTGCGCCCGTCGTCCATGAGGCGTCGCACCGCGTTGATGCGGCGGACCGCCTTGGCCGGGTAGACCCCGAGCGAGCCGCGGTGCTTGCCCTTGCGCCCGATCCGCCGGCTGCGCGGGACCAGGCCGAGCTGGACGTACTTGCGAAACGTCGCCTCGGAGAACTTCAGTCCGCGGCCGGCGAAGAAGTCGACGATCTGCGCGGCGGTGAGGCCCTCGGCGTTCTCGAGCTCGAGCGCGCGCAGCTCCTCGTCGCTGAACAGACCGCGGCGAGTGGAGCCGACCTGACCACCTGATCCCGACGCGCCTCCTCCGCGGCGAGCGCGGTTGGCCGCGACCAGGGAGGCGATGAGAGCCAGCGATCTCGTGTCGCCGCCCTCGTACGAGCGCACGACAGATGTCGGCTCGGTCTCCTGCGCTCCCTGTGGCGTCTTCCCAGTCACGTCGTTCCCCCCAGCGGCCGTGTGGCGCACGCAGGCCACCGCTCGCCCGATGCCATGTCCTCAGCTCGGGATGCGCGCCCTGTGTTGCTCCTCTCCTCGCGCATCCCGCACGGCATCCAGCGAAGCGCTTCTCCCGTGCGCCTTATGAATCGACTGTATTCCACTGAATAGAGTCGGTCAAGAAGAGCCAGCCGAGTGGAATCAAGTTTTTATCTGGGTCTTTGTTCAGGTCCCCCACGCGTTGTGCTACTCCTGTGGCGTGCCGCGATCGCTCGTCGCCGCCCTCGCCGCCGCGCTCGCGTTCTCGTCGGTGTCGACCGCCCTCGCCGACATCGAAGGCGATCGCTTCGAGTCGAGCGCGTGGCGGGTGCGTATGACCGCGCCCAAGAACTGGCAGCTCACCGAGAAGACCGCCTACCCGAACATCCTCCTGCGCATGTCGCGGCGGGCGCCCGACGGAAAGATGCTGCTGTCGGCCGAGCGGCTGGCGCCCGGCGCGACCGCGCTCGTCTACGCCCAGCGCACCGGCGACCTCCTGCGTCAGATGGGCTTCCAGGTCCGCTCGCCCCAGCTCCACTCGTCGACCGGCGCCTACTTCGTCGACTGCGAGTCGCGCGGCGCGTTCCTGCGCCAGGCGTTCCTCGTCACGGGCGGGGTCGGCTACTCGCTCACCCTGTCGGCGCCCGACTACCGGACCCGCAGCCAGCACCTGCGAGCGTTCGACTACGCGCTGCGTTCGCTCCAGATCCTCCGCCCCGGCGAGGGCGAGCCACCTCCGGCAGAGACGCCGGCCCAGCCGTCGTCCGGCCAGGCGGTGCCCACCGGTCAGCCTCCGCCGCCCGACCAGCCGCCACCCACCGTGACTCCGCCGGGGCCCGCCTCCGGTCCCGCGACCCAGGAACCCAAGCCATGAGCAGCGCGTTCTCCAGCCCCGAGGTGGCCGCCGCCGCCCTGCGCCGGGCCGGCTACATCGCCGACCCGTCCATCGCCACCACCCTCTTCCTCGCCGACGCGCTCGACAAGCCGATCCTGGTCGAGGGTCCAGCAGGAGTCGGCAAGACCGAGCTGGCCAAGTCCACCGCCACGGCGCTAGGCACCGAGCTCCTCCGCCTGCAGTGCTACGAGGGCCTCGACGAGGCCAGGACCCTCTACGAGTGGAAGTACGCCAAGCAGCTCCTCTACACCCAGATCCTGCGAGACCACCTGGGCCAGCTACTCGGCGGCGAGACCGACCTGCGCCGCGCCGTCGAGCGCATCGCCGCCCACGAGGACGCCTTCTTCTCCGATCACTTCCTCCAGCCGCGCCCCCTCCTCCAGGCCATCCGGGCCGAGCAGCGAGTGGTGCTGCTCATCGACGAGGTCGACCGAGCCGAGGACGAGCTCGAGGCCTTCTTCCTCGAGGTCCTGGGCGAGATGCAGGTCACCGTGCCCGAGCTGGGCACCCTCCGAGCCCGCCATCGCCCCCTGGTCTTCCTCACCTCCAACGCCACCCGAGAGCTCTCCGACGCCCTCCGCCGCCGCTGCCTCTATCTATCGATGGACTTCCCCAGCCGCGAGCGAGAAGCCGAGATCCTGGCCGTCCGAGTCCCCGAGTCCGCCGCCTCCCTCTCCGCCAAGCTGGCCAGCTTCGTGGCCGGCCTCCGCACCCTCGACCTGAAAAAGCTCCCAAGCGTCTCCGAGACCATCGACTGGGCCCGAGCCCTCGTCGTCCTGGGCATCGATCACCTGGGCCTCGACGAGGTCAACCGCACCCTCCACCTCCTCCTGAAGTACGAGGGCGACCTCGAGCTGGCCCGAGACAAGGCCGAAGCCCTCCTCGAAGCCAGCTAGAGCACCGTCCCCGCCGGGTCTGCGTGAGGCCCCCCCGGCGGCGAAGACGCGAATCCCCGGCCCTCGATCATCGTGAACCGGCACGACACCGACGATCCCGGCAGCGACCAGCGCCCGGCGATCTGACCCGATCACCTCGAAGACAGGTCGAGCCCGCTCGAGGCCACGCGATCGGATCACCAGCCACCCGGCCGTCCGACCACGCCGACCGCGCTGACCGCGCGACGAGACCGAGCGGCGTATCGGCCCACCCGCGGCGCGGTTGCCGAGCAATCGACGCAACGGCCGCCTCGACGCCGACGAAAGAATGTCCGCCGAATCATCGATGCGTCGCGGCCGTGACGCATACCGGCAGACGAGCTCGGCTGCCGGCCTGCCCGCCCACCCGGCCGATCGCTCCCGGCGGACTCGATTCGGCGGACTTCCCGGGCCAGATGGGGCCAGCTCCTCGTCGTCGACCCCGGTGACGAAGCCGACCAGGCCGAGATCGCCAGCCTCGAGGAGGCCGCCGGGATGCCGAACCGCCCCGGGCAGACGAGGCTCTCCACGGCGAAGCCCTGGCCCGCGGATGAGTTCGCCCTGACCAGAGCGAAGCCGAGCCAATCCTGGAGGTCCGCTTCGAGACCGCGGGCCAGCCGATGGGCCAGCCGACCGCGCCAGCCGACCGCGCCAGCCGACCGCGTCAGCCAATCGCGCCACGCAGCGGGCGGTCTGCGCGCCCGACCGCGCCGATCGTTCCCGAGGGACTCGATTCGGCGGACATCGCGAAGGCCGGCGCCGCCGATCGTCAGCCCGCGCGGACAGGCGGCTGCCGCGCGCCCCGCTGCGGACTCGATTCGGCGGACATCGCGAAGGCCGGGCCGCCGATCGTCGGCCCGCGCGGACAGACGGCTGCCGCGCTCCCCGCCGCGGACTTGATTCGGCGGACATGAGGCCCCGGGTCGATCCGGCGCCCATCGATTCGGGGACATCGCGAAGGCCGGCGCCGCCGATCTTCAGCCCGCGCGGACAGGCGGCTGCCGCACTCCCCGCCGCGGACTTGATTCGGCGGACATGAAGGCCCGGGCTCGATCCGGCGCACATCGCGAACGAGGCGACCAAGGACGGGCGTCGGGCGTCGGGCCTCGGCGTCGCGCCTCGGGCCTCGGGCCTCGCGCCTCGCGCCTCGGGCCTCGGGCCTCGCGCCTCGGGCCTCGGGCCAAGTGCCTCGGGTCAGCGGGGGACGAAGCCGCGGACGAGGAGGCCTGGGAGGGGGAGTGGGAGGACGGGGGGGAGGCGGCCGGCGAGGGCTTGCTCGGTGGCTCGGTGGAGCTGGTTGGTTCGGTACTTGTAGGATTTCTTGTACCAGCGGAGGGAGCCGGCCTCGCGGCAGCCGAGGGGGCGATCGGTGGGGGCGCAGTAGATCCTGACGTGCATGTGGTCGTCGTGGATCAGGCCGGCAGAGGGCTGGTGGAGGAGCTCGGCGGCGGCGGCGATGAGGTCGGCGGGGGCGCGGGCGGTGGTGGCGGCGTCGAGGATTCGCTGCTTGAGGTCGTCGGAGATGAAGATGTACTCGACGTCGGCGACGGGGTCCTCGAGGATGGCGCGGACCAGGGTCCAGTTGGCTCGATCGTCGAAGTGGGCCGGTGGCGCGCCGGAGCCTGGGAGGCTCAGTCCGTCGGCGCCGTAGCGGCGCATGGCATCGGCGACCACGGGCCGGCCGGCTGCGTCTCTTGCGTAGAAGAGGAGGTCGACGTCTCGCCCGGTCTGATGGGAGCGGTGCCAGGCGCTCGGCCCTCCCCTCGCGGGCGACAGGTCGGCGACGGCGAGGGGGCGGCCGAGGTTTGCCGGCTCCAGCTCGCGGCCGAGGTGGACCACGAAGGCAACCATCTCGGTCGTGCCGTAGCGGAGGCCGCGGTGGGCCCAGGTCGGCGGCATCCAGTAGCCTTCGCCGGACACCGGCAGCTCATCGGGGTTGAGGAGGGCGCCTCGGCCAGGCGGGCCGAGGGAGACGCTGGTCCCGTCGTCGGCCATGCCGAGCGCCGCGCATCCGGCCAGCCAGGCGGCGAACCCGATCACGCCGGCCCAGCGCAGCACCGGCTCAGGATACGAGAGAAGCCGGGGCGCGCAAATTTGCTTCGGCCACCGTGCCGTCGTGCCGTCGTGCCGGTCGCGCCAGCCCAGCCGGCCGGCCGGCCGAAAATCGAAACGCCCGCCGGCGTGGGGCCGGCGGGCGTCTTCACTTCACGTCACTGCACGAAGAGGCTAGGTGGTCTCTTCGAACTCGGCGTCGATCACGCCCTCGTCGCGGGGCTGTTGCTCGTCGGGGTGCTGGCCATTGCCGCCGGGGCCTCCGCCCTCGCCCGAGGCTCCCTTGTACATGGCCTCGGCCACCTTGTGCGCCGCGGACTGGAGCGACTCGAGGGCGGCCCGGAGATCGCCCGGGCTGGTCGGCTCGCGGTTGGCATCGAGGACCTGCTGGGCGCTCTTCAGCTCCTCCTCGGCGCGCAGCTTCTCGGTGTCCGGGATCTTGTCCGCGTTCTCCTCGATCAGCTTGCGGGTGCCGTAGACGAGCGAGTCGAGCTGGTTGCGCGCCTCGATCGCCTCCTTGCGCTCCTTGTCCTCGGCCGCGTGCGACTCGGCCTCCTTCACCATCTTGTCGATCTCGGACTCGCTGAGACCCGACGAGGAGGTGATGGTGATGCTCTGCTCCTTGTTGGTCGCCTTGTCCTTGGCGCCGACGTTCAGGATGCCGTTGGCGTCGATGTCGAAGGTGACCTCGACCTGGGGCACGCCGCGCGGTGCGGGCGGGATTCCGTTCAGGTGGAACTTGCCGAGCGTGCGGTTGTCGCGCGCCATCGGCCGCTCACCCTGCATCACGTGCACCTCGACCGAGGTCTGGTTGTCCGACGCGGTCGAGAAGATCTCGCCCTTGCGGGTCGGGATCGTGGTGTTGCGCGGGATCAGCACCGTCGACACGCCGCCCAGGGTCTCGATCGACAGCGACAGCGGCGTCACGTCGAGCAGGAGGATGTCCTTCACGTCGCCCGAGAGCACGCCGGCCTGGACCGCCGCGCCGAGCGCGACCACCTCGTCCGGGTTGACGCCCTTGTGCGGCTCGCGCTGGAAGAAGTCCTTCACCTGCTTCTGGACCATCGGGATGCGGGTCGATCCGCCGACCAGCACCACCTCGTGGATGTCCTTGACCGACTTGCCTGCGTCGGAGAGGGCCTTCTTGCACGGCTCCATCGTCCGCTTGACGATGTCCTCGATCATCTGCTCGAACTTGGCGCGGCTGAGCTTGATGACCAGGTGCTTCGGCCCGGTCGCGTCGGCGGTGAGGAACGGCAGGTTGATCTCGGTCTCCTGCACGCTCGACAGCTCGATCTTGGCCTTCTCCGCCGCCTCCTTGAGGCGCTGGAGGACCATCTTGTCCTTGCCGACGTCGATGCCGTTGTCCTTCTTGAACTCGGCGATGAGCCAGTCCATCACCCGCGCGTCGATGTCGTCGCCGCCCAGGTGAGTGTCGCCGTTGGTGGACACGACCTCGACCACCTTGTCGCCCACCTCGAGGATCGAGATGTCGAAGGTGCCGCCGCCGAAGTCGTAGACCGCGATCAGCTGGTCCTGGGTCTTGTCGAGACCGTAGGCCAGCGCGGCCGCGGTCGGCTCGTTGACGATGCGCTTGACCTCGAGGCCGGCGATCCGCCCGGCGTCCTTGGTCGCCTGGCGCTGCGAGTCGTTGAAGTAGGCCGGCACGGTGATGACGGCTTCCTTGACCGGCTCACCCAGGTACTCCTCGGCGGCGCGCTTCAGCTTCATCAGCACGCGAGCCGAGATCTCCTGGATCGCGTAGCGCTTGCCGCGGATCTCGATCATGCAGTCGCCGTTCGGGCCGCGGACGACCTTGTACGGGACCCGCTTGATCTCGTCCTGCGTCGCAGGATCCTCGAACTTGCGGCCGATGAGCCGCTTGGCCGAGAACACCGTGTTCTCGGGGTTGGTGATGGCCTGTCGGCGCGCGATCTGACCGACCAGGACCTCGCCCTTCTCGTCGAATGCCACCACCGACGGGGTCAGGCGTCCGCCCTCCTCGTTGGTGATGATCTTGGGCTCCTTGCCCTCCATGATGGCCACCGCGCTGTTCGTGGTGCCCAGGTCGATGCCGATGATCTTGCCCATTCTCAGGCTCCTCCTCCTCGAGGTCTGCTTGGTATGGGCGGCAACCTAAGCACCTCGTATCAGGGCGTCAAGGCTGGGATCAGCCAAACAAAAAAACGCCCAGGGGCCGGCTGGAACCGGCCACCTGGGCGCCATGAACCGCGTATTGCTCAGGCCGACGGCTGAGGGCCTCTGGGCGGCGCCCCCGGCTCCGGCGGGACCATCGCCCCGGCCTTCTCCGCCTGCTTCTGGCGCTCGACCAGGTCCACGATGCCCGGCGGGGGCTGGGTCAACGCGATGACCAGGACCTCGTCCATCCGCTTGACCGGGATGATCTCGATCTCCTGCTTGACCTCGTCCGGCACGTCGACCAGGTCCTTCACGTTGCGCTCGGGGATGATGACCCGCTTGATCCCCGCGCGGTGGGCGGCGAGGAGCTTCTCCTTCACCCCGCCGATCTGCAGGACGTTGCCGCGCAGCGTGATCTCACCGGTCATCGCCACATCGGGACTGACCGGCACCCCCAGGAGGAGCGAGACCAGCGCGGTGTACATGGTGACGCCGGCCGACGGGCCGTCCTTGGGGATCCCTCCGGCCGGCACGTGGACGTGGATGTCCACGTTCTCGACCAGGTTGCCGGCCTCGAGGCCGAGCGCCGGCGCGCGGCTGCGGATGAACGACAGCGCCGCGGTCACCGACTCCTTCATCACGTCGCCCAGCTGGCCGGTCAGGGTGAGCTTGCCCTTGCCCGGCATGCGGGTCGCCTCGATGAAGAGGATGTCGCCGCCGACCGAGGTCCAGGCCAGCCCGGTCGCCACCCCCGGCTCGCTGGTCCGGTCGGCCACCTCGCTGACGAACTTGGTCGGGCCGAGGTACTCCGGCACGTCGCCGGCGCCGATGAGCTCCTTGCTCTTGGCCGAGCCCTCGGCGACCTTCACCGCCACGCCGCGGCACAGGCTGCCGATCTCGCGCTCGAGGTTTCGCACGCCGGCCTCGCGCGTGTACGAGTCGATGATCTCGTACACCGCGTCGTCGGTGATCTCGCACTGCTCGTTGCTGAGGCCGTGATCCTCGAGCTGCTTGGGGACCAGGAACTGGCGCGAGATGTGGCGCTTCTCCTGCCGGGTGTAGCCGGGCAGCTCGATGATCTCGAGGCGATCGCGCAGCGCCCACGGGATCGGGTCGAGCTGGTTGGCCGTGGCGATGAACATGACCTTGCTGAGGTCGAACGACACCTCGAGGTAGTGATCGCTGAAGGCGTGGTTCTGTTCCGGGTCGAGCACCTCGAGCAGCGCCGAGGCCGGGTCGCCCCGAAAGTCGTGGCCGAGCTTGTCGATCTCGTCGAGCACGAACACCGGGTTGTTGGTGCCGGCCTTCTTGATGCCCTGGATGACGCGGCCGGGCAGCGAGCCGACGTAGGTGCGCCGGTGGCCGCGGATCTCCGCCTCGTCGCGCACGCCGCCCAGCGATACGCGCACGAACTTTCGCCCGATGGCGCGCGCGATCGACCGGCCGAGCGACGTCTTGCCGACGCCGGGGGGGCCCGACAGGCACAGGATCGGGCCCTTCTTGTCGTTCTTCAGCTTCCGCACCGCCATGTACTCGACGATGCGCTTCTTCACCTTCTCGAGGTCGTAGTGGTCCTCGTTGAGGACCTTGCGGACCTCCTCGAGCTCGATGTGGTCCTCGGTGCCGGACGACCACGGCAGCTCGACCAGCCACTCGAGGTAGGTGCGCGTGACCGTGTACTCGGCCGACGACGGCTGCATGCTCTTCAGCCGGTCGTACTGCTTGAGCGCGGCCTTCTCCGCCTCCTCGGGCATGCGGGCCTGCGCGATCTTGTCCTTGAACTCCTCGAGGTCGCTGCCGGAGTCGTCGAGCTCGCCCAGCTCGTCCTTGATCGCCTTCAGCTGCTGGCGGAGGACGTACTCGCGCTGGTTGCGGCCCATCTCCTCCTGGACCTGGGTGTTGATGCGCTCGCGGACCTTCAGCACCTCGAGCTGGCGCGACAGGAACTGCAGGACCTTGCGCATGCGCGCCTTCAGGTCGTAGGTCTCGAGGATCTCCTGCTTCTCGGCCACCTCGAGCTCGAGGTTCGAGGTGATGAGGTCGGCCAGGTGGCCCGGCTCGGTCACGCTGTCGACCAGCGCGCCCGCCTCCTTGGGCAACTCGGGCATGAGCTTGACGACGCGCTTGGCGATGTCCTTCAGGTTCATCACCAGGGCGTCGAGCTCGACGTCGGTCGTGGTCGGATCCGGCCGCGCCTCGACCCGGGCAGCGATGAACGGCTCGGTCCCGTCGAACGAGGAGACGGTGACGCGCGTGACTCCCTGCAGGATCACGCTGAAGTTGTCCTTGGCCAGCTTGATGACCTTGAGGATCCGGGCGGCGCAGCCGACCCGGTACATGTCTTCCTCACCCGGGTCCTCGGTGCGGGCGTCCTTCTGGGTCAGGATCCCGATGACCGGGCGCTCCTTCGAGATGGCGTCCTCGACCAAGCGCACCGACTTCCGGCGGCCCACATCGATAGGAATGATGCTCCCCGGGAAAAGAACCGAGTTTCTGAGCGGCAGGATGGGAATGACTTCCGGGATCTCGACCGGAAGCTCGCTTCCCGACTTCGGCTTGGTCATGAAATGGAACGTACGAACCTGACGCCTTCCCGTCAATTGGCCGCGGCGAATCTGCGTGGTTGGCGCACGCGGGGGAGCCACGCGCAGAGCGTGCGCGCGAGGGTGCAACTCGCACGGCCTCCCCCCGCGCCGGGTGCGCGCCTCGTGACGCGCTGCGCTCGGCAGCCGTGCGGCCGTGACACCGGAAGGCGAGTTCAGGTCTCGGCGCGTGCGCGGCGGTGGAGCGGATGGCGCGGCGGTGAGGCTCTTGATCGACGCGCGGCCCCGTGACAAGCTGGTCTGACCACTCTTCCCCGCTGGTTGCGCCGTATTCTCCCGGATTCGCATGGCGCTCAAATCCGATACATCCCCCGCCGAGCTCGTCCATGACCCCGCCGTGTCGACCCAGATCGACGCGGTGTTCGACGCGCTCGTGGCCGACATCGTGCGCGGGACGTATCCACCCGGCACGCGTCTGCCGGCCGAGCGGGAGCTGTCGCGCATGCTGGGCGCGTCGCGTCCGACCCTGCGCGAAGCGCTGCGCCGGCTCGACGAGTGGAACCTGGTGTCGGCGCGGCGCGGCTCTGGAATCGTCGTTCGCGAGGTGCGCGAATGGATGATCGAGGTGCTGCCGGTGTATCTGGCGCACGGTCAGCCCGGACCCGATCGCCCGACGATCGGCAGCCTGGTCTCCGACCTGTTGCTGCTGCGCCGCTTCATCCTGGTCGACATGCTGCGCGCGCTGGCCGGTCGGGTGCCGCCGGGCGGCACCGCCACGGCGCGAGCTCACGTCGAGCGGGCCTGGCAGATGCGCGCCGACGGGCCGGCGTTCGCCGCCGAGGACTTCCAGATCATCCGCGCGCTGGCCGAGGCGGCCGGATCGCTGCCGGCGATGTGGATGGTGAACCGGCTGTCCGCGGTCTACCTCGACATCGCGCGTCGGCTGTCCGGCGCGATCGCGCCGCCGCCGGAGTACCTCGAGGTGCACGACCGGATGCTGACGCTCCTCGAGGCCGGCGATCACGAGGGAGCGACCCGCGAGATCGGCACCTACCTCGAGCGGCACGATCAGCGGATCCTGGCCGCGTTCGGGGGCGCGACGTGAGCGACGACGCGGCGAGTGGAGGCCCCGCAGGGGTTCCGCTCGATCCGCTTCGCTCAACTCCTGTTGGATACCGCCACTCGCCGCGGGTGAGCCGGCTGTTCGGCAGCCTGGTCCCGGTCGTCTGTCCCGAGGGGGCCGTGCGGCTCGGCCTGGTCGACTGGCTGGTGCACCACACCGAGCTCAGCATCGGGTCGTTCCCGCGCGTGGTGCGGCGCGCCCTGGTCGCCGGGCTGACCACCTACGACCTGTCGGCGGCGGCGTGGCCGCGCGCGCGCGGGCGGAGCGCGGGTCGCCTCGACCCGGAGCGAGCCGAGGCGTGGTACCGGCTGTGGTGGGAGAGCCGGCTCCTGCCCCGCCGCGAGCTGGCCCGCGCCGCCAAGCAGCTCCTCTGCCTGGCCTACTACGAGGCGCCGTCGGTGCAGGCCGAGATCGGCTACGCGCCGCAGGCGTGGATCGACAAGGTCGCGCGGCGTCGGCTCGAGGTGCACCGCCCGGCGATCGAGCGGCACCAGGAGTCGCTGATCGCGCCGGACCCGCTGCCGAGCTCGCTGACCGCGCCGCGGGCGGCGCGGGAGGCCAGCTGACCGTGAGCGCCGGCGCCGCGGCGCTCCGCGCCGATCACGTGCCGCGCGGCGTGTACACGCGCGACGACCTGCGCGAGGACGTCATCCTCGGCTGCGACGTGGTGGTGGTCGGCTCCGGCGCCGGCGGCGCGGTCGTGGCGGCGGAGCTGTCCGAGGCCGGCTTCGACGTGATCCTCATGGAGGAGGGCCGCTACTACTCGACGCGCGACTTCACCGCCGAGGCGTCCGCGATGATCCGCCAGCTCTACCGCGGTGGCGGCGCGACGCTGGCGATGGGCGAGCCGCCGGTCATGTACCAGGAGGGCAGCACCGTCGGTGGATCGACCGTCGTGAACGGCGGGATGGCCTGGCGCACGCCGGAGAACATCCTCGACCGCTGGGACCGCGAGCACCGGGTCGAGGGCATCCGCGCCGCCGACATGGAGCTCTACTTCGAGCGGGTCGAGCGGCGGCTGCACGTGCGCACCCAGGACCCCGAGTCGATCGGGCGCGACAACCAGCTCCTCAAGATCGGCGCCGACCGCAAGGGCTGGCGGGTGGTGGACAACCTGCGCAACCAGGTCCACTGCGCCGGGTCCAACAACTGCGCGTTCGGCTGCCCGACCGGGGCCAAGCAGTCGGCGCTGGTCAGCTACGTCCCGCGCGCGCTGCACTTCGGGACCCGGCTCCACTCCGACCTGCGCGCCATGCGGATCCTCCGCCGCGGCAAGCGCGCCACCGGGGTCGAGGCGCGCGTGGTCGAGCCGGGCGGGCGGCTGGGCGCGCGCGTGACCGTGCGGGCCCGCCTGGTGGTGTCGGCGTGCGGCGCGATCCACACCCCTGCCCTGCTCGCCCGCTCCGGGTTCCGCTCGCCGTCGGGGCAGCTCGGCCAGAATCTCAGCCTGCACCCCAACTGCAAGGTCGTCGCGATCTTCGACGAGGACGTGCGCGGGTGGGAGGGCGTGCACCAGGCCTACCAGGTGCGCGAGTTCCAGGATCAGGGGTTCCTGTTCGCGGCGGTGAACATCCCGCCCGGGATCCTCGCCATGGGGATGCCGTGCTACGGCGACGCGCTCGGGCGGCTCATGAGCGACTACCGGCGCATGGTGGTGGCCGGCATGCTGGTCGAGGACAGCGTGGTCGGTCGGGTGCGGATCCTGCCCGGCGGCCAGCCGCTCGCGTTCTATCAGCTGGCCGACGCCGACGCGGACAAGCTGGTGCACGGGACCACGCTCCTGTGCGAGCTCCTGTTCGAGGCCGGCGCGCGCCGCATCCTCCTGCCGTTCGCCGGGGTCGGCGAGCTGCGATCGCCGGACGACCTGGCCGGGCTGCGCGCGCGGCGGATCCCGAAGAGCCACATGGAGATCGTCACCGTCCACGTCATGGGCACCGCGCGGATGGGCGGCGATCGGGCCCACGCGGTGACCGACTCCCACGGTCTGGTCCACGACGCCGACGGCCTGATGGTGGCAGACGCCAGCCTGTTTCCGACCCCGATCGGGGTCAACCCGGCCGAAACGATCAGCGCGCTGGCCACGCGCAACGCGCACCATGTGATCGAGAACCGGCGGAGGTTCCTGTCGTGAAGCACGGGCGCGAGGCGGAGCGAGCGGGCGGCGGCGAGCCGTCCGCGGCCTACCTGGCGCTGGTCGGACGCTCGCGCGGCGAGCTCGAGGAGGTTCTCCTGCGCGGGGCGCGGCCCGACCTCGATCGGCTGGCCGGGTGGGAGTTCCGCGGCATGAACACGCCGGCGTGGGCGCGGGCGGCGCGGATCCGCAAGTTCGCCAAGGGCTTCGAGCGGCGCGGGACCGGCGAGCTGTTCGGCTACAACCGTCCGGTGCGGCAGGACGCCGATCAGGCGCCGTGGCAGGTGACCGGCGATCGGTTCGGCTGGTACCGGGTCGGCGCGGTCGACCCGACCGCTCGCGACAACGCCTACCTCCACGCCGCGCTGCTCGACTATGGCCGCGGCGGCAACCGCCCGTGGAGCCCCACCGGGGTTCCCCCGGACGCTTCCGGATCAGTCTTTCGGCGGGCTGTTCGCTGGGGGAGCCCCAGCCGCGGGCTTCGCGACTACCTGGTCGAGGTCGATGGCGCCGGCGGTGAGCTCTACCTGGGCAAGGCGTACTACGCGCTCGGGCCGACCCGGGTCGCGGTCGGCTTCTTCGTGCTCGAGCGCCTGCGGCCGGCCCCGGAGTAGGCGCGCGTCAGAACGGCGGGCCCGTCGGTGGTGTGACGATCCGCCGATGTCACACTGCCCCGGTGGGGCGCCGTCGAGATACCTGGTCACGCGAGCTGTGAGGCCACCCACAGGTGGGCAGAGAGAGACGCCGGTCTTCAGCGTCTGTCTTGACTAGCTGTTATCGAATGGGCAACTCTTTCGATCGCTCTCCAGGCGAGCGACAGAGGAGCGGGAAGTTGGAGGGTTCGGGGGGATTCTCTACGGGTGCCGTCCGTCCTGCGCGGACCGCGCCCCTTGTCGGCAACTCGGAGATCTTCGATCGCCTCCGTGGGCGCATCACCTCGGTCGCCAGCGCGCAGCGAACGACGCTGATCTGCGGGCCGACCGGCAGCGGCAAGGAGCTGGTCGCGCGCGCGCTGCATGACCAGTCGGACCGGCGCCGGCGCCCGTACGTCACGGTGCACTGCGCGACGCTGCCGGATACGCTGGTCGAGGCGGAGATGTTCGGGCACAGCCGCGGCGCCTTCACCGGCGCGACCCAGGCGCGCCTCGGGCTCATCGGATCGGCGGCGACCGGGACGCTGTTCCTCGACGAGGTCGACTCGCTGCCGGCCGCGGCCCAGGCCAAGCTGCTCCGGTTCCTCGAGACCGGCGAGTACCGCGCGGTCGGATCGGATCGAGTCGAGCAGTCGGCGGCGTGGGTGATCGCGTCGACCAACCAGGAGCTGGGCACCTGCGTGCAGCGCGGCGCCTTCCGCGCCGATCTCATGTACCGGCTGTCGGTGGTGCGGCTCGACGTGCCCGCGCTGGCCCAGCGGCGCGAGGACATCCTGGTCCTGGCCGATCACTTCCTCGCGCTGGCGACCGGCGGCTCCAAGCGGCTGGCCGACCAGGCGCGCGGCGCGCTGACCTCGTACGACTGGCCGGGCAACGTCCGCGAGCTCAAGCACCGGGTCGAGTCGGCCGCGCTGTTCCACGGCGGCGACGAGATCGACGCCTCCGCGCTCGGGCTGGCCGACGACGACGCGCTCGATGCGCCGGGGTCGGCGACGCCGGTGCCGAGCACCATGCCGCTCGAGCGCGAGCTGTGGTCGCTCATCGAGGACCAGGGGTTGACCCTGTCGGCCGCGCTGGCCCGCTGCGAGGAGATCCTCGTGCAGCAGGCGCTGCGCGCCGAGGGAATGAATCGCACGCGCGCGGCGGGCCGGCTCGGCATCCACGTGCGGACGATCTTCAAGAAGCTGACTGGTTAGCTGAGGGAGGCCCGAAGGGCCAACCGAGGCTATTTCTTGAGCCGACGACTGGCTCGCCGAGGTCTACGACCTTCGAGCTAGCTGAGGGAGGCCCGAAGGGCCAACCGAAGCTATTTCTTGAGCCGACGACTGGCTCGCCGAGGTCTACGACCTTCGAGCTGGCAGGGAGGCCCGAAGGGCCAACCGAGTCTCCGTTCTGGAGCCAACCGGCCGCGGCCCACACCCTTTCATAGAATTTGACTTTCAATTTCAGAAATGCTCCGCTACAACCTCCGGATGCGACGCGCCGTCCCGACCGTCCTCCTCCTCGCCGCCCTCGTCGCCCTCCTCGCCCTCCTCGCCGCGTGCGGAGGCGGGATGGAACCGACCGCGACCGGCCCCCGCCGCCAGCGCGGGATCCTGCTCATGGCCCACGGCGGCAGCCCCGAGTGGAACGCCGAGGTGGAGGCGGCGGTCGAGCCGCTCCGGGTCCGCTGGCCGGTCGAGATCAGCTACGGCATGGCGGTCCCGTCGTCCATCGAGGCCGCGGTCGCCCGGCTCGAGGCGCGCGGCGTCACCGACATCGCGGTGGTGCGCCTGTTCGTGTCGGGCGAATCGTGGCGCGAGGAGACTCGCTACATCCTCGGCCTGCGCGCCGATCTCCCGGCCGAGCCGATCCGCGCCCACGCCGCGCCGCCCCACCATGCACCGGCCGCCGGACCCGGCCACGCCGGCCACGTGATGGAGCCGCCCCGCCGGATCGCCCACCGCGCCCGCATCTCGATGAGCCAGGACGGGGTCGGCGACTCCGCGCTCATCGACGCCATCCTGGTCGACCGCGTGCGCGCCCTCAGCGCCGACCCGGCCCGCGAGACCGTGCTCGTCATCGCTCACGGCCCCGGCGACGACGCCGAGGACCAGCGCTGGATCGCCGGAATGAAGCAGCGCCTGGCCGGGCTCGCCGCCGTCGGCGCCTTCCGCCGGGTCGAGGTCGCCACCCTGCGAGAGGACTGGCCCGAGAAGCGCCCTGCCGCCGAGCAGCGGATCCGGACCATCGTCGACCAGGGCAACACCGGCGGCGGTCGGGTCATCGTGGTCCCCTTCCGCGTCGCCGGCTTCGGCCCCTACCGCGACGTCCTGGCCGGCCAGACCTACGTGTCCGACGGCAAGGGCTTCCTCCCGCACGCCAACGTGACGCGCTGGATCGAGCGCACCGCCGAGTCGGTCCTCACGTCGACCGCCCGGCGGTAGATCGAGCCTCGCGTCAGAGCGTCGATTCGAGCGAGCTGGTCGCGGTCGACTGGTCGATCACCGCGGCGCACTCGGACTCGCACTGCCAGACGTTCTCCTCGCACGCGTTGCTGTCGACGCAATCCTCACAGCCCTCGAACTCGGGGCTCGTGTTGCTCTGCTGGTTCTCGCAGGCGTCCACGCAGTCGTCGACGTCCAGCTCGGAGTTGGTGCAGTCGATCCACGCGTTGCAGATGTCCGTGCACTGCACGAGCTCGTCGGTCTCGTCGCTGTCGCAGGCGACCAGACCGTAAGGTCTCGCGCTACCCCGTCGTGACCTTGGGCTGAATCCATGGTCCGTTGGCCGGCTGACCATGGCCGACCATGAAGGACGACATCTCCGCCGCCAGGTGGTCGCGCGCGTGCGCGGCCGCGGCAAGCGGTATCCCGAGGGGCTTCGTCGGCGGGTGACCGCCTGGGCACGTCAGCGCCGCGACGGCGGCGCCAGCTTGCAGGTCCTCAGCAAGGAGCTGGGACTGTCGATGGAGACGGTACGGCGCTGGACGGCGACTGCTCGTGATTCGACGCCAGCGCGGACCGCTCTTGTCCCTGTCGAGGTGATCGAAGAGCCGACAGCACGCCTGGCGGTAGTGGTCTCACCATCCGGGTTCCGTCTGGAAGGTCTCACGCTCGATGAAGCCGTCGCGGTGCTCGCGAGGCTGGGTTGATTCTCGGCACCAGCCGCGCGGTCCGGGTGTGGGCGTTCCCGCGGCCAACCGATCTGCGGAAGGGCTTCAACGGCCTCTATGGCCTGGTCCAGAACGACCTGGGTCGGACGGTCTTGAGCGGCGAGCTGTTCCTGTTCGTCAACCGGCGCCGCACCGGATGCAAGGTTCTGGTGTGGGACGGCACCGGGCTCTGCATCTTCCAGAAGCGGCTCGAGCGTGGTCGGTTCGCTGAGCTGTGGCGCGAGGACGGCAGGCCGGTGCGGCTCACGGCCAGCGAGCTGGCGCTCTTCATCGAGGGCTGCGCGCTGGTCGGAAGCAGGACGCTCTCGCCCGACGCATTGGTGTCGACGCCTCTTGGTTCGGATCGGTGAGTGTGATCTAACGAAAGCGTGGGCCTTGGCATCGACCGCGAGAAGGACATCGAGGAGCTGCGCCGGATCGCCCAGGCGCTCGAGCTCCAGAATGAGATCCTGATCCGGACGCTCGAGGCCAAGTGCCGCGAGCTCGAGGCGCTCAAGGGACGGGAGGGCGAACTGCAGCAGACGCTTGCTCTGCTCAACTCGCTGACCAAGAGGGCCGCGACGAACACGCCGCCACCGACGAAGGGCAAATCCCGCCGGGCGAAGAAGCCTCCCGACAAGGCGGGCCCGACCGAGCAACCTCGACTGCCGGCGATCGAGCAAGTCTTCGAGCTCGACACCGCGGATCGAGCCTGCCCGAGCTGCGGCGGCGAGCTCCATCCGATGGATGGGCAGTTCGAGACCTCCGAGATGATCGATCTCGTCGAGGTCGAGTACCGGCTGGTCCAGGTGAAGCAGCAGAAGTACGTCTGCCGGTGCGGCGGCTGCGTCGAGACTGCGCCTGGGCCCGAGCGTGCTGCTCCTGGCGGACGCTATTCGCTCGGGTTCGCAATCAAGGTCGCGCTCGACAAGTACCTCGACCACATTCCGCTGTCCCGACAAGAGCGCATCCTCGATCGCCATGGACTGACGGTCTCGTCGCAGACACTGTGGGATCAGCTGTTCGCGGTGGCGAAGCGGCTGCGCGCGACCAACGACGCTCTGTTCGCGCACGTGATGGCACAACCAGTGATCGGGCTCGACCAGACAGGTTGGCCGCGACTGGAGGGCCGCGGTGCCAAGCCATGGCAGATGTGGTGCCTGACTGCGCCCGGCGTAGTCGTCCACCGCATCCGCGACGACAAGAGCGCTGCGACGTTCGCCGACTTGGTCGGGAGCTACCAGGGCGTCATCGTGTGCGACGCGCTCAAGACGCACGAAGCCGGCGCCCGCGAAGGTCCCGGCATCGAGCTGGCTGCCTGCTGGGCTCACGTCTTCCGCAAGTTCAAGGAGGCGGCCGCAGACCACCCCGAGGCAG
>DATHKR010000319.1:0-11377 GCA_035489015.1 Kofleriaceae bacterium | reverse complement strand
GCCGATGTCCCGGCCATGGACCGACGTGGACCATGGTCCAGCGCGGTCCACCCGGGACGTGACGAGCCCGTCGTGTCGACGCGATCGTCAGACGTCCGGCGACCAGCCCGTGGCGGTCAGGGACGAGCCGGCCCGCTCGAGCAGAACGTCCTCGAGGAGCGGATTCTCCGGATCCATCGAGAACCCGCCCCCTGCCAGGGCGCGGGCGACGGCATCGGCGCCATCGCCGCGCACCTCATCGAGAGAGATCGGGCCGCAGCAGCAAGGTGACCAACCGGATCGGGCCTCCGTCCTCGACAAAGGCGTGGGCGAGGACCTCGTCGCGATCGTTCACGTCTGCCCCAACGGCGAGCCGGTACTCCTCCGGCACGTCAGGCATCAGGCCCTGAAGGTCGTGGACCTCGCCGTCGACCCACAGACGCGCCTCGGTCGTGACGAACTCCGGGGTCTGCTCGTAGCCGACGATGACGCCGCGGTCGTTGATCGCCAAGGCCTGGACTTCGGGCGTCTCGTAGAGGCGAGGTAGCTCGTGGATGGCGCCCTGCTCGTCCCAGTACACGGCCCGGTTCTCCGGCCATCCGCTCTCGTCGGGCACGTCGGCGCGGCCGACGGTGACCCCGGCTTCGTTGACGTCTGCCGCATCACCGAGGCCCATCTCGACGAGGGGCGGCAGGACCTCGAACGAGCCGGGGCCCGCCCAGCGAAACGCCTGGAGGAATTCGATATCGGCGGTGTTGGCGTAGCCGACGATCGTGCCGCCTTCGTTCACGGCGGTGGCACCCGCGACGTTGCCGCCGAGCTCGTCGACCTCGTCGAGGCGGTGGATCTCGCCGTCCTGCCAGTACACCGCGGTGGCCGTCTCCGCCCGCGGACTGGCCAGCCCGACGATCGTGCCGCCTTCGTTCAGGTCGAAGGCCATGGCCGCGAGGCCGTCGACCAGCGGCGGCAAGCGGGTCATCTCTCCCGCCGAGCTCCTGAACGCCTGGAGGGCGCCGGTATGTCCGGCCGGCGCGACGAGCCCGACGGCGTTCCCCGCGGCGTCGACCGCCAGCGGTCGGACCTCCTCGCCCAGGACGGGCCGAGACGGCACGAACGACCCGGCCGGGGTCGCCGGCGACCAGTGGAAGCCTTGTTGCTGGCAGGTATGGCCGACGACCACGCCCGTCGCGCCGAGCGCCGTAGCTCGGCGGTCGGCCGCATTTGACAATCCGGCCCTGCGCCGTTCAGATCAGTGCGGCCCCGGCCGATTCAGGAGCGGGCGGCCATGGGCGTCTGTTCCGCTGGCGCGGTCCGGCAGGCGCCTATCTGAAGACCCGTTCTCCACATCGGATCGGCTGCGGGGCCACTATTTCGAAAGCGAGCCGGCATTGCCCAAGCAGGACGTCATCATCAAGGACACCCACCGCGGCCTGTGGTACGAGGACGGCGTCCTGACCCGCCTGCTCGAGGCCGGACGATACGAGATCCCGCGAGAGCGCGACTGGCTCGGTCGCCGCAAGCGCAAGGTCGAGGTGGTGCTGGTCGACGTGCGCGAGCGCGAGCTCACCATCAAGGGGCAAGAGATCCTGACCGCGGACAAGGTCGCCATCCGGGTCAGCATCATCGTGCAGTTCCGCGTCACCGACCCGCGCGCAGCGATCCACCAGGTGGAGCAGTTCGAGGACCGGCTGTACAGCGACGTGCAGCTGGCCGCCCGCCGCTCGCTGGCCTCGATGACGCTCGAGGAGATCCTGACCAACCGCAATCAACTCAGCGAGGACATCCTGCGCGACGTCAAGGAGATCGCGGCGCGCTACGGGGTAGCGATCCTGCGCGCCGATGTGAAGGACCTGGTCTTCCCGGGCAACCTGCAGGAGATCATGAACAAGGTCCTCGCCGCCGAGCGCCTGAGCCAGGCCCTGCTGGTCGAGGCCCGGACCAAGGCGCAGACCCAGCAGATCGACGCCCAGGCGCGTGCCGAGATGCGCAAGATCGACGCCGAGGCTCAGGCGGCCGCCGCTCGGCTCGAGGCCCAGGTCGAGGCGGAGGCGCAGCAGCTGCGCAGCGAGGCGGATGTCCGCGCGCTGCGCGAGAGCAAGGACGCGGCGGCGGCGCTGGCGGCCAGCCCGGCGCTGTTGCGGCTGCGCGAGCTCGAGGCGCTCAAGGAGCTCGGCCGCTCGGCCAACGCGCGAATCTACATCGGCTTCGACAAGCACCAGACCGCGCCGGACGGCGAGTCGTAGAGCCCGCGCTACAGAGGAACCCACGGTGGACCGGGGCGATCAGGCGCCCGGTCGCGGGATGGCGCGGATGAACAGGAACCAGGGACACCGGCTCATCCGCTCGTAGAAGGCGGGGTTGGCGGCGAAGGCCACGCGGTCGGGGATCGGCTCCGCGATCCGCTCGATGAGGAAGCCGGCGTCGGCGAGCGCGTCGACGATGGCGCTCAAGGGTCGATGGTAGAACCGGACCTGGAACTCGCGGCCGCCCTTGCGCCAGGTGTCGGTGAGCAGCGTCGTCTCGAAGTACGGTGCCGGAGGCTCGGCGATCTGCACATCCTGGACAGGGTGGTGGGTGGAGATGAGCAGGGCACCAGCGGGTCGCAGGACGCGACGGAGCTCCCGGAGGGGCGAGCCCCAGTCCCGCAGGTAGTGGAGCACGAGCGACGCCGTGACCACATCGAACGAGGCGGCGGGCAGGAACCCCAACGGCTCGGCCAGGTCCGCGACATGGAACCGCGCGCGGTCCCCGAGACGCTGCCGGGCCCGCGCGATGAGCGCCTCGTTGACGTCGACGCCGACGACCGACGCGCCCCGCTCCACCATCGCCTCCGAGAGCGCGCCCGCGGCGCAGCCCACATCGAGCACGCGCCTGCCACCCAGCTCGCCAGCCATCTGCAGCATCGTCGGGCGCTCGTACGAGACGTTCATCGGGTTGCGGTCGGCATCGTCGGCGTAGACGTCCGCCATCTGGTCGTAGTCGTCGAGAGCTCGCTGGCCATCGCTGGTCATCAATCGAGCATGCCCTACCGCCCGGGCACGAGCGGGCGCCGCCGGTCGCGCTGCGGGAGCTGGCCTGCTAGGTTCCGTCCGTGACTCGAGAATCCGACCCCGAGTTCGACGCCGTGGCCGCGGCCACCGAGCTGGACGAGGCGCTCGGCGACGGCGCAGCAACGCCGGGCGCCGGTGACAGGGCCGATCGCTACGTCGCCATGCTCGAGGCGGAGGTCGAGCAGCTCCACGCCCTGCTGGAGCAGAAGGACCGCCTCCTCGAGCAGGCCAGCGCACGAGCGGACCGGGCCCATGCCGAGATCGATGCCGCTCGCCGCCGGCTCGCCGCCGATTCGGACCGCGAGCTCGAGCAGCGCACCCGCACCCTGCTTCGCGGCTTCCTCGACGTGGTCGACGATCTCGACCGCGCGATCGAGGCCGCGCGCAAGCTCGAGCACAACCCGGAGGTCGTGGCCGGCGTCGAGCTGGTGCGCCGCGAGCTCCTCGCCCACCTCGGGCAGCTCGGCGTCGCGCACGAGCCTGCGCTCGGCGAGCCGTTCGACGCGCGCCGCCACGAGGCGATGGCCCTCGTCCCGGTGACCGACGCCGCGCAGGACGGCCGCGTGGTCGCCGTCCTGCGCGAGGGCTACTCGCTCCGCGAGGACATCCTGCGCCCCGCCGGCGTCGCCGTCGGCAAGCGCTCGTGACCGGCGAGACCTGAGCCGACATCGGCGGCTCGCCGGATCCGGCCGCGCTAGGATGCTCGGGACAATGGGCAAGAGGCCAACGCGCGACAAGGCGGACTCGTACCTGCAGCAGTACCCGGAGCTGGAGCGATGGATCAATCGCTGCGTGTCCTGTCACGCGGCTGGCCATCGACCGGACCTTCCGGAGAAGTTCGATGCGGCGACGCTTGCTCCGCGGAACTTGCGCCGCTACTTCGGCCCGCTCGCGCTGGACGAACACGGTCGCTGCGATGCCTGCGCTCATGCGGGTGGCTGAACGAATGGCCCGGCCATGGCCTGCAGGAGGGCCGTCGCTGGGATGGCGACCGTGGCCTGGCGGCTCGACGGGGCGAGCGCAGCGTGCGGGTCCCGGATCCCCTGTAGGGTGAAGGGTGCTACCGCGGCGCCATCGCCGAGCCACCGCCGAGGCACCGCCGTGCGAGCTGGCCAGATGCGGCGGTCATCGAGTAGAAAGGACGCATGGACCGTCCAGCTGCATCCTTCCGCGAGGCCGGTACCGGGCCCGGTGTGGTGTGCGTTCACTCGAGCGCGAGCTCGTCGGGACAGTGGCGCCCGCTCATGGACCGCCTGGCCGATCGCTTTCACGTGCTCGCGGCCGATCTGTACGGCTACGGCAAGAGCCCGCCGTGGCCGGAGGGGCCCGGGCTCACGCTGGCCGACGAGGTCGGCCTGCTCGAGCCGGTCTTCCGCGCCGCCGGCGACCCGTTCCACCTCGTCGGCCACTCCTACGGCGGCGCGGTCGCGCTGCGCGCGGCGCTCGACCGGCCCGATCGGCTGCGCTCGCTCATCCTGTTCGAGCCGGTCCTGTTCGCCGTGCTCATGGCCGAGGACCCCGACCAGCCGGCGGCGCGCGAGATCGCCTCGGTGCGCGACGACACCAGCGCCGCCGTGGATCGCGGCGCGGGCGACGAGTCGGGGGAGCGCTTCGTCGACTACTGGATGGGGCAGGGCACCTGGGCCGGGATGCCCGAGCAGCGCCGGCCCGGCGTCGCCACCGCGATGCGCAAGGTCAAGGACGAGTGGCACGCCTGCTTCACCGAGCCCACGCCGCTGGCCACCTTCGCCGGGCTCGACGTGCCGACCCTCTTCATCGTCGGCTCCGACTCCCCCGCGTCGTCGCGCGGCGTGGCCCGCCTGCTCCTCGGAACGCTGCCGCGCGTGACCACCGTCGAGATCCCCGGCGTGGGCCACATGGGTCCGGTCACGCACCCCGACCGCATCAACGACGCGATCGAGGACTACCTCCGGCGCCTCGACTGATCGAACGCCGTCAGGCGGGCGGGAGGAACGCGAGCGCGCCCTCCACCACGGCGCGTGCCTGCGCCAGCAGCTGCTCCTCGGGCGCGTTCTGGATCGGGTGATCGATGATGATGGTCGGGAACGGCCGCTCCGGCCGCCAGTGAGTCAGGTGGCGCTCCAGCACCTGATGGAACGGCGCCGTCAGCACCGCGACCGCCGTCGCGCCCAGCCGCTGGAGCTTGATCGCGTCGAGTGAACCACCCGACGAGCAGGAGCCTCAATCGAAGACGCCGAGCAGCACCAGCCCGCGGTGGCGGGCGAACTCGGCGTGGCGGGCCTCTTCCTCCGAGTTGACCGGGTTCTTCTTCTTCGCGATCGGCGCCACCTCCACGCCCTCGCGCCGCAGGAGCTCCGCGGCGTGCTCGAGGATGCGCAGCGAGTTCGGCTTCCTGGAGTCGATGAGGAGGACGCTGCGCTCGGCCGCGCGGACCGAGACCGGGAGCGGCCCAGGGATGGGCACCGGCAGCGGGCTCACCAGAAGCCGGCAGCTGGCCGAGTGCTCCATCGACATGTCAGAAGACTCCCTTCCGCGACAGCGCCACGCGCCCGCCGGCGAGGCCCTTCACGTGCGTCACGTTGGCGACCCAGCCCGGGATGATGGCGGAGAACTTGCCGGCGCTGCCGCCCGACTCGATGAAGGTGATCTGGTCCTGGTGCGCCACCGGTGAGCGCGGCGCGTCGAGGTCGACGTTTCGCGCCTTGTCGATGCCGCGCGGGATGCGCCCGATGCGCGCCAGATCGCGCGTCAGCGCCACGGCGCGCTCGAACAGGAACTGGCGCGCGGCCTCGCGCGAGAACTCGGCCGCGACCAGTCGCATGTGCTCGGGCGCGATCAGTACCAGATAGCCGCCGCCCTGATAGTAGAAGTTGGTCGTGCCCCAGTGGGCGAGGCCGTGCGCGATGGTCTCGAGGATGTGCTCGCCGGTCTCGGCGTAGTGGTTGTTCACGCTGTTGGGCCCCTCGGCCGCCATCACGCCGACACACGACTCGCCGGCGTCGAAGCCGAACTGAGTCTGAAATCCTGGCCACATCGTGTCCTGCCGCTCGGCCACGCAGTAGCTCAGCCGGCCGGGGTGGCCGATGGTGCCGAACTCGTCGAGCAGCCCGCCCGCCCTGCCGCAGATGTGGCGCACCATCTGCGCGAAGCGGCCGATGGTGGCGCCGGACCGGACCGGTGCGCCCAGGGCGTTGCTGCCAGTGGCCAGCTCGAGCTCGCCGACCACCGGGCCTGCAAGGATGACCAGGACCGCCACGCCGCCGGTCGTGGTCGCGACCCCGCGCAGGTTGAAGGTCGGCGCCAGGAGCATCTCGCCGATCGCGCGGAGCACGCGGGCATAGGCCGGCTCGCACCCGGCCATGACGGCGATGCTGGCCAGCTGCTCGGCCCGGATCTCCAGCCGCAGCTCCTCGTCGACGGCGAGGACGTCGCTGGCGCTCCAGCCCAGCGCGGCCAGCATCTCGTCGACCAGCTCGCTGTACGGCGGGACCACCGGGAGACCGTCGGTGTAGCCGCGCTCGAAGCAGATCCGCATGTCGGCGACGAGATCGCTCACGCCCGCTCATGCTACCGCAGCGCGGGCTACCGCAGCGCGGCTCGGTCACGTCCGGATCCATGTGTGTGGGTGCCCGGCGCCGTCGTGGGCGCATGACGCAGCAGTCTGGAAATGCGCGTTCGCGTAACTGGCATCATTGGCAATCAGCACCAACGGTCACCGACGGCGTGATCGATCTTCGCGTGCTATGGTGGCTGCACTCGAGCCGACTCAGGGGGGTGTATGTCGTCGATCGAGATCCTGGGGCTTGCCAGCTGGGTCGCGGAGTCGCGGTCCACCACCGAGGAAGCCATCGCCGCCGGCGTCGATGTGGCGGACTATCGCGGCTGGAAGCAGCGCAGCGTCGCGCCCGACGAACGCCATCCGAGCGATCTGGCGGCGGAGGTGCTGGAGCGAGCGCTGCGCCGCGCGGGAGTGTCCGCCGACGAGCTCGACCTCGTCCTCTACACCGGCGTCAGCCGCGACTACCTGCCGTCATGGTCGATGGCGACGGAGATCGCGCACCGGATCGGCGCGAGCTGCGCCGGCATCGACATGACCCTCGGCTGCCTGGGCATCCTCATGGGCCTCGAGGTCGCCCGCGGCTGGCTGCAAGATCCGCGGCGGCGCGCCATCGCCGTGGTGACGGCCGAGAAGTGGGCTCACACCGTCGATCGCACCGATCTGCGCCTGACCGCGATCTGGGCCCACTCCGACGGCGCCGCCGCCGTCGTGGTCGGCCGCGAGGGCACGCCCCGCTCGCTGGCCCGCTTTCGCGGGGTCTCGGTGGTGTCGCGGCCGGAGATGAACGGCTACGTGCTGGTCAAGTACGGCGGCACGCGGCACCCGGTGGCGCCGGCCGGTTGCGATCCGTTCAGCCGCTCGATCCGCGCCGATCCCAAGCGCGAGCTGTTCGCCCGCTACATCGCGGACTACGAGCGCGTCATCCGCGACGCCTCCGCCGAGCTCGACGTGCCGGTCGAGCGCGTGGTGTGCAATCAGGTGTCGCCCGGCGTGGTCTCGGAGCTCGAGAAGCGCCTGGGCCTGGCCGCGCAGAGCATCCCGCGCACCGGTGAGCGCCACGGCCACGTCGGCGGCGCCGACCTCGTGCTGGGCCTCGAGGAGCTGCTCGAGCGCGGCGCGTGCGCAGGTCCAGTGCTGCTGGCCTCGAGCTGCCCCTTCTGCTTCGCCGCCGGCGCGGTCTCGATGATGCCCGATTCGCCGGCCAGCTGACTCCGACGGTACCGAGACCGCGCGTCTCGGCCTTGTCAGGCGCGGCGATCGAGGCGGGATCGCCATCCCCGTGGGGGGCACCTATGCTCGGGTCGTCTCTTGCCCAAGGACTCGCTCATGGACCGCGTCGCCTCGGCCTGGATCACCGCCGCTCTTCGCCTTCGGCTCGCCGCGGTCGTCGTGGCCGTGTGGTCGGCCGCGTGCGGAGACAACCTGGGCTGGAAGCACCTCGACGAGGCGGACCGGGACATCGCGTACCTCGGCAACTCGGCCGGCGGGATCTACCTGATCGAGAGCGACTTTGAGTTCTTTCACGGGGCGGGCGCCACGCTCTACGCCAGTCCCTATGAGCCCCGCGCGGCGCTGGTCGCGCGCGACGGGGACTGCGAGGTGTGGGTCCATCCGGGTCCGTTCCTCTGCCACGACGGCTGCAATAGCGGGAACTGCGTCGGCCCGGACCGGTGCGCTCCCTACCCGGCGGGTCTGTCCGCGGGGACCATCACGGTGTCGGGCCTGGTCGAGCCGCTTCGCTTCCAGCCCAGTGAGTACGGGTACGCCGCGGATCCGGGGATCACTGGCGCCGAGATCTTCTCGCCGGGCGCCGTCATCGTGGCGAGCGCCGCCGGCGAGGCCGTGCCGGGCTTCACTCTCGAGGCGGCCGGCGTGACGCCGCTCGAGATGGAGCTCCCCGAGATCCGCCTCGAGGATGGCGTGGACGAGGTCGTCCGGTGGCGCGCGGCCGGCGACGGCCGCATCCAGCTGGTCCTCCAGGTCGGTCACCACGGTCGGCCCTACGATGCCCGCCTGGTCTGCGAGACCGCCGACGACGGCGAGCTGACCATCAGCGGCGACCTGATCGCGAGCTTCCATGAGGTGCCCGTCCACGATGAGCTCCAGCACCCATCGTGGATGGCGCGTTTCACGCGGGACGTGGTCGACACCGAGGTGGGGCCGATCGAGCTGTTCGTCGCGAGCCAGCAGGAGCTCCACTAGGAACGATCTTCCGGCGAGCGGCGCGCCACGAGGAGCGCGGTGAAGGCGCCGGGCTGGGCGGGCAGGGCTCGCACGTCGATCATTCCCTCGCCGCGCAGCCGGGCCTCGACGCTCCGGGCCGTGGTGACCGCCCCGCCGAACATCGCCGTCCTCAGGCGGAACACCGCGGCGTCGAGCGAGTCGCCGTCCGCGGCGAGCGCCGCCATCACCAGCCAGCCGCCCGGCCGGAGCGCGCGGTGGACCCGGTGGATCGCGCCGGCGAGGGCGCCCTCGGGCACGAAGATGCCCGGGATCCAGGCCAGGTCGAAGGCGGCCTCGTCGTCCAGCGCCTCGGCGGCCTGACGGCGGAGCTCGATCCGGTCGGCGAGGCCGGCGCCGCGCACCCGCGCCGCGGCCCGAGCAAGGGCGGGCTCCCACGGGTCGATGCCGGTGATGCGGAGCGCCGGCCAGCGCCGCGCCATCTCGACCGCCAGGACCGCGACGCCGGTGCCGACGTCGAGGAACCGGGCGCCCGGGGAGGTCAGCCTCTCGGCCAGGCCGTCGAGGGAGGGCACCACCTCGCCGGCGAGGCGGGCCGGCAGCGCCGCCGACACGTCGCCGGCCGCGTCGAGGAGCTCGGCCTCGGTGTGGCTCCAGCCGGCCGCGTGGCTGGCCAGGAGCCGGGCGCCGGCCAGGGCGTGGGTGCGGATCTCGCCGCGCAGCGGCCGCAGCTCCTCGGGGGACGCCTCGGCGACGGCGCTGCCGACGCCCAGCGAGCCGAGGACGTCGGCGACGCGGGCGCCGAGCGCGGGATCGAGCCGGCGCCCGCCCAGGCGCGCGTCGAGGGCGGCGCCGAGCGCGGCCAGTGCGGTCGTGGAGAGGGTCAGGCGCGAGACGAGCTCGCGCAGGGTCTGGGTGGTCACGGGTTCCTCCTGGGCGCGCTGTTTCACATCCGGTCGGTGGGCGCCCAGGCATCGTGGCCGAACCGGGCGCACCGCGCGATTCCCCGTCTTCGCAGAGGGATGTGCAGCGATGCACAGGGGCTGCAGATCCGCTACCCTGAGCCGATGGGAAGGGACGGCGAGCTCGACTGGGACGACCTCCGGCACTTCCTCCACGCGGCGCGGGCGGGCAGCCTGGCCGGCGCGGCGCGGGCGCTCGGCGTCGAGCACACGACGATCGGCCGCCGGCTGACCGCGCTCGAGGCCGCGCTGGGGGCGCCGCTGGTCCTGCGCGGGGCCGACGGGCTCACCCTGACCGCGCTGGGCGAGAAGGCACTGCCGCTGGTGAACGACGTCGAGCGCGCGGTGCTCGCGGTCGCGGATCTGCTCGCGTCGCGCCGCTCGCGCGTACGCCTGGCGGTGCCGTCCGGCTTCACGGCGCTCTTCACGGGTGCGCTGGGTCGGCTGCGCCGCGAGCACCCGGAGGTCTCGCTCGAGCTCCTGAGCGGCGCGCGGCCGGCGGATCTCGAGCACGGCGAGGCGGACCTGGCCGTCCGGGCCGGGCCGGTGGTGCGCGGCGACCTGATCGCGCGCCGGCTGTGCGACGTCGGCTGGGCGCTTTACGCCTCCGAGGCCTACCTGGCCCGCCGCCCGGTCGACCCGGGCGACCTCGCCGGCCACGACGTCATCGGCTTCCACGGCGCGGCGGCCGGCTCGCCGGCGGCGCGCTGGCTCGAGCAGCGGACCGGGGCGTCGTCGATCGCGCTGCGCAGCCGCGAGATGAGCGACATGCTGGTCGCCGCGTCGAGCGGGCTGGGCCTCGCGGTGCTGCCGTGCATGCTCGGCGATCCCGAGCCGGGCCTGCGCCGGCTGACCCGCGAGGTCGTCGCCACGAGCGCGCTGTCCGTGGTGTACCGGCCCGAGGCTCGCCGCTCCCGCGCGGTGCGCGCCGTCCTCCGCTTCGTGGTCGACACCGTGCACGCCCGGCGCGACCGGATCGCCGGGACGCGGGCGCGCCGCTGAACTGCTATCGTCGCCCCGGTGTCCAGCGACGACGACGGCCCCTCCGAGCAGGAGGTCCGCGACGCCCTGCGCGCCCTCCGCGACGACGACGAGCCCTCACTGGACCACGTCCTCGCCCTGGTCGTCGCCAGCGTGGTCCACGAGAGTCCTCTCGTGCCAGGCGAGGTCGTCGACGCGATCTCGGCGCAGTGGGCGATCGAGGACGACCTCGCCAACGGCGGGATGGATCAGGTCGTCTGGAACATCGGCCACGAGCGCGCGCGGCAGGTGGCCCGGTCGTTCCGCGCCGTCGGCGCGATCGAGAACGCCGACCTGATCGACCGGCTGTCGGCGGTCCTGGAACAGCAGCAGCAGCAACCCGACGGGGACGCCGAGCCGGTGACTCGCTTCATGGCGTTCCGCCGCGCGGGCAGCGGGCCGTTCTTCGGCGTCCCCGAGCTGGAGGCGGAGCTGGGCGAGGTGGTGCTCGAGTTCGTGCTCGAGCGGGTCGATTCGCTGCCAGATCCTGACGGCCCGCTGGCGCGGCGCGCTCAGTAGATCTTGCAGTCGGGCAGCGCCTCGCGCAGGCGCTCCACGGTGCCGGGCGGTAGCGGGTTGTCCGTGATGCGCAGCTCGGCCAGGTGCCGGGCCTCGAACAGCTCGTCCGGCACGGTCGTCAAGCC
>DATHKR010000318.1:0-3691 GCA_035489015.1 Kofleriaceae bacterium | reverse complement strand
CGAGCGCTTCCGCCACAACCCGACCGAGCTCCTCGCGCCCGACGAGCCGGCCGACGGCTGGCTCATCGCGGTGGTCCGCGACGGCGTGGGCGGCGTCTCCTGGGAAACCCGCCCACTCATCGTCGGGCCATAGCGGCGCGGCGCCGCCGGGCGGCGAGCGCCCGGCCATGTCATATCGTTCCCTCATGAGCGATCTGCAATGCCCGGCGACCGTCCTTCTGATCGCTCGCGAGTCCATTGCGTCCCGTGGCGGGCCTGCGCTCATCGGAGCCCGGCAACTGTCCGGTGTCTTCGTCGCGTCTTCGGTCGCCGCCGATCCGAGCGGACTTGCCGCCGCTGCCAGCCTGGCCGACCAGGGGGGCTGGCGCCTCACGACCATGGCCGAGGTCGGGGATGGCGCAAGCCTCGCCGACGCCATCGAACACCTGGCCGATCTGCACCGCGGCGAGACGATCGCGGTCGTGGCGACGCAGGAGATGATCCAGGACGTGCTCGGCAGCGCCAGCGTGTCGGTCGATCCGATCACGCTCGCCATCGACGGCTCTGGCTGGGTCGTGAGCCGGGGCGAAGGGAATGCCTGAGCGCCTCGCGCTGGGCCGAAGCACTGCAGGGGCGCCGAACGGCCTCTTGCAGGGCGGCGATGTCATGCCCGGCCCGAGGCTGGCCGGGCCGGGCGGGATCCGCGTGCGCGCCTCAGGGCTCGATGGTGACCGTCGCGTCGGAGATCGAAACGACGTGGTTGCTCGCGCAGAAGGCGGTGATGTCGAGGAGCGGCTGTCCTCCGCCGGCCGCTCGACCGAAGGCCACGACATGCTCGCCGTCGGTGCAGATCGCGTCGATGCTCGCCGTGACGAGCACGTCGACGCCCGGGTCCGTGCTCACGGTCAGCCGTGCGCTCTGCTTGTTGTCGAGCGTGATCGTCCCGCCGTCGAAGGGAACGACCTTGGTCTCGAGGAAGTCGGCGGTGATGGGGAGCGCGCTGGCCGCGGTCTCCAGCTCGGGGTCTTCTTCGCCTTCCGTCATGCAGGCCGACGTGAACATGCCAGTCGCGAGCACGAGTGCGGACATCATCGCCAGGGTCTTCATTGGGCCTCCATGTCGAGCCGTTGAGTCGACTCTGGGCCTCGGTAGAGCAAGCGTGAGACCAGCGCTCGCGAGGCGAGGTCCGGCGGGCCCGCGCCGCCGCCTGCTCGGATCCCGCGGCTCGCCGAAATCGCCGTCCCGAGCCGCTGGAAGGCCCGCATCCTGATCTGCCCGCGATCGACTCGGGTCTCCGGCCTCGTCCGGAGCCTGGTCCGAAGCGGACACGAGTCCCGGGAATGGATCCCCGGCCCGGATTCAGGTCCGCTCGAGCGATCGAGAGTCAGTCCCGCGGCAGCTCGCGTATCTCGACCGTGCCTCCCGCCTCGTAGACCGGGTTGCCCGCGAGGAGAGCACTCGCCTCGGCGAGATCGGCCGCCCTGATCTTCAGATACCCCACGAGGTGGCGCGTCAGGTCGGGGGGCGAACCGGACCGCGTCACACAGATGCCTCCCCCGATCGAGCTGCCGCCGAGAAAGCATCCAGCCGATCGGAGTCCGGCGATGTAGACCGCCCACGCCTCGGGCTCTGCGCTGGTACCGCCGTGCATCAGGAGAAGGTACTCGTTCACTGGATCCTCCATCGGTACGGACCGCAGCCATCCTCGGCCGACTCGGCGAAGCCCGCCACCACATCCACCACCATCGACGCCACGGATAGCGGCGGCCCGATCGCCGCAGCGCGTCGCGCGCCTGGATCGACCGTTGCATCGTCAGACGGTCATGTGGATCGTCCTCGGCATTCTCTTCCTCGCCGGTTGGCTCGCGCTGAAGCTCGTCTGGAACATCGCGGCATTCGGCGTTCACTTCCTCCTCCTCGCGGCAGTCATCGCGGTCGTGGTTCACTTCGTCCGCGGTCGCGCCGGCGGTGATTCGCCTCCCTGAGCCGGCCGGCCGCGTCGTCCGCGCGCACCGAGCGGGGCCGCACAGGCTCTCGCGCCGGGCAAGTTGATGAGCGCGGCCGTCGTCACGCCTCGCGTCCTCGCAACGGGGGCTCCCCTCGGAGCAATCCGTGGCGTCTGCCCTTCGGGCATCTGGGTTCGCTGATCGCGGTCGCCGACGGTCCGAGCAACGCCGCCGGGGCCCAGGCCCCGAGGCGCGGCCATCGCGGCGCCCTCCGGCGAGCCGCCGCGCTCCTCGGGTAGCAGCGGATCACCTCCCTTCGAGCCCTCTGCAGGGTCGCGATGGGGGGCCGGACGATGGCGAGGCCACCTGGAAGCGGAGGACCGGACCCACAAGAGGCGCGGCCGGTAGCCGGGGCCCTGGCAGGGCACGGGGCGCGTCGCGGCGTCGCGGCGTCGCGGCCGCGCGTGAAACGTTTCACGTCGGTCGCGCGTTGCAAGGGGGATGCGAACGGACCGCGCGAGAGATCCGCGAGACGCGCACGACCTTGGCGACATGTCCCGGCTCGGCCTGACGGCGCGCCGGCTGAACTTGCTCGTTCTGCGCGCGCGGCGCCTGGTCGCATGGACGGCCAGCCCGTCCGGCTGGGCGCGGCCGGAGGTCGGCGGCCCGCTCGCCTTTCCGCACGAGCTCTACCGCCGGCGCTGGCCGATCGCCGGCGTCCGCCCCGCGCTGCTCCCCGCCGCCGCCGGCGACTGCACCGCCCGCGACGGCCGCGATCGCGCTGCCCTCGACAGCCTCGAGCGGGGCAAGATCATCAATGTCGCGCTGGCGGCGCCGTACCTGTCGGGCGCGGTGGTCGCGCCGGACAGGCCGTTCTCGTTCTGGCGCGCGGTCCCGCGCCCGACCGCGGCGCGCGGCTACCGGCTCGGCATGGAGCTGCGCGGCGGATGCGTGGTGCCGAGCGCGGGAGGCGGCCTCTGCCTGCTCTCCAATGCCCTCTTCGCCGCGGCCGCCGAGCTGGGCTGGCGGATCCTCGAGCGCCACGCGCACAGCATGACCGTGGCCGGCGCCGGCAGCGACGCCCTGGACGCCACGGTCCTGTGGCCGCACGTCGACCTGCGCTTCGCGCCGCGCTCCGGGCGCGCCCGGCTCGAGGTGCGGATCCGCGGCGGCGAGCTCGAGGTCCTGGTCCACGGCGACCGCCCGGCCGGGCAGCGGACCGAGATCCACCGCCTGCCGGCCACCGAGCGCGAGGAGGCGGGCGCGCCCGGCCTCGTGCGCACGTCGGCGGTGCGACGCGTGGTGCGCGACGCGGAGAGCGGTGCGCTGGTCGAGGACACCTTCATCGCGCTCGACCGCAAGCGCGTGGTGCCGCCCGCCACGCGGACCTGTCTCACCTGCGACCGCGACGCGTGCCGCGCCCGCCCGCGCGGGCTCGCCCATCCGGGACGCGCAGCGCCGGCACCGCGGTGATCGCCATCGTCGCGCCGGAGCCGGTGCCCTGGCTGGCGGTGGCGGCGGCGATGGCCGGCCGCGACGGTCCGGTCGAGGTGTTCGCGCCGTGGGTGCTCGCCGATCGCGCCGGCTGGCGCGCGGCCGCTCGCCGCGTCGATTTCGCCCGCCGTCGGCTGGCCCCGGACGCCGCCGGCGCGCGCTGCGCCACCTGGCGCGGGTGGCCGCTGGCCGAGCTGGCGCTGGCCGCGTGGATCCGCCGCCGCACCGATCGCCGGCTCGCCGCGCTGTTCTGGCGGCGCGCGGCGGTCGAT
>DATHKR010000317.1:0-7693 GCA_035489015.1 Kofleriaceae bacterium | reverse complement strand
GTCCCGGGCGGCGGTCTGCGCGCTCGTCCTCTTGATCTCGTCGGGCGTGGTCGAGTCGCGGCCGGCCAGCCCGTCGGCCGCGCTGTCGGCGCTGGTGACTCGCGAGTGGGAGTATCAGCTCGAGCACTCGCCGACGTTTGCGTCGGTGCTCGGCGATCGGCGGTGGAACGATCGCTGGGACGACCGATCGATCGGCGCGATCGCGGCGGATCATCAGCACAACCTGGCCGTGCTGAAGAAGCTCGACGCCATCCCGCGCGCCTCGTTGTCGGCGGCGGAGCGGCTCAACTACGATCTCTTCCGGCGCGATCGCGAGTGGTGGGTGGAGGCGTACGAGCTGCACTGGCACCTGCTTCCCACCGACCACATGGGGGGATTGCCGGAGGGAATCCGCCAGCCGCCCGGCGTTCAGACTGCGGGCCAGCTCGCCGGCCAGCTGCGGTTCGAGACGATCAAGGACTACGAGGACTGGATCGCTCGGCTGGAGACGTTCGATCGCTACGTCGCTCAGGTGACCGCTCTCATGCGCGAGGGGATCGGGGACAAGCTGATCCATCCCAGGATCATCCTGGATCGAATCCCCGCCCAGCTCGACAAGCTGCTGGTCGGTGCGGTGACCAGCAGCGGGTTCTATGTCCCGTTCACGCGGTTTCCAGCCGCGTTCTCCCGGACCGAGAAGGCGCGGCTCGCGGCGGCCGGCGAGAAGGCGATCCGCGGCCACGTGCTGCCGGCGCTGCGGCGGTTCCGTGCCTTTGTCGCGAACGAGTACATCCCGGCGGCGCCCACGGCGGTCGGAGCCTGGCAGTGGCCTCGCGGCCGGGAGATCTACGCCTACTGGGCCCGGCGCTACACCACCACCGACCTCACGCCCGACCAGCTGCACGCGATGGGCCTGGCGGAGGTGGCGCGGCTTCGCCGCGAGATGGAGCGGGCGATGGCGAGCACGGGATTTCGCGGCACGTTGCCCGCGTTCTTCCGGCACCTGCGCACCAGCCCCCGGTTCTATTACCGGACCGGCGACGAGCTGCTCCTGCACTACCGCGATCTGGCCAAGCGCATCGATCCCTCGCTGGTGAAGCTGTTCCGCACGCTGCCTCGCCTGCCGTACGCGGTCGAGCCGACCCCGGCGGAGATGGCTCCCGACGTGACGACCGGCTTCTACTACCCGGCGGCCGGCGACGGCTCGCGGCCCGGCACCTACTTCGTGAACCTCTACCGGCCCGAGACCCGGCCGAAGTGGGAGATGGTCCCGCTCACCCTCCACGAGGCGGTCCCCGGCCATCACATGCAGACCTCGCTCGCCGCCGAGCAGAAGGGGCTGCCCGCGTTTCGCCGGTTCGGCTACTACACCGCGTACGGCGAGGGCTGGGGGCTGTACAGCGAGACCCTGGCCGGCGAGCTCGGCTTGCTCGACGACCCGTACGACCGCTTCGGCCAGCTCGCCTACGAGATGTGGCGCGCGGTGCGCCTGGTGGTCGATACCGGGATGCACACCAGGCGATGGACCCGCGAGCGGGCGCTCGCCTACTTCCTCGAGAACTCGCCGCGCCAGCGGCTCGACGCGACCAACGAGATCGACCGCTACATCGCGACGCCGGGCCAGGCGCTGGCCTACAAGGTCGGGCAGCTCAAGATCCGCGAGCTGCGCACGCGGGCCGAGCGCGCGCTCGGCGACCGCTTCGATGTCCGCGCGTTCCACGACGCGGTGCTGCTCGGCGGCTCGCTTCCGCTCGACGTGCTCGAGCGCCAGATCGACGCCTGGATCGCGGCGCAGCGGCGGTCGAGGTGAGGGCCACCGCCTCGAGCGGCGTCACTCCCTGCCCGCCGCCGCCGCCGTCGTCGTCGCCGTCATCGATGTGCGGAACTCGGCCGCCGAGCGCGGGCGCTCGCCTGGCTCCTTGGCAAGTGACCACATGATGGTCCGGTCGAGCTCGGCGCCGATCTCGACGCGGAGTTGACGCGGTGGAGCTGCCATCTCCGACAGATGCGCGAAGCCGACCGCGATCACGTTCTCGCCCGAGAACGGCGGCCGCCCGGTGACGAGGTGGTAGGCCAGCGCGCCGAGCGAGTAGATGTCGCTGGCGGCGTCGACGCGGCGGCCGCGCACCTGCTCGGGCGACATGTAATAGGGCGTGCCCATCAACATGCCGGTCGCCGTCATGCCGTCGGCGGCGGTCGCCTTGGCCAGCCCGAAATCGATGATCTTGACCGCGTTGCGCTCGCCGACCAGGACGTTGCCGGGCTTGAGGTCGCGGTGGATCACGCCGGCCTGGTGGGCGGCTTCGAGCCCGACGCAGATCTGGCCGAGGATGTCGACGCAGTCGGCGAGCGGCACCAGGCCGCGCGAGGTGATCACGTCGGCCAGGGTGCGGCCCTGCACGTACTCCATCGACAGATAGAGCATGCCCGGGCGCGCCTCGCCGAGATCGTGGATGCGGATCACGTTGGGTGAGCTGACCTTGCGCGCCGCCGCCGCCTCGCGCTTGAAGCGCTCGACCATCGCCGCCTCGTCCGCCGCCCACGCGCTCGAGATCACCTTCAGCGCCACGACGTCGCCCAGCACCTCGTCGTGGGCGAGGTAGACCGCGCCCATGCCGCCCTTGCCGAGCAGGCGCTGGACGCGGTAACGGTTTGCCAGCATGTCGCCCGGCGCGAGGCCGGTCGGGTGGATCGACGCCGACCGCACCGCCGGCGTGACCAGCGCGGTCCGGGTCCGCTCGTGCCCCAGGTCAGCCGCGGCGCTCGCCCGCGCCGGGACCGGCTCGGCGGACCCGTGCGCCGGGGCCGGGGCGGCAGGCGCGGCGGGCGCCGTGGCCCCGGTCGTCAGCATCCGCTGCTCGTCGAGCAACTTGTTGAGCTTCAGGTTCAGCTCGTAGTCGACGCCGCACACGATCGTCTCGAGGTTCTCGATGCGCTCGACCAGCAGCTTGCGCTCGGAGCGCAGCCCCTCGAGCTCCTTGACGGCTTCTCCCCCGAGCGCGGCGCCCCGCGATCGCGCCTTGGCGCGCGCGTCGACCGCCTTGCCGACCACGCGGCCGATCGTCGTGAAGAAGACGATCCCGACCACCATGGAGAAGGGGTCCATCCGCCGTTTGTAACCCGCGACCTGTCCAGTCGCCAGGGCGGTGGATGGCTGCACTCGTCGCCGGCGAGGATCGCGCTCTTCGTCGCGGCGGACCGCGATTCGTCGGCGGCACCGCTCCCGCGATGCTACCCTCCGCCGTGGACAGCGCCACGGACCGCTTCCAGGATCAGGACGCCAAGGCAGCGATCGCGGCCGTCAGCAAGATCGCCGCGGTCCCCACGATGCTCCGGGTGATCACCGAGATCACCGGCCTCCGCCTGGCGCTCGTCGCGCGCGTGACCGAGACCCGCTGGACCTGCTGCGCCGTCAACGACCAGATGGAGTTCGGGCTCGAGCCCGGCGGCGAGCTCGACGTCTCGACGACGCTCTGCACCGAGGTTCGCCAGGCGCGCGCCGCGATCATCATCAGCCACGCGAGCACCGATCCCTGCTACGCGCAGCACGCCACCCCGAAGCTCTACGGCTTCGAGAGCTACATCGCGGTCCCGATCTTCCTGCCCGGCGGAGACTACTTCGGCAACGTCTGCGCCCTCGACTCTCGCCCCGTCGATCTCTCCCACCCCCGGACCCTGGCGCTGTTCCAGCTGTTCGCCGAGCTGGTCGGCCTGCAGCTGGCCGCCGAGGCCGAGCAAGCCGCGACATCGAGGGCCCTCCTCGACGCCCGCGAGACCTCCGAGCTCCGCGAGCAGTTCATCGCCGTCCTCGGCCACGATCTCCGCAGCCCCCTCCAGGCGATCGCCATGGGCACCCACGTCCTCGCCGCCACCTCCCTGCCCGAGCCGGCCAGCACCATCACCCGCCGCATGGCCCGCAGCGTCGACCGCATGACCCACCTCATCGACGACGTCGTCGACTTCGCCCGCGGCCGACTCGGAGGCGGCATCGCCCTCGAGCCCTCGGCCATCGCCGACATCGCCGCCCTCCTCCGCGACGTCGTCGACGAGCTCCGCGCCATCCACCCCGACCGCAACGTGACCCTCGAGACCGACGCCAACGGCCCCATGACCGGCGACCCCGTCCGCCTCGCCCAGCTCCTCCAGAACCTCCTCGCCAACGCGCTGACCCACAGCCCCCCCGGCACCAGCGTGGCAGTCCAGATCCACCTCACCGCCACGCACCTCCGCCTCCAGGTGACCAACGGCGGCCCCGCCATCCCGGAGACCATCCGGGCCCGCATGTTCGAGCCCTACCGCCGCGGCACCGAGGCCAGCCCCGCCGGCCTCGGCCTCGGCCTCTACATCGCCGCCCAGATCGTCCGCTCCCACGCCGGAACCATCGAGGCGACCTCGATCGACGGCCAGACCACAATGACCTGCACGATCCCGCGCTCGCCGACCTGAGCTCGCCAGCGGTGATGCGGAGGACCTCGTGGATCGTTTGCCTCGCTGCCGCGCTCGCGATCGGCGGGGCCCGGGTGGAGGCAGGAGAGCGGTACGTCGCCCTCGGCGACGAGATCGTGCGCCATGTCCAGGAGCGGTTCCTGGACGCCGGGCGAGCCAGGATCTGGGCCACGCGGCACCGCGGCTACGGCGCCGCGGCGGTGGACGCGACGCAGTTCGAGCGGCTCACGAACAGGGCGCTCGCGGAGCTCGGAGCTTCGCACACCGCCTACTATCCCAGGGACAGCCTCGAGAACCGGCAGCTCCGGTCTCTGTACGCGTCGATCATCGCCGGCCCGGCTCCCAGCTTCGAGAGCATCGGCGTCGATCTCGTACGGATCGAGGGCGCCACCTTCGTGCGGCACGTCTTCGGCGGCGGACCCGCGGCCCGGGCAGGCCTGCTCCGGGGAGACCGCATCGTGTCGGCGGATGGGAAGCCATTCGATCCGGTGCGGTCGCTGGCGGGGAGACTGGGGCGACCGGTCGCGCTCGCGATCGAGCGGGTGAAGGGCTCGCGGCTGCTGACGGTGAGCGTCATCCCCCGCGAGACGAAGCCGGCGGACGAGTGGATCGACGCCCAGGACAAGGGGAGCGTCGTCGTCGAGCGAGCTGGCCGACGCATCGCGTACACCCAGGTCTACTCGTGCGCGGGACCAAGGCCGCTTGCCCTGCTCGAACGGACGATCCAGGAGCGCTTCGCGGGCGCCGACGCGCTCGTCATCGACCTCCGGGACGGCTGGGGTGGGTGTCCGCCCGAGCTCATGAACCTGTTCAATCCCGTCGCTCCGACGCTGCGGTTCGTCGGTCGAGACGGCAAGGCGCGCGTGTGGCGCACGGGCTGGGCCAGGCCGGTCGTCCTGGTCATCAACGGCCAGACGCGGAGCGGCAAGGAGCTGGTGGCGTACGAGTTCCACAAGCACGATATCGGGCCGCTGGTCGGCGAGCGCACGGCTGGCGCGTTCCTGGCCGGGACGCCGATCCCGCTGTCGGATGGGTCGCTCCTCTATCTGGCCGTCGAGGACGTGCAGATCGACGGCGTCAGGCTCGAAGGCAAGGGCGTGCCGCCCGATGTCGCGATCGCCAGCAAGCTGCCCTACGCCGCCGGTGCCGACCCGCAGCGCGACCGCGCGATCGCGCTCGCGGCACAGCTCGCCGCGAAGCGCACGCGCCCGCCCTGAGGGTCGCGCTACCGGTCCCCGGCGCAAGCCGAAGGCAATTCGATCCAAGCGCCGAGGCTTCCGGCGCTCGATAGTCGGGCGCCACGGGCAGGAGATGACCATGAAGCCAGAGCGCGGAACGTTCGGGTTGGCTCGATGGATGCTTGGTGCGGTGATCCTCGCCGGCGCTGGCGCTGGCGGTCGGCCCGCGGAGGCCGGCGGAGGCCACACGCTGGTGCTGACCGACCGGGGGCTGGTGCGGGGAGTCGAGACGGCCGACGTGCGGGCGTTTCGCGGCATTCCCTACGCCGCCCCACCGACGGGAGGCGCGCGATGGCAGCCGCCGGGCCCGGTCGCGCGGTGGGAGGGAGTGCGCGACGCGTCGGCGTTCGCGCCGCACTGTGCGCAGCCGGCGTCGCCGTTCGGGACGGCGTCGGTCAGCGAGGACTGCCTTTACCTGAACGTCTACACGCCGAAGGACGGGTTCCTTCACCGCGACCTCCTGCGCGGGCACCCGGTCATGGTGTGGATGCACGGCGGCGCGCTCCTGGTCGGCGAGAGCGACGGCTACGATCCGACCAGGCTGGTCGAGGCGGGCGACGTCATCGTCGTCACCATCAACTACCGGCTGGGCGCGCTCGGCTTCATGGCGCACTCGGCGCTCACCGCCGAGTCGCCCGACCATGTGTCGGGCAACTATGGACTGCTGGACCAGCAGGCGGCGCTGCGCTGGGTGCAGAGGAACATCGCGCGCTTCGGCGGCGATCCGCACCGGGTGACCATCTTCGGCGAATCGGCCGGCGGAAGCAGCGTGACCGCGCACCTGGCCTCGCCGCTGGCAGCGGGGCTGTTCCAGCGGGCGATCGTCGAGAGCGGAGCCTACCTGCTCGCGCCGGCGACGCTGGCCGTGGGCGAGGAGCGCGGGCAGGCGCTGGCGGACCGCGCCGGGTGCCCGGATCAGACCGCCGCATGCCTGCGCGCGCTGCCGGTCGCGACCTTGCTCGCCAACCAGGGGCCGAGCCCGTCGGCGCAGCCGGTCATCGACGGGCTGGTGCTCACCCAGACTCCCCGGACGGCGTTCGAGAGCGGGCAGTTCAACCAGGTGCCGGTGCTGGAAGGATCGAACCACGACGAGTGGCGCCTGTTCGTGGCACTCAACATCGAGCTGGTGGCCGGTCCGGTCACGCCGGAGGGATACCCGGCGGCGATCGCCGCGACGCTCGGGATCCCCGAGGCCGCCACCGCGCCGTTCGCGGCCGAGTACCCGCTCGAGGACCACGCGAGCCCGGGCGAGGCCTTGGCGGCGCTCGGCACCGACGGTGTCTTCGCCTGCAATGCGCGGCGCGCCGAGCTGCTCCTGTCCGCGCACGTGCCGACCTACGCCTTCGAGTTCAACGACGAGGACGCGCCGCAGCGGTTCCTGCCGCCGGTCAGCTTCCCCTACGGGGCCTATCACGCGGCCGAGGTCCAGTACCTGTTCGACAGCCCGTCACGCGTCCCGTCGGAGCCGCTCGACCAGGACCAGCAGCAGCTGGCCGCCGCGATGGTGGACTACTGGACGACCTTCGCGCGAACAGGGCAGCCGAACCGGCCCGGCCGTCGCTTCTGGCCGCGCTTCCGGGCCGACAGCGAGCGGGTGCTCTCGCTCGACACGCCGGCCCGCGCGGTCGAGACCGACTTCGCCGCAGATCACCACTGCGACTTCTGGGCTGCCCTGGGGCGGTGACGCCGCGGAGCCCGTCAGTCGAGCTCCTCCTCGACCTCGAGGTTCGGCATCTCGGTCCAGGGGTGGCGCCGGGCGCCGTAGACGGAGACGCGCGGGGGCGGAAACGTCGGATCGGCGAACGCGCCGACCGGAACCGCGATGAAGCCCGGCATGCTGTTGTTGGTGTAGTAGACCGTCGAGCCGCAGGTCGGGCAGAAACGAAAGGTCGCCGCGCTCCCCTCGTCGCCGACCCGGACGAACTCCTGTACCCGCCCTTCGATCGTCACGCGATCGGATGGCCAGCGCGCCTGGATGCCGAACGCGCTCCCCGTGCGCTTCTGGCACGCGAGACAGTGACAGATCGAGA